>NZ_CACVCG010000039.1 GCF_902729435.1 Magnetospirillum sp. UT-4
TCGTGATCCGGCCGGCCGCCGCGCAGCCGCTTGGTGGCGCCGCGCTTGGCCTTGCTGTCCATCCGCCGTTCCTGCGACCCCTTGGTCGGCTTGGTCGGCCGGCGCTTGGGCGGCGGCGGCTTGGCCGCCTCGCGGATCAGCGCCACCAGCTTGGCCAGCGCCTCGGCGCGGTTGCGGTCCTGGCTGCGGTGCTCCTGGGCGGTGATCACCAGCACCCCCTCCAGCGTCAGGCGCCGCCCCGCCAGCTTCTCCAGCCGCGCCTTGACCTCGTCGGGCAGCGAGGGCGAGCCCCGCACGTCGAAACGCAACTGGACCGCCGTCTCCACCTTGTTGACGTTCTGCCCGCCCGGCCCCGAGGCGCGGCAGAAGGTTTCGGTGATTTCCGACTCGTCGAGCTGGATGCGGCGCGTGATGGGGATCAATCGGTCAGGTCCACCAGGACCAGCGTCTCGCCCGACTGGTACGCCCTGGCGCGGTCGCCGTCGCGCAGGTGGTTGGCCGGGCTGTAGCTGGAGAAGTCGCGGGGGTAGTGGGCGAAGAGGGTGTCGCCGATGCGGAAATAGCCGCCATAGGTCGCCTGGGTGTAGCGCCCGCCGGAGGATATCTTGTGGACCGGCTCGACGTCGCTGACCTCGCCTTCCACCACCGTGCAGCCGCCGGCCAGGCAGAGTTCGACCAGGGCCTCGGCCTGGCGGCGTTCGTCGTATTCAACCCACACCAGGCCGGCGGTGACGAGGCCGAAGATCACCGCCAGCGGCCGCACCGAGTCGGCCAGCGCCTCGGGCAGGCGCCGGCGCAGGCGGAGCGGCGCCAGCGCCGCCGCCGCGAAGGCCAGGGCGCAGGCGCCGATGGGGTACAGGTAGGTGATCAGGCGCGCTTCCTCGCGCAGGTCGAAGACGATCATGACGCACTCCGGCAACGGCGAATGGCTTGGCTCAGGAACATGGCGGCACGTCCAGGATTCGCCGGCGGCGCGGCGGCAGGTCACGGGGTGAGGGGGAAGCCCGGCAGGGTGAAGATCATGGTGGTGCCGGTATGGTCCGATTGGGCGCGGATGCGGCCGCCGTGCTTCTCGATCACCCGGCGGCACAAGGCGAGGCCGATGCCGGTGCCGGATTCGTAGCCGGGCTGGTTGAAGCGGCGGAACGGCTCGAACACCGCCTCGCGGTATTCCTCGGGGATGCCGATGCCGTTGTCGGCGACAGCGAATTCCCACTCGCCGCCGTCGAGGGGGCGCGCCGAGACCTCGACCCGGGGGGGGCGGTCGGGGTGACGGTAGCGCAGCGCGTTGCCGATCAGGTTCTGGAACACGGCGGCCAGCTGGGCGGGCTCGCCGGCGACCGAGGGCATGGCGCCGACCGTGACCGCCGCGCCGGCCGCCTCGATGGCGCCGCGCAGGTCGTCCAGCACCGGGCGGAGCAGTTCGGCCACGTCCACTTGCATCGACCGCTCGCCATCGGCGTTGGCGCGGGAATAGGCCAGCAGGCCCAGGATGTTGGCGCGCATGCGCTCGGCCCCCTGGACGGCGAAGGCGATGTATTCGCGGCATTCGTCGTCGAGCTTGCCGGCCAGGCGCTTTTCCAGCAGCTGCAGGAACAGGCGCACCGTGCGCAGCGGCTCCTGCAGGTCGTGCGAGGCGACGTAGGCGAAGCGCTCCAGGTCGTCGTTGATGCGTTCCAGCTGGCGGCCGTGCTCGCGCAATTCGTCCTCGGCCTCGCGCCGCCGTTCGATCAGGCGGTTGGCGGCCAGGGCGACGCGGTGGTGCTCGGCGAAGGTCAGGGATTCGGCGTCCAGCGGCAGCAAGGTGGCCGAGGCCGCCGCCAGGCCCTGGTCGAGGTCGGCGGTGTCGCGGGCGGCGCGGATGGCGGCGGCGCGGATGAAGGCCAGGATGGCGCCCAGCAGGGCGACGGCCACCGCCGCCCCGATGGCGACCTTGATCAGCATGCCCCGGCGCAGGACCTCGGCCTCGGCGCCGATCAGCGCCTCGGCGGCGTCGAGGGCGGTCCCGGTGCCGACGTACCAGTCCCAGTCGGCCACCGGCGCCACGTAGCTGACCTTGCGCACCGGCGCCAGCCCGATGTTGCGGGGCACGTCGTAGACGATGTGTCCGCCGCCGGCGCGGGCGGTGTCGATCAGCTGCGCCACTATCGCCGCCGCCTCCGGCGGCCCCTCCGCCAGCACGTTGCGCCCGGCCAGCGGACCGGCCAGGCTGGTGCCGTCGAAGCGGCCGGCGAACAGGTAGCCGGTGTCGGCGAAATGCAGCTTGGACAGCCGGGCCAGCATCTCGGCCTGGATGGCGGCCTCCATGTCCTCGACGTATTCGCCGGTGCCGATGACCCAGTCCAGCGCCTCCAGCTTCTTGACGTAGGCGATCTTCAGGTGGTCGTCGCCGGGCTTGCCCGGCTGGGTCCAGTAGTAGCGGTAGAAGCCCTCGCCCTGCGCCTTGACGATGTCGAGCATATCGCGCACCACGAATTCGCCGCGGGCGCCGGTCATGCCCAGCATGTCCTTGCCCTCCAGTTCGGGGCGGGCGGCGAACAGCTGTTCGATCCCGGCCATGTCGAAGGCGAAGAAATAGCCGCGTCCGTCGTTGAAGCGGATGGGCCGCAGCGCCTCGCGCACATGGGCGGCGACGACCTCGCGGGGTTCTCCGGGCGGGGCGGTGCGCACCACGTTGGCGGCGATGG
This sequence comes from Magnetospirillum sp. UT-4, assembly GCF_902729435.1. GTDB lineage: Bacteria > Pseudomonadota > Alphaproteobacteria > Rhodospirillales > Magnetospirillaceae > Magnetospirillum. The sequence goes on from NZ_CACVCG010000039.1 coordinate 2,688, forward strand.
CATGGGCCTCGTCGACACGGTCGCGGATGATCCGCTCGACCCGCGCCTCGGTGCTGCGCCGCTCCACCTCGATCAGGGCGATGGCGTCATCGACGATGTAGCGCAATTGGGTGCGCAGCCGCTCCTCGCCATCGGCGCGCGCCTTCTCGGCGGTGGCGGTGAACTGGCTGTACTCGGCGGCGACCCAAAGGCCGGTCAGGGTCGCCAGCGCCACGACCACCGTGGCCGCGATGCGCAGGGTCAGCTGGTGGATCAGTCCGGGCTTGGAAGTCACTCTGGTCCCGTGGAGGCGCCGGGCGGCCCCATTTCCGCCCGTTTCCGCCACGATATCATGACTTGGCGGCCGGCAAAACCGGGTCCGGGTTTTGGACCGCGCGCCGGTTGATCCCGGCCGCCGGTGCCGCCACAATGGGCGGCGGGGAGGGCGCGGACATGCTGACACGGCAGTTCTCGATCGAGCAGCGCAAGGCGACCGTCAAGCTGGTCTACGCCATGATGCTGGCCGACCATCTGATGCGTGACGAGGAACGCGAGGTGATCCACGACCTCAGCCACGAACTGGGGGTGGGCCACCTGATGGCGCCGGCCGACTTCCACCAGCCGGCCGATCTGTCGCTGTTCGACACCCCCGGGTCGCGCATCGCCCTGATGCTGCTGCTGTTCCAGATCGCCTATTCCGACTGCCGCCTGCAGCCCGAGGAGGCGGGGGCCCTGAGCGAATACGCCCGCCGCCTCGGCATTCCGCCGGCCCGCATGGCCGACCTCAACGACTGGGGGCGGCGCCACAAGGCGCTGACCGACCACGCCCGCAAGTTGGTGGCGCTGGGGGTGTGAGCGTCACGTCTTGCTCGCCAGCCCGGCGATCTCGTCCTGGAAGCTGTTCTCCACGAATTCCCATTCCGGCTTCTCCAGGAAGGCCACCTGGCTGCCGTCCTCCTCCTTCTGCATGGCGGCGAAGGCGGCGCCGGCGCGGGCGCCAAGGCCCGAGCCGAGCGGGATGCCGGCGGTCTTCAGGCGCTGGTAGACGGCGTCCCACACCCGGCCCGACACCGCCGTCTTGCCGGAATAATCGGCGATCCAGTACAGCACCGAATACTGCGCCAGCCAGCCGCCCTCGGCGGCGACGATGCCGTCGAAATAGACGCCGGGCGGCGGATCGCTCAGCACGCCCGGGCATTCCAGCGGGGCGTCGCGCAGCACCTTGCGCACCTCCTCGGTGGATAGCGAGGGATCGACGTAGAGGTGGATGGTCATGCGCGCCTTGCCTTCGACGCTGTAATTGATGATCAGCGATTCCGAGACCTTGGCGTTGGGGATGGCGATGGACATGCCCGAGCGCGTCATCAGCCGGGTGGTGCGCCAGGTCACGTCGGTGACGTGGGCGTCCTCGGCGGCGCCGATCTTGACCCAGTCGCCGACCCCGAACGGCCGCTCCATGTTGAGGACGATGCCCGAGAACACGTTGGACAGGTTGGCCTGAATGGCCAGGCCGACGATCATGGCGAGCAGGCCCGAGCCGGCCAGCACCGAGGTGATCGGCTGCTCCAGCACGAAGGCCAGGATGCCCAGGAAGGCGAAGGCGTAGATCAGGAACGACACCAGCGCCCGCACCACGTTGGGAATGGCCCTGCCCGAGCGCTCCTCCAGCGGCGTCCAGGCGAAGCGCGAGATGGCCATGGTCACCAGCCGCGCCGGCATCACCCACCACAGCACGTCGTAAATGGTCACCGCCACCCAGATCTGGGCCAGCGGCAGGGTCTGGTAGACGTGGTCCAGGATCAGGCTGCCGCCGGCCAGCAGCAGCAGCGGCCAGAACACCGCCCGCAGGCCGAACGATTGCAGGTACCAGAAGCGGCCCCACTTCTTGGTCTCCATGGCGATGGCGAAGACCGAGGCGAGGGCGCCGAAGATGGCGACGTAGATGAACCATTCGGTGGGGATGACGTCGCGGGCCGACAGGCTGGAGCGCTTGATGACGATGCCCAAGTCGATCTTCGAGAAATCCGGCTGGATCGAGCCGTGGCCAACATATTTGGGATCGCCCAGGGCGTCCTCCAGCGCCACCTCCTGGCTGACCCAGGCGCGGTCCACCGCCCAGTTCAGCCCGGCCGCCAGCACCTTGTCCTCGGTCAGCCGCTCCTTCAGCGCGTTGCCCGAGGGCATGCCCAGCACATCGACCACATAGAGCAGGTTGTTGCGGTTCAGGGTGTGGTGGCGGAACGAGACGCCGACGATGTGGCTGCCATAGGACCGCGGCGCCCCCGAGAAGTTCATGTTGAACCGGCCCTTGAAGCGGTACAGGCGATAGGCCATGTCGCCCACGGTGCCCTCGTCGGCGGGTTCGCCCAGCTTGATCTCCTCGGCGGCGTTGGCGAACACCAGGTCCTGCGGCTTGAACTCGCCGCGGTAGCGGAACCACACAGCCAGGTCGATGAGCGCGGTCTCCTTCTCGAGGTCGATCTCGGAGATCTCCTTCACCTGCAGGCCGACATAGACCACGTTGGTGCGGTACATGAAGCGGTCGTTGACGTAGAGCACGCGGCCCTGGCGCAGCTCCTCGATGTAGTTGGACACCGCGCCCTGGGGGATGGGCTGCAGTTGGGTCAGCGCCGAGATCAGGTTGTCGCCGTTGTAGATGCCCATCAGCACCGGGGTGGGGGCGCGGCCGTCGGGAAAGGTGGTGGTGCCGGTCACCCCCTTGATGCCGTCCTCGGGCCTGACGCGGGCGGCCAGGCCGTCGCGGATGGTTTGGCGCTTGGGTCCGATGTCGCCGGCGCCGCTGCCGATGCCCTTGTCGCGCACCGTGTCGGCGATGGCCTTGGCGGCGTCGTGGGCGTAGGCGGCCAGCCAGTCGGGCTCGGCGCCGAAGCGGTCGCGGTAGGCGCCCTTGAAGCCTTGCGCCGCCTCGTTGGCGGTATCGAACAGCAGCGGCGCCGAGACGTAGATGCCGTTGGTGTAGCTTTGGCCGCCGGCACCGAAGGCCTCGGTGAAGGCGTTGGTGCCGAGGCGGCCCAGGGCGAACCATTGCGGCCGCAGATTGGCGTCCTTGAACGCCTTGACCACCGCCGGGGCGCTGGCCTCGTCGGCGGCCAGGAACAGGGCGCCGGCCTCGTCGCGCTTGGCCTTGTACTCGGCCACCAGGCGGGCGATCTCGGCCGGGCCGCCATTGGGCTTGAATACGAAGCGGAACTGCGGCGGGGCGCCGAAGCGCACGAAGGTCTCGACGAAGGAATCGGCCATGGCGTGGCCCCAGGGGGTGTCCTCGACCACCATGGACATCAGCTTGTTGCCCATCACGTTGCGGGCGTAATTGGCGAGGAAGCGGGCCTCGGCCTTGGTATCGTAGAGCGGGCTGAACACCCAGCCGTCGCGGGCCACGGTTTCGGCCCAGCCGGCGGCGGGGGCGATGGCGGGGACCTTGGCGCGGGTCAGCTCCTCGGCGGCGGCCTGGCCGGCATCGGCCGAGAACGGGCCGATCACCGCCAGGGCCGAGCCGTTGGCCAGTTCGGCGGCCAGGCGCCGGGCCTCGGCCGGGTCGCCCCGGTCGTCCAGGGGCTCGACCACCAGGGTGTTGCCGTTGATGCCGCCGGCGCGGTTGACGCTTTCGGCCAGGAACTGGGCGCCCTGGACCATGGAGCGGCCGATCCCGGCCGACGGCCCCGACAGCGGCGCCACCACCGCCATGCGGTAGGACGAGGCGGAATCCTTGGGCACGAAGGTGACCTTGGCGGCCAGCGACAGCAGCACCCCGAGCACCGCCATGATGCCCAGGATGGCGGCGAACTTGCTGGCCTTGCTGGCCTGGTTGAACCACTCGACGGCCGGTGCCGCCCACGCCAAAGCCTTCACCCCCAATCCCCCTTCACTGCACGGTCACCTGGATGAGCCCGACGCTGGTGGCGCCGCCGGCATCGGTGATCTGGTAGCTGATCTGGTCGTTGCCGTCCACTTGGCCGGCCGTATAGGACACCACGCCGGTCTTGGCGTCGATGGTGGCGGCGCCCAATGTCGAGCCGCCGCTGGCGCCGATCAGGGCGAAGCTGAAGGCGCCGCCGTCGGATTCGCTGCCCTGCGTGAGGAAGCGGTAGGTGGCGCCGTTGTTCACCGTCTCGGTCAGCAGGTCGTCCCAGGTCGGGCCGTTGACCAGGTTCAGGTCGTAATTGTGGCTGGAGGTGTCGGCGGCGGCGGTGCCGCTGCCCTCGTCCAGGTGCCACAGGGCGGCCAGGTTGTCCTCGGACCCGGTCAGGCGCTTGGTGTAGTTCTCGGAAATCTCGGTGGCGGTGCGCACGTCCGTCCACAGGCGCACCTCGTCGAGGGTTCCCTGGAAGGCGGTGGACGAGACGATTCCGCCCCCCGCCGTCCACTGGCCGCCAAGCACCAGGGCATTGGCGTTGTTGACGTCGATCACCGTGGAACTGGCTGCCGTATCCACCACCTGGCCATTGACGTAAAGGCTGAACTGCGTGCCCGACCGCGTCACCGCCAGGTGATTCCACTCGCCGACATTCAGCGCGGTGGGGGACATGAGCGTGAAATCGCCGTCCCACAGCGCGCTGCCGCCGTCGGCACTGGCCAATTGGAAGGCCGCCTTGCCATTGGAGAGGAGAAAGTCGAATTGCGGGTTTGATCCGCTGACGTCCTTGGTCAGGAACGCATGGTTGCCGGTGACATTGGTCGGATTGATCCAGGCCTCGATGCTGAAATCGCCGGTGCCGACGTTGAAGATGTTTCCGGCGCTGGCATAGTCGTCGACGCCGTCGAACTTCAGGCCGTGATTGGTGGTGCTCAGGGTCGGCGACGAAGTGGCCTGCAGGCTGGGCGTGCCGCTGCCCTGGGCGGCCAGGGTCGAGGTGAAGGTGTCCACATGGGTGCCGTTGGTCAGGGTGCCGGTGTTGCCGTGGCCGGTGGAATCGGCCAGGGTGGCGCCGGTGGCCTCGTCCAGCGTCCACCAGCCCTGGAGGCCGGTCTCGGTGCCGGCCGGGGCGGTCTGCATGTCCGACTGGATGTCGGCGGCCGAGCGCGCGGTGTTCCAGATGCGCACGTCGTCCACCGTCATGCCGTTGGCCCAGGTGGTATCGCCGTTGGACACCAGGGCGCCCAGGGACCAGGCCGGGTTGAGATTGGAGACGATGAGGGCAGTGCTGTCGCTGTCCACCAGTTGGCCATCGGCATAGAGCTTGAGCGCGCCGTTGTCCCAACTGGCGGCGATGTGGTGCCACGAATTGTCGGACCAATTGTCGCTGCCCTGGTAATTCAGGTACTTGTTGCCGGCCTGGTCGCCGCCGCCATAGCGAAAATGCAGGCCGACACTGGAATGGGCGCTGAGGTAGAGGGCGTTGTCCAGGGTGCCGCCGATGCCGGCATGCAGGATCGACTGGTCGGTCGCGGTGTTCCATTGCTCCCGCTTGACCCAAAGTTCCAGGGTTCCGGCGGCTCCGACGTCCAGGCGGTCGTTGGCGTTGGTCAGCGTGATGGAATCGTTGCTGCCGTCGGCGGCGTTGAGGCGGACGGCGTTGCCGTCGTCCCGCTGGAAATCGTAATAGCGCTGCAGGCCGGGCTCGGTGCTCTCGGGAACGCGGACCATGTCCTGCTTGACCTCGGTCTCGGTGCGGACGGTGCTCCACACCTTCACCTCGTCGATGTGGCCGATGAAGGCGTTGGTGGCGGCCGAGATGGCCCCGACATTGAGAATCTGGTTGTTCACGGCGAAGCCGGCGGCGTTGTTGCCGGCCTGGGACAGGGTCGTCGCCATGGCGACGCCGTTGTCGTAGATGATGCCGGTGGTGCCGTCCCACGACGCGGCCAGGTGATGCCAGTTGCCGTCGTTGACGGAGGCCGTGCTGATGTAGCGCATGGACCCCGAAGGCTGCCACACCTCGAACACCACGTTGTCGCCGGTCAGGCCCAGGGTCGCCATGCCTTGGCCGCCGGTGGTCGCCTCGCTGATGATGCCCTTCCAGCCGCCGGTCGTGGTGGGCTTGACCCACGCCTCGTAGGTGAAGGTGGAGAACGACACCGCGGCGCCGGTCAGGTAGGACGATCCCGGCAGCTCCAGGTGGGTGTTGGTGGGGACGGTCGCCGCCGCCGAGGCCGCAACCACCGGGTCGTTGACGGTGACGCTGATCACCCGGCTGCTGCTGTAGCCGCCGCCGCTGGCGGTGACGGTGAAGCTGTCGGTGCCGATCCAGTCGCGGTTGGGGGTGTAGACGTAGGTGCCATCGGCATTGACGGTGACCGAGCCGTGCCCGGGATTGGCGGTCTTGGTCCAGGTGAAGCTTGAACCATCGGCGTCGCCGGCCTTCAGCTCGCCGCGCAGGGCGGTATTGGCCTCGGTGGTCACGGCGGCGTCGAAGACCGGGGCGCCGGTCACCGCCCAGGTCGGGCCATTGGTCAGGGTGCCCGGGCCGGCGGCCGAGGTGGAGACGGAATTCGCCACCACCGTGCCGCTGCCCTCGTCCATGCGGTAATAGCCGAGCAGGGAGTCTTCAGTACCCGACATCTGGCCGTTCATGGCATCGGCCACCTGGGCGGCGGTCAGGGCCTTGGACCACACCGCCAGCTCGGCCATGTCGCCGCTGAAGAAGTCGGAATAATTGGTGCCGTTGGTGGTCTTGGCGCCGACGCTGGCGAAGGCCGAGGCCAGGGTGGGGGCGTGGTTGTAGTTCAGGCTGCCGTCGGCGACCCCGTCCACGTACAGGGTGGCCAGGCTGTTGGCGCTGACGGTCACGGCGACGTGGTGCCAGGCGCCGTCCGCCACCATGCGGGCCGAGGTCGGGCCGGTGGTGCCGGCATAGTCGAATTGCAGCCGGCCGTTCTGGACGAAGAGGAAGGCGCCCTGGTTGGTCGGCCCGTCGCCGACGCACAGGATTTCCTGGCGCCCGGTGGTCTTCGAGGTCCTGATCCAGGCCTGGTAGGTGAAGGCGCTGGTGCCGGTGGACAGGGCGGCCGGCAGGATGAGGCGGTCGTCGGTGCCGTCGAAATGAAGGGCGCGGTCGGGCGGGTCGATGGCCAGCGGCGCGGCGCCCTGCCAGGCGGCGCCCGAGATGGTGCCGGCGGCGGCATCGGTCACCAGGTTGGCGGCGGCGGTGCCGGCGCCGTCGGTGAGCGGGAAATAGCCGACCAGACCGGCCTCGGCGCCGGTCAGCCGGGTGGTCATGTCGCTGGCGATCTGGGCGCCGCTGCGGGCGGTGTTCCACACCTTCACGTCGGCGATGGAGCCGCTGTAATAGGGGTCGTGGGCGAACAGCGACTTGCCCAGCAGGGCCTGGTCGATGCCCAGGTCCGACGGGTTGATGGTCATGCCGTTGCTGCTGGCGACCTCGACGCCGTTGACGTAGATGCGCCCGGTGTCGCCCGACAGCGTGACCGCCACGTGGCTCCACTGGTTGAGCGGCAGCACCGAGCCGTCCAACCGCTGCTCGGCGGTCCAGTCGCCGGAATTGCTGAGCACGAAGCGCAGGCCGCCGGTACCGCCGCCGCTGTCGGTGGTGGTGACCAGATACATGTACTTGGCGGGCGCGGCGCCGGTATCGGCGAAGTCGAAGATGCGCTGGTACCCGGTGGACGACGCCGGCTTGACCCACGCCTCGAAGGTGAAGTCGGTGACGTTGGCCACCGAAGCCGGCAGCGAGACGTAGTCGTTGACCCCGTCGAAGCTTAGCACCTTGTCGTCGGGACCGCGCTGGAGCACCGCCGGCAGGGTGCTTGACGCGAACACCGCGTCGTGGCCGTTGCCGGTGAGGTCGGTGACCGTCTTCGACAATCCGTCGAAGTTCCAGTAGCCCTGCAGCCCCGGCTCCTTGCCGGTCAGCACGCGGCCGGCATCGGCCTTGATGTCGGCGGCGGTGCGGGCGACGTTCCACACCTTGACCTCGTCGATGATCGCGGTGCTGGGGAATGTGGTGGGGGCGATATCGGCGCCGATGCCCACGTACTGGGCGCTGCCGGCCAGGGCGAAGGCGTTGATTTCGGCGGCCTTCGCCGCGTTGATGGTGGTGGCGGTGGCCAGCGCCGCCGCCGAGGTCTCCAGCACCTGGGCGCCGTCGATGTAGATGCGGACGGTGCCGGCATCGTAGACGGCGGCCAGGTTGTACCAGGTGCCGGCGGACAGCGTCACCCCGGTGGCGTCGAAGCGGTAGGGGTTGGTCCACAGCCCCAGGACGCCGTTGTTGACCTCCAGCACGAACCGCTTCGAGGTGCCGCCGGTGTTGACGGTGCCGTCGCCCCACCACAGCAGATTGTGCTTGGTGGCGCTGCCGGTCAGCATCACCGTCGCCTCGACGGTCACCTTGGTACTGGCGGTGGCGGTGCCCATGGCGGCCAGGGCGTATTCGCCGGCCGCCACCTGCAACGCGCCGTTGCCGTCGCGGCCACCCTGGACCACCGGCTTGTCGGCGATGGTGACGGTGATGGCCTGGGTGGTGGTGGCGTTGCCGGCATCGGTGGCCTTGACGGTGAAGGTGTCGGTGCCGGTGGCGTTGGTGTTGGGGGTATAGGTGAAGGTGCCGTCGGTGTTGACGGTCAACGTTCCCTTGGACGGAGCGCCGCCGGCATTGACGCCGTAGGTGATGGCCTGCCCCTCGACGTCGGTGGCGCTGACCTTGCCCTCGTATTGGGTGTTGGCATCCACCGTGATGGCGGTGCCGGTGGCGGCGGTGGCGCTTTCCACCCAGGTGGCGCCGTTCACCACCGTGGCGGCGGCGCTGCCGGTGACCTCGTTGACCAGCTGGGTGCCGTTGGCGGCGGCGCCCATGGCCTCGTCCAGGCGCCAGTAGCCGACCAGCCCCGGCTCCGAGCCGGTCAGGCGGCGGTTCAGGTCGGCGGCGATCTCGGCGGCGGTGCGGCCGGTGGCCCACACCCGGACGTCGGCCAGCTTGCCGTCGAAATAGGCGATGCCGGACTGCAGCGAGCGGCCCAGATAGGCCAAGGTGGCGCCGATATCCTTGGGGTCCAGGGTCATGGCGGTATTGGTCGCCACCGCCACGCCGTTGACGTACAGGGTGCCGGTGTTGCCCGACAGGGTGACCGCCAGATGGGTCCAGGTGCCGGCAGTCAGGGTGCCGCCGCTCAGCACCTGCTCGCCGGCGGCGCCGCCGGTGGAGATGGCGAAGCGGGCGGCGCCGGTGGCGGCGGCCCGCGGGGTCAGGAACATGTACTTGGTGGCCGAGGCGCCGGCCCCCAGGTCGAAGATGCGCTGGAGATCGCCGGCGCCGTCCGGGTTGACCCAGGCCTCGAAGGTGAAATCGGTGGCCCCGGCCAGGGTGGCGGGCAGGGTGACGTGGCTGTCGGTGCCGTTGAAATCCAGCGCCCGGGCCGGCTGGGCGGCGGGGGCGACGCTGACCACCGGTGCGGTGGGGGCGTCGTTGACGGCGGTGATGTCGATGGTCGCCGTATAGGCGGCCGCCGAGTCGGCCTGTCCGTCATTGACTTTGAAGGTCACGGTGGCCTGGCCCGAGCCGTTGGCGTTGGCCGCCGGCACGTAGCGCAGGTAGCCCGCCTCGATGTCGTTGCGCGACAGCTCCTGCGTGGTCGCCAGGTTCAGGGTGGTCCAGGTGGTGCCGTCATAGCTCTGCAGGCTGCCGGCCCCGCTGAAGCCGGTCAGCGCCACCTTGGCCAGCAGGTCGCTGGTATCGGCGTCGGCGAAGCCGAAATCGGCCAGGGTGAAGACCCGGTTGGTGTCCTCGGTGGCGGTCAGGGTGACGTTGCTCGAGGTCGGGGCGTCGTTGACCGCATCGACGGTGACGGTGACGGTTTTGGTCACCGCCGCGTGCCCGGCATCGGCTGCGCTGACCTGGAAGGTGTCGGTGCCGGACCAGTTGGCGCTGGGGGTATAGGTCCAGGTGCCGTCGGCGGCGATGGTGGCGGTGCCGTTGCCGGCCTGGGCGGCGATGGCGTAGGTCAGGGCATCGCCGTCCAGGTCGACGAAGCCCGAGGCCATGGTCAGCGCCACGTCCTCGCTGGTGGCGACCGCCAGGTCGGTACCGCTGGGGGCCTGGTTGACGTTGGTGGTGGCGATGGTGAAGTCCTCGACCACCGACACCCCGGTGGCGTCGGTGGCCTTGATCCGCACCACGTGCTGGCTGGCGGTGCCCAGCGCCCCGGCCACCCGCAGCTCGGCCACCCCCTGGGCATTGGTGGCGATGCCGAAGCGGCCGCCGGCTGTATCGAGCAGGGAATAGGTGACCGCCTGGTTGAGGTCGGCCTCGGAATGGCCCAGCAGCGCCACCACGGTGCCCGTCGCGGCGCTCTGCGCCACCAGCAGCGAGGCGCTCGGCAGGGTCGGGCCGCTGTTCTGGGTGTGGGTGAAGGACTGCGCCACCACCGTCTGGTGGGTGGACTCGGCGGTGGCGAGCAGGCTGGCCTGGACCTTGTACGTGCCCGACGCCGCGCTCAGCGCATAGGTCGGGCTGGCGTTGAGCACCACGTCCTGGCCGGCGGTGGCGGTGAAGGCGGGCAGGGTGGTGGTGCTGACGATGGCGCCGCTGCCGTTCAATACCCGCAGGATCAGCTGGTAGGTGCCGGTGGTGTTGGCGTGGACCACGGTGCGGGTGTCGGCGTAGACCGTGCTGCCCGAGATGGTGGCGCCTTCCAGATGGAAGGCCGACACGCTGGCGCCGGTCACCGCCGTGGTCGAGACGGTGAGCGAGGCCGACTTGACGGTGGCGTAGTATAGCGGGGTGATCAGCTCCACGCCGACGGTGTGGCTGCCGCTGTCGACCCAGCCGGGGGTGAGCGAGAAGGTGGTGGTGGAGGTGTTGTTGTTGGTGCCGTTGAGGTATCCCAGCACATGCCCGTCGAACGACACCCGGTCGCGCTCGCCAAGCCCGTAATCGATGTCCTGGGCCACCACCCGCAGCGCGGCTCCGGTCACCGGACCCAGCAGATTGGGAATGGTGTACGAGACGCTCTCGATCTTCGGGTTGGTGAGGAGAAGGGTGTCGAGCACCTTGTCGGCGCTGACCGTATAGGTCTGGCTGGCCAGGGTCTGGTACGCGCTGGCCTTGTAGGCGTGCAGGTTCAGCGGCGCCGACGAGGAATTGACGGTCAGGGCGAAGGTGTGGCCGGTGGTGGTGGCGCCGGCGCCGTCCGAGAACGAATAGGTGAAGCTGTCGCTGGCCGCGCCCCAACCGCCGAAATGCTGGTAGCTGACCAGCCCCGCCTTGACGTCGGCGACCGAGAAGCTGGTGACCGCGACACCGCTGCGGTAGAGGGCGCCGCCGGCGGGCTGCGCCGTCACCGTGAAGGTCATCTGGGCGTCGGTGTTGTCGATGTCGGTGCCGTTCAGCGTGCCGGTCAGCGCGACGGACTGGCCGCGGGTCAGCGTGGCGGCGTTGGTGGCGACCAGCACCGGGGCGTCGTTGACCGGGTTCACCGTCACTGCGATCTGCTGGGTGGCGCTCAGGCCCTGGCTGTCGGTGACGGTCAGGGTGACGGTGGTGCCGCCGTTGAGGTGGGCGCCCGGATTGGCCGACAGGGTGCGGTTGGCGCCGGTGCCGCTGACCGTCAGGGTCGGCAGCAGAGTGCCGTTGGCGGTCACCGCCTGGATGCCGGTGATGGTGCTGTCGGGGTCGGACACCGTGAAGGGCAGCGACAGGACGGTGTCCTCGTCGAAGGCGACCGCCGCCGCCACGGTCAGGGTGGGGGCGACCGGGGGGGCGTTGGGCCGCGGCGAATTGTCGATCACCACCTGCACGGGCGGCGGCGGCGGCGGCGGTGGCGGCGGCGGCGGCGGGGCGACGAAAATGGGGTTGACCGGCGGTGGCGGCGGCGGTGGCGCCACCGGCGCCGGAGCGGGATTGAAGACGGACAGGTTGACGACGCCGACCTGGGGGGCGGCGGTTAGCGAGGTGTTCACCGGGGCGGGCGGCGGCGGCGCCGACACGGTCGCCGGCGGCGGGGCGGGGGTGAAGACCTGGTTGACCGGTGCGGCGACGCCCGCCCGCGCATCGGCGGCGGCCGCGTTCGCCGCCCGCGCGCTGGCTTCGGCGATGGCATTGCCGGCCGACTGGCCGGTGCTCAGGGCCTCGCCCACCGCCTTCTCGAAGGCGGCGGAGCCGCTGAGCGCGCCGGCATTGCCGGCGGCGATCTGCCCGAGGGTGGAGTCCTTGGCCCCCGCTGCCTGGACGGCGGCGGCGGCGGTCTGGGCGGCGGCCATGGCCTGATCCAGCGAGCCGCCCGCCGCCAGCGCGGCGCCCAGCGCCTGCTCGAACGATTGCCCGCTGCCGCCCACCATCTCGGCGATTCCCTGGCCGGAGGCCAGGGCTTCCATGGCGCTGGCCGGGCCTTCGGCGCCGGTGGCCTTGCCGGCCACGGGCAGGTCGATGCCGGCCTGCCGGGCCGCCTGGGCCAGCGCGGCGGCATCGCCCTGGCCCGAGGCCATGGCCTCCATGCCGGCCTTGCCGGCGGCCTCGGCCTCCTTCTGCGCCGCACCGGCGGCGGCGGCGGCGGCCTTGGCGGCGGCCAGGGCCTGGGCCGGGCTGGCCCCCTGCTGCAACATCTCGGCGAAGCGGGCGGCGGCGGCCGGGTCGGTCAGGCCGACCGCCTCGAGCCCCTGGCCGCTGACCAGGGCCTGCAGCAGCGCGTCGCCGCCCAATCCGGCCTTGGCCTGGGCGGCGCCGGCGGCCAGACCCTTGCCGACCGCGCCGGCCTGCTGCTCGCCGGCGCCCAGCGCGTCGCCCACCGCCTTGGCGGCGTTGCCGCCGGAGATGCCCAGCTGGGCCAGCGCCGCGTCGGCGCCCTTGCCCGAGGTCAGCGCCGCCATCAGCGGGTTCTCCGGCTGGGCCTCCACCTGGGCTGCCTTCACCGCGCCCTTGAACACCCGCTCGGCGTCGGCCACCGCGTCCTCGACCGACATCTTGCTGCCGAGATTGAGCACCAGTTCGGTGGAAAACGCCCCGGCCGCCTTCTGCGCCACCGCGACGGGAATGCCGCGGGCGGCGGCAGCCTTGATCTCGGCGGCGACCAGCTCGGAAATGGCGGCATCGACGCTCTTGCCGCTGGAAATGGCCAGCTTGAAGGCCTCGATGGCCTGCGGCGACACCCCGCCCTTGGCCGTCGCCGGTGCCTGCGCCAGTTGCTCGGCGATGCCGGGATCGGCAACGGCGTCGGACACGATGGCGTCGCCGGCCGCCAGCAGGATCGGCACCGGCATGGGCAGCACCGCCCATACCGGCAGCGCGGGCGGCGGCTCCAGGATGAAATAGTCGGCGATGACCACCCGCTCGCCATCGGGGCCGACCAGCACCAGATCGTTCCCGATCCGCTGCGGCTCCGCCTCGGCGCGAAGGTGGTCCAGAACCGCCGTTTCAGCGGGCGAGGCGCCTTGCGTCCACGACATCCAAGTTGTCCTCCGGTGGCGTGGTCCCTACACGCCTACCAGGTGCTGCGGCGGTTGCGTCGCCGGCTCGCCGCCGCGCCCTGCCCATGGGTTCGGATGTACCTCTTTTCATCGGTACCGTCCAGCGACAGCAAGAGTTCCCGCAACCTCAGAATGAGGCACTCTAAGTCTTCCGCATTAGGCAGATCGGCTGTAACGGATGCGTTCGCTTGAGGCCTGTGCGCAATCATGGTTTCCTCTTTCCGCCGGCGTTGTCCCGGTGCACAGTATCGTGCCTCGGTTCCGGGGCGGGGTGGGGTCCAATCGGGGGGGTTCTTTTTGCCATGACGACGCCGAAACCGTTCGCGACCACCAGCTTCGCGGTATCGGACGCCATGACGCGGCTGGGGCGGGACCAAGTGGCCGCCCTGGTCGGGGTCAGCGCCAGCACCTTGTACAAGGCCTGCAATCCCAACCTTCCCAACGGCTTCGCCTTCCTGAGCTGGGACCAGGTCAAGGTGGTGGCGGCGCAATTGCGGGCGGAGGGCCATCCGGAATGGTTCTCCATCGCCTTCGACGCCGAGGTGGCGGCGCTGGCGCAGCAGGCGGCGGGCGGCCACAATACCAATCTCGAACGCCTGGCCATCGAGGTGGCGGCCGAGACCGGCGACGTCCAGCGCGCGGTGTTCGACGCCCTGTCCGAGGACAGCGACGGCGGCTCGGTCATCACCGCCGCCGAGGCCAGCCGGGCGGTGGCCGAAATCGACGAGGCGATGGAACGCCTGCGGATGATGCGAAAGCGCCTGGTGGATTGCGCGCTCGGCACGGACAGACGGGGGTAGACATGGAGCTCAAGGACCTTTCGACCGACCAGCGCAAGGCCCTGGCGGTCTTCGCCGTCCAGATGATGGTGGCGGATCATTCCGCCGCGGCGGCGGAATCCCAGCGCATCGACTGGCTCGAGCAGGAGCTGGGCGTGACCGGCGCCATCGCGGCGGCCGATTACTTCATCGAACCGCCGCTGTCGCTGTTTCCCGACCGCGCCGCGCGGCTGTTGCTGCTGGGCGAGCTGTATGTGGTGGCGCTGGCCGACGGGCGCCGCCATCCCAACGAGAACGATGTGCTGAAGCGTCTGGCCGCCTCGTTCGGCTTCGGCGCCCCGGTGCTGGCCGATCTGCTGGCCTGGGCCGAGAGCCCGGCCGCCTCCCGCCCGCCGGTGGAGACAGCGGTCAAGGGGTGAGCGCTCGGACTACCGGGCTCGTTTGCGGGAGTGACGGAATAACGGTTGGATAAAAATCCGTCATCCGACCGCCATGACCACCCCAACTTTCCCCCTTCACAAGCGCGGAAGCTGTGTGATAGAAGGTGCCCCTCCCGCCGGGACCCCCATGGTTCCCGTGCCGGCCCTGCTGGGGGATCGTCTAACGGTAGGACAGCGGACTCTGACTCCGCCAGTCTAGGTTCGAATCCTAGTCCCCCAGCCAACTTCCCCGGCCCTGGCCATGGAAGCCTGGGCGCGGCAATGGTCTCAACGACAGGCCCGAGACGCAAAGGGCAGGACGATTGGGCGTCAGCTTCGCCGCCGCGGCCCGCGGATGGGGGCCGGGATGCCCTCGGTGAGGTCGTAGGGGCTCTTTTCACGCACCAGGCGGGCGAATTCGTCGGCCGGCAGCGCCTTGGCGAAGTAGAAGCCCTGCGCCTCGTCGACGCCGTGGGAGATCAGGAAGTCCAGCTGTTCGCGGGTCTCGACGCCCTCGACGTTGACCCTTGTGCCCAGCGAGTGGCCCAGGTTGACGATGGCCTTCACCACCGCCGCGTTGCAGGGATGGTCGCCGATGTCGATGACGAACGAGCGGTCGATCTTCAGCTTGTCCACCGGGAAGCGCTTCAGGTAGTTCAGCGACGAATAGCCGGTGCCGAAATCGTCGATGGAGATCAGCACCCCCATGTCGCGCATCTGGCGCAGCACCAGGATGGTCGCCTCGACGTTCTGCATGGCGATGCCCTCGGTGATCTCCAGCTGCAGGTGGTCGGGGGGGAAGCCGGTCTGGTCGAGGATATCGGCGACCATGGCGACCAGGGTCTCGTGGTGCTTGAACTGGGCCGGCGACAGATTGACGGCGATCTTCATGGGCGGCAGGCCGTCGCGCGCCCAGTCGCGGCCCTGCAGGCAGGCGCGGTGCAGGATCCAGCGGCCCAGGGGGGCGATCAGGTCGGTGCGCTCGGCGATGGGAATGAAATCGGCCGGGCTGATGAAGCCGTGGTCCGGGTGCTTCCAGCGCAGCAGCGCCTCGCAGCCCATGACCTCGCCGGTCTTCACCTCGACCAGCGGCTGGTAGTACAGCTCCAGCTGCTCGGTGCCCATGGCCAGGCGCAGGTCGCGTTCCACCTGCTTGCGCGCCTGCACCTCGGCATCCATCTCGGCGACGTAGAAGTGGTAGCCGTTGCGCCCTTCCGCCTTGGAACGGAACATGGCGAGGTCGGCGTTCTTCAGCAGTGCCTCGGCATCGCCGGCATCGTCGGGGAACAAGGTGATGCCGATGGAGGCCGAGGTCAGCACCTCGTGCTCCTCGATGCCGAACGGATCGGCGACCGAGGCGATGATGGTCTCGGCCACGGTGCCGGCGCCCTCGGCGTCCTCGAGGTTGGTCAGCAGCACCGCGAACTCGTCGCCGCCCAGGCGGGCCACGTTATCGGTCTCGCGCACGCAGCGCAGCAGCCGCTTGGCCACCGCCTTCAGCAGCAGGTCGCCGACATGGTGTCCCAGGGTGTCGTTGATGTCCTTGAACTTGTCGAGGTCGAGGAACAGCAGCGCCACCTTGTGATCGACGCGCCGCGCCTGGGCCAGGGCGACGCGCAGGCTTTCCTGGAACAGCGAGCGGTTGGGCAGGCCGGTCAGCGAATCGTGGTGGGCGAGGTGGTGGATGCGGGCGGCGGCCAGCCGGCGCTCGGTGATGTCGCGCCCGACCAGGACCAGGCCGCGGCGGCTGCCGTCGGGATTGAACAGCGGGATCTTCGCGACGTCGAAGACGCGGGTCTCGCCGCTGGGCGAGGACAGTTCCTTCTCGTAGGCGATGGGGGCGCGGTTGGCCCAGGCGCGCTGGTCGGTCTCGGCGGTGGCGAGCAGGAAGTCGGCCTTGCCCTGGGACAGCCGCGCCAGCTCCGGCCCGGTGCGGCCCTGGTAGTCGATGCCGCTCAGGCCGGCGATGCTGCGGTAGAACTCGTTGGCGACCAGCCAGCGGCCGTCGCCGTCCTTGAAGCAGACCAGATCGGGCATGGCGTTGATCAGGGTGGTCAGCCACTCCTTCTGGGTCTTCAGCTCCTGCTCGGCCTGCTTGCGCTCGGTGATGTCGTGGGCGACGGCGACGTAGTAGGGCTGGCCGCCCACCTCCATGGCGCTGACCGACAGCTCCAGCGGGAAGTCGTCGCCCGACTTGCGCCGCCCCGTCACCTCGCGCCGCTCGGCGGCCAGGGAATCGGCCTGCAGGCGGGCGTCGGCGCCGCCCAGGGCCGGGATCAGGGTGCCCACCGGCTTGCCCACGATCTCCTGCGGACCGTAGCCGAAGATCCACTCGGCGGCCGGATTGTAGGTGCCGATGGCGCCGTCCTCGCCGAAGGTGACGATGGCGTCGGCGGTGTTGTCGACGATGGCGCGGTTGTGCAGCTCGGACAGGCGGTAGTTCTCGGCCAGCGCCTCCATGGTCCGCGCCTGCTGCCGCAGCAGCGCCTCGCGGTGGGCCATGGTGGTGATGTCGAACACCTGCACCAGGCAGGCGCGGCCGCCGGTCGGCGCGGGCAGCGGCTTGATCACCACGATCTGGTGCATGGGTTCGCCACGCTCGGGCGCCAGCCCCTGGTGGGTGAGCGGGAACAGCGACTTGTTCAGCGACGACGACAACACCGCCGAAAGCCCCGATTGCAGGGCGTCCTCGACCGCCGCGACGATGCGCCCGCCGGCCAGCCGGGGAAACACCCGGTCCAGGGTGCTGCCCAGCGCGACGGCGGGCTCGATGTCGGAGGCCGCGGCCATCCACGCATTCCACACCACGATGCGCCCGTCGTGGCCGAGCAGCACCAGCCCGATCTCGCTGGCGTCGGAGAGGGCGCGGAACGAGGGGCCGGGCAGCGGGTCCGTGGTCATGCCCCGCCTCCCCCATGGCCGTCCAGGAAGCCGCGCACCGCCGCGACGAACTGCTGGGCCGAGGCAATGTCCATGACGAAGGCGAGGTAGCCGCTGATGTCCTTGGCCAGCAGCCGGAAATCGACATGCAGGAACATCACCAGCTCCTCGGCCGGATCGGCCCCGCCGGCCAGGATGGCGGCGCCGCGCCCGCGCAGGCAGGCCGGCAGGCTGCTTTCCACCTTGAGCCCGAGCTGGTTGGCGAGGCTGCCCAGGCAGGCGTTGAGGATGATGTTGCCGACCTCCATCAACGCCTCCTGTTCCAACTCGGTGAGCTGGTCCAGCGGCACCTGGTCGCCCAGCATGTGGCGGACCAGGTCGAGGCTGCGCCGCTCCGGGAAGATCAGCAGGATGGTGCCCTGGAAGGGTCCCGAGAAGCGCTGGCGCACCGCCACCGAATCGCCGTCGGAGGTCTCGCTCTCCAGGCGCCGGACGGCCTCGTCCGGGGACAGGAAGTCGACGAAGGGAACCGACAACTGCACCTCGTCCTCGACCAGCCGCGACAGCGACGCGGCGGCCTGGCCGATGGCGATGTTGAGCATCTCGGTGACCGCGTCGCGCTCGACGGCGCCGATGAACCCGGTCATGCCGCCACCCCGTCGAGGAAGGCGACCAACTCGGCCTGGGCCGCCGGCTTGGACATGAAGCCGACGCCCAGTTCGCCGGCGCGCTGGCGGATGGCGTCCTGGATGTTGGCGGTGAGCAGGGCCACCGGCACCAGCGGCGCCACCTCGCGCAGCCGGCGCGCGGCCTCGAGGCCGCCGATGCCGGGCATGTTGACGTCGAGCAGGATGCAGTCGGGCGCGGCGCCGGCGACCAGCGCCAGCGCATCCTCGCCGCATGTCGCCTCGACCACCGTCCAGCCAGGCCGGGCAGTCTCGATCAGGTGACGCGTCAACATGCGGGCGACCAGCGAGTCGTCCACCACCAAAACGGTCCTGGCCGTCATGACAGGCCTCCCCTCGGACACCCCCTCCGATGTCCGGGCCTTATCCATCATGCCCCCACCCGAATCTATGCTTGACGCACCGCGCCATCGCAAGCCTAAAGTCCGTCGAGGCGGAACAGGGAAGGAAAGCGGACATGCTCAGCCATCACGCGGCCCTGGTTTATGTCATGGTGATGATCTCGGCGGCGGACGGCGACATGACCGACGCCGAACTCGGCACCATCGGCGAAATCGTCAACTTCCTGCCGGTGTTCCACGACTACGACCCCGACATGCTGCCCCAGACCGCCGGCGCCTGCGCCGACATGATGGACGCCGACGACGGGTTGGAACGCACGCTTTCGGTGATCCGCGCCTCGCTGCCGCCTCGCCTGCGCGAGACCGCCTATGCCCTGGCCTGCGATGTCGCCGCCTCGGACGGCGAGGCGCACCAGGAGGTGATCCGCCTGCTCGAACTGATCCGCCACCGCCTGGACATCGACCGCCTGACCGCGGCGGCCATCGAACGCGGCGCCCGGGCCCGCTTCGTCCGCCCCGAAACCGAGACGTGAGCGGACTTGCATTCGAGGCCCCGGAAGGCTAACTTCCCGGGCCTTCGGGCCGGCGTAGCTCAGTTGGTAGAGCAGGGCTTTCGTAAAGCCAAGGTCGGGGGTTCGAGTCCCTCCGCCGGCACCACTTCTAGCGCATCAGCGCGTCACTTCCCCACAAGATTTCGCGGCCCAGCCTCGCAGGCACTCGCCTTCGCAAAGTTGCGAGGAAAACTGCGAGGAACCGCCCTCCGCATTTCCGGCGGCCCACGCGCGCCCGGTGGCAGGGACGGACGGGACGGTTTCCCTAAGAAACCGTCCCGTCCGTCCCTGCCGCTCCGCCTGCCCAGCCCGTGGAGGTGAGGCCGTTCGCTCGCACGGTCAAATGCCGCCAGCGCATGCCAGGGCGGATTTTGGCCGGCGCTCCTGCACGTTCATATCCGCCGCGCTGGGGCACCCCCGCCCCGGCACGACCAAGCAGGAGCACGACCATGAGCTATGAGCGCAAGCCCTTCAAGGCGCCCCACGACCTCGACCTCGCCTCGGCGCTGGATGCGGCCTTCCGGCCCCGCAACCGGTTCCTGACCCTGTCGGAAATCATGGCCCTGCCGCCCGCCGAATGGCTGGTGAAGGGGCTTGTCCCGGCCAACGGCTTCCAGGTGGTCTATGGGAAGCCGGGGGCCGGCAAGACGTTCTTCGTCCTGTCGATGGCCCTGTCCATCGCCCACGGAATGCAGTGCTTCGGCCGTCGGACGGCGCAGGGCAACGTCGCCCTGGTCGCGGGCGAGGGGGTCGTGGGGCTGCAGAACCGGGTGAAGGCGTGGCACCGGTTCCACGGCCTCGACCTCGACGGCTGCGATGGCGTCGCGGTCCTGCCGCAGCCCAGCAACCTGCTCGACGCCGACAACGTCGAGCAGCTCGTCCTGGACATCCACCACCGGTTCGGCGGCCAGCCAGTCCGGCTGGTGGTGTTCGACACCCTCGCCCGGTGTTTCGGCGATGGCGACGAGAACCGGCAAGCCGACATGGCGCGCCTGATCGAGGCCGGCGAACTGGTCCGCCGAGCCCTCGGCTGCGCCGTGTTGTTCGTCCATCATACGCCGAAGGAGGCCGATGAGTTGCGCGGCAGCAGCGTTCTGGAAGGCGCCTCGGACGCCGTGCTCCGGGTCAGCAAGGGCGACGCCGGCATGGAGGTGTTCGTCCGCAAGATGAAGGACGGAAAGGACAATTTGGCCTTTGGCTTCGGGATGGAGGCCGTGGAGGTCGGCATCGACGCGGATGGCGACCCCATCCTGACCCCGGTCGCGGTCCTTGAAGGCGAGGTGCGCGAGGGTAGCGCCGCGCCGGCCGACGCGGCGCCCTCGGGCAAGAACCAGCAGGCCGTCCTGGCGGTGTTGGCGGCCCATGAAGGCGGCCTGACCGACGACGAATGGCGCGACCAGGCCAAGGCGACCGGGGCCGTCGGCGGGGCGAACCCGAACCGGGCGTTCCGCGAGGCCCGGGCCGCCCTGATGAAGGCCAGGCTGGTCCTGGCGGAAGGCGACCGGTTCTTGGCCGCCTGACCGCGACGAAGGCCACGAACACGAAAGGGCGGCCAATGGCCGCCCTTCGCGTTTCCGCCCCACGGAATGGGGCACCCCCTCGCCGCGCAGGAGCGCCACGCGGCATGACGAAGGCGGATTCGGCTGCAACGACAGGCAAGGGGTCCAGGGGCAGAGCCCCGGCCTACGGGCCGGCTTTCGCAAGGCGAAACCCGGCGGAGTAGGTGCCGGGGGCTTGCCCCCGTGCAATCGCGCCCGATGTCGACGGCGGTCGGAATGATGGGGGACACGCGATGTCGGAACCGTTCTGCGTGCTGCGGATGGGGCGCAAGTCGCATACCTGGGCGGCCCTGCGCGAGGCGTCCGCCCACACCAGCCGGGATGCTCAATGGCTCGGCAAGAACATCGACCCCGGCCGGCGCGACCGCAACGAGGTGATGGTGGGCACCGGCGATGTGGTGGCCGATGTGCAGGCCCGGCTGGCGGCAGTGGGCGTCGAGCCCCGGCCCGGCCAAGTGCTGGCGCGCGAGGTGCTGCTGACCGCAAGCGCATCGTTCTTCGGCGGGCGAGACGGCGACTGGGACGCCGAGCGGCTGGCGGCGTGGAAGGCGGCGGCGCTGGACTTCCTGCGCGCCGAATGGGGCGACAACTTAGTCACGGTGGTGCTGCACGGCGACGAGGCGGTGCCCCACCTGCATTGCTGGGCAACCACGACCGTCAGGACGGAAAAGAAGGCGCGGGGGCGGACGCGCAAGGATGGCACCCGTCCGCCGCCGACCATCGGCTGGACAATGAACCACGACGCCGTGTTCGGCTCGGGCAAGGGCGCGTTCGCGGAGCGGCAGGACCGCTACGCGGCAGCGATGGCGCCGCTTGGCCTGCGGCGTGGGCTCCGTCAATCGGGCGCGCAGCACGAGCCCATCCGCGCCTATTATGCTCGCCTGGGCGACGCCACGACGGCGGCAGAGCGGGACCGCGACATTGCCCACGACGCTCGGTTGGCGGCAATAGCGGAACAGGCGCGGGCCGAGGCACTGCGACACGGCGCCGACCTGCTGGCGGTGGCGGCCAAGGCCGCGCACGCGGAGGCTGAGGACGAGCGGAGGACAGCCCGCGCGGATGCGGAACGGGCACGGTCGGCGCTGGTCGAGGAACTGGCCGGGGAACGCGCGGCGATCGATGGGATGAAGCGGGCAATGGACGGCTTCATCGACCGTAAAGCCCTGCGGGCGGAGTTCGAGGACACGCTGGCGGTGGAGCGGTTGCGCAACGGCCGGGCCGAGCCGTGGAAGGCGTTCGAGCGTGGGCTGGCCGCCTATGCCGCCGATCTGCGCCAGTTTGGGTCGTGGCGGGCGGCGATGGAGCACCGCGCCCGACGGCACTTCGCGTTTTTGTTCGACCGCGGCGCCCGTGCCTTGGGCCACGCCTCAGACCTGCACCTGCCGGCGGCGGACGTGGTGGAGGGCGTCCGGGCGTGGTTGCGTCAGGAAGGCGGCGAGGCACTCCGCGAAACCCATGGTCGGGTAGTGGGCTGGCTGCGCGACTGGCTTGTGTCGGCCAAGGAAACGGCTCGGGTAGAGGTTGTGCGCGAACGAGGGCGGGAACGCTGAGCCTACGGCCCCCAATAATCGAACTTGAAGAGTTTGCCTTTTGGGATGTCGAACTCGATGGCGATACCGCATTCAATCGTATGCCGCCCGGGTTCAATAGCCCTTGGGGTCCGCATGGGAAAGGGCCAGACCTCCCCATCGACCTTGATTGGGCCGCACCCACCGCCGTTGTCGTCATGAATGGCGAGGTAAGTCCGCCCATCTGGCGATGCCTCGACAGCACCCCGCAAATAGCCGTCGTCGCACGCCACGACCAGGGCTATTAGCAAACAGGCTCCCAATGTGGCGCCCCTGCCGATCATTACGCCCCCTCAAATGCTGCCGGAAGATTGTGCGGCATCCACGCCACGCTATCAATGCGTTTCCGGGGTGCAGGGCGCAGCCCTGCGGAGAGCCTTCCGCTGTCCCAGCAGGTAAAGCGATTGGCCCGCGCGACAGACCACCTTGCCACCTTGCCGCCCTCGCGTCTTGCCAAGCACCCAGGCGGTTCAGCCCGACGACCGGCGGCGGGTGGTCGGCAGTTTCAGGATGGCGAAGTCTTCGAAATTTTGTTGGTCCGGGACGTGGTTGTAATGGCGCTCGATCATCTGCAACGAGGTCATCGTATTGACCGCGACCTTCGCCGTTGGCTGACCGGCCAACAGGGCCTTGGTGATGTAGTAGTGCCGCAGGTCGTAGAGGCTGCGGGGTAGGCCGTCTCCGGTATGCTCCAGGCCGCATTGGCGCAACACCTTCTTGAACGCCTTGTTCAATGACAGCGGCTGGATGTCGATCAGGGGCGTGTCCGGCGCCTGCGGTCGGGCATTCAGCAGGCGGGTGATGGCCGGCCAGCACTTGGCCTCGGGCACGATGGCCCACTTGCGCTTCATCTCGCGCAAGCGCTGCGACCCCTTGTGCGTCAGGCCGGTCAGGATGTAGGGCGTCTCGGCGGTCGCCAGCCACTCGGGCGGCACCTCGTCCCATTCCGGCACCGGGCGGCTCTGCACCATTCCCCGCGTCAGGCGCACCAGGGTCGAGGGGCGCATTCCCGTCCCGGCCAGGATGTCGATGGCGCACCACAGCACGAAGCGGGACCACGCGGTCGCGTCCTGCTTCCACTGGTCGCCCAGGAGTTCCTCGGCAAGGGACTGCGGGAAACGCTGTCGGTAGATGCGCATCGCCTCGTCGCGGGCGTCGTTGAACCGCTGGCGCGCCGTGTCCCGCAGCTTCTTGAACTCCTCCTCGGTGAAGCCGTTGCGCAAGATGGAGTTGCCGATCTTGACGTTCTCGACGTCGGGAAGGTCGTTCTTGCGCGCCCAGCCCTTTTCCTGCGCGAAGGCGAAGATGGCGCGCAGGATGGACAGTTCCTTGTTGATGGCCGCCGCCGACACCTTCGCCTGGATGCTGCCCAGGCTGTCGCTGGGCAGGTAGTCCTCGACATTCGGAAATGCCTTCTGCAAGCGGGCGGACTTGGTCCAGCGCTCACGGGCTTGCGCAATGCGCTCGGCGTTGTGCTTTCGGCGGGCCTCGACCATTTCGCCCCGCCGTTCCTGCCGCCAACCGGCATAGGCGCGTATCTGGGCGCTGTTGATTTCCTCGAGCGGCTTGCGGCCGATGCGCTCGCCAAAATAGGGCAGCAGGTAGTCCACCATCCGCTGGCGCACGAACTTGCGCTTGCGCACCTCGTCCTCGGACAGTCGGCGCCAATCCGCCTCGCCGCCCACCCGTTCCTTCAAGAACTGCTCCGCCACGTCTGCGAACAGGTGGCGCCGGGCGCTCTGGCCCCTGGCCCGGCGCTCGCGCGCGGCGGTCAGCGCCTTGCGCGCGATGACCTTGGCTGCTTCAAGGTCGGCGGTGCCGGTGGATTGCTTGACCTCGTCGCCATCGACGTAGGCATAGAGTTGCCAGCGGCCCTTCTTGGCACCCGTGCGCCGATACAGGTAGGCTCCCTCGTCCAATACAACCCGCGTCGGCTCGCTGTCGGACGCAGAGGAGGCAGCACGCTTGGACCCGACCATTCCCACCTCCCCGTCTTGCCCGCTAGCACCCGAGAGGAAAAGTGCGAGGTGTGCGGCATTTGAGAGGAATGGTCCTGGAAATCCGCCATTTTGTCAACACTGGCAGGGCGTGAAACAGTGCATATCACCACGTGAAAACCGCATTTTTCTTGGATGCGAGGGCTTTCGTAAAGCCAAGGTCGGGGGTTCGAGTCCCTCCGCCGGCACCATCCATCCTTCAGAAATTAAGCGGTTTTTCCGCACTGAGGCGCACCCAAGCGCAGTCGGGAAAACCATGTTGTGGCATTCGCGAATGCCAAGGTGACCTCTTCCACCACCCCATCGCGCCAGCCTACGTCAAGTAAGCCCGCCCTTGACATGCGGCATATGTTCCTATATTGTTCCCTCCCGTCTGATCGATGGAGGCTTCGTCCATGGGGCATTCGTGCAACAAGCTGGCGGTTCTGGCTGTAGCGGCAGGGGTGTCGCTGGCACCCCCTGTATCCGCCTGGGCTGAGTCTCCGCCCCCCAAATTCGATCCCAAGGACATGGTGCCGTTGGTTCATGGCCCCAATTGGGTGGACTTGGACGGGGACGGGAACAAGGATCTGGTGGTGAAGTCGCGCTACAGCGCCCCGAACCCCAGTCCGCACAGCTTCTCGGTCTACAGCTTCACCATCTTTACCGATGAAGATATCGGTGTCGGCAACCAGGGCATCCACTGGTATGTGGTTTCGTTCCCGGACTTGGCCCCACCGGTCGGACGGTTGGAACTCACCACGAATCAAGGGATGTATTGCTTGACCCGAGATATCCGACTTGTGGTGCGGCACCAGGAAGGCACGCCTTCGGCGACCATGATCGTGCAGGCCGAAAGGAAAATCGCGGGAAGCTATGGCGACCCGGAGACGGTGACGTTCACGACCTATCGACTGGAAAAAGGTTCTCCCAAGTCCCCCAATGAATTCGCCTTCGTCAGGGTGTCCCGCAAGAATTCCAAATCGCGCTATTGCTCGGTGACGGAGGCGTTCCAGAAGGAACTGGGGTTGTCCAACCCCGATATCGAATCCGATCCCGAAACTCAATTCCGCTAAGAAGCGGCTGAAAGGAGAATGTCATGGGCGGCAAAGCTCAAAAAGCCAAGCAGGTCAAACTGCCCAACGGTGAAATTGGCATCGAGTATTATGATGCCGAAGGGAACAAAACAGCAACTCATGCCGGCGGCAAGAAGCCCTGGCGCAACAACAATCCGGGCAATCTGAAAGGTGGTGCCGGTGCCATCGGCTATGACGAGAGAGGCTTCGCCATCTTCCCGGACATGGAAACGGGGATGAAAGCGAAGGCCGACCTTCTGCGCAACGACAAGCGCTATAAGGATCTCACCATCAAGGACATGGTCCCGATCTACGCCCCTCCATCCGACAAGAACAACGTCCCCGGCTACACCAAGGATATCGGCAACTTCTCCGGCCTTGATGTCAATCGTCGCCTGGATAGCCTCAGTCCCGAGGAATATCAGCGTCTGATGCAGGCGATGGCTCGAAGAGAGGGTGCCATCGACAAACGCGGCACCCCCATCGGCGTCGGCACGGCGACCGACCATACCAAGGAGACGGGAGGAAAGGTGGCGCCCACTCCCGTTCAGCCTCAGCCGGCTCCGCCATCCCCGCCGCCCGCGTCCACCCCCGAACCGACACCCGAGCCTACGCCGGTGCCGGTGACGACCGCGCCCCCCGTCCCGGAACCGGACCCAACGCCCGCTCCCGCGCAGGAACAAAAACAGTCCAACGCCCCCGCCGATCCCCAGGTGGCGTCCATGATCGAAATGGCCGGCAAGCCCATCGACAACCCCGGCCGGTCGGCCCTGCTGAAGCCGGTGGACACGCTCACCGAAGGCGAGATGAAGGACATGATCGCCTCGGCCCAGGGCGACTATCGCGGCTGGCGGTCGGGTGATCCGCTGAAAGCCCATACCTACGAGAAGGTGCAGAATTGGCATGTCGCCATTTATGGCGACGGCCCCCAGAAGTATGACGGCGGCAAGCCCATCGAGCCCAAGCCCATCCGCCCCATCCCCGAACAAATCAGCCCCCACACCACCCCCGATGGCGGCGATCTGTGGCAGGCGACGGCCAGGATCGGGCAGCAGGTGGCCGAGGCCGCCGGCAGCGATGGCACCGACAACGCGGTCAAGGGTCTGCAACGCGGCCTGAACATCCTCAACCAGGCCAATCCGTTGCCAACGCGCTCGCCCGCCTATGGCCCCTATACCAAGCTGGGGCCGGTGATCGAGGACGGCCAATACGGCCCGCAGACCGACTTCGCCCTCAAGCACGCCACCGCCCGGCTGGGGCCGGCCAAGGTGCAGGACGGCCTGGCGCTGGGCCGCTTCAACACCTTCGCCCGCAACGCCCAACGCAGCGGCACCGTCGATGGCTTGGAGGCCGCCACCCACAGCGCCTTCGGCCCGCTGCTCCGCTCGGGCGACGATGGCAAATCGCCCAAGGTCGAGGGGGGCGTGTTGCAGGAGACCCTGAACACCATCGGCCCCCAGCACCACGATGATTGGGAGCCCCTGAAGGTGGACAATTGGATCGGTCCCAAAACCACCGCCGCCTTCGGGCGGGTGTTGGGAAAGGAAGACGCCGACCACCTGACCACCGCCTTCGGGCGCGGTCTGGGGCTGCTGTGATCCTGACGCCGTGGATGCGACCCACGCTCCGCATCCTCGGCCTCATTTCGCAGTTCAATTCGCAGCGGCTACAATGGTGGCCGCCCTGGCCTGCGCGCTGGCCTGCGCCCTGTTCGCCGCCGCTTTTTTGCTGGGCGCTGCCGGAGAGGATGCCGCCATCGCCGCCGTCGCCGCGTCGGCCTTCATGGTGGTGGGCGTGCTGCTGGGCTGGATCTTCCTGAAGGTGCGCATCGGAGCGGCCTGCTGGGGTGGGGTTGCACTGGTGTTCCTTGGTGTGGCGCTGCTGTCCATTTAGGCGGCGATCTGCCTAAAGCGTGGGCGCCATCTTCGGTGACACGGCGTGCGCCGCAACAAGATCAATGGCTTGGCTCTGGCACGGTTCTGGCAAAGCCGCCATCGCGTCTAGGGTTCCGGCCGTTTCCACGGTGACTGGTCCGAGAGTCGCAATCCGCTCCGCAAGGGGCGGACACACGGAGGGATAAAAGCCCGGGAGGTTCAAACCGAGGAGGAGCGTCCGTTCCTTCCGGCGAGGCCCTTCCGCGAAGCGCCCGCCCGAAGGCCCGAGAGGCCCTCCCCGACAGGATAGCGAGACCCTGGACCGGAGGTTCCTAGAATGGCCATTTCCATTAAGCGCATTGCGACTGCCGCGACGGCCCTGGCCCTGGCGCTCGGCCTGGCCGCGCCCCTGCAGGCGGCCGAGAAGAAGGACTTCAAGATCGCCTGGACCATCTATGCCGGATGGATGCCGTGGCCCTATGCCCAGCAGGCCGGCATCGTCAAGAAATGGGCCGACAAGTACGGCATTTCCATCGAACTGGTGCAGGTCAACGACTACGTCGAATCCATCAACCAGTACACCGCCGGCAAGTTCGACGGCGTCACCGTCACCAACATGGACACGCTGACCATTCCGTCCGCCGGCGGCGTCGATACCACCGCGCTGATCATCGGCGACTATTCCAACGGCAATGACGGGCTGGTGCTGAAGAAGGGCAAGTCGGTCAAGGACATCAAGGGCCAGAAAGTCAATCTGGTCGAGCTCTCGGTGTCCCACTACCTGCTCGCCCGCGCCCTCGATTCGGTGAAGCTGGCCGAGAAGGACATCAAGGTGGTCAACACCTCGGACGCCGACATCGTCGCCGCCGCCGCCAGCGCCGACGTCACCGCGATCGTCACCTGGAACCCGCAGCTGGCCGAGGTGGCCAAGGGTCCCGGCCGCATCCTGGCCTTCGATTCCAGCAAGATCCCCGGCGAGATCATGGATCTCACCGTGGTCAACACCGACACGCTGAAGGACAATCCGGCGCTGGGCAAGGCCCTGGCCGGCGCCTGGTTCGAGACCCTGGCGCTGATGAAGGCGGATGACGCCGCCGGCAAGGCCGCGCGCACCGAGATGGCCAAGCTGTCGGGCACCGACCTGGCCGGCTACGATGCCCAGTTGAAGACCACCTTCATGTACTGGGACGCCAAGGCCTCGCTGGCCTTCGCCCGCAGCCCCGAGATCGTCAAGGCCATGGACCTGGTCCGCACCTTCTCGTTCGACCACGGCCTGCTGGGCGAGGGCGCCAAGACCAAGGACGCGGTCGGCATCGCCTTCCCCGGCGGCAAGACCCTGGGCAACCCCAAGAACGTCAAGATGCGCTTCGACGACACCTACCTGCAGCAGGCCGCCGACGGCAAGCTGTAGGCGGAGGCCGGCCATGGCGCGGCGATTGATCAACCTGCGGCCCAGCCGCCAGGGCGCGTTGTATCTGGGGCTGCTGCCCTTTCTGATCCTGATCGCCCTGTACGCCACCGGCTCATCGCTGCGGCTGGCCGAGAACCCCGACGACAAGCTGTTGCCCGGGTTCTCGGTCCTGGCCGACGCGGTGGTGCGGGTGGCGTTCACCCCCGATCGCCGCACCGGCACCGTCCTGCTGTGGGCCGATACCGCCGCCAGTCTGGCCCGCCTGGGCATGGGGCTGGCGGTGGCCACCGCCGCCGGCCTGGTGGTGGGCATCGGCAACGGCCTGCTGCCCTATGTCCGCGCCGGATTTTCACCGCTGGTGGCGGTGATCTCCATGGTGCCGCCCATGGCGGTGCTGCCCATCCTGTTCATCGTGTTCGGCCTGGACGAATTGTCCAAGGTGGTGCTGATCGTCATCGGCGTCGCCCCCTTCCTGATGCGCGACCTGCAGGCCCGGGTCGAGGAGCTGCCGCGCGAGCAGCTGATCAAGGCCCAGACCCTGGGCGCCAGTTCCTGGCAGGTGGTGCTGCGGGTGGTGCTGCCGCAGATGCTGCCGCGGCTGATCGATTCGGTGCGGCTGTCGCTGGGGCCGGCCTGGCTGTTCCTGATCTCGGCCGAGGCCATCGCCGCCGAGGTCGGGCTGGGCTACCGCATCTTCCTGGTGCGGCGCTACCTGGCCATGGATGTGATCCTGCCCTACGTGGCCTGGATCACCCTGCTGGCCTTCGCCGCCGATCTTGCCCTGCGGGCGCTGAACCGCCGCCTGTTCCCCTGGCTCGCCGCCGGCAGGGGGGCGTGACATGACCGAGGTCACCATCCGCCACGTCTGGAAGGAATACGACGGCGACGTGGTGCTGGAGCGCGTCAACCTGGACGTGGCGCCCCATTCCTTCGTCTCCATCGTCGGCCCCTCGGGCTGCGGCAAGTCCACCTTCCTGCGCATGCTGCTGAGCCAGGAGGCCCCGACCCGCGGCTTCATCCGCATCGACGGCCAGGACCTGCCGCCCGAGCCGACCGCGGAACGCGGGGTGGTGTTCCAGCGCTACTCGGTGTTCCCGCACCTGACCGCTCTGGAGAACGTCGCCTTCGGACCCGAGGTGGCGCGCGCGCCGCTGCTGGGCCGCCTGTTCGGCTCGCGGCGCAAGGCTGTGCTCGAGCAGGCCGCTGCCGCCCTGGCCTCGGTCGGCCTGGACCACGCCGGCGACAAGTATCCGGCGCAGATGTCGGGCGGCATGCAGCAGCGCCTCGCCATCGCCCAGGCGCTGATCACCAAGCCCAAGGTGCTGCTGCTGGACGAGCCGTTCGGCGCCCTCGATCCCGGCATCCGCGCCGACATGCACCAGTTGATGCTGCGCCTGTTCGACGAGACCGGCATGACCGTCTTCATGGTCACCCACGACCTGAAGGAGGCCTTCCACCTCGGCACCCGCCTGGTCGCCTTCGACCGCTACAAGACGCGGCCCGAGGAGATCGGCGCCTATGGCGCCACCATTACCCTGGACCTGGCCCTCGACCGCAGCTCGGCCCGCGAACGGGCCGAGGCCATGGTCGGGCTGGCCGACAAGGTGGCGGACCAACCCGCCTGAACCCATCCGCCCCGGCCGGGACGACCCGGCCCACGCAAGGGGCCTTTTCGACCGGGACGGCCCGGTCAGAGGAGGCAGCGATGTCCGTGCTGTACCAAGACACCCTTCCCGGCGGCAAGCACTGGTCGATGGTGCTGAAGCGCGGCCTGGCGCTGAAGCTGATCGACGTCGAGGGCGGCGCCAATGTGGGCATGATGTTCTACAACCCCGCCAACCTGCTGGAGCGCTACAACGCCCCCGACACCCTGAAGTGCCAGCACACCTTCAGGCTCACCCGCGGCAACTGCCTGTATTCGGACATGGGGCGCATCTTCTGCTCGGTGGTCGAGGACGGCGTCGGCTGGCACGACACCGTGTGCGGCAACACCACCAAGGCCATGGTGGCCCGCAAATGGGGCCACAAGGACTACCAGGGCAGCCGCAACGACTGGGCCCAGAACGGCCATGATTCCTTCCTGGTCGAGGGCGGCAAGTACGGCCTGGGCCGCCGCGACATGGGCGCCAACGTCAACTGGTTCAGCAAGGTGGCGGTGAAGGACGACGGCGCCCTGGTGTTCGACCCGGCCAATTCCAAGGCCGGCGACCACGTCACCCTGCGCTTCGAGATGGACACCCTGGTGCTGATGCACACCTGCCCGCATCCCATGAACCCGGCCGCCGACTATCCCAGGAAGCCGGTGACCTACCAATTGCTCAAGGCCGAACCGGTGGCGGCGGACGATTACTGCCGCACGTTCCGGCCCGAGAACGGCCGCGGCTTCGAGAACAACCGCATCCACCACCTGTGCTGCGGCGGGGAGGGCTGAACCATGCTGAAGGAAAGCGCCCTCTCCCCCGCCGACGCCGTCTATCGCGCCACCATTCCCGCCGGCGATTACTGGATGCACGTGGTCAAGGCCGGCCAGACCCTGCGCATCGTCGACAGCGACGGCAACCAGGCCGCCGACACCCTGTTCTACGCCGCCGCCGACCCGGCCGAGCGCTATTCCGCCAGCGACACCATCCGCGAGCAGGGCAACGTCTATCTCGGCGTCGGCAGCGTGCTGATGTCGCAGGACTGCAACCCCATGCTGGAGATCGTCGCCGACACCGTGGGCCGCCACGACACCCTGGGCGGCGCCTGCGCCACCGAGTCCAACACCGTGCGCTATGCCCTGGACAAGAAGACCATGCACGCCTGCCGCGATTCGTACCTGCTGGCGCTGGCCGAGAACGACCAGTACGGCCTGACCAAGCGCGACCTCGCCCACAACATCAACTTCTTCATGAACGTGCCCATCACCTCCGAGGGCGGCCTGACCTTCGCCGACGGGATGTCGGGGCCGGGCAAGTACGTGGAGATGCGGGCGCTGATGGACGTCATCGTGCTGATCTCCAACTGCCCGCAGCTCAACAATCCCTGCAACGCCTACAACCCGACCCCGGTCGAGGTCCTGGTGTGGGGGGAATGACCATGTTCGCCAAGGTCCTGGTCGCCAATCGCGGCGCCATCGCCGTCCGCGTCTTCCGCACCCTGAAGCGCATGGGCATCGCCACCGTCGCCGTCTATTCCGAGGCCGACCGCCACGCCGCCCACGCGCTGACCGCCGACCAGGCGGTGTGCGTCGGTCCGGCTCCGGTGGCGCAGTCCTATCTGGACATCGACGCCATCGTCAAAGCCTGCAAGGACACCGGTGCCGAAGCGGTGCATCCCGGCTACGGCTTCCTGTCGGAGAATGCCGGCTTCGCCGAGCGCCTGGCCGCCGAGGGCATCCGCTTCATCGGCCCCAGCCCCGACCACATGCGCCGCTTCGGCCTCAAGCACACGGCGCGCGAGGCGGCCCTGGCCTGCGGCGTGCCGCTGCTGCCCGGCACCGGCCTGCTGGCCGGGCTGGATCAGGCCCGCGCCGAGGCCGGGCGCATCGGCTATCCGGTGATGATCAAGAGCACCGCCGGCGGTGGCGGCATCGGCCTGCAATTGTGCAACACGCCCGAGGAACTGGCTCCGCTGTTCGACACCGTGCGCCGGCTGTCGGAAGCCAATTTCAAGGACGGCGGCATCTATCTGGAAAAGTACGTCGCCCGCGCCCGCCACATCGAGGTGCAGATCTTCGGCGACGGCAAGGGCAACGTGGTGGCGCTGGGCGAACGCGACTGCTCGCTGCAGCGCCGCAACCAGAAGGTGGTCGAGGAGACCCCGGCCCCCAACCTGCCCGCCGCCACCCGTGCCGCCATGCTGGACGCGGCGGTGCGCCTGGGCCGGCACGTCGCCTATGAATCGGCCGGCACGGTGGAGTTCATCTACGACGATTCCGAGGACCGCTTCTACTTCCTGGAGGTCAACACCCGCCTGCAGGTGGAGCACGGCGTCACCGAGCAGGTGACCGGCATCGACCTGGTGGAATGGATGGTGCGCCAGGCCGCCGGCGAACCGGCCGACATGACGGTGCCCGAGCCGAAGGGCGCCAGCATCCAGGTCCGCCTCTACGCCGAGGACCCGGGCAAGGGTTTCCTGCCCTGTTCCGGCAGGCTCACCCATGTGGACTTCCCCGCCGGGCCCCGCGTCGATACTTGGATCGACAGCGGCACCGAGGTGACGCCGTTCTACGACCCCATGCTGGCCAAGATCATCGTCACCGGTGCCGACCGCGCCGACGCGCTGGACAGGCTGCGCCGCGCCCTGGCCGATACCCACGTCTACGGCATCGAGACCAA
Organism: Magnetospirillum sp. UT-4; assembly: GCF_902729435.1. Classification (GTDB taxonomy): domain Bacteria; phylum Pseudomonadota; class Alphaproteobacteria; order Rhodospirillales; family Magnetospirillaceae; genus Magnetospirillum. The sequence continues at coordinate 35,484 of NZ_CACVCG010000039.1, forward strand.
CCTGGACTACCTGTCCGCCATCGCCGCCTCGGACATGCTGGCGGCGGGGCGGGTCTCGACCCGGGCGCTGGCCGACTTCGCCTATCAGCCGGCCACCATCGACGTGCTGTCCCCCGGTGCCCAGAGCAGCCTGCAGGACTGGCCCGGGCGCCTCGGCCACTGGGACGTCGGGGTGCCGCCCAGCGGCCCCATGGACCCGCTGTCCCACCGCCTCGCCAACCGCCTGCTCGGCAATCCCGAGGACGCGGCGGCGCTGGAGATCACCCTGTCGGGGCCGACCTTGCGCTTCAACGCCCCGACGGTGGTCGCCCTGGCCGGCGCCGACATGGGCGCCACCCTGGACGGCGTGCCGGTGCCGCCCTGCCGCGCCGTGGCGGTGGCGGCCGGCCAGGTGCTGGCCATGGGCGCGGCCCGGGGCGCCGGCAACCGCGCCACCCTGGCGGTGCGCCACGGCTTCGACGCGCCGCTCTATCTCGGCAGCCGCTCCACCTTCGCCCTCGGCCGCTTCGGCGGGCATGCCACCGGCACCCTGCGCACCGGCGACGTGCTGCGCCTCAACCGCGACGGGGCGGGCAGCCTGGCCGCCGACGCGGTGCCCGAGGAAATCCGCCCGGCGCTCACCCACGACTGGCGCATCGGCGTGCTGATCGGGCCGCACGGGGCGCCGGACTTCTTCACCGAGGCCGACATCGCCACCCTGTTCGAGGCCGAGTACCAGGTCCACTTCAACAGCGCCCGCACCGGGGTGCGGCTGATCGGGCCGAAGCCGGAATGGGCGCGGGCCGATGGCGGCGAGGCCGGGCTGCATCCCTCCAACATCCACGACAACGCCTATGCCGTCGGCGCCCTCGATTTCACCGGCGACATGCCGATCATCCTGGGGCCGGACGGCCCCAGCCTGGGCGGCTTCGTCTGTCCGGTGACCGTCGCCATGGCCGAGTTGTGGAAGGTCGGCCAGCTGAAGCCGGGCGACCGCGTGCGCTTCGTCCGCCTCGACCAGGACCAGGCGGCGGCGTTGCGCGAGGCCCAGGACCGCGCCATCCGCACCCTGGCGCCGGTGGCGGCGCCGCACCTCGCTCCCGGCCGCGCCGAAAGCCCGGTGCTGGGCCGCATGCGCGAGGGCAACGAGGCGGTGGTGCTGCGCCAGTCCGGCGACGACAACCTGCTGGTCGAGTTCGGCCCGCTCGAGCTGGACCTCACCCTGCGCTTCCAGGCCCACGCGCTGATGCAGCGGCTGCAGGCGGAAAAGCCGGACGGGCTGGTGGACCTGACGCCGGGCATCCGCTCGCTGCAGGTCCATGTCGACCCGGCGCGCCTGTCGCTGGCCCGCACCCGCTCGCTGCTGGAGGCGGCCATCGCCGAGCTGCCGCCGGTGGACGAGATCGCGGTGCCCACCCGCACCGTGCGCATGCCGCTGTCGTGGGATGACGAATCCACCCGATTGGCCATCCGCAAGTACCAGGAGCTGGTCCGCCCCGACGCCCCCTGGTGCCCGTCCAACATCGAGTTCATCCGCCGCATCAACGGCCTGGCGGACGAGCAGGCGGTCAAGGACGTGGTGTTCGGCGCCAGCTATCTGGTGCTGGGGCTGGGCGACGTCTACCTGGGGGCGCCGGTGGCGACCCCGGTCGATCCGCGCCACCGCCTGGTCACCACCAAGTACAACCCGGCCCGCACCTGGACCCCGGAGAACGCGGTGGGCATCGGCGGCGCCTATATGTGCATCTACGGCATGGAGGGGCCGGGCGGCTACCAGTTCGTCGGCCGCACCGTGCAGGTGTGGAACACCCATCGCCAGACCGCCAGTTTCACCGGCGGCAAACCGTGGCTGTTGCGGTTCTTCGACCAGATCCGCTTCTTCCCGGTGAGCGCGCGCGAACTGGCCGAGGCGCGCGACGCCTTCCCCCACGGCAAATACGAGCTGGCCGTCGAGGAGGGCACCTTCCGCCTCGCCGACTACCGCAGGTTCCTGGCCGACAACGCCGCCTCCATCGCCGCCTTCAAGGCGCGCCAGCAGGCCGCCTTCGAGGCCGAGCGCCAGCGCTGGCGCGATCTCGGCCTGGCCACCTATGTGGCCGAGGTCGACGGGGCCGGAGCCGCCCCCGATGCCGAGCCGGCGCTGCCGCACGGCCAGGCGGCGGTGGAAAGTCCCATCCCCGGCAATGTCTGGAAGGTGCTGGCCGAACCCGGCCACAAGGTCGAGCCCGGCCAGGTGGTGGCGGTGCTGGAAAGCATGAAGATGGAGATGGAGGTGCGCAGCCCGGTGGGCGGCGTGGTGCGCGAGGTGCTGTGCCGCACCGGCAGGACGGTGCAGGCCGGCCAGCGCCTGCTGGTGATCGAGGAGGAGGGGTGAGCATGGACATGACCCTGGAGGCCATCCGGGCGGCCGGCGATGCCGCCGCGGTGATCGAACTGGCCTATGCCCGCATCGAATCCTGCCCCGATCCGGCGGTGTGGATCAGCTTGCGGCCCAAGGCCGAGGTGCTGGCCGAGCTGGCCGGGCTGGACCCGGCGCTGCCGCTCTACGGCGTGCCCTTCGCGGTGAAGGACAACATCGACGTCGCCGGCCTGCCCACCACCGCGGCCTGCCCGGCCTTCGCCTACACCCCCGCCGCCGATGCCCCCGCCGTGGCGCGGCTGCGCGCCGCCGGGGCGGTGGTGCTGGGCAAGACCAATCTGGACCAGTTCGCCACCGGGCTGGTCGGCGTGCGCTCGCCCCATGGCGCGCCGCGCTGCGTCTTCGACGACCGTTACGTCTCGGGCGGCTCCAGCTCCGGTTCGGCGGTGGCGGTGGCGCGCGGCCAGGTGGCCTTCGCGCTGGGCACCGACACCGCCGGCTCGGGCCGGGTGCCGGCCGCCTTCAACAACATCGTCGGCATCAAGCCGACCAAGGGGCTGCTGTCCACCTCCGGGGTGGTGCCGGCCTGCCGCTCGCTGGACTGCGTCACCGTGTTCGCCGCCAGCGCCGGCGAGGGCGCGGCCGTCCGCCGCATCGCCCAGGGCTTCGACGCCACCGATCCCTTCAGCCGCGCCGAGCCACCCCGGCCGCTGCCCCTGGCCGGGCTGCGCGTCGGCGTGCCGCAAGCGGCGGAGCGCGCGTTCTACGGCGATGCCGAGGCCGCCGCCCTGTATGCCCGCGCCGTGGAAAGCCTGGGCGCCGCACTGGTCGAGATCGACTTCGCCCCCTTCCGCGAGGCCGCCATCCTGCTTTACGGCGGCCCCTGGGTGGCCGAACGGCTGGCGGCGCTGGAGGACTTCCTCGCCAGCAACGCCGACGACTTCGACCCCACCGTGCGCAAGATCGTCGAGGGCGCCGGCGGCCATTCCGCGGTGGACGCCTTCCGCGGCCGGTACGCCCTGGCGGCGCTGAAGCAGCGGACCGATGCGCAGTGGCGCAAGATGGATGTGCTGCTGCTGCCCACCGCGCCCACCATCCACAAAGTCGCCGACGTCCAGGCCGATCCCATCCGCCTCAATTCGCAGCTGGGCCACTACACCAATTTCGTCAACCTGCTGGATTGCTGCGCCGTGGCGGTTCCGGCCGGCTTCCGCGCCGACGGCCTGCCCTTCGGCGTCACCCTGGTGGCCCCGGCCTTCGCCGACGACGACCTGGCGCGCGTCGCCGATAATCTGCACCGCCGCCTGGAACCCAGCTTCGGCGCCGCCCGCGCGGCCCTGCCCGAGGCCGCCGAGGCGGCGGGCGACGGCCTGATCCGCCTGGCGGTGGTCGGCGCCCACCTGGAAGGCCAGCCGCTGCACGGCCAGCTGACCGAGCGCGGCGCGCAGCTGGTGGCCCGCACCCGCACCACCCCCGACTACCGCCTCTACGCGCTGGCCGGCACCACCCCGCCCAAGCCCGGCCTGGTGCACACCCCCGGCTTCGCCGGACCGGGAATCGAGGTCGAGGTCTACGCCATGGAGGCCGCCGCCTTTGGCACCTTCACCGCGGCGGTGCCGCCCCCCCTGGCCATCGGCAGCGTCCGCCTCGCCGAGGGCACCCTGGTCAAGGGATTCGTCTGCGAGCCGGCCGGCCTGGACGGCGCGACCGACATTACCGCCTACGGAGGATGGAGGGCCTTTCTCTCCCGTTAATTGGGTCGGCGTGGCGCGACGTTGCACCTGAAGTCAAAGCCGTATTTGGGCGCGGTCTCGCGGACACGGCGGCTGACGTAGCTATGACCGTATAACCGCATTAACAGGCCTCCCTCTCGTGCCGTGTCGTGATTCAACGATTCCCTCAGGCAGGACGGGGATCGATGGCGCGGCGGCGGTACGAGTTGACGGAACACGAATGGTCGATCGTTGAACCCTTGCTCCCGAACAAGCCCCGTGGCGTTCCCCGCGTCGACGACCGCCGGGTCCTGTACGGCATCCTTTGGCGCTTCCGCACGGGCTCGCCCTGGGCGGAAGTGCCCGAACGCTACGGCCCGCCGACCACCTGCCACAACCGGTTCGTCCGTTGGCGTAAGGCGGGCGTCTGGTATCGGCTCCTGGAGGAAACCTCCAAGGCATACGATGGCGATATCATCATGATCGACTTGACCTGTGTCCGTGTTCAGCAGCACGGGACCACGGGAAAAAAGGGGGCGAAAGGACCCCGCTTCAGGCGAACTCGATGATCTTCTGATCGACCGCCAGCGACTCGCCGGGCTTGGCGTGCAGCTTGGCGACCACGCCGTCGCGTTCGGCCTTGAGGATGTTCTCCATCTTCATGGCCTCGACCACCGCCAGCGGCTCGCCGGCCTTGATCTCCTGGCCTTCCTCCACCTCGACGCTGCGCAGCAGGCCGGGCATGGGCGACAGCAGGTACTTGGACATGTCCGGCGGCGCCTTGAACGGCATCAGCCGGTTCATCTCGCCGGTGCGGCGGGTCAGCACCAGCACCTTGGCGCGGCTGCCGGCATGGGCCAGCACATAGCCGATGCCGTCGCGATCGACCTGGACGCAGATTGTATGACCGTCGATGCTGCCCTTGAACAGCGGCTGGCCGATTTCCCAGTCGGTCTTGACCGCCAGCGCCTCGCCGCCCAGCACCACGGCGTAGCCGCCTTCCGAGCGGCGCACCTCGACGTCGTGATACTGGCCGTTCAGCACCACCGTCCATTCGTTGGGCACCCGCGCCTCGTGGCCGGTGAAGCGCCCCGAGACCTTGGCGTCGCGCTCGCCGACATGGAACTGCACCGAGGCGGCCACGGCGATCAGGAAGGTGGGGTCCTCGGCCGGCAAATCGTCGGCGTGGAAGCCGGCCGCGTATTCCTCGGCGATGAAGTTGGTGGTGAGGTTGCCCTTGACGAATCGCTCCTTGCTCATCAGCGAGGCGAGGAAGGGGATGTTGTGGGACAGGCCGCGGATGTAATAGGCGTCCAGGGCGTCGCGCATATGGGCGATGGCGGCGTCGCGGGTGGGGCCGTAGGTGATCAGCTTGGCGATCATGGGATCGTAGAACATGCTGATCTCGCCGCCCTCGTAGACGCCGGTATCGACGCGCACGTGCGGGCCCTCGGCCGGCGGCCGGTAGCGGGTCAGGCGGCCGGTGCTGGGCAGGAAGTTGCGGAACGGGTCCTCGGCATAGACGCGGCTTTCCATGGCCCAGCCGGTCAGCTTGATGTCGTCCTGGGTGAAGCCCAGCTTCTCGCCGTTGGCGACGCGGATCATCCATTCCACCAGGTCGATGCCGGTGATCATCTCGGTCACCGGATGCTCCACCTGCAGGCGGGTGTTCATCTCGAGGAAGTAGAACTCGCCGGTGGCGCCGCCGACGATGAACTCGACGGTGCCGGCCGACTTGTACTGCACCGCGCGGGCCAGGGCGCAGGCCTGCTCGCCCATGGCCTTGCGGGTCTCGGGGGTGAGGAACGGGCTGGGGGCCTCCTCGATCACCTTCTGGTGGCGGCGCTGGATCGAGCATTCGCGCTCGCCCAGATAGAGCACGTTGCCGTGACCGTCGGCCAGCACCTGGATCTCGATGTGGCGGGGCTGCTCGATGAACTTTTCCACGAAGACGCGATCGTCGGCGAAGGACGACTTGGCCTCGTTGGTGGCCGAGACGAAGCCCTCGCGCGCCTCGGCATCGTTCCAGGCCAGGCGCATGCCCTTGCCGCCGCCGCCGGCCGACGCCTTGATCATCACCGGATAGCCGATGGATTGGGCGATCTTCACCGCTTCCTCGGCGTCCTTGATGACGCCCAGATGGCCGGGCACGGTGTTGACGCCGGCCTGGCGCGCCAGCTTCTTGGATTCGATCTTGTCGCCCATGGCGAAGATGGCGTGGGCGTCGGGGCCGATGAAGGCGATGCCGGCGGCGGCCAGCGCCTCCTGGAACTCGCGCTTCTCGGACAGGAAGCCGTAGCCGGGATGCACCGCCTGGGCGCCGGTGGCCTTGCAGGCCTCGACGATGCGGTCGGCCAGCAGGTAGGACTGGGCCGAGGGCGCCGCGCCGATATGCACCGCCTCGTCGGCCATCTGCACGTGCAGGGCGTCCTTGTCGGCGTCGGAATACACCGCCACCGTCTTGATGCCCATCTTGCGGGCGGTCTTGATGACGCGGCAGGCGATCTCGCCGCGATTGGCAATGAGGATCTTCGAGAACATCTTCTCTTCCCCCTTCCCGCTCAGTACGCGGGAGAAAAAAATTTCACCACAAAGACACAAAGGCACAAAGAGGAGGGAAGAAGAAGGAGTTCCGCGCGCTGCGCGCGCCTTCCTTTCCCTTCGTGTTCTTTGTGCCTTTGTGGTCCATTTTTTAACCTAAAGCGGGATGTTCCCGTGCTTGCGCCACGGGTTCTTCAGGTCCTTGTCCTTCAGCATGGCCAGCGAGCGGCAGATGCGCTTCCTGGTCGAGTGCGGCATGATCACGTCGTCGATGAAGCCGCGATGGCCGGCGATGAAGGGGTTGGCGAACTTCTGCCGGTATTCCTCGGTCCGCGCGGCGATCTTGGCCGGGTCGCCCATGTCCTGGCGGAAGATGATCTCCACCGCGCCCTTGGGTCCCATCACCGCGATCTCGGCGGTCGGCCAGGCGAAGTTGACGTCTCCGCGCAGATGCTTCGAGCTCATCACGTCATAGGCGCCGCCATAGGCCTTGCGGGTGATGACGGTGACCTTGGGCACCGTGCACTCGGCATAGGCGTACAGCAGCTTGGCGCCGTGCTTGATGATGCCGCCGTATTCCTGGGCGGTGCCGGGCAGGAAGCCGGGCACGTCCACGAAGGTGACGACGGGGATGTTGAAGGCGTCGCAGAAGCGCACGAAGCGCGCCGCCTTGATGGAGGAATCGATGTCCAGGCAGCCGGCCAGCACCATGGGCTGGTTGGCGACGATGCCGACGCTGGCCCCTTCCATGCGGGCGAAGCCGACCACGATGTTGCCGGCATAGCCGGGCTGGACCTCGAAGAAGTCGCCCTCGTCGACGACCTTCAGGATCAGCTCCTTCATGTCGTAGGGCTTGTTGGCATTGTCCGGGATCAGGGTGTCCAGGCTCATCTCGATGCGGTCGGCGGCGTCGGCGGTGGGGCGGACGGGGGGCTTTTCGCGGTTCGAGGCGGGCAGGAAGTCGACGAAGCGGCGCAGCTGCAGCAGCGCCTCGACGTCGTTCTCGAAGGCCAGGTCGGCGACGCCCGACTTGGTGGAATGGGTGACGGCGCCGCCCAGTTCCTCGGCGGTGACCACCTCGTGGGTGACGGTCTTCACCACGTCGGGGCCGGTCACGAACATGTACGAGCTGTCCTTGACCATGAAGATGAAGTCGGTCATGGCCGGCGAGTACACCGCGCCGCCGGCGCAGGGACCCATGATCATGGAAATCTGCGGCACCACGCCCGAGGCCAGCACGTTGCGCTGGAACACCTCGGCATAGCCGGCCAGGCTGGCGACGCCTTCCTGGATGCGGGCGCCGCCGGAATCGTTCAGCCCGATCACCGGGGCGCCGACCTGCACCGCCTTGTCCATGATCTTGCAGATCTTCTCGGCGTGGGCTTCCGACAGCGAGCCGCCGAAGACGGTGAAGTCCTGGGAGAAGACGAAGACCAGGCGGCCGTTGATGGTGCCGTATCCGGTCACCACGCCGTCGCCGGGGATGTGCTTCTCGGGGTCCTCGGTATCGCCCATGCCGAAATCGGTGCAGCGATGCTCCTTGAACAGGTCCCACTCCTCGAACGAGTCCGGGTCCAGCAGCAGCTCGATGCGCTCGCGCGCGGTCAGCTTGCCCTTGTCGTGCTGGGCCTTGATGCGGCGCTCGCCGCCGCCCAGGCGGGCGCGGGTGCGTTTTTCGTCGAGCTGGCGAATGATTTCCTGCATCCGTGTTCCCCGTATGCCAAGGTCCCGCGTGGGAAAGTGCGGTGGGTGCGGGCACCTTCGGGCGGCGGTCCCACCCTTATGGTCAGGCCGGTTGGAATATCATTAGCCGGGCGCCGGTGCCACCGAAAAACGGGGCCGCCCCGCTCACGGATTGTTGCAGAATATGACGGCGGGGTGACGGATCAGCCCGCGGCCAGCGTCAGCAGCCGGCCGGCGGCGGCGATGTCGCGGGCCAGGGTGGCGCGCCGGTCGGCGGCCTCGTGGTCCTCGCCCCACTGCTCGATCTGGTAGGTCTCGTCCAGCTGCGACAGGGCGAAGGCCTGGTCCGCGCCCAGCCGTCCCTCGACCAGGGCCAGCGCCAGCACCAGCGAGCCGGCGGCGGCGGCGGTCATCTGCAGCGCGGTCAGCCGCCAGGTGTCGTAGCCCCGCAGCCGGGCGGCCAGGGCGGCCAGGGCCGGCTCGGGCTGGGCGACGGCGATCACGCCCTCGGTGGCCACCAGATCGGCGCCCAGGGCGTCGCGCGCCCAGTCCAGCAGCGGCTGCCACTGGCGGGCCTGGCGTTCCACCAGATCGGGCGGGAAGCCGGCGCGGTAGCACAGCAGGTCGGTGGCGGCGTAGTTCATCAGCTGCGCCAGGATCGCCTCGCGCTCGGGGCCGATGCGGTCCAGCGCGGTGCTGGCCAGCTGGGTCAGCGGCATGTGGTGCGGCTTGACCTCGGTGCCCTGCGCCTCCCATTCGGCGGCGATCGCCTCGGCCAGGGCCTGGGTCGGCACTTCCAGCGGCCTGCCGGCGGGGGTCCGGACGGGACGCCCGTCCAGGCGCACGGAGAAGGCCGGACCGGCCGGCGCCGCCTCGGCGCGCTTGTAGAAGCGCTTGATGGGTCTGCTTGTCATGGTTCAGGGGACATAGGCGAAAATCAGCGCCCCGGCAAGTCCCGGGACAGGGCGCGGCAGCCCGAGGCGGCGCCGGGACGCCGGGGGGCGGCGGCGAGATCGAGCGCGAGGGTGCCGGCGCGCAGGTCGAAGCGCGCGCCGCCGCTCAGGGCCCCCATGGGGCCTTCGGCGGCGATTCCGGACCCGGCGTCGGCGATCCCCTCCTTCAGCGCGAAGCGCAGCCCGGCGCAATCGAGGACGGCGATGCCGTCCTCCCCGGCCAGCGGCGCCAGGGCCGCCAGAACGGTGCGACCCGGTTCGGTTCCGCCGTCGCCGGCGGCGACCTTGGCCTCGGTCACGCCGAGCCATCCCTGGCCGCTGGCCGCGGCCAGCGCCGAGGCCAGATCGGCGCCACTGCCGCCGGCCTGCAGCCGGAACTCGAACGCGCCGCCCTCGACCGCCTCGCTGCCGGCCTCGCGCAGCAGGCGGCCGAAATCGATGCCGCCGCCGGTCACGGCAAGGCGGGCCGACACCCCCGACGCCGCGGTCTCCATGGTCGCTCCGCCCCGTATCGTGCCGCCCGCCAGCACGGCGCGGACGGGGCTCAGCGCGATCCGGCCGGGACCGACCCGGATGTCGGCGGCCAGATCGGACAGGGTGGCGGCGCCCAGCGGCAGGCGACCGACCTGCAGCGACAGGGTGGCCTCGGGCAGGACCGCGCCGGACGGCAACGGGCGGCGCTCGGGTCGGTCGCCGGGACGGGGCGCGAGGATGTCGGCCGGAACCAGCACCGCCGAAGTGAGCTGCCCGCGCAGGCGCGGCTTCGCCCCGTTCAGGTCGATGTCGAGGGTGCCGGCAAGGTCGCTGCCGCCCAGGCCGGCCTTGAGGTCGGCCAGGGTCCAGGCGCCGCCGCCGCCGCGCAGGGTGGCCGCGGCCTTCAGCGGCGCCGTCGCCGGCAGCGCCAGCCCGGCCAGCGGCGACAGCGCGGCCAGGCCGTCGCTCTCATAGGTCAGCGCCAGCTCGATGCCGGCGCCGGCCGGCAGGTCGCGCACCACCCCCTTGGCCGAGACCAGCCCCTGGTCGCGCCGGCCGAAGGCGGCATCGATCTCGGACAGGCCGGGGCGGCCGTCGCCGTCGCCCAGCCGGGCGGCGAAGCGGAAGGGACCGCCGGCGCCGCGCCGGATCGCCTCGTCGAAGCCCAGCTGCCGCAGCACCTCGGCGAAGTCGTCGCCCTGGGCGGACAGCTTGAGGTCGAAGCCGCTGCCGGCCAGCGGCGCCAGGACGGTGCCCTGGGCGGATGCCTTCATGCCGGCCATGGCGGCGTTGAGCTGCAGCGGCCAGGGCTTGCCGCCCTCGGCCTGCTCCACGGTTCCCAGCCGCCCGGTGATCTCGAAATCGCGCGACAGGTGGTCGCCGACCACCCGCAGATTCAGGCCGGCGGCACCGGTCTGCTGCGGCTGCACCGACACCTTGTGCAGGTTGACGGAATCGCCGGCGCCGGTGGCGGCATCGCGCCAGGCCAGCCGGCCGTTCTTGATGCGCACCTCGGACAGGTCGAAGCGGGTGGTCGCGATCCGCCCCTGCGGCGCATCCGGTGCGCTGGTGAAATGCCAGTTGCCGCCGCCCCGGCCGCTCCCTTCCAGCAGGATGTCGGGGGCAACGAAGGTCAGGCGGCGGACCCGGATCTCGCGCTTCAGCAGCGGCAGCAGCGCGACCTCGGCCTCGACCCGGGCGACCTTGATCATGTCGGCGCGCGAGGCGCCGGGCGGGTTGGACAGGGTCACCCCCCTGGCCACCAGCATGGGCGGCAGGCCGGGGCGCAGCTCCAGCGGTCCGGCGATGGCGAGATCGCGCCCGGTCAGCGCCTCGACCCGCTGGGCGATCTGGAGCTTGTAGGCCTTGAGGTCGATGGCCTTGACCGCCGCCACCAGGCCGATGGCGAAGGCGGCACCCAGGGCGACGGTCAGCTTGAGGGCACGGCCCGGCTTCATCGGCGGGTCCCGGTCAGCGTCGCCGCGATGTCGCAGAGGTTGTCGAAGCTGTCGATCACCATCTCGGCCCCGGCCGCCCGCAGCTCTTCCATGGTGTGGTAGCCCCACGACACCCCCAGCGCCACCGATTCGGCGGCACCGGCCATCAGCATGTCATAGGCGGTGTCGCCCACCATCACCAAATTGGGCGGCTCGACCCCGCAATCCGAGGCGGCGCGGTAGAGCATGGACGGATGGGGCTTGCTGGGATTGTCGTCGGCGGTCTGGATGGTGACGAAGCGGCCCTCCAGCCCGTGGGCGTCCAGCATGGCCTGCACGCCGCGGCGCGACTTGCCGGTGGCCAGGCCGAGCAGCCAGCCGGCGGAATCCAGCTCGTCCAGGGCCTCGCGCACGCCGGGGAACAGCGGCTCGACGGTGTCGGGCAGCAGCCGCAGCGCGCGGAAGGCGTCCTTGTAGGCCTCGGCGACGGCGCGGTGGAGGTTGTGCGGCGCCCACGGCAGCAGCACCGAGCAGGCCTCGACCAGCGACAGCCCGATGATGCGGCGCACGTCGGACGGGTCGGGCACGCCGAGTTCCATCCGTGACCAGGCTTCGGTCATGGCGGTGACGATGTTGTGCTCGGAATCGATCAGGGTGCCGTCGACGTCGAACACGACCAGGCGCAGGTCGCTCATGGCATCCGCGGGTTGTCGGGTCGCAATGGAAAGACCATACCGCAACCCAGGCCTCCGGAACAGTGGCGGCGGCTAGCCGGGTCGGCTATGGTTCGCACCGCCATTTTTCACGGAGTTCCCGTACACATGCGTGTCCGTCTTCTCGCCCTCGGCCTGATCCTCGCCGCCACCCCCGCCTTCGCCCAGCAGCAGGAGGCGCAGCCCGCTGCTCCGACCAGCCAGCAGGCCCGGTTCCAGGATTACCTGCAGCAGGCGGGCTACAAGAACATGTTGGGCCAGTTCGCCATGATGGGCGACGCCATCTCCTATCCCGAATGCAAGCAGCGCGAGCCCGCCGCCCACACCATCGTCGCGATCTTCGTTCCGCCCAACTTCACCGAGGCGCTTCATCCCAATGCCGGCCGCTGGGTGGACCGCGTCATGGTGAAGAGCTGCGGCGCCGAACACGTCCATAACGTCCTTCTTCAGGCGCAGCCCGACAACAAGCCGCCGGCGGCCCAGTTGCGATTGCCGGGCGTCACCGCCACGGTGCCGAGCATGCAGGACAAGATCGTGGCCGAGATCATCGCCCTCCTGGCCAAGCAGAAGTGCACCGATCAGGCCAAGATCATCCCCGTTGATACAAAGAAGGACAAGGAACTCAAGGCGCTGAAGATGGACCAGGGGAAGGTCGTGGATGGGGCGTGGCGCGAGACCTGGCTGTTCCGGGCCTGCGGCAAGAAGGTCAGCGCCAGTGTCGAGCTGACCGCCGACGGCAAGGGCGGCTTCGCCCACAAGGTCAAGATGTAGGAGGGGTCCCCTTCCCCTGGTCGGGCTATCGGATTCATCGGTTTGGCGATGGGGGTGATGCCGCGTTTGGCGGTCCGGAAACCAAGCCAGCCTTGGAGTATGGCGACCGGCCTTGGTTTTCCGTAATAGCCGGTCCACCCTCCAAGGCGGGCGCAGACCCAGGATGGGTTGGCGAGAGAGGCTCGGGGATGGGAATTTTCTGACGCTCGGCCTTGCCTTCGAGCTGTGTGCAAAAGGCTTCGAGCAGAGGAGCATCCTCAGGAGCGAAGCCGTCGATCATCGGCCGTAACGGCGCTGGCCCTTGGGGGGGGCGCGAGCGTGCACGAGTTGGTGAATGCGACGGCGGTGACAAGGACGGCCAGCGCCAGACGGCGCAGGGGCATGGCGCCATCGATAAGAATTCCCTCGATATCAAAGCGTTGGCTCTTGATCGGGCGGAATAGCTGCTCGATGGCCCAACGGCGGCGATAAGGCCCGACGATGGCAAAAGCCTGGGTGAAATCATCGGCGGGATGGGGGGGCAGCAAGCGCCAGTGAATGTTCTCGGCCGATCTCGCGTACATCGACCATGGTTAAGCTCACACTCTCGGGCAGCTCCGCCGCGACGCCGTTTCGGGGACGGGCCAGGGCAACCGTCGCATAGAGCGCGATGACATTAGGTCGGCGCACGGGGTGCGCCGACCTAATGTCTGAATCGCACTCTAATTTATTGATTTAGAGGCGGATTCAGCTATCAGGTTGGATCGCCTCGCGATTCAACCTGATAGCATCCGGCTACTCTAGCGGATAGCCCCCCGCGCGTGACGGGCCATGCGCCCGGGTTTGGTCGGCAGGTCGAGCCCGGCCTGTCCCGCCACCGGACCGAACAACCGCGGTATTCTGGATTGCCAGAATACGACGCCCTTCGCACCGAGCCGCCGTCCGCCTCCACGAGGCGAGCCACCAAAAAGGCCCCCTTTTTCCAGGCGGCGGTCGCCAAACCGCCCCAGCGTCAGCATGTTCCCCTGTGATCCCTTCAACAAAAAGGAATCACAGGGACTGCGTCAGCGCGTGGGGAAATGTGTGAATACGATAGCCTTGCTGGGGGAGGGCCGGCCAGCCACAGCGCCCCCGTCACCCTACACCCCCCCTTCGCCCTACACCTCGCGGATGTTGGTGAGGAAGCGGTCGACCTCGCCGCGCAGGGTGGCGGCCTGTTCCTGCAGGTGTTCCACCGCCTTCAGCACTTCCTTGGCCGCCTCGTCGGTCTCGTGGATGGCGTTGGAGACCTCGTTGATGTTCTCGTAGACCTGGTTGGTGCCGCTGGCGGCGTGGTCGATGTTGCGGGCGATTTCCTGGGTGGCGGCGCCCTGTTCCTCGATGGCGGCGGCGATGGCGGTGGTGATGCCGTCCATGGAGCTGATGGTGGTGCCGATGGCCTTGATGGCGCCCACCGTGGAATGGGTCTCGCGCTGGATGGTGTTGACCTGGGTCGAGATGTCCTCGGTCGCCTTGACCGTCTGGCGGGCCAGGTTCTTCACTTCCGAGGCGACCACGGCGAAGCCCTTGCCGGCCTCGCCGGCGCGTGCCGCCTCGACGGTGGCGTTCAGGGCCAGCAGGTTGGTCTGCTCGGCGATGCCGGTGATCAGCTCGATGATCTCGCCGATCTTGTCGGCGGCGCCGGCCAGGCCGGTGACGCGGGTGTTGACGCCGTCGGCCTCGTGGGTGGCGTTGGCGGCCACCTGGTTGGACATGGCCACCTGCTCGGCGATCTCGCGGATGGCGTTGGACAGTTCCTCGGCGGCCTCGGCGACCATGCGCACGTTGGCGTTGGCTTCCGAGGCGTGCTGGGCCACCGCATGGGCGCGGGTGCTGGCGGAATCGGCGTATTCGACCATGCGCCGGGTGGTGCCGATCATCATCTCGGCCGACGAGGCGACGGTGTCGAGCACGTTGGCGACGGTGGCGTCGAAGCCGTGGATCAGCTGCTCGAGGCGCTGCATGCGCGCCTCGCGGGCGGCGGCGGCGCGGCGGGCCTCGGCCTCCATTTCCTGCTTGGCCTCGGCGTTCTCCTTGAACACCTGGACGGCGCGGGCGATGTCGCCGACCTCGTCCTGGCGCTCCAGCGACGGCACGGCGATGGTCACGTCGCCCGCCGCCAGCCGGTTCATGTGGTTGGTCATGTCGGCGATGGGATCGGCGATGACGCTTTTCAGGATCCAGCGCACCCCCAGCACCGACAGGATGGTGGCGATGATGCCGCCGATGGTGAGGAAGGTGAGGATGCGGTTGAGCATGGCATCGGCCTCGGCGGTGGACAGCGAGGACGACAGCACGGCGATGACATCGCCGGATTCCATCCCCATGCCGCCATGGCAGGCGAAGCAGACCTCGTCGGTGGCGCCCTCGGTGACGCCCAGCACGATGGGATAGGCGTAGCGGTAGGCGCCGGGGACGAAGCGGCCGACCGGCTGCTTGGTGGCGAAGGCCTCGGCATCGATGTCGTCGCGCGGCGGCTTGGGCGGCTTGGTCGGCTCGGTCTCGGCCATGAAAGTGGCGACCTTGGGACCCCAGGCGCTCCACACCTTGCCGGGATAGTGGACGTTGCGGCTGTCGAACCAGTTGTTGAAGACCTGGATGCCGATGTTCTCGCCGTCCTCGGGCCGCTTGGCCATGACGTTGAGGATCAGCGCGTGCAGCGAGGTCATCTCGTTGGCGGAAAGCTGCTGCAGTTGGCGTTCCATCTCGGACCGCTCGAAGCGCGCGATGACCACAACGACGCTTGCGATCAGGGCGATGACGCCGACGCCCACGATGATCATGAACCGGCTGGACAGCCGAAGATTACGCCAGGCCTGCACTGCCTTTTTTCCTTTGGCGCGTTCGCCACTGCCCCGCGCGACGGCGGGAACGTTTTTCCCCGGCGTCAGAGTAATAGGAAAGGCCGGCGTTTGGAACACCGGCCTTACGCACATTTGGAAAAAAGATAGTTGCAGATGAAAATGCTAAGCTCGCACCAGCGCCTCGTAATCGGCGATCAGGGCGCGGCTGATTTCGCCGGGGGTGAAGGTGTGGGGACCGATCTCGCGCACCGGCGTGACCTCGGCGGCGGTGCCGGTCAGGAAGCACTCGGTGGCCTTGGCCAACTCGTCCGGCATGATGGCGCGCTCGACCACCTTGATGCCGCGGGCCTTGGCCAAGGCGATCACGGTCTGGCGGGTGATGCCGTTGAGGAAGCAGTCGGGTGTCGGGGTGTGCAGCTCGCCGTCCATGACGAAGAAGACGTTGGCGCCGGTCGCCTCGGCGACCTGGCCGCGCCAGTCCAGCATCAGCGAATCCTCGAAGCCCTCGCCCTCGGCCTTGTGCTTGCTCATGGTGCAGATCATGTAGAGGCCGGCCGCCTTCGAGGCGGTCGGCGCGGTCTGCGGATGCGGCCGGCGCCACTCGCTGATGTTGAGGCGGATGCCGCGCATGCGGGCCTCGGGCGACCAGTAGCTGGGCCAGCTCCACACCGCGACGGCGAGGTGGATGCGGTTGGCCTGGGCGGCCACCCCCATCATCTCGGAGCCGCGCCAGGCGACGGGGCGGACATAGCCGTCGACGATGCCGTTGGCCTTCACCGTGTCGTTGGTGGCGGCGTCGATCTCGGCGGCGGTGAAGGGAACCTTCATGCCCAGCAGCTCGCCCGACTTGACCAGGCGCTCGGAATGCTCGGCCAGCTTGAACACCTTGCCGCCGTAGACGCGCTCGCCCTCGAACACGCAGGAGCCGTAATGCAGCCCGTGGGTCAGCACGTGGACCTTGGCGTCGCGCCAGGGAATCAGCGCGCCGTCGAACCAGATGAAGCCGTCGCGATCGTCGAAGGGGAGGACGCCTGCCATGGGTTTTCCGTGTCGGTTGGGGGGTGGGACAGAAAGTTACCTTGCGCTCTTGCATCGAGTAACATTTTGAGGCCATATAAGTCAATATGACTGACTTAACCGTGCCATGAGCGACCTTCGGACCGCCATCAATCCGCTCTTCCTGCGCGAGGAGGAGCTGCGCCAGGCCATCGAGCTGCTGTTCTTCGCCTATCGCGACTTCACCGCCGAGCCCGACGCCATCCTGGCCGAATACGGCTTCGGGCGGGCCCATCACCGCGTCATCTATTTCGTCGGCCGCCACCCCGACATGACGGTGTCGGACCTTCTGGCCATCCTGCGCATCACCAAGCAGTCGCTGTCGCGGGTGCTGGGCCAACTGGTCGACGAGGGCTTCGTCACCCAGCGTCCGGGGGCGCGCGACCGCCGCCAGCGGCTGCTGCAGCTGACCGAGAAGGGCATCGAGCTGGAACGCCAGCTGACCGAGCGCCAGCGCGCCCGCATCGCGCGGGCCTATCGCGACGCCGGGGCCGAGGCGGTGGAGGGCTTCCGCAAGGTGATGCTGGGCCTGATCGACGAGGACGACCGCGGCCGCTTCCCGCCGCGCGGGGGAGTTCGCCGCTGACCTTGACATGATCCCGCCGGTGCGGCTTGCTCAAGCCCATGGAGGACATGCCCCACATCCTCGTGGTCGATGACGATACCCGGCTGCGCCAGCTGTTGCGCAAGTATCTCGCCGACAACGGCTACCTGGTCTCCGTCGCCGCCGACGCCGCCGAGGCGCGGGTCCGCCTGGCGGCCATGGCTGCCGACCTGATCGTGCTCGACGTGATGATGCCGGACGAGGACGGGCTCAGCCTGACCCGCGATCTGCGGCGCACCAGCGCGGTGCCGATCCTGCTGCTGACCGCCATGGGCGAGGTCGATGACCGCATCCGCGGGCTGGAATCGGGGGCCGACGACTACCTGTCCAAGCCGTTCGAGCCACGCGAGCTGTTGCTGCGCATCGCCTCGATCCTGCGCCGCGCCCCCAAGCCCGAGGCCGAGCCGGCCCGCGCCCTGTCGCTGGGACCGCTGGCCTGGGATCTCGGCCGGGCCGAGCTGCGGCGGGGCGACGAGGCGGTCCACCTGACCACCGCCGAACGGGATCTGCTGGGCATCCTGGCCGCCGCCGCCGGCCAGGCGGTCAGCCGCGACGAGCTGGCCGCCCGCACCGGCAACGCCGCCAATCCGCGCGCCGTGGACGTCCAGGTGACGCGGCTGCGCAAGAAGCTCGAGGACGACCCGCGCATGCCGCGTTATCTGCAGACGGTGCGCGGCCAGGGCTACATGCTGAGGCCGGACTAGGATGGCCAGCCCCTCCCTGTGGCTGAAGCGTCTGCTCCCCCAGGGCCTGCTGGGCCGGTCGCTGCTGATCATCGTCACCCCGCTGATCGTGGTGCAGCTGGTCTCCACCTTCATCTTCTACGCCACCCACTGGGACACCGTGGCCCGGCGGCTGTCGCTGGGTCTGGCCGGCGACATCGGCGCGGTCATCGAATCCATGCGCGCCTTCCCGGCGGGCGAAAGCCGCCTTCGGGTGCTGCGCATCGCCGCCAGCACCATGGACCTGGACATCCGCTTCCAGGACGGCGGCATCCTGCCCAACGTGCCAACCCGCTCGCCATCGGGAATCATGGAGGCGGCCCTTTACAATGCGCTGACGGAACGGGTGCAGCGGCCCTTCCGGGTCGACACGGTGTCGTTCGAGCGCGAGATCGCCATCTGGGTGCAGCTGTCCGACGGCCTGCTCGAGGTGTTCGTGCCCAGGAAGCGGCTGTTCACCTCCACCACCTACATCTTCGTGCTGTGGATGGTCGGCACCTCGATGCTGCTGCTGGGCATCGCCACCGTGTTCATGCGCAACCAGGTGCGCAGCGTGCGCAAGCTGGCATCGGCGGCCGACAGCTTCGGCAAGGGCCGCGACGTCCCCAACTTCAAGCCCGAGGGCGCCACCGAGGTGCGGCAGGCGGCCCAGGCCTTCAACCTGATGCGTGACCGCATCCGCCGCCAGATCCAGCAGCGCACCGAGATGCTGGCCGGGGTGTCCCACGATCTGCGCACCCCGCTGACCCGCATGAAGCTGCAGCTGGCCATGATGGGCGAGGTCGAGGGCCGCGCCGAGCTGGACGAGGACGTCGCCGAGATGGAGCGCATGGTCGAGGGCTACCTGGCCTTCGCCCGCGGCGAGGGCGGCGAGAAGGCGGTGGAATGCGATCTCGGCGCCCTGGTCGAGGAGGTGGTGGCGCGCTTCCGCCGCGAGGGGCGCGACATCGACCTGCATGTGGAGGGCGACGTGGCCATCCCCTTGCGGCCGCACGCCTTGTCGCGGGCGCTGTCGAACCTGATCGGCAACGCGCTGCGCTATGCCGGCCACGTCTGGGTGCGGGTCGGACGCCGCGCCGACGCCGCCGAGGTGGTGGTCGACGACGACGGACCGGGCATTCCGGCCGACAAGCGCGAGCAGGTGTTCAAGCCGTTCCTGCGCCTCGAGGTGTCGCGCAACCCCGAAACCGGCGGGGTCGGGCTGGGCCTGACCATCGCCCGCGACATCGCCCGCGGCCACGGCGGCGACGTGGTGCTCGAGGACAGCCCGCTGGGGGGCTTGCGGGCGCGACTGCGGCTGCCGGTGTAAAAAAGCCCCCCCTCCCCTTGATGGGGAGGGGTTGGGGGCGGGGTGACGGTTCCGCGACGGTGAGCGTCCGAAGCCAGGGTCCTGGCGGCGCCATCACCCCTACCCAAACCCTCCCCCATCAAGGGGGAGGGCTTCCTTGCACCTTTGTGCTACCCTCGCCCCGTTTCATTGGGGAGAGATGGCGATGCTTTCGGTACTGGTCGGCAACATCAAGGGCGGCTGCGGCAAGACCACCGTCGCCACCCATCTGGCCAGCGCCTTCGCCGCCGCCGGGCTGAAGACCGCCATCGGCGACTGCGACATCCAGCGCTCCAGCCTGAACTGGCTGCGCCGCCGCGCCGGGACCGCCGCCGCCATCGCCGGCCATGACTGGGCCAAGGATCTGGGCAAGCCGCCCAAAGGCCTCGACCGGCTGGTCATCGACGCCCCGGCGGCCATGCACCACAAGGACGTCGAGGACCTGATCGACATTGCCGACGTGGTGGTCGTGCCGGTCCTGCCCGGCGCCTTCGACGAGGACGCCACCTCGCACTTCCTGGCCAGGCTGGCCGGGGTCAAGGCGGTGCGCAAGAACAAGCGGGTGGTGGCGGTGGTGGGCAATCGCATCCGCCCCGGCACCAAGGTGTCCGAGCACCTGGACGTCTTCTTCGGCTCGCTGGGTTTCCCGGTGGTGGCGCGGCTGCGCGACAGCCAGATCTATCCGGCCATGGCGGCGGCGGGCAGTTCGGTGATCGAGGCGCACGACCGCCGCGCCAAATCCTATGCCGACGAATGGAAGCCGCTGCTGGATCTGCTGGCCAAGGCGGCGGGTTAAACCAAGCCCGCGCGGCGCCTGAGCGGGCCCGGGACGGGCCTAGGCACAGCGCTTCCGCCGGCGGCGGAAGCGCCCTAGGGTCCGTACTCAATTAGGGTGTGGCCTGCGCCGAGACGAATTTGCCCGCCTGGCAGGAAGGACGCGCAGCGCGATGTGGACCATCGCGCAAGCGGCCTGACGCACCGGGAGGGCAAATTCGTCCGGCCCGAAGGGTTGGCGTTCCAAGGGCGCCCTGGTACGTTGCCGCCGCTAGGCGATGCGTCCAGCATCGCCGTCGCGCCGGCGCCTGCCATTGCGCCCTTGGAACGCCAACGCAGGCCACACCCTAATTGAGTACGGACCCTAGCAACACGAAACGGCCGCGCCCCCGCCGGGGCGCGGCCGTCGTCGCAAAGCAGGGCGCGGGCGCCTTACTTCTTCTTGCCGGTCTGGACCAGCGCGTCGCGCATCTCGTCCAGGCTCTGGGTGAAACGCTTGTTGAGCAGGTCGAAGGCCTCGTTGTTGGCCTTGGCGATCATCTCGGCCAGCTCGCGCATGTTGGACAGCGAGCGCTCGAAGGCGTCCTTGGCCACCTCGGCCTGCTTGGCCGCCTTGTCCTGGGCGGTGCCGGGCTCGGCGATGTCCTTGGACACCTGGGCCACTTCGTCCATGGTCTGGCGCAGGATCTCGACCTGACGCTTGACCACCGCCTGCAGGCCGTCATAGGCCAGCTTGTTGGCCTGGGTCAGGGCCTCGATGTTCTTGCGCTGGCTGGAGACCAGGGTCTCCACATCGACGCCGGGCATCTTGAAGTCGCCCAGATACTTGCTGATGTCGAAATCGAAAAGCTGATCCGCCTGCTGCTTGGTGGCCATTTCATCCTCCGCCGGGTAAAGCCCATCCGCTGATGCTGCGCTGCAGCAAACATACGCGCGGTGGGGGTGCCCGTCAATCGTTCGCGTGCAATGCAACAAAAAAAACTAAGACAAAGGTCGGAGGTGCCCCTCGACCTCATTGTCCGCCGTCGGCGCTGCCGGTTCGGGCCGCCGCCCCCGCATCAGCCCGGCCAGTCCCTCGGCGCGACGCAAGGCGGTGTCGAGGCTGGACATGGTGCGTGACAGGTCGGGGCTGTCGTCGTCGAGGAAGGCCCGCAGGGCATAGAGGTAGACCGCGCACAGCCCGTTGGTCCGGGCCAGTCCGCACAGCCCCGCCGAGGACAGGCCGGCGGCCTCCAGCGTCAGCGCCATGGACTTCACCAGACGGCGGCCGCCACGGGCCAGCGTCCACGGATCGTCGCCGGACTGCCGCAGGATGACCGCCAGGGCGGCGCGGTCGGGGGACATCGCCTCGAAGCGGCGCATGACCACGTCGAACAGGCGGTCGCGGGCGGTCTCGCCGGGGACGGTGCCGCCTTCCAGCATGCGGCGGTCGATGCGCCGAGCGTAGAGGTCGAGGAGATCGGCAGGAGAGCGGACCATCTCGGCCGCCTCGGCCAGGGGCACCCCGGCGCGGTCGCTGATGTCGGCCAGCGACAGGCCGCGCCAGCCGCTTTCGGCGGCGGCGGCCATCAAGGCATCGACGAGTTCCTCGGCATGTCGGGACTTGGCGGCCATGGCACGGGGCTCCTGGGGTGGGCGCACGATGACTTCAATCTGGGGTGCGCCGGCGGTCCTGCAACGGTGGACATGCCGGCGCAGGCGATTCGGGCTTGATTTCCTGTATGCAACTTACATAAGTATATATTGCAAGTTAGTTCTCGGTCAGGTGGGGGTGGAGTTATGACGTGCGTTAATCGTAACATAATCGTCGATGCGATTCTCTCGGGAATAGCAGATGCCCGGCACACCTATGCGGCCTGGACCCGCAACGTGGGCTATTTCGCCTGGGCGCCGGAATACCTGATCACCGTCTCGGTTGCCAAGGCGGTGTGGGAATGGTGCGCGCCGATGAGCGTCTGGCCCGAATTCCGCCTGATGGACGCCATGCGCGACGCCGGCATGGCCGGCGCGGCCGGCGTGCCGGGTCGGCTCGACGGCAACCGCCGTGCCGACCTGCTGCTCTACCGCAACGGCGGGCGGCCGCATGCCATCGTCGAGGTCAAGCGCAACGTCGAGGGCTGGAGCCGCATCGCCCCCGATGTGGAGCGCATGCAGGCGGTGGTGGCGGGCGGTGCCAGCTCGTTCCAGCTGGGCGTGGTGGCCTTCAACTGCACCCAGATGGCCTCGTCCTCGGCCAATGGCGGCGTGGTGCTGAAGGACCGCCTGCTGCGCATGGCCGAGGCGGCGGACAGCCTGTCGCGCCCGGGCTGGCGCTGCGGCCTGTCCTCGCGCGGGGTGTCCTATGACGGCCACGAATACTGGTCGGCGGCGGCGGTGGTGATGGAGCGGGTCGGTCCCAGGGCGTGACCCTCTTGCGTATCAGCAGTCCTGCAAGTACCTTCCCCGCCTCTGACTCTATTCGCATATGGGGATCGCCATGCCGTTCATCGCTGACAGGCTTTCGGCCATCAAGCCGTCGCCGACCATCGCCGTGACGCAGAAGGCCGCCGAGCTGAAGGCTTCGGGGCGCGACGTCATCGGGCTGGGCGCCGGCGAGCCCGATTTCGACACGCCGGACAACATCAAGGCCGCCGCCAAGGCCGCCATGGATGCCGGCCAGACCAAGTACACCGCGCCGGCCGGCACGGTGGAGCTGCGCAAGGCCATCTCGGCCAAGTTCAAGCGCGAGAACGGACTGGACTACACCCCCGACCAGATCACCGTCGGCGTCGGCGGCAAGGGCGTCATCTTCAACGCCTTCATGGCCACCATCAATCCCGGGGACGAGGTCATCGTGCCGGCCCCCTATTGGGTCAGCTATCCCGACATCGCCCTGATGTTCGGCGGCGTGCCGGTGTTCGTGGCCTGCCCCGAGGAGACCGGCTTCAAGCTCACCGCCGCCGATCTGGAAAAGGCGATCACCCCCCGGACCAAGTGGCTGGTGCTGAACTCGCCGTCCAATCCCACCGGCGCCGCCTATTCGCGCGCCGAGATGAAGGCGCTGACCGACGTGCTGGTGAAGCACCCGCATGTCTGGGTCATGTCCGACGACATGTACGAGCACCTGGTCTATGACGGCTTCGAGTTCTGCACCCCGGCCCAGGTCGAGCCCGCGCTCTACGACCGCACCCTGACCATGAACGGCGTGTCGAAGGCCTATGCCATGACCGGCTGGCGCGTCGGCTATGCCGGCGGCCCCGTGGCGCTGATCAAGGCCATCAACATGATCCAGTCGCAATCGGTGACCCATACCGCCTCGGTCAGCCAGGCGGCGGCGGTCGAGGCGCTGAACGGCACCCAGGACTTCATCCCCAAGAACGCCGAGGTGTTCAAGGCCCGCCGCGACCTGGTGGTGGGGCTGCTGAACCAGTGCAAGGGCCTGACCTGCAAGACGCCCGAGGGCGCCTTCTACGTCTACCCGTCATGCGCCGGCGTCATCGGCAAGACCGCGCCGTCGGGCAAGGTCATCGCCTCGGACACCGACTTCGTCTCGGAGCTGCTGGAAGCGGAAGGCGTGGCGGTGGTCCAGGGCGCGGCGTTCGGCCTCGAGCCCTATTTCCGCATCTCCTACGCCACCTCGACCGAGGCGCTGACCAAGGCCTGCGAGCGCATCAAGCGCTTCTGCGAGGCCCTCAAGTAGGCGGCCGGAACGCAATAGGCCCCGCAGCCGGTGTCGGCTGCGGGGCCTTTTTGTTGGGTCTTCGCCGATTGGCGGGGCGTCCCGGCCATACACTCCGTCGTCCCCGCGAAGGCGGGGACCCAGGGGTGCACCGCCTTCTTGTCCGCGACTCCTGGGTTCCCGCCTTCGCGGGAACGACGGAATGCGCAGAAACCCCGCAGATCCGCTTCAGAACTTGCCGTCGCCGCCGGCGTCGGGCGCCGACCCGTTCGGCGGCGTCGGCCTCCTTGGCGAAGGCCTCGGTCTGGTCCAGCGCCCGGTTGACGTTGCCCAGCAGCGCCCCGACATTGCCGCGCTCGCCGACGTTCAGCACGCGCTGGTTCAGGTTGCCCTCGGCAACCGCCGCCATCACCGCGCTGGCGCGGTTGATGCTGGCGTTGGTGCGCGACAGCCAGAACAGGGTCATGGCGGCCAGCACGGCGGCGCCCAGCGACGGCAGCCCGTCCACCTCGCCGTGGGCCAGCGCCCACACCGCCGCCGGCCCGCCCAGGATCAGGGCGGCGACGTTGGCGTAAAGGGCCTTAGAGACCGAGGACAAATTGGTCATAGCTCAATCCCTTGTCGGCAAGCAGAGCCTGGAGCATGGCGAAACCGGCCTCGAGCCCGGCCTTGCGGTCGCCGTGGCGCGTTTCCTCGGCCAGCAGCCTGGCATAGAGCGGGCGGATCACCTCGAGCGCCGCCGGATCGGGCGTGCGCCGGTTGGAATGAAAGCCGGTCACCGTACCATCGGGTCCGCGATCGGGGGCGACATGGGCCAGCACCCAGTAATGGTCGCCGTTCTTGCAGCGGTTGACCACGTAGGCGAAGATCTCGCGCCCCTGCTCCAGCGTCTCCCACAGCAGCTTGAAGATGGTCCGCGGCATGTCGGGATGGCGGATGATGTTGTGGGGCTGCCCCAGCAATTCGGCTTCGCGGAACCCCGAGATGCTCAGGAACACGTCGTTGCAATAGGTGATGCGGCCCTTGGGATCGGTCTTGCTGACGATGAGCTCGTCATCGCGGAACGTCCGCTCCACCCGGGTGACCTCGGCGGATTTCATTTCGTTTCCTCAATCGGTGCAGGCGCGGCGTTACATAAACAGAAAGTCATATACGCCTCAAGCGAAAGTCGGGGGTTTACCCGATATTTTCCTTGCCTTTACAAGCATTTACCGCCCATCGGAGTGGCCCGGGGAAAGACCCTGGCGGCAGTGGCGTTGAAGCGCGCGGCCGAACGGGCTAGTCTTTCGCCCGGGTATGGACGAGGGGTTCCCGCCGGTGATCGACAAGACGCTGCTCGACGAAATGCGCTGCCGCGACAAGGGATGCGACGACCTTCGCATCGCCGCCTGCAAGTCGGGGTCGGGGGCGGTGAAGGAACTGGTCTTCTGCCAGCTCGACGGCTGCTACTACGTCACCGTCGATGGGCGCGAGCGGCTGCGCTCCGACGTGCCGGAGACCGCGTACCGCTATTTCAGCGGCCCGGCGCCCGAATAGCGGGCACTACACCTCATTCGAGCCTCACCCTGAGGAGCCGCGACAGCGGCGTCTCGAAGGGCCAGGTTCGTCGCACGTCCTTGGCCCGCCTCGTGTTTCGAGACGGCCCCAAGGGGGCCTCCTCAACATGAGGCTACCCTGAGCGGTAGTGGGCTCAATCCCTATTCGGGAACGCCACCACGAAGGTCGAGCCGCCGCCTTCGGTGGCCTCGATCCAGATGCGCCCGCCGTGGTGGCCGACGATCTTCTTGCAGATGGCCAGGCCGATGCCGGTCCCTTCGTAGCGGCTTGCCGTGGTGAGCCGCTGAAAGATCTTGAAGGCGCGCTCGCGCTGGTCGTCGGGAATGCCGATGCCGTTGTCGCGGACCCAGACCCGCCATTCCCCGCCTTCCTCGCGGCAGCCGATCTGGATTTCCGGAATGCGCTCGGGCGAGCGGTACTTGACGGCGTTGCCGATCAGGTTCTGGAACAGCCGCACCAGTTCGTTGCGGTCGCCGGGGATGGTGGGCAGATCGGGGGCGACCGCGATGCGGGCCTGGTTTTCGGCGATGGCCACCTCCAGGTTGGCCAGGCTTTCCGCCACCACGTCGCCCAGTGCCACCGGTTCGTGCGGGCCGGCATTGCGGCCGGTGCGGGAATAGTCGAGCAGGCCGATGATCAGGGCATCCATGCGCTTGGCGCCGCCGACGGCGTAGTCGAAATAGGTCCTGATGTCCTCCGAGGCATTGCCGCCCAGCGCCTTGCCGATCAGGGTGATGTAGCTGCTGATCATGCGCAGCGGCTGGCGCAGATCGTGCGAGACCACATAGGCGAACTGTTCCAGTTCGCCGTTGATGCGGGCCACCTCGGCCGATTGCGCCTCGATCCGGGCCATGGCCTCGGCCAGCGCCTGCTCGGCGGCGCGGCGCTCGCCGACGTCGCGGAAGATGACCACCGCGCCGGTGATGGCGCCGTCCTCGGTGATGCCCCCCTCCTCGGTGATGGCGGTGACCGAGAACTCCACCGGGAAGACGCTGCCGTCGCGGCGGGCGAAGAACTCGTCGCCGACCCGCCGGGCGATTCCGTCATGCACGGTCTCGACGATGGCGCAGCCGCTGTCGGTGCAGCGCGATCCATCGGCCTTGCTGTGGCGGGTGACGGCGTGCGAGGCCTTGCCGGCCACCTCCGCTTCGGACGGATAGCCAAGCAGGGTGCAGGCGGCGGGATTGGCAAAGGTGACACGCCCGCCGACATCGATGCCGAAGATGCCCTCGCCGGCCGATGACAACAGCAGGGCGGTCTCGCGTTGCGCCCGCTCGGCCGACTTCAGCGCCTCGACCAGGCGAGCCTCGGCCGCCTTGCGCTCGGTGACGTCCTCCTTGATGCCGACGAAGCGGACCATGCGGCCTTCCTCGTCGAAGACGGGGAAGACGATGGTCTGCTCCCAATGCAGGGAGCCGTCCTTCTTGCGATTACGCAACTCGCTAGCCCAGGTACCGCCGCCCAGGATGGTGCGCCACATTTCGGCGTATTCA
Organism: Magnetospirillum sp. UT-4; assembly: GCF_902729435.1. Lineage (GTDB taxonomy): Bacteria > Pseudomonadota > Alphaproteobacteria > Rhodospirillales > Magnetospirillaceae > Magnetospirillum. The sequence goes on from NZ_CACVCG010000039.1 coordinate 62,118, forward strand.
TCCGGCGCCGTCTCGCCCGAGGCGAAGATGCGGCTGTTCTGCCCCACCAGTTCGTCCTGGCCGTAGCCGGACGCGGCGGCGGCATGGGGATTGGCGTAGGTGATGGTGCCGTCGGTGTCGGTGATCACCACCGCGACCGGCGATTGTTCCACCGCCTTGGCCATGGTGCGCAGGCGCAGCGAGGACTCGGCGAAGGCGGTGACGTCCGAGGCGCTGCCGCGATAGCCGACGAACATGCCGCGCTCGTCGTAGCGGGGGAAGCCGCTGACGCTGATCCAGCGGGCGCTGCCGTCGTCCAGGCGCAGCCAGTAGCGGAAGTTGCGGAAGCTGCGATGCTGGGTGAGATCGGCGATGTGCGCTTCCCACCGCCCGGGGTCGATCTCGTGGGTCTCGGACGCCATGTCCCAGCGCCGCCGGCCGAAGAAGCGTTCGGGCCGGATTTTTAGGACGTCGGACATGGACGGCGAGAACCAGGTGAAGCAGTGGTTCTCGTCGGTCTCCCACAGCCAGTCCGAGGTGTTCTCGACCAGGGCGCGGAAGCGCTCCTCGCTGTCCTTCAGCTCGGCTTCCAGGCGGCGGCGCTCGGTGACGTCATGGATGACGGAATACAGCAGGGTGCGGCCCTGCACCTCGATGGGGCCGGAATGCACCTCGACCCCGCGCACGCTGCCGTCGGCCAGGCGGTGGCGGAAATAGAACTGGCTGCGCTTCTCGGCCCGGGCGGCCTCCATCTCGGCCCGCACCTCGGCCGGGGACAGGGTGTTGATGTCGGAGATGCGCATGGCGCGCAGGCGGTCGAGGCCATGGCCGTAATAGGCGCAGGCGGCATCGTTGGCATCGACGATGGCGCCGTCCTCGGGATCGATCAGCAGCATGGCGATGCGGGCGCCCGAGAACAGGGAATGGTACAGCTCCTCGCGCCGGGCGAGATCGTCGCGGGTGCGCATCAGCACCTTCTCGACGCGATCGATGACCAGCCAGAACACCAGGATGACGGCGACGCTGCCGGCCAGCGCGATGGCGGCGATGATGACGCCCATGCGCATCATCTCGTCATGGGCGGCGGTGACGTCGCGCACCAGGCCCACCGTCGCCACGGTCTCGCCCGCCGGGCCGGGGACGCTCATGCGCAGCCAGGCATAGCGGCGGTCGCCCACCTGCAAACTGTCCTGGTGGCCGGCCAGGAAAGGCCCCAGGGCCTCGGCCGGGACCTCGCCGCCCAGCGCCAGCACCACGTCGGGGAACATGTTCCAATCGGCGGGTCGGGCCAACATGGCCATGCCGTCCTCCCAGCCCTTGCGGTCGAGGGCGGCCTTGGGCAGGAACAGCAGAGGCTGGACGGCGAATTGCCGGCGCAAGGCGTCGAACAGGTGGTCGATCTCCTTGCCGGTCTCGACGTAGCCCAGCAGCTCGCCGTCCGCGATCCACGGCACCACCACCCGCAGGGTCAGGGTGCCCAGGGGGCCAAGCTCGATGCCCTCCGAGACTGCGCCGGTGCGCTCGGCGCCCAGCATGGTATGGCGGCCGATGACGTCGCCGTGGCGCTCCGGCTGATGGACCCGCAGGAAAGCGACGCGGGCGGCATCGACGAAATAGAGGTGGGTGATTCCGGCGTCGCGCTTCAGCGTGGCGAACAGCTCGGCGGTCAGCGCCAGCAGGCGCTCGCGGTCGCGGTCGCGGAAGGCGGCGCGCAGGGTGCGGTCGTTGGCGGCGGCCTGGGCCAGGGCGCGCAGCGTTGCCGATTCCGAGGCGACGGCACCTTGGAAGCTGGCCGCCACCGCGGTGCTGATCTCCAGCGAGACGCGCGAGCTTTCGCGCCGGAACTTCTGGTATTCGATGGTCCCGACGCTGGCGGCCAGCAGCAGCACGAACCCGATGAACGGGATCATGACCGACAGCTTCAGCCTGCTCATGCGAAGGAACGCCGGCACCACACCCTCTGCCGCTGCATGGTTTGGCCGGGCAGAAGGCCCGTCCGGGGATTATACCAAGGTGATATAGGGAAGGTAAGGGGCTGGCTAAACCAGGGCGCGGCGTGACCGCCTCTCCGCCATCATCCCGGTTCGAGTGCTTTTTCAGCACGTCCCGGGACACGACCCCCTTGCACAGTGTGTCATTCCCCTTCGAAGGCGGTGAAGGGCTTGCCCGCCTGGGCCGGTTCGAAGCCGAAGAATTCGAACGACTTGGCCATGTGCTCGGGCAGCGGCGCGGTCACCAGCAGTTCGCCGCCCCTGGGGTGCGGGATGCGCACGGCGCGGGCGTGCAGGTGCAGCTTGCGCGAGATGCCGGTGCCGGCGATGAAGGCCTCGGTGCCGCCATACTTGCCGTCGCCCAGGATGGGGGTTTCCAGCAGGGCGCAATGGGCGCGCAGCTGGTGGGTGCGCCCGGTCCGCGGCTCCATTTCCAGCCAGGCGGCGCGGCGCAGGGCGTTGTCGACCACCCGGTACCAGGTGACGGCGCGTTTGCCCTCGTCCTCGTCCACCGCCATCTTCTCGCCGGCCCGTCCCGGCAGCTTGGCCAGCGGGGCGTCGATGCGGCCCTGGCGGTGCTTGGGCACGCCGACCACCAGCGCCCAATAGCACTTGTGCGCCGCCCGGCTCTTGAAGGCGGCGGCCAGCTTGGCGGCGGCCGAGGCGGTGCGGCCCAGCAGCAGCACCCCCGACGTGTCCTTGTCGAGGCGGTGGACCAGGCGCGGCCGCTCGGCCTTGTCGAAGCACAGGGCGTCGAGATAGGCGTCCAGGTGCTTCTCGGCCATGCCGGTGCCGCCCTGCACCGCCAGCCCGGGCGGCTTGTTCAGCACGATGACGTCGTCGTCCTTGTAGAGCACCGCGTCCTTCAGCATGCGCGCCGTCGCCTCGTCCACCGGCGGCCGCTTGGGCTTGTCGGGCTTGGGCGCCTCGGCGGCGGGCAGCGGCGGCACCCGGATCTCCTGGCCCGCCTCCAGGCGTTCGCTCGCCTTGACGCGCTTGCCGTCGACCCGCACCTGGCCGGTGCGCAGCCACTTCTCCAGCAGGCCGTGGCCGATATCGGGAAAACGCCGCTTGAACCAGCGGTCGAGGCGGATGCCGGCTTCGTCGGCGGCGACAAGGAGGGTCTGGACGGAGGACATGGGGGCTTATTCACCACAAAGACACAAAGAACACAAAGTCTTAAAAGACCAGCCGTCGCAGGCCGTCCTTCAGCACCGTAGAATTGAAGTTCATCAGCAGTCCGATCCGGATGCCCGTCAGCCGCAGATAGGTCAGGAGCTGGGCTTCGTGGATGGGAAGAAGCCGCTCCACCGCCTTCACCTCGACGACCAGCCGGCCGTCGACCACCAGGTCGAGTCGATAGGCCGAGGTCAGGCTGGCGCCTTTGTAATCCAGAGATACCGGTACCTGGCGCGCAAAGGGAATGGTCGCCAATTCGAGCTCGCGGCAAAGGCATTCCTCGTAGGCGCTTTCGAGAAGGCCGGGGCCGACCACGCGGTGGACTTCCATCGCCAGCCCGATGACCCGACGGCTAAGGCCATCCTTTTCTTCCTCCTCGACCTTCGTGCCCTTTGTGTCTTTGTGGTGAAAGACCATGCCTCACCCCACCGTCTGGCGCACCAGGGCCATGGCGGCGAACAGGGCGCCCACCGACAGCAGCACCGATGCCGAGACGTACAGCGCCGCCACCGTCCAGCTGTGGCGCTCCACCAGCAGGGCGACGTCGAGGGAGAAGGTGGAGAAGGTGGTGAAGCCGCCGAGGATGCCGACGGTGAGGAACAGCTTGAGGTCGGGGCCGGGCTGCCAGACCAGGGCGCCCAGCTCGGCCAGCACGCCCATGACGAAGCTGCCGACGATGTTGACGAACAGGGTGCCCCAGGGAAAGCCGGTGCCGATCAGGTGGCCGAGGGCGACCATCGACAGATAGCGGGCGACCGACCCCAGCGCGCCGCCGGCGGCGATCCACAGCAAGGAAGGAAGGGAGATCGTCATCACGTCTTCTTCTGGCGCAGCCGCGCCCAATAGTCCAGGCGCTTCCTGATCTCGCGCTCGAAGCCGCGTTCGGGCGGGTTGTAGAAGACCTGCCGCTCCATGCCGTCGGGGAAGTAGTTCTGGCCCGAGAAGCCCTCGGCGGTGTCGTGGTCGTACTGGTAGCCCTTGGCATAGCCCAGATCCTTCATCATCCGGGTGGGCGCGTTCAGGATGTGCATGGGCGGCATCAGGCTGCCGGTGGACTTGGCGGCGCGCTTGGCCGCCCCCAGCGCCTTGTAGGCGGCGTTGGACTTGGGCGCGGTGCCCAGATAGATGACCAGTTGGGCGATGGCCAGTTCGCCCTCGGGCGAACCCAGGCGCTCGAAGACGTCCCAGGCGGCCAGCGCCTGGACCACCGCGTTGGGGTCGGCGAGGCCGATATCCTCGACGGCGAAGCGGGCGAGGCGGCGGCACAGATAGAGCGGGTCCTCGCCGCCGTCCAGCATGCGCGCCATCCAGTACAGCGCGGCGTCGGTGTCCGAGCCGCGCAGGGATTTGTGCAGGGCCGAGATCAGGTTGAAATGGCCCTCGCGGTCCTTGTCGTAGGCCGGGGCGCGGCGCTGCACCGCTTCGGCCAGGCCGGCGGCATCCAGCTTCGGCTCGGGCGGCAGGGTGGCCAGCGCCTCGATCAGGTTGAGGAAATAGCGGCCATCGCCGTCGGCCATGGCCTTCAGGGCGGCGCGGGCGTCGTCGTCCAGCGGCAGCGGGCGGCCCAGCACCGCCTCGGCGCGGCCGATCAGGGTCTCCAGCGCCGCGTCGTCGAGGCGGTGCAGCACCATGACCTGGGTCCGGGACAGCAAGGCGCCGTTCAGCTCGAAGCTGGGATTCTCGGTGGTCGCGCCGACCAGCACCACGGTACCGTTCTCCACATAGGGCAGGAAGCCGTCCTGCTGGGCGCGGTTGAAGCGGTGGATCTCGTCCACGAACAGCAAGGTGCCCTTGCCCATGTCGCGCCGTTTCGCCGCCGCGTCGAACACCTTGCGCAGGTCGGCGACGCCCGAGAACACCGCCGACAGGGGCTCGAACTCCAGCGCCGTGCGCTCGGCCAGCAGGCGGGCGATGGTGGTCTTGCCGCAGCCGGGCGGTCCCCACAGGATGATCGAGGCCAGCTTGCCGGCCGCCAGCATCCGCCCCAGCGGCGCGGTGGGGCCGAGCAGGTGGTCCTGGCCGACCACCTCGTCCAGGCTGGCCGGGCGCAGGCGGTCGGCCAGCGGCCGGTCCTCGTCGGTCTCGAACAGCGTGCTCACCCGCCGACCTGCAGGGTATGGGTTTCGCCGTCGCGGCTGATGGTGACCCGCCACAGGCGCGCCTCGCCGGCCAGCAGGCGCCTGGCGTCGGCGACGGCGGCGACCGGCCGGTCGTTGATGCGCAAGATGATGTCGCCGGGCTGCAGTTGCAGCCGGTGCGCCACCGAGCCCCTGCGGATGCGCAGGATGACCACGCCCGACGCTGTGCCGTCGGCGCCGATCTCCTCGGCCAGGGCCGGGCTCAGATTGGCGATGGTGGCTCCCGACACCGGGTTGGGGCCGCCGATCTCGGTGATGTCGCGCGGCGGCGTCTCGGGCGGCGCGGTCAGGCGCACCGTCAGCCGCTTCTCGGCGCCGTCGCGCATCACCGTCAGGATCGCCTCGGCGCCGGGGGCCAGGGTGGCAAGGCGGAAGCGCAGGCCCTCGGGATCGTCCACCTCGCGGCCGTTGACGGCGCTGACCACGTCGCCCACCTTCAGCCCGGCCTTGGCCGCCGGGCCGTCGCGGTGCACGCCGTTGATGAGGATGCCCACCGGGCGGGGCAGTTTCAGCGCCTGCGCCAGCTCGCCGGTGACGGCCTGGCCCGAGGCGCCCAGCCAGGGCCGCACCACCCGGCCGGTCTGGGTGATCGAGGCCAGCACGCTGCGCACCAGCGAGGTGGGGATGGCGAAACCGATGCCGTTGGAGCCGCCGTCCTTGGAATAGATGGCGGTGTTGATGCCGATCAGCCGGCCGCCCATGTCCACCAGGGCGCCGCCGGAATTGCCGGGATTGATGGCGGCGTCGGTCTGGATGAACGAGCGGAAATCGGTGATGCCCACATTGGTGCGGGCCAGCGCCGAGACGATGCCGCTGGTCACCGTCTGGCCGACGCCGAAGGGATTGCCGATGGCGATCACCAGGTCGCCCACCTCGAGGGCATCGGAATCGCCCATGGGCAGCACCGGCAGGGTCTCGCCCCGGGGCGGCTCGACCTTCAGCACGGCAAGGTCCGAGCGCTCGTCCGAACCGACCACCCGGGCCTCGAACTCGCGGCGGTCGGCCAGCACCACGGTGACCTCGTCGGCGCCCTTGATGACGTGGTGGTTGGTCACCACGGTGCCGTCGGCCGCCACCACCACCCCCGAGCCGAGCGAGCGCTGGACCCGGTCCTGGGGCATCCCGTGCGGCACCATGTCGCCGAAGAAGCGGCGGAAGAAGGGATCGGCCAGCAGCGGCGAGGCGGCGGCCTTGACCACCCGGCGGGTGTAGATGTTGACCACCGCCGGCGCGGTCTGCCTGACCACGGGGGCGAAGGACAGGCCGATCTGCCCGCGCGAGTCCGGCACCGCCTGCGCCAGGGCGGCGGCGGACAGGATCAGCATCAGGCCGGACACGGCGAACAGGCGGACATGCTTCATCGGGCGGGGTACCTCGGACGCGCGGACGGTATGGACCCCGTTACTATCGGTTCGTGGCGGCAGGATGGCAAGGTGGGTGGCCCGGTCGGGGATTCGTGTTTCTCCCCTCCCCTTGATGGGGAGGGGTTGGGGGTGGGGTGGAGTCGCACACTCAGGCGCCGACGCGGTTCCCCCCCCACCCCAACCCTCCCCCACAAGGGGGGAGGGGGCTATCTCAGCCCAGCCGGTCCAGCAGCGCCCGCCCCGGGGCGCCGCCATCGCCGGACAGGCGCTTGTCCAGCACCTCGGCGATGGCTTCGACCAGCAGGGTGATGCGCGCCTCGGCGGCGATGTCCGGCTGCGGGTGGGCCTCGATGAAGCGGCACAGGCGGTTGCCGATGTCGCTGACCAGGGGGTAGTCGAAGGTGGCGGCCTGGCCCTTCATGTCGTGGGCGACGCGGAACAGCCGGGGAAGGATGTCGGCGCGGCGGCCGGGATGGGCGCCCATTTCGGCCAGGCCGGCGCGCAGCGAGGCGACGTCGGCCTCGGCCCAGCCCAGATAGCCGGCGGACAGGGATTGCAGCGCCGCCTCGGCCCGCGCCAGCGCCTCGGGATCGAGGTCGGGCAGCAGGTCGTCGTCCTCGGCCATGGGGGCCTATTCCGCCGCGTCGGCGTCGGGTTCGCCGCTCTCCGCCGTGCGCTCGCGCTCGGCCAGCAGGGCGCCGGCGCGCTGGATGACCTCGACCGCCGATACCGGCTTGGAGGCGACGTCATTGACCCCGGCCTCCCACGCCTGCTCGAGCACGGCGTGGTGGCTGCTGCCGGTCAGGGCCAGCACCGGCAGGCGGGGATCGCCCAACTCGCCGCGGCGCAGGCGGTGGACGAACAGCACCGCCTCGGTGATGTCGGCCGACCAATCCATGATGACCAGGTCGGGTGGGGTGTTCATCAGCTTGGGGATGGCGGCCAGCGGCGAGCGCGCCTCGTCCACGTGGCGCACGGCCAGGGCGCGCAGCAGGGTGCCGATCAGCCGACGGATATGGGCGTTGCCGTCGATGACCATGACCCGGAGGTCGGTATTCCAGCTTTCGGCCATACCTGTCTCCAAGCCCCGACCTAATGCGCGCATTGCGGCTACCGGCACAATACCGGTCAGCCGGCCAACGCACAATCATGTCGAAGGTTTGGGCAGGTCGAAGGTTTGGGAGTTGGGTCAGGTGGCCGGAAGGGTGACGGTGACCCTGAGGCCGCCCGAGGCCCGGTTGCGGGCCTCGACGCTGCCGCCGACCGAGGCGAGGTTGCGGCGCACGATCCACAGGCCGATGCCGAAATGGGGGGCGCCCGAGGGGTCCGCATCGGGGCGGTGCGAGACGTAGCGGTCGAACATGCGCTCCAGCACCTCGGGCGCCGCCCCCGGCCCCTGGTCGTCGATGGCCAGCACCACGCGGCCGTCGCCGCGCGCCACGGTGACGGTGACGGTTCCGGTGGCGGGCGAGAACGACAGCGCGTTGTCCAGGATGTTCTCGACCACCGTCTCCATCATCTCGGTTCCGGCGCGGACGACGCAGCCGGGGGTGATGCGCCGCGCGATGGCGAGCGGGCCGCCGGCCAGCACCTCGTCGTAGGAGTCCAGCAGCGCCGCCACCAGCCGCGACAGGTCCACCGCCTGGCGCGGCGGGCTGACCAGGTCGGCATTGACCTGGTCGAGCCGGCGCGAGGCGGCGACCAGGGCGTCGAGCCGCTCCAGCGACGCCTCGATCACCTGCAGCGACCGTCCCGCCGACGCGGCGCTGCCCGAGGCGCGGCGCAGCGGCTCGACCGCCTGGGCGATGGTGGCGATGGGGGTCTTGAAGGCGTGGGCGTTCTCCTCGGCGGCGAAGCGGAAGGCCTCGGCGGTGGCGCGCAGATTGCCGACCATGCGGTCGAGCTCGCCGGCCACTCCGTCCAGCTCGGGGATGCGGTTGGCCTTGACGAAGGGCAGGGCCGGCGCCGCGAAGCCTTCGGCGATGGCGCGCGCCTCGCGGCCGAAGCGGCGCAGGTTCAGCCACAGGCCGCCGAACACGGTAAACACCAGCACCGCCAGCAGGGCATAGACGGCCGCCGCCATGCCCACCTCGGGGCTTTTCCAGTAGGGCCGCTCCAGCAGCGTGCCGGCGGCCTGATCGGCGCTCTGGGCGGTGACCACCGCCCAGCAGCCGGCGGCTGTGGCGAAGGGCACCACCGAGGTCAGCACCTCGGCGGTGCCGCCCGCCCCCTGGTAGCGCAGGTCCAGCGCGCGGCTGCCCTGGCACGAATCGGTGACCGCCGGCAGCACCCCGGCGGCGGCCAGACGCTCGCGCTCGGCGGCGGCGGAGCCGGCCGGCAGCGGCGGCACCGCGCCGATCAGGTAGAGCGGGCCGCGCCGGCCCTCGGCGGCGGCCGGGCGGAACAGCAGGCGGACGTTGACGCCCTTGGGATCGAGGGCGTCGAGCACCCGCCGGGTGTCGACCACCGACGGCGCCGCCAGCCCGCCCAGCCCGATGGCCAGGCCGCGGGCGATCAGCTGACCCTCGACCTGCAGGCGCGACAGCAGCACCTCGCGGTTGGCCCGCTCGGCGGCCGAGAATTCGCCGTACAGGAAGGCGGGGACGGCGGCGAAGGCGCAGGCCACCAGCCCCAGCCGGGTGGCCAGCGAATGCGCCGCCCGCCCCCCGGTCTCAGGCATCGTCCCCGGCCTTCCAACGGTAGCCGAAGCCGGCGTAGTTGCCGATCATGTCGAAAGCGGGATCGGCGTCGCGGAACTTCTGGCGGATGCGCTTGACGAAGGTGCGGACGTTGGCGCGGTAGCCTTCGGGTCCCGCTCCGGCCAGGAAGCCGGCGCCATGCACCAGATCGTAGATCTCGCGGTAGGGCACGTCGGCGCCGGCCTTTTCGGCCAGCTGGCGCACGATCTTGAACTCGGTCAGGGTCAGCTCGACGGGGCGCTCGCGCCACAGCGCGCGGCTGGTGCGGAAGTTCAGCGCCAGCGCCCCCAGCTCCAGGGTCTCGGCCTCGTTGCAGTTGGCGGCACCGCGCGCCTTGGTGCCCTCCAGAATAAGTCCGATGCGCTTCTCGAGGATGGTGAAGCTGCGGCTCTTCTCGACGAAATCGACGGCGCCGGTGGCCAGGGCCGCCTCCTCGTAGATCTGGTCGGTCAGCGCGGTAAGGAAGATGGCCGGCACGTCGATGTTGGCGCCGCGGATGCGCTTGAGCACCTCGATGCCGTTCATCTCGGGCATGCGCCAGTCCAGGATCACCAGGGCGGCCGGCTCGGGCTCGGCCAGCAGGTGGTCCAGCGCGGCGGCGCCGCGGGCGAAATCGCGCACCGCATAGCCGGCATCCGACAGGTTGCGCCCCAGCGATTCACGGAACAGGTCGTCGTCATCCACCAGAACCACCGCCGTCGGCATGGCAACACCTCCAAAGATACGTCGTCGATGCTTGTTAATACGACGGCGGGGATTAAGGGCGAGTTAGAGCAATTCCGGCTTTGACGGAATTGCGACAAGCCCGCGCGGCGTCTGAGCGGGCCCGGCACGGGCCTAGGCATTGCACTTCCGCCTGAGGCGGAAGTGCCCTAGCCC
>NZ_CACVCG010000040.1 GCF_902729435.1 Magnetospirillum sp. UT-4
CCGCTGACGCGGCCTCCTCAGGATGAGGCCCGAATGGGGCTGGCTCCGACCGTCAGAACAGGCTGGAATTGACCACCTTGTGGGCGGCGATGCTGGCGGCGTAGCCGGCAGCCACCGCCCAGCTCCAGCGCAGGTGCGACGAGAAGGTGTAGATCCCGCGCGCCTGCCCCATCAGCGCCACGCCGGCGGCCGAGCCGATGGACAGCATCGAGCCGCCGACGCCCGCCGTCAGGGTGATCAGCAGCCATTGCCCCAGCGACATGTCGGGCTGCATGGTCAGCACCGCGAACATCAGCGGGATGTTGTCGAAGATGGCCGAGGCGATGCCGATCAGGATGTTGGCGGTGGTGGGGCCGAGATCGACGTAAAGCAGGTTCGACACCATGGTCAGGTAGCCGATCACCCCCAGGGCGCCGACGCACATCATGACGCCGTAGAAGAACAGCAGGGTATCCCACTCGACGCGGGCGATCTTGCGGAAGACGTCGTAGGGGTAGTCCTGGGTCTTGTGCGCCTTGCGCTTCAGGTAATAGCCGAACAGCTGCAGCAGCCCCAGCCCGGTCATCATGCCCAGCACCGGCGGCAGGTGCAGGAAGTTGTGGAAGCAGACCGCGGTGGCGATGGTCAGCGCGAACAGCGCCTGGATGCGCCGGGCGCCGGGCAGCATGGAGACCACCTCGCCGCTGGAATGGGGCGCCCCCTTGGGCAGAGAGAAGTGCATCAGCGCCGCCGGCACCAGGAAGTTCACCACCGAGGGGATGAACAGGGCGAAGAATTCGGAAAATTGGACCACCCCCTTCTGCCACACCATCAGGGTGGTGATGTCGCCGAACGGGCTGAAGGCGCCGCCGGCATTGGCCGCCACCACGATGTTGATGCAACTGACCGCGACGAAGCCGCGCTGGCCGACACCCACCGCCATCACCACGGCGCACATCAGCAGCGCGGTGGTCAGGTTGTCGGCCACCGGCGAGATGAAGAAGGCCAGGGTGCCGGTCAGCCAGAACAGCTTGCGATAGCTGAAGCCCGAGCGCACCAGCCACGACCGCAGCGCCTCGAACACCTTGCGTTCATCGAGGGCGTTCACGTAGGTCATGGCGACCAGCAGGAACAGCATCAGCTCGGAATATTCCAGGATGACGTGGCGGACCGCCACGGCCACGTGCTCGCTCTGGCCCTCGACGGCGTAGGCGACGGCCACCAGCACCCACATCACGCCGGCGGCGACCACCACCGGCTTGGACTTGCGCAGGTGGGTGGCCTCCTCGGCGATGACCAGGCCGTAGGCGAGGGCGAACACCGCCAGCGCGGCGAAGCCGACCCACGAGCCGGTGAGGTCCAGGGCCGCCCCGCCGGCGGCCCAGGCCGGGCCGCTCCACAATGCCAGTGCGGCCGCCGCCGCCAATCCGGTTCGCCAAGTCGCCATGGTCGTCCTCGTTCCTTCTGCCAGGGTGGGCTAACGCGGGCAGACCGCGTCGTAAAGCATTGCCGGCTCGCCGCCCTCGATCCACGCGGCCGCTTCGGGCAGCGGGGCGTCGTCGGCGCCGGTCAGCGCCCGGCGGCGGCGGCCGCAATCGACCAGTTGGGGCAGGGTCAGCGTTTCTTCATACTGCTCGACCAGCCGGGTGGTCACCAGCCGCAGATGCGGGTGGTCGGGATGGGTCATGACCGCGCTGCGGTCGATCACCACCAGGCCCCCGGTCATCGGCCGCAGCAGGGTCCACGGCTCGATCAGGCTGGTCTTGGGCAGCGCCTGGATCACCACCGAGTCCTCGGGCAGCCGCGCCACCGTGCGCTCGGCCCAGGTGTAGCGGCTCCAGACCTGGTAGCCGACCATGGCCAGCGCCGCCACCAGCGGCACCACCTTGCGGGCGCCGCGCCAGCCCAGCAGGCGGGCCGCCAGCAGGAACACGCCGGCGGCGGCAAGCCCGATGCAGACAACGATGATCAGTTCGAACGCCATCGCTTCCGCCCCGTCAGAACCGGCTGAGCTGGTAGGTGTTGGCCAGCGACGATTGCAGCGTCTTGATGACGTTGAACGCCGCCTTCAGGTGGCTGCGGTCGAACGACGACAGATCGTCGGGCGAGGCGAAATTGTCGGGCTTGCGGCCCTCGCGGATGCAGCGGGCCTGGTGACGCAGGCGCACGATGCTGATGAATTCCAGCGCGTCGCGCAGGTCGGCGGCGCCGTCCTGGCTCAGCGCCTTGGCCGCGCCCGCCGCCTCGATGCGCTCGAAGGTGTTGACCGCCGGCACTCCGGCCGCCAGGCCATGGACGCGGGCGAGATCGACGATGGGGACGATGCCGTTGTGCTTGAGGTCGAGGGTGTGGTCGCGCCCGCCCCCCGAGGCCAGCACCAGGTTGCGGAAGAATCCCAGCGGCGGCCGGTGGGTCAGGGCGTTGTGCGCCATGTGCGCCTGGAAGATGCGGTTGCGCTGGGACTTCTCGACGATGGAGCGGTGCAGGTCTTCGAACAGGCCGGCATCGCCATGGACCGCGCGAAGGTCGAAGAACACCGAGGACAGCATCAGCGCCTTGGGCTGCGGCTCGTCGATCCATTTGCGGAAATACTCGCGCCAGGCGGCCAGCGGCCGGCGCCACTGGTCGGTGCGGGCCATCATCTCGCCCGGGCAGTAGACATAGCCGCAGGCATTCAGCCCGTCGGTGACGAAGGTGGCGAGGGTGCGGAAGTAGTCACCGTGGGCGGCCTCGTCGTATGCGTCGGCCAGGATCATGCAATTGTCCTGGTCCGACAGCGCGGTCTGCTCCTGGCGCGCCTGCGAGCCGGCGGCCATCCAGACATAGGGAACCGGCGGCGGTCCCAGGCGGGCCTCGGCCAGGGCGAGAAGCCGCTCGGTCACCGCGTCGGTCAGCGCCGACACCACCCGGCCGATGCTCTGGGCGGTGGCGTCGGCCGCCGCCATGTCCTCGACCAGGGCCGGGATCTGGGCGGTCACCGCGCGCAAGCCCTCGGTGGCGTCGGCAAGGTGGATCTTCTTGGCCAGGAACAGCGGCGAATGGGTATGGGTGTCGGCCACCGTCGAGGTGGTCAGGCAGCCGACCACCCGGCCGTGGTCGAGCACCGGCAGGTGGTGGATGTTGTGGCGCGACATGGCCAGCATGGCTTCGAACACCAGGTCGGTGGCCTCGATGCAGCGGGGCCCGTGCGACATCACCGCGGCCACCGGGGTGTCCAGCGCCAGACCCTCGGCCACCACCCGGCTGCGCAGGTCGCGGTCGGTGAGGATGCCGGCCAGGGCGCCATCGGGCGCGGTCAGCATCAGCGCCGACACCTTGTGCTCGCGCATGCGCCGGGCCGCGTCCTGCACCGTGATGTCGCCCGGCGCGGTGACCGGCGCCCGGCTCAGCACGTCCTGGATGCGCATGGACAGCAGGCCCATTTCCTTGGCGCCGGCCTTCATGGCGTCGCCGATGCGGCCGCCGTCGAACATGGCGAAGAAATAGGACAGCGGCGGATGATCGGCGCGCAGCCGCGCCACCAGCGCCTGGGGCAGCAGCCACAGTTCGCAATCCTCGATGATTTCGGTGCGGTTGACCGCCACCCCGTCGCGCAGCAGGGCGCGCACGCCGAAGCACTCGCCCTCGCCCATGCGGGCCAGCAGCTGGCCGTCGCCGTCCAAAGTCTCGGCGGCGCCGCTGCGCACCACGTAGAGCGCCGCGACCCGGTCGCCGGGCTGCCACAGCACGGTGCCCTTGGCCGCCCGCACGATCTCGACGGCGGCGGCGGCCTCGTCCAGCGCCGAGATCGGCAGCAGGTCGAAGGGGTGGTGGACGGACAGGAAATCGCGGATGTCGGCGATGGCGGGGGTCATGGGAATTCCATCAATTGGGCCGCTTGCGGGCGGCGCCAGGGTAGCACACGGAAAACGACCCCCGCGAGCGGTGCTCGCGGGGGCCTTTTCAATCGTGCACGCCGCTCAGTGGCTCTGGGCGGTGCCGGCACCGGCGGGGAGACGGATGTCTTCCACCATGTGCTGGATGTGCTCGGGCGGCGCCGCCGTGACCTTGGACACGCCGAACGCCACGGCGAAGTTCAGGAGCATGCCCACCGTGCCGATGCCTTCCGGCGAGATCCCGAACAGCCAGTGCTCGGGCGTGTTCGGAGCCATCGGGGTGATGAAGATGCCCTTGAAGTAGAGGATGTAGCCGAAGGTGAAGAACAGGCCGGTCAGCATGCCGGCGATCGCCCCCTCGCGGTTCACGGTCTTCGAGAAGATACCCATCAGGATGACCGGGAACAGGGACGATGCCGCCAGACCGAAGGCGAAGGCCACCACCTGCGCCACGAACCCGGGGGGGTTGTAGCCGAGATAGCCGGCGATGCCGATGGCCACCGCCGCGGCGATGCGGCCGGCCATCAGCTCGTTCTTCTCGCTGATGTCGGGCATGATGGCGCCCTTCAGCAGGTCGTGCGAGATGGACGAGGAAATCACCAGCAGCAGGCCGGCGGCGGTGGACAGCGCGGCGGCGATGCCGCCGGCGGCCACCAATGCGATCACCCAGTTCGGCAGACCCGCGATCTCGGGGTTGGCCAGCACCATGATGTCGTTGTCGACCTTCAGCTCGTTGCCCTTCCAGCCGAAGCTGGCGGCCTTCTCGGCGAAGGCCTTGTTGCCGTCGTTGTAGTACTGGATGCGGCCGTCGCCGTTCTTGTCGGTGAACTTCAGAAGGCCGGTCTGTTCCCAGCGCTTCATCCACTCGGGACGCTGCTCGGCGGAAAGGTTGCCCTCGGGCGAGCCGACCGCGCCGGTCTGCACCGTGGTGGTCAGGTTCAGGCGGGCCATGGCGCCCACCGCCGGAGCGACGGTGTACAGCAGGGCGATGAACACCAGCGCCCAGCCGGCCGAC
The DNA here is from genome assembly GCF_902729435.1 of Magnetospirillum sp. UT-4. Classification (GTDB taxonomy): domain Bacteria; phylum Pseudomonadota; class Alphaproteobacteria; order Rhodospirillales; family Magnetospirillaceae; genus Magnetospirillum. The sequence continues at coordinate 4,870 of NZ_CACVCG010000040.1, forward strand.
GAGCGCGCGTCACGCACCTTCGGCACGGTGAAGAACCGCACGATCACGTGCGGCAGGCCGGCGGTGCCGACCATCAGGGCGAAGGTGATGGCGAAGATGTCGATGGTCGACTTGTTGCCCGCGGTGTAGGCCGCGAAGCCCAGATCGGTCACCACCTGGTTGAGGCGGTCGAGCATGAAGCCCGAGCCGTCCGACAGGGTCGAGCCGAAGGCCATCTGCGGCAGCGGGTTGCCGGTCAGCTGGAACGAGATGAACACCGCCGGGATGGTGTAGGCGGTGATCAGCACCACGTACTGCGCCACCTGGGTGTAGGTGATGCCCTTCATGCCGCCCAGCACCGCGTAGATGAACACGATGCCCATGCCGACCATCAGGCCGGTGACGATCTCCACTTCAAGGAAGCGCGAGAACACGATGCCGACGCCGCGCATCTGGCCGGCGACATAGGTGAACGAGATGAAGATCAGGCACACCACGGCGACCATGCGGGCGGCCTTGGAATAGTAGCGGTCGCCGATGAACTCGGGCACCGTGAACTTGCCGTATTTGCGCAGGTACGGGGCCAGAAGCATGGCCAGCAGCACGTAGCCGCCGGTCCAGCCCATCAGGTAGACCGAGCCGCCGTAACCCAGGAAGGCGATCAGGCCGGCCATGGAGATGAACGACGCGGCGCTCATCCAGTCGGCGCCGGTCGCCATGCCGTTGACCACGGGATGGACGCCGCCGCCGGCGACGTAGAACTCGCCGGTGCTGCTGGCGCGGGTCCACATGGCGATGCCGATGTACAGGACGAACGTCAGTCCGACGACGATGTAGGTGAGTGTCTTGAGATCCATGATTTTCCGCCCCTCAGTCTTCGTGCACGTCGTGTTCGCGGTCGATCTTGTTCATGCGCGCGGCATAGAAGAAGATCAGGGCGACGAAGACATAGATCGAGCCGTTCTGGGCGAACCAGAAGCCGAGCTTGAATCCGCCGATCTGGATGGCGTTGAGGGCGTCGGCGAACAGGATGCCGAAGCCGTAGGAAACGACGAACCAGATGGCAAGGCAAAAGAAAATCAGCTTCAGGGACGCGCGCCAGTAATCGGCTGCGTTCTCCCTTTCTTTGTCGGTCATGGCCTTCAAATCGTGCATCTCCGTGCTCCCGACTTTTTTGTTATGCGCGACCCGTCCGGCTTGACCCCCGGCGCAGCGAAACCCTGCGCGTCGGGACACATCGAGACGTGCCGCGCCCCCTATCCTGGCAGAGATACAGGATTGCGAGGTGTCAGTCGAGAAAAACGGAAGGCCAATGAGCTGTTATGACATGAAAAATATCACTAAGGTCGCAAATAAGTACCAATACCTAGGTACAGCTACTTAGGTATTTTATTTCGTGTATTCCACTTTCATTTTTGTTTGACCCCGCATGTTCATGGCATATACGGTCCGCATCATTGGAGCCCCGTCAGGGGTGAGGAGAGAGGACCGCATACCGGCCGCCGCAGGCCTTCGCGCCGTCGCCGTCCGGGTTGCATTTGGACCTTGTTGTTGTACCCACACTTTCCTTGACCCCGGCCGGGGCTTCCCGGGCCGGGGTTTCTTTTTTGGATGGGCGGGGTGTCCGGTGCCGGGGGGTGAAAAAGTGGATTCACCACGAAGACACGAAGGGCACGAAGAGCGCACGGAGGAAAAAACATCCTTCTCTGTGTCTCTGTGGTTAATCCCCTGGCGGGATCTGAGGGGGTGATGCCTCGTCGCGCGCACTGACCGTCGTCCCCGCGCAGGCGGGGACCCAGGGGTGCACCACTGGCTTGTCCGCGACTCCTGGGTTCCCGCCTGCGCGGGAACGACGGAGTGCGCTTTCCTTTCGGGGGCGCCCGGCGGCGCTTACAGCCCCAGCAGCACCGCCTGGCGCACCAGTTCGGCCAGGCTGGCGGCCCGCATCTTCTCGGCCAGATGGGCGCGGTGGATGTCGACGGTGCGCGGGCTGATGCCCAGGCGCTGGGCGACGTCCTTGGTCGACAGGCCGGCGGCGACCAGGGACATCACCTCCCGTTCGCGCTCGGTCAGGGTCTCGAAGCGGGCGCGGATGCCGGCCAGGCGGCTGCGGTCGGCGGCGGGTGCCGCCTGGCCCGCCACCCGCTCGAGGCTGGCCAGCAGGACGGCGTCGGTGAAGGGCTTCTCGATGAAGTCGGCGGCGCCGGCGCGCAGCGCCTGGATGGCCAGCCCGAGATCGGCATAGCCGGTGATGAACACCACCGGCACGTCCACTCCCATCTCCAGCAAGGCGTGGCGCAGCTCGATGCCGGACATGCCCGGCATGGTGATGTCGCTGACCAGGATGCCCGGCCGGTCCGGCGCGATGAAGTCGAGGAAGGCGCGGGCCGAGGCGAAGCCCTGGGTGCGATAGCCGTGCGAGTTCAGCAGCGCGCACAGGGACTGGGTCACGGCCTGGTCGTCATCGACGATCCAGAGGTCAGGCTTGTCGGTCATGGGCACCCGTGGGAACGATGGGCAGGGTCAGGCGGAAGGTGGCGCCCTTGCCGGGCTCGGGCGGATCATGCCACAGGGCGCCGCCCTGCGCCTCGGCCATGGCGCGGCTGATGGACAGGCCGATACCGATGCCGTCGGGGCGGCCGGTGACGAAGGGCTGGAAGATCTGCTCGACGATGGCGGCCGACAGGCCGGGACCGCTGTCGCTCACCGCCAGCTCGATCTCGCGCCCGCCGGCGAGCACCCGGGCGGCGAGGTCGATCCGGCGGACGGCCGGCGCGGCCTCGGCGATGGCCTGGATGGCGTTGGACATCAGGTTGACCAGGATCTGCAAGGTCTGGATCTCGTCGGCGAGGATGCGGGGCAGCGGCGCCCCCTCGTCGAAGCCGATGCGGACGCGGTGCCGCTCGGCCAGGGGCTGGACCAGAGCCTGCGCCTCATGGATGCAGCGGGCCAGCTCGACCGGCTGGCGCCGCGCCTCGCCCTTGCGCACGAAATCGCGGATGCGGCGCACGATCTCGTCGGCGCGCAGCACCTGCGCTTCGGCCAGGCGGACGTTGTCGGCGGCCTCGGCGGCGGCCGGCGGCGACTGGTCGAGCAGCCGGCGGCCGGCGGCCAGGAAATTGAGGATGGCGGCCAGCGGCTGCTTCAGCTCGTGCGCCAGGCCGGCCGCGATCTCGCTGGTGGCATGGACGCGGCTGAGGCGGGACAGCTCGTTCCAGCGGTCGCGCAGGGCGCGCTCGGCGCGCTGGCGCATGTCGGCGGTGGCGGCCATCAGGATGCCGGTGACCGCCAGCGTCAGCATCAGCAGCTGCAGCGCCGTCACGGTCAGCTCGGGCAGGTCGCGCAGCGTCGTGGCGGCGATGATGCACAGCTGGGTCATGGCCAGCAGCAGCAGGGTCGGAAACAGCCCGCCGCGCAGCGCCACCCAGATCACCGGCGGGAACAGCACATAGAAGAAGCGCAGCTCGTCGGTGCTTTCCAGCCCGAACACCACCCAGTTCACCACCGCCGCCAGGGCGAACTGGCCGGCGCGCTCCCGGCTTGGCCGCCGGATCCGCCAGCCGTGGGCCGCCCAGCGCACGAACAGGGGCGCGAACAGCGCGATCCCGGCCAGGTCGCCGACCACCCGGCGGGTGAGGATCTGCACGAACCAGCCGGCCTCCATGTGAAGCTGGTCGGTGACGAAGACGATGCGGAAGATGGTGGCGGGCACCACCGCCAGGGCGGCGACCACCATGAACAGGGCGAGATCGCGCGGCCGCTCCAGCTGCGGCGACGCCCCACGGATGCGCCGGAAGGCGCCGGCCGCCAGGGCGAACACCAGGGCGTAGCTGACGGCGCTGGGAATGGACGCGCCCAGCGGCATGTCGCGGATCAGCAGGTCGGCCAGCACCGAGGCCAGCGCCACCACCGGCCATTGCGCCGCGCCCCGGATCAGCAGGAAGGCGACGGCGAGGCCGGTCTTGGGGCTCCACGGAGTGACCGAGATGCCGAGCAGGTCGTCGACGAAACTCAGGCGGTCGAGGGCGATGAACAGCAGCACGAAGGCCGCCCAGCGCAGGATCTGCCGGCCCGGCGCCGTCCCAAGGTCGGGGATGCTGACGGGGGCGGGGCTCAGGGCAGGGCCTTCAGCCATGCGGCCGCCACCCCGGTCGATGCCGGCTCCAGAGCGTCGGCCTGCGGGGCGGCGAGCCGGAGCGCGGCAAGGGTGATGGCCGGTCGCAGCCGAATGCCAGGTGCCATGTGTCCGCTCCGTGCCAACGCGCCAATGCAGTGCGATCCAGCGTAGCAGAGCGGCCGGGCGGCAGGGAGGGCGAAGATCAGGGCGATCGCCGGCGCCGACCGCGTCCGCGCCGGCCCGGTCTCAGCCGCAGGTGCCGCAGCAGGAGGCGCCCCGCTCGGTCGGCGCGGCGGCGACCCGCCCGATGCGCACCCGCCACACCTCGGGTCCGGATTCGAGATAGCTCCAGTCGAATTCGCCCGGGCGCCGGGCGTTGAACTGATGGAACAGCGGCCGCGGGTCGTGGTCGGCGGCGATGATCACCGCCCCCTCTGCCGGCACGGCGTCGAAGGCCGAAAAAATGGTGGTGTGACGGTCCTGCGGCTGGATCGTGCGCACGTCAAGAACGACCTCGGTCACTGCGTTGTCCTCCGGAAGCTGGTGTCGGACCCGACCCTAGCGGCCGGCCGCGAGTCCCGGATTGATGGCGGTCAAGGGACAGCCGGGCCGGCCGTCGTCAGCGCCGGGGGTCGCGCCGGCGATGCGGGCGCAGCAACGATTGTGCGGGCACGGCGAGTTCTGGGTAGTCTTTGCGCCCCACTCATCATCGCCGGGCTTGACCCGGCGATCTACCGTGGGTCCGCCCGGACGCTTCATGAATCAATGAGTTAGGCCGCGCCGTGTCGATGCCCGGGCATGACGTATCAAGCTGGGGACGCGAGCACCGGGCCTTACGAAGCCGTCAGAATTCCTGCAGCGTCTGGCTCACCGGCGCCGCGGTTGCGGGTTTTGCCGGGGCCGGGGCCGGGGCCGGGGCCGCGCCGGCGGCCGGAGCGCCGGCGGCAGGGGGGGTCGGCTTGGCCGCCGGTTCGCCCGTGGCGTCGCCGCCCTTGATTTGCTTGGTCAGGGCTTTCACCCGGTTGTCGAGATTGGTGAGCATGGCGCGGTCCGACTCGACCGCCTTGTTCCAGTCGGCCCGCTCGTTCTTCAGCGCCGCTTCCAGCGTTTCGATGCGGGCCAGCAGCGGCGTCAGCAATTCCCCCACCTTGGCGGCGTTCTCGGCGTGCATGTTGGCCTTGATCTTCTCGATCTCCTCCAGCAGGTCACGCTTGATCCAGCGGGACTTCTTGTCGAGGTCCTCGCCCATCTTGCCCAGCCGTTCCTCGACCTCGGTGTTGATCTGCACCTTGATCTCGTAGGCGGACTTGACCAGGTTGCCCATGTACATCATCAGGCCGCCGCCGACGATCAGGATGACACCGGCCGCCAGACTGATGATGAGGACCGTCGAAAAGCCCATGACGCCTGTCTTCGCACGCGGCGGGGGAGAGTTCCGCCATCGCGGACAATGTCGTTCAAGCGCGAAACCAATGCAATAGGTGTCGGCGGTCCGAGGCTCCCCCGTTATTGACTCGGTGTGCGGTGCGGCGGAATATCCGGGGCGAGGCGGGGCCGGGGGGTGCCGCCCGATCCTGCCACGCATCAGCCATTGGGGGGACAGCCCATGCTCGCTCGCCTGACCCGTCTCGCCGCCGCCGCCCTGGCCGGCCTCGCCGTCCTGCCGGCCCACGCCGAGGACAAGGTGGTCAACGTCTACAACTGGTCGGACTACATCGCCAAGGACACCCTGGAGACCTTCACCCGGGAAACCGGCATCAAGGTGAAGTACGACACCTACGCCGACAACGAGATCCTCGACACCAAGCTGTCGGCGGGCAAGTCGGGCTATGACGTGGTGTTCCCCTCGGCCTCGCCGTTCTTCGCCGCCCAGGTCAAGGCGGGCATGTACCAGCCCCTCGACGTCGCCAGGCTGCCCAACGCCGCCGGCCTGGACAAGGGCGTCATGGCCAACCTGGCCAAGGTCGATCCCGGCAACCGCTTCGGCGTCCCCTACATGATGGCGGCCACCGGCTTCGCCTACAACGTCGACAAGATCGGGAAGGCGATGCCCGACGCGCCCGTGGACTCGTGGGCGATGCTGTTCGATCCGGCGGTGGTGTCCCGGTTCAAGGGCTGCGGCGTGTCGCTGCTCGACACTCCGACCGAGGCGGTGCCGGCCATGCAGATCTACCGGGGCAAGGACCCCCAGGTGCAGAATGCGGACAGCCTGGCCGCCGCCATGGAGGCGCTGACGCCGCTGCGCCCCAATTACCGCTACGTCAATTCCGAGCGCTACCGCGCCGATCTCGCCAACGGCGACATCTGCCTGGCCCACGGCTATGTCGGCGATCTGGTGCAGTCGCGCAGCCGCGCCGCCGAGGCCAAGAAGAAGCAGGACATCGCCATCGTCATCCCCAAGGAAGGCGCCCTGGTCAACATCGACGTCATGGCCATTCCCGCCGACGCCCCCCATCCCGAGGCGGCGCACGCCTTCATCAACTTCATCCTGCGCCCCGACGTGATCGCCGGCATCACCAACGAGGTCGGCTATGCCAACGCGGTGCCGGCGGCCATGGACAAGACCGACCCGGCCATCGCCAAGGACCCGGTGATCTTCCCGCCGGCGGCGGTGCAGGCCAAGCTGCACACCCCGCCGCCGCCGGCCGGCCGCGACTACGACCGCGCCCGCAGCCGCGCCTGGTCCAAGTTCCGCGCCGCCAAGAAATAGGGCGCCGGCCTTGGCCGCCATCGCCATCCGCCTGGAGGGCATCGAGAAGCGGTTCGGCGACACCGAGGCGGTCGCCGGCATCGATATCGAGATCGCCGAGGGGGAGTTCTTCTCCCTGCTCGGCCCCTCGGGCTGCGGCAAGACCACGCTGCTCAGGATGCTGGCCGGGTTCGAGAGCCCGTCGGCAGGTCGGGTGCTGATCGGCGGGGCGGACGTCACCGACGTGCCGCCCTACGAGCGGCCGGTGAACATGATGTTCCAGTCCTACGCCCTGTTCCCGCACATGAGCGTCGCCGACAACGTCGCCTTCGGCCTGAAGCAGGACGGGGTGCCCCGGCCCGAGATCCGGGAACGGGTGGCGGCGGCCCTCGATCTGGTGCAGATGGGCGACTTCGCCGGGCGGCGGCCGCATCAGCTGTCGGGCGGCCAGCGCCAGCGGGTGGCGCTGGCGCGCAGCCTGGTCAAGCGGCCCAAGGTGCTGCTGCTGGACGAGCCGCTGTCGGCGCTGGACAAGAAGCTGCGCGAGCAGACCCAGTTCGAGCTGGTCAACATCCAGGAAAAGGTGGGCGTCACCTTCGTCATGGTCACCCACGACCAGGAGGAGGCGATGACCATGTCCACCCGCATCGCGGTGATGGACAAGGGCCGCGTGCTGCAGGTCGGCACCCCGCACGAAATCTATGAATACCCGGCCAACCGCGTGGTCGCCGACTTCATCGGCATCGCCAATTTCTTCGACGGACGGGTGGCGGCCGGCGCGGACGGCGTGCTCGAGATCCGCGTCCCCGGCATCGAGGCGCCGCTGGCGGTGGCCGGCACGGCCGAGATCGGCGGGATGGTGACGGTGATGGTGCGGCCCGAGAAGATCGCCATGAGCCGCGACGACGGCACCGCGCCCCCCGGCGCGCTGACCGGCAGGGTGGTGGAGATCGCCTATCTCGGCGACGTCTCCATCTACCATGTCCGCCTGCCCTCGGGCGCGGTCGCCATGGTCACCGCCGCCAATCTGCGCCATTCCTCGGAACCGGCGATCACCTGGGACGATGCGGTGGCGCTGACCTGGCACCCCGGCAACGCGGTGGTGCTGCGGTGACGCGTATCCCGCAAATCTCCCCTCCCCTTGATGGGGAGGGGTCTTTCCTTTTCTGCTCCCCTCCCCTTGATGGGGAGGGGTCGGGGGCGGGGTGGAGTCGCACACTCAAGCGCCGACGCGGTTCACCCCCCACCCCAACCCTCCCCCACAAGGGGGGAGGGAGGAGTTGGTCATGCGCGTAGGCGGCTGGCGCGGCGGGGTCGGGCGGGCGCTGGTGCTGGCGGTGCCCTATGCCTGGCTGGTGCTGTTCTTCCTGGTGCCGCTGCTGATCGTCGGCAAGATCAGCCTGTCCGAGATGCGCGCCGGGGTGCCGCCCTACGAGCCCATCCTGGACTTCGCCGACGGCGCCCTGGTGGGGGTGCGGGCGACGCTGGAGAACTTCGCGCTTCTGTTCGAGGACGACCTCTACGTCGGCGCCTATTTCCAGTCGGTGGGCATCGCCCTGGTCTCGACGCTGCTGTGCCTGCTGATCGGCTATCCCATGGCGCTGGGCATCGCCCGGGCCCGGCCCGACCGGCGCGGGCCGCTGCTGCTGCTGATCATCCTGCCGTTCTGGACCTCGTTCCTGATCCGGGTCTACGCCTGGATGGGCATCCTCAAGGACGAGGGGCTGCTGAACGGCGCGCTGCTGTGGGCGGGGGTGATTTCCGAGCCGCTGGTGATCCTCAACACCGATGCCGCGGTCTATATCGGCATCGTCTATTCCTACCTGCCGTTCATGGTGCTGCCGCTCTACGCCACCCTGGAAAAGCTCGATCCGTCGCTGCTCGAGGCGGCCGCCGATCTGGGGGCGCGGCCCTGGCGGGCGTTCCTGTCGGTGACGCTGCCGCTGTCGCTGCCCGGGGTGGTGGCCGGCTCCATGCTGGTGTTCGTGCCGGCGGTGGGTGAATACGTCATCCCCGACCTCTTGGGCGGCGGCGACACCCAGATGCTGGGCAAGGCGCTGTGGGACGTCTTCGCCTTCAGCCGCGACTGGCCGACGGCGGCCGCCCTGGCGGTGTCCATGCTGGCGGCGCTGGCGCTGCCCATCGCCGTGTTCAACCGCCTGCAGGCCCGCCTGGAGCCGGAGGAGAAATGAGGCGATCGGGTGGCCTTCTGGCGGCGCTGCTGTTCGGCTACGCCTTCCTGTACCTGCCCATCGGCCTGCTGGTGGCGTGGTCGTTCAACGCCTCGCGGGTGGTCAACGTCTGGGGCGGGTTCTCGACCAAGTGGTATGGCGAGCTGACCCGCAACGAAGCGTTCCTCGATGCCGCCTGGCTGTCGCTGAAGGTCGCCGCCACCAGCGCCACCGCGGCGCTGGCGCTGGGGGTGCTGGCGGCGGTGGTGCTGGTGCGGCTGGGCCGCTTTCGCGGCCGGATGCTGTTCAACGGGCTGGTCACCGCGCCGCTGGTGATGCCCGAGGTGATCCTGGGCCTGGCGCTGCTGCTGCTGTTCGTGGCGCTGGAACAGGCGGTGGGCTGGCCCGACGGACGCGGCTTCGCCACCATCGCCATCGCCCATTCCACCATGGGCATGGCCTATGCCACCGTGGTGGTGCGCTCGCGCCTGGCGCAGATGGACCGCAGCCTGGAGGAGGCGGCCATGGATCTGGGGGCGCGGCCCCTGAAGGTGTTCCTGGTCATCACCCTGCCGGTCATCGCGCCGTCGCTGGCGGCGGCCTGGCTGCTGGCCTTCACCCTGTCGCTGGACGACGTGGTGGTGGCGCAGTTTGTCTCGGGTCCCGGCGCCACCACCCTGCCCATCGAGGTGTTCTCGTCGGTGCGCCTGGGGGTGAGCCCCCAGATCAACGCCCTCGGCACCCTCATCGTCGCCGTGGTGGCGGTGCTGATCGTGCTGGCCTGGCGGCTGATGGCCGCCCGGCGCGGCGGGTGACAGCCTCTACCCGGCGCGGCGCTCCTGCGCCTCCTTCGGCTTGGCGGTCATGGCGGCATAGAGCTTCAGGCACTCGGCCTGCCAGAACGCGTCGGGGTCGCCGTCCTCGGGCAGCGCGCCCAGGGTCCGCGCCAGTTCGAAGAACAGGCCGTTGGGCCGCCCCGATGCCTTCTGGATGACGATGCAGCTGACCAGGAAGCCGTGTTCGCGCCAGCTTTCCTGCGACAGGTCGGTGAGCAGGGCGCCGATGACGCCGCGGTGGCGCGGGTTGCGCGACGACAGTCCGGCCGCCTCCATCACCTCGCTGTAGGGAATCAGCCGACCGGCAACGGCGGCGTTGGACACCGACCGCAGCACCTTGGCCCGGCGTTCGCGGGTGTCGCCCTCGATGCGGGCGGCCTGGGCGAACAGCGCCTTCGGGGTCACCCCCTTCCAGGTCTTGCTGCGGCCCTTCACCGAGATGCTTTCCAACTGGCCGGCCTTGATCTGCTCCGACACCGCCGAGCGGGTGATGCCCTTGAATTCGGCCACCATCCCCATCGGGATCATCGCCAGGGAGTGATCCTTCTGCAGGGCCTCCACATAGGCCTCGACCGATCTGAACAGCATGGCGTCCTCCCTCTCAGAGCCTATGCGAACGTCTTAAAACTAAAGTCGAGTATACGCTTGACTTGCCGGTTCACACAGTGAAGGCGGCCTGCGCCCGGCGCGCGGCCGGGTTGCGGACATACCCTGGCTCGGGCACAGTGCCTCTCCATGCCCGCCCCCCCTGCCGCGAACCCGCAATCCTCCGGCCGCGCCGCGCTCGCCTTCTCGTGCGTGGGCCATCTCTACGCCCACCTGTTCGAGCCGATCTTCTACATCGCGGCGCTGGTGCTGCCGGCCGAGCTGGGGCTGCCCTACGGCGAAGTGCTGGCGCTGATCGTCGCCGGCAAGCTGCTCTACGGCCTGCTCGCCCCGGTCGCCGGCTGGCTGGGCGACCGCTGGAGCACGGTGGGGATGATGGCGGTGTACTTCCTCGGCCTGGGCGGCGCTGCGGTGCTGGTCGGGCTGGCCGACGGGCCGGCGACGCTGGCGGCGGCGTTGGCGCTGGTGGGGCTGTTCGGCGCCATCTATCACCCGGTGGGCATCAACTGGCTGCTGCGCAACGCGGTGGACCGGGGCAAGGCCATCGGCGTCAACGGGGTGTTCGGCGGTATCGGACCGGCGGTGGCCGGGCTGGTGGCGGGCGGGCTGATCGAAGCCTTCGGCTGGCGAGCCGCCTTCGTGGTGCCCGGGCTGGCGGTGCTGCTGACCGGCGCCGTCTTCCTGCTGGTCCTGGCTCGGGGCTGGGTGGTCGAGACCCGCATCGACCGGGTTCTGGTGCCGCCGGCCAGCCGCGGCGACACCGTGCGCGCCGGTCTGGTGCTGTCGCTGACCATGCTGTGCGGCGGCCTGGTCTATCAGGCGACCCAGCCGGCCCTGCCCAAGCTGTTCGCCGAGCGCCTGGGCGACGGCGCCGGCATCGGCGAGGCCGCCGCCGCGGTCAGCGCGGTCTATCTCGCCGCCGGCCTGACCCAGGTGCTGGCCGGCCACCTCGCCGACCGCTTCCCGGCCAAATGGGTCTACCTGCTGGCCTATCTCGGCCAGGTGCCGCTGCTCGCCCTGTGCGCCTGGGCCGCCGGCCTGCCGCTGGTGCTGGCCGCCACCCTGGCGGTGGCCTTCAACATGGCCGCCATCCCGGCCGAGAACCTGCTGCTGGCCCGCTACACCCCGGCGCGCTGGCGCGGCACCGCCTTCGGCATGAAATTCGTGCTGTCCTTCGGCGTCTCGGGCCTGGCGGTGCCGTTGGTGTCGCTGCTGCACGGCGCCACCGGCGGCTTCGCGGTGCTGTTCTGGCTGATGGCGGCGGCGGCGCTGGTGGTGGTCGCGGCGGCCCTGGCGCTGCCGGGTGAAAAAAAGGCCGCCAGCCCCGAGGGGTGGCGGCCGAGTCCGGAGGGCCGGAGGTAAAGGGGGGATCAGGCGCCTGCGGGCTTGGCGGCCAGGCGGGCGGGGGCGCCGGCGACCAGGGTCTTGAGCTTGCCCAGGGCCGAGGCCTCGATCTGGCGGACGCGCTCGCGGCTGATGTTGTAGCGCTGGGCCAGGTCTTCCAGGCGCAGCGGCTTGTCGCGCAGGGTGCGCTCGGCGACGATGTCGCGCTCGCGTTCGGTGAGTTCGCTCCAGGCGTGCTTCAGCAGCTCGCGGCGGTACATCAGCTCCTGTCGCTCGCCCAGGCGCTCCTCCACCGACGGGGTGTCGTCGGCCAGCAGCTCGCCGAACGAGGCGCCGCCTTCCACCACCGGGGCGTCCAGCGAGCGCGGCGGCTGGGTCATCAGGCGCTCCATCTCGGCGACGCGCTCGGGCTTGACCCCCAGCTCGGCCGCGACGGTCGCGGTGTCGGCGGCGCTGAGCGAGCCGCCCGAGGGGCCGGTGAGCCGGGCCTTGAGGCCGCGCAGCTTGAAGAACAGGCGCTTGCGCTCGGCCGACAGGCCGAAATTGACCGGGGTGGAGAACTTCAGCACATATTCGAACATGGCGGCGCGCACCCACCACTGGGCGTAGGTGGAAAAGCGCAGGCCGCGCTCCGGCTCGAAGGTCTCCAGCGCCCGCACCAGGCCGAGATTGCCCTCGGCGATGAGGTCGGCGGTGCCCAGGCCGTAGCCCTTGAACTGGGCGGCGGTCTTGGCCACCAGGCGCAGATGGGCCTCGATCAGCCGGGTGCGCGCGCCCTCGTCGGAATTGTCGCGCCAGCGGCGGATCAGCTCGGCTTCGTCCTCGCCCGACAGCAGCGGCGCCTCACGCAGGGCGCGAAAGTACGAGGTGGCGGGGTCCGAGGAGGCTCGGGGGGTGGACATGGTCTTCTCCCAGGTTCAGTAACCTTGACAATGAAACTAGGGCGCGCGCGGTGATAATGCCAATCGATTTGTCTTTCATTATTGATAGGAAAAGGTTATAACACAGCCATGGCCGTCTCCCTCCGTCAGTTGCGCTGCCTGGTCGCCGTCGCCGAAACGCTGCATTTCCGCCGCGCTGCCGAGCGCCTGGGCCTGTCCCAGCCGGCGCTGTCGGCCCAGGTTGCCCAGTTCGAGGACACGCTGGGGGTGTTGCTGGTGGAGCGCACCCGCCGCCGGGTGCTGCTCACCCCGGTGGGCCGCGAGGTGGCGGACCGGGCGCGGGCCATCCTGCGCGACGTCGCCGACCTGGAACAGGCGGCCCAGGCCGGCAGCCGGCCGCTGGCCGGAACCCTGAGGGTGGGGGTGCTACGCACCCTGGGTCCCTATCTGCTGCCGCACATCCTGCCGGTGCTGCGGAGCCGGTATCCCGAGCTGCGCCTGTACCTGCGCGAGGAGCCGCAGGACCGCCTGCTGGCCGAGCTGGCCCATGGCGACCTCGACCTCCTGCTGGTCGCCGCGGCGCCGCGCGACGACGACCATCTGACCGTGCGCACCCTGTTCCGCGAACCGCTCTATGCGGTGCTGCCGCTGGGCCACCGGCTGGCCGAGAAGCAGTCCCTGATGCCTTCGGACCTGGCCGGGGAACGCCTGATCATGCTCGAGGAGGGCGACGGCATGCGCGAGCCGGCGCTGGTCCTGTGCCGCCAGGCCGGCGCCGCCGAACATCCCGATTTCCGCGCCACTTCGCTGGATTCGCTGCGACAGATGGTGGCCACCGGCCTGGGCGCGACGCTGCTGCCGGCCCTTTACGTCAAGGCCGAGGCCGAGGCCGACGACCAGATCGCGGTGCGCCCGTTCCAGCCGCCGCCGCCCGGCCGCCCCATCGACATGGTGTGGCGCCGCACCACCTCGCGGGTCGAGGAATACCGGCTGCTCGAACGGATGATCGAGGACAACCTGCCGGACGTGGTGGAACGGGCGGCGGGGTGACGGCGCTTCCACTCTCCCCTCCCCTTGATGGGGAGGGGTTGGGGGCGGGGTGAAGCCGCGAACGACCACGTCCGACGCGGTTCCCCCCCCCCACCCCAACCCTCCCCCGCAAGGGGGGAGGGAGAGAGGGGGGGAGGGGGCTTACCGCGCCGCCACCCGCGCCGTGGCCTGGTCCCCCTGGCGGTCGGCCTTGAGCTGGTCGGCGACCAGGAAGGCCAGCTCCAGCGCCTGGGTGGCGTTGAGGCGGGGGTCGCAATGGGTGTGGTAGCGGTCGCCCAGGCGGGCCTCGGTGACCGCCTTGGTGCCGCCGACGCATTCGGTGACGTCCTGGCCGGTCATCTCGAAATGGACACCGCCGGCATGGCTGCCTTCGGCCTTGTGGACGGCGAAGAAGGCGCGCACCTCGGCCAGGATGCGGTCGAACTCGCGGGTCTTGAAGCCGCCGGCGGCCTTGACCGTGTTGGCGTGCATGGGATCGCACGACCACACCACCGAGCGTCCCTCGCGCGCCGCCGCGCGGACCAGGCCGGGCAGGCTCTCGCCGATCTTCTCGGCGCCCATGCGGGTGATGATGGTCAGGCGCCCGGGCTCGTTGTCGGGGTTGAGCGCGTCGATCAGGCGCAGCAGGTCGTCGCCGGACATGCCCGGCCCGGCCTTGAAGCCGATGGGATTCCTGACGCCCCTGAGGAACTCCACGTGGCCGGCGTCGAGCTGGCGGGTGCGCTCGCCGATCCACAGCATGTGGGCCGAGCAGTCGTACCAGTCGCCGGTGGTGGAATCGACGCGGGTCAGCGCCTCCTCGTAGGGCAGCAGCAGCGCCTCGTGCGAGGTGAAGAACTCGGTCTCGCGGATCTGCGGGGTGGTCTCCGAGGTCATGCCGCAGGCTTCCATGAAGGACAGCGTCTCGGACAGGCGGTTGCACAGATCCTCGTACAGCTTGCCCTGCAGCGAGCCGGTGACGCAGCCCAGGGTCCACTGGTGCACCTTGTGCAGGTCGGCATAGCCGCCCTGGGCGAAGGCGCGCAGCAGGTTCAGGGTGGCGGCCGACTGGTTGTAGGCGCGCACCATGCGCTCGGGGTCGGGGATGCGCGAGTCCGGGGTGAAGTCGATGCCGTTGATGATGTCGCCGCGGTAGCTGGGCAGGGTGATGCCGTCGATGGTCTCGGTGTCGGCGCTGCGCGGCTTGGCGAACTGGCCGGCCATGCGGCCGACCTTGACCACCGGCACGGCGGCGCCGTAGGTCAGCACCACCGCCATCTGCAGCATGACGCGGAAGGTGTCGCGGATGTTGTTGGCGCGGAACTCGGCGAAGCTTTCGGCGCAGTCGCCGCCCTGCAGCAGGAAGGCGCGGCCGTCGGCGACGCGGGCCAGCGAGGCCTTCAGGCGCCGCGCCTCGCCGGCGAAGACCAGCGGCGGGAAGGTGCGCAGGGTCTCCTCGGCACCGGCCAGGCGGGCCGCGTCGGGGTAGGTGGGCACCTGGTGCAGGGTCTTCGAGCGCCAGGACTCCGGCGTCCACGGTTCAGCCATCACGTCCTCGAAACAGGAATGTCATCTCGCACGCGCGAGAGCAGGGGGTTCTCTATACGACTCCCGGGCAAAGAATTCCAGCCCGCCGCGACGGAGTTGCTCTGGTCAGGGGCATGCGATCCCACATAATGTGGAACCGCACCGGGAGGAGACCATGACCATCAACGACGAACGCCGCAGCCATTGGCAGGAGGTTTGGACCAGCAAGGCGCCCGAGGGGGTGAGCTGGTACCAGGCCGAGCCCGCCGCCTCGCTGGCCCTGATCGCGCGGGCGGGCCTGTCGCGCGCCGCCGGCATCGTCGATGTCGGCGGCGGCGCGTCGCTGCTGGTGGACCGCCTGCTCGAACGCGGCCACAGCCAGGTCGCCGTGCTCGACGTCTCGGCCGCCGCCCTGGACGTCGCCGCCGACCGCCTGGGGGCGATGGCCGAGGACGTCACCTGGATCGAATCGGACGTGCTGGAATGGCGCCCGGTGCCGGGCCTGTTCGAGCTGTGGCACGACCGCGCCGTGCTGCACTTCCTCACCCGCCCCGAGGAACGCAAGGCCTATCGCAAGGTGATGATGGCGGCGCTGGTGCCGGGCGGCTGGGCGGTGCTGGGCACCTTCGCCCCCGATGGTCCCGAGAAATGCTCCGGCCTGCCGGTGATGCGCCACGACGCCGGCACGCTGTCCGACCTGCTGGGGCCGGATTTCGACCTGGTGGCCGAAATGCGCGAGGAGCACGTCACCCCCAATGGCGGCGTGCAGCACTTCACCTGGTGCCTGTTCCGGCGGATCTAGCCGGATATGCCACCCGTCGGGGCGGGCTGGGGCCGCCCCATACCTCAGTCCAGGGTGGGGCAGGGGCGGGCAATTTTATTCCGCATTGCAGCATGGGACGGCGTTTCATTGCCGCCATCGCCAGCTCCGCCTAAGGATGCTGCGCGAGACGGGTGAAAGCCGCCGCCTCGACCGGGTGGGCCGGCCTACCCGGGGGCGAGGACGGCGCTTGCGCTGGAGAATCGGCGCGCCATGTCCTGCTGCAGCGCAACATTAGCGCATCATCATATTGAGAGGAAAGCCATGCTCGCTCCGACCCTTATCGCCATCGCCGCCGCCTTCGCGGCCTCGGCCTGGGCGTTCGCGGTGACGGGAACGTCGGCGGAGGATTTCTACAAGGTGGTCGCCCCGGTGCTGCCCATGCTGCCCGCCGTGGCGCTGCTGCTGGCCTCCGTGCGGATGACCGAACCGGTGGCCGCCGCCGCCGCCGCCGATCCGGAACCGGCCAACGACAGCCGCCCGGTCATCGAGCTGGCGGCGGCCTAACCCGGCGCAGAAAAACCCGTAAGAATGGTCCCCCTCGCCCGCCTGCGGGAGAGGGGGGCGAGCGTCAGCGAGCCGGGGTGAGGGCGGCGCGTGTCCACGCGTCCATAATATGATAACGCAAGAGCTTTCGCTGTCGCGAAGCGCACCTGACGGTGCGGGCCCTCTCCCTCCCGGCCTGACGGCCGGGCCCCTCCCTCTCCCGCGGGCGGGCGAGGGGTATCTGCCTGCTCCGGCGGCCTAACCCGGCGGCATCGCCGCGCCGGGGCCGAGGGGGCGGGTCATCAGCACGCTGTCGACCCAGCGCCCGTGCTTCCAGCCGGCGGCCGGCAGCAGGCCGGCATGGCCGAAGCGGAAACCGGCATGCAGCTTGATCGAGGCGGTGTTGGCGGAATCGCCGATCACCGCCACCATCAGGCGGAACCCGGCCGCCTCGCAGCGGCGGATCAACTCGGACATCAGCGCCCGGCCGACGCCGCGCCCCTGGCCGTCGGGGGCGACATAGACCGAATTCTCGACGGTGAAGCGATAGGCCGGCCGCGTGCGGTAGGGGCCGGCATAGGCATAGCCCACCACCCGCCCGTCGCCGTTCGAGGCCACCAGATAGGGGTAGCCGGCGGCCAGCAGGGCGGCGCGGCGCGACGCCATCTCGCCTTCGCCGGGCGGCTCCAGCTCGAAGCTGGCGAGGCCGTGCCGGACCCAATGGCCGTAGATGGCGGCGATGGTGGCGACGTCGTCGTCGCGGCTGTCGCGGACGGTGATCATGGTGCGACCTCCATGGCCGGATCGTAGTGTCGGCAGAACTCTTCCGCCGGCATCCTCTGGAACTCGGCCAGGCGGGCGAACAGCACCTGGTCGGGCCAGTCCCACCAGGCGATGCGGGCCAGGCTGGCGGCGATGGCGGCGGGAAAGCGCGCGCGGATGGGCCTGGCCGGCACGCCGCCGACCACCGTATAGGGCGCGACGTCGCGGCTGACCACGGCGCCGGCGGCGATCACCGCGCCGACGCCCACAGTCACGCCGGGCAGCACGATGGCGCCGTGGCCGATCCACACGTCGTGGCCGATCACCACCCGGGCGGCGCGGCGGTCGGCGAAGAAGCCGAGGTCGCGCCCGGCCCCCGCCTCGTAATATTCCGGGCAATAGGTGAAGCGGTGCTGCGACGGGCGCTCCATGGGATGGTTGGGGGCGCCGATGCGGACCCGGTTGGCGACGGCGACGAACTTGCCGATCTCGGCATCGGCCACCTCGCAATCCTCGCCCAGATAGGAGTAGTCGCCCAGGCGGGAATACTCGATGCGGGTGTCCGCCAGCACCTCGCAGCGGCGCCCGATGGTGGTCTCGCGCAGGCGCACGGACTCGTGGACGACGGTCTCGGCCAGCTTGGGCATGGGGAGTCCTTTCCTCAGGCGATGCGCCGGCCCTGGCGCCAGACGGCGCGGACCACCGGCATGTGACCGGCATCATGGACGCGGACCAGGTCGGCGCGCTTGCCCACCGCGATGGTGCCGCGGTCGTCGAGGCCGGCGACCCGCGCCGGGTTGGCGGCGACGGTGGCGATGGCGGCGGGCAGGGCGAAGCCCAGCGGGCCGCCGTGCAGCAGGAAGGCCGCCTCCATCAGGCTGATGGGCACGTAATCCGAGGACAGCACGTCGAGGCAGCCGATGCCGGCCAGCTCGGCGGCCGAGACGTTGCCGGAATGGGAGCCGCCGCGCACCAGATTGGGCGCTCCCATCAGCACCATCATGCCGGCGGCGCGCGAGGCCCGGGCGGCCTCGACGGTGGTGGGGAACTCGGCGAAGTGGATGCCCAGCCCGGCCGCCTCGGCCACGTGCTCGGGGGTGGCGTCGTCGTGGCTGGCCAGGGTCAGGCCCCGCTCCCGGCAGGTCGCGGCGATGGCGCGGCGGTGGGGGTCGGAATAGCGGGCGGAATTCTCCTGCTGGCGGCGGGTGAACTCCACCATCTCGGCATCGCTGAAGCCGTACTTGCCCTGGTAGTATTCGTAATACTTGTCCTCGCGCACGAACTGGCGCTGGCCCGGGGTGTGGTCCATCAGGCTGACGATGCCGACCAGCGGGTTGTCGGCGAAGGCGCCGAACAGCTCCAGGATGTTGGCGCTGGACACCTCGCAGCGCAGGTGCAGCCGGTGCTCGGCGCGGAAATGGCCGCGCGCCTGGGCGTCGCTGACGGCGCCGACCATGTCCTCCAGGGTCTCCAGCCGGGTCGAGCCCTCGATGATGTCGCCGCACGAGATGGCGTCGAAGACGGTGGTGATGCCGGCCGAGGCCATCTGGGCGTCGTGGGCCAGCGCCGCCGAGCCGGGATGCCAGCGCACCTTGGGCCGGGGGGTGACGTGCTTCTCCAGATTGTCGGTGTGCAGCTCCACCAGCCCCGGCACCACGTAGTCGCCGTCGCAATCGACGGCGCCGGGCAGCGCGGTGGCGCCCCTCGCCAGGCCGATGATGCGCCCGTCCTTCACGTGCAGGGTGCCCCGGATCACCTCGTCGGCGGTGACGATGCGGGCATTGGCGAGCACGATTTCGCTGGTCATGGTCGGGTCAGCCTAGCATGGAGAAGATGCGAGTGGAGACGGCCTCGCGCACCTCGTCGTCGTGGAAGACGCCGACCAGGGCGGTGCCGGCGGCCTTGGCCTCCTCGATCAGCTCGATGACCACGGCGCGGTTGCGGGCATCCAGCGAGGCGGTGGGCTCGTCCAGCAGCAGAATGGGATGGCCGGCGGCGAAGCCGCGGGCGATGTTGACCCGCTGCTGCTCGCCGCCCGAGAAGGTGGCCGGGGCCAGCGCCCACAGCCGCTCGGGGATGCGCAGGCGGGCCAGCAGCTCGGCGGCGCGGCCCCGCGCCGTCTCGGCCGGCACTCCCACCGCGCGCAGCGGCTCGGCCACCACGTCGAGGGCCGGCACTCGCGGGATGGCGCGCAGGAACTGGCTGACATAGCCCATGGTGTGCTTGCGCACCGCCAGCACGTCGCGCGGGTCGGCGGCGGCGATGTCCACCTCGGCGCCGTCGTGGCGGACCCGGATGGCCCCGGCATCGGGCTTGCAGTTGCCGTACAGGCAGCGCAGCAGGGTCGACTTGCCCGAGCCCGAGGGGCCGTGCAGGGTGACGCATTCGCCGCCCGCCACCTCCAGGTCGGCATCGGCGAAGACCGGAATGCTGACCCCGCCCTGGGTGTGCAGCACGTAGGTCTTGGACAGGGTCTCGACCCGGATCATGGCGGTCATGGAAGCCTCCCGTCCGCGAAAGGCGCGCGATGTCCATCTCCAGCGTCGTTTCCGCGCAGGCGGGGACCCAGGGGGTGCACCGACATCCGTTCCGGGACCCCTGGGTTCCCGCCTTCGCGGGAACGACGGAAATTGCAGTCCGAGCCGAATTTGGTCATGGCATCAGCACCGAAGAGACCAGCAGCTGCGTATAGGGATGGTGCGGGTCGTCCAGCACCTGGTCGGTCAGGCCGGATTCCACCACCTCGCCGTTCTTCATCACCATCAGCCGGTGGGCCAGCAGCCGGGCCACCGCCAGGTCGTGGGTGACGATGATGGCGGCCAGGTTCAGGTCGGTGACCAGCCGGCGCAGCAGGTCGAGCAGGCGGGCCTGGACCGAGACGTCGAGGCCGCCGGTGGGCTCGTCCATGAACACCAGGCGGGGATGGGTGACCAGGTTGCGGGCGATCTGCAGGCGCTGCAGCATGCCGCCCGAGAAGGTCAGCGGCAGGTCGTCCAGGCGTTCCGACTCGATCTCCACCTTGCCCAGCCATTCGTCGGCGCGGGCCCGGATGTCGCCGTAATGGCGCGCCCCCACCGCCATCAGGCGCTCGCCCACATTGGCCCCGGCCGAGACGCCCATGCGCAGCCCGTCCCTGGGATTCTGGTGGACGATGCCCCAGTCGGTGCGCATCAGCATGCGCCGCCGCGGCTCGCCCATGATGTAGATGTCGGTCAGGCCCTGGCCGCGCACGTCGTATTGGACGCTGCCGGCGGTGGGTTCCAGGCGGGCCGAGAGGCAGCTCAGCAGGGTGGTCTTGCCCGAGCCCGATTCGCCGACGATGCCCATCACCTCGCCCGGCCACAGGTCGAACGAGACGTCGCGGCAGCCCACCCGGGCGCCGTACAGGCGGGTGAGGTCCTTGACGCGGAGCAGCGGCGCGCTCATTGGGCGGCCTCCTGGGCCTCGCGGCGGCGGCCGCAATAATCGGTGTCGGAGCAGACGTACATGCGGCCGCCCTTGTCGTCGGTCACCACCTCGTCGAGGAAGCTGTCGGTGGCGCCGCACAGGGCGCAGGCCTGGTCCCAGGCCTGGACCTCGAAGGGATGGTCGTCGAAATCCAGGCTCTTGACCGCCGTATAGGGCGGCACCGCGTAGATGCGCTTCTCGCGCCCCGCGCCGAACAGCTGGAGGGCCGGGCTCATGTGCATCTTGGGATTGTCGAACTTGGGGATGGGCGAGGGCCGCATCAGGTAGCGGCCGTTGACCAGCACCGGATAATCGTAGGTGGTGGCGATGCGGCCGAAGCGGGCGATGTCCTCGTAAAGCTTGACGTGCATCACCCCGTAATCGGCCAAGGCGTGCATCTTGCGGGTCTCGGTCTCGCGCGGCTCGAGCCAGCGCAGCGGCTCGGGGATGGGCACCTGATAGACCAGGATCTGGCCCTCGGCCAGCGGCGTCTCGGGGATGCGGTGGCGGGTCTGGATGATGGTCGCCGCCTCGGTCCGCTCGGTGGTGGCGATGCCGGCGGTGCGGGCGAAGAAGCGGCGGATGGAGACGGCGTTGGTGGTGTCGTCGGCGCCCTGGTCGATGACCTTCAGGGTGTCGTCGGCCCCGATCACCGCCGCCGTCACCTGGATGCCGCCGGTGCCCCAGCCATAGGGCAGCGGCATCTCGCGGCTGCCGAACGGCACCTGATAGCCGGGGATCGCCACCGCCTTGAGGATGGCGCGGCGGATCATCCGCTTGGTCTGCTCGTCGAGATAGGCGAAGTTGTAGCCGGTGGCGTGGGTCATGGGCGGTTGTCCGATTTTTTCGTCATTCCCGGACCGCCAACCCCTCGCCCGCTTGCGGGAGAGGGGGCGAGCGCCAGCGAGCCGGGGTGAGGGCGGCGCGCGCCCTCTCCCTCCCGTCGCTGGGGCGACGGGCCCCTCCCTCTCCCGCAAGCGGGCGAGGGGATGATCTGGTCAGGGCGCGTCATTCCGCGGCCTCCTTGCCGGCCCGCAGCCGCCGGATCAGCTCCAGTTCCGACTGGAAATCCACGTAATGGGGCAGTTTCAGGTGCTGGACGAAGCCCGAGGCCTCGACGCTGTCGGAATGGGCCAGCACGAATTCCTCGTCCTGCACCGGGCTGGTGGCGTCCTCGCCCAGTTCGCCGGCGCGCAAGCTGCGATCGACCAGGGCCATGGCCATGGCCTTGCGTTCCGAGCGGCCGAAGGCCAGGCCGTAGCCGCGGGTGAATTGCGGCGGCCGCGTCTTCGAGCCCTTGAACTGGTTGATCATCTGGCATTCGGTGACCGCGATCTCGCCGATCTCGATGGCGAAGCCCAGCTCCTCCGGCACCAGCTCCACCGCCACATTGCCCATGCGGATCTCGCCGGCGAAGGGGTGGGTGTTGCCGTAGCCGCGCTGCGAGGAATAGGCCAGCGCCAGCAGGAAGCCTTCGTCGCCACGGGCCAGGTTCTGCAGCCGCAGATCACGCCCGGCGGGAAAATTCAGCGGCTGGCGGGTGAGGTCGCCCGGGCTCTCGTCGCCGGCGGGATTGTCCTCGATCAGGCCCTGCTGTCCCAGCACGTCGGCGACCCGGGGCATGGCGGCGTCGAGCGGCTCGGGCGCCAGCGCCGCCGGGGCGGGATCGCCGCCTTCCGCCAGCGCGAAATCGAGCAGGCGGTGGGTGTAGTCGTAGGTCGGCCCCAGCACCTGGCCGCCGGGCAGGTCCTTGAACGCCGAGCTGATGCGCCGCCGGATGGCCATGGCGGCGGTGTCCAGCGGCTCCGAGGCGCCGAAGCGGGGCAGGGTGGTGCGGTAGGCGCGCAGCAGGAACACCGCCTCGACCACGTCACCTTGGGCCTGCTTGAGCGCCAGCGCCGCCAGCTCGCGGTCGTACACCGATCCTTCCGTCATCACCCGGTCCACCGCCAGGCCCAACTGGCCGGCGATCTGGTCCAGCGACAGCTCGGGCGTGGCGGGGGCGCCGCGCCGCTCCTCCGCCATCAGGCGGTGGGCGTTGTCGATGGCGGTCTCGCCGCCCTTGACCGCGACGTACATGGCCTACCACTCCAGCCTGGTGCTGCGCGGCAGCGCCGCCAGGCTGCGGCCGCTGGCCAGCACCAGATCGACGCCGCGCGGGAACAGCTCGTGGTTGGCCGCCACCCAGCGCGGGAAATCGGGCGGAAAGGCGCCGGCCGCCAGGCGGGCGCTGTCGCGGATGCCGGGGCCGCTGAGCTCGACCGGCTCGCCGGCGGTCAGGGTGGCGACCTGGATCACCAGGGTGGTGGAGCGGTCGGGATACTCGTCGCTGCCGGCATGGAAGGCGGCCAGCGGCGGCATGATGGAAGCGTCGGCGATCAGCGCGAAGGCCGCCGCCGCCGGGTCGCTCACCAGCGGGCAGCCGCAATGGAAGCGCAGGTACTCGGCGACCGCGTCGGTGGCGGCGGTGCCGTCCAGCCACAGCGGCGTCTCGTAATCGGCCAGCGCCAGCATCACCGCGGCGGTGGCGGCGTCGAGCGGGGCCGGCGGCTCCAGGTGCAGCGGCAGCTCGACCAGGGTGCCGGGCCGAGCGGTGGCCTCCAGCACGGCGCGGAACACCCGCTGGGAATCGAGGACCGGGTCGGCGAAACCGGGCAGCAGCCCGTCGGTGGCGTGCACAGCGGTCACTCTCAATCCTCCCCGCGGACCATGGTGAAGAAGTCGACCCGGGTGGCCGCCGCCTTGCGCGCGGCCAGGGTCCGGCGTTCGGCCTGCAGCGCCTCCAGCCGGTCGATTTCGGGACCGAGCGTGGCGTCGCCCTGCTGCAGCAGGGCGTCGATGACCGCGGCGCGTTCGGCGTGGGCGGGGGCGCGCCCGGCCACCCAGGCATGGCCGACAATGCCCGACGGCAGGCGGACGGAGCAGCGGGTCACCGTCATTTCGCCCAGGTTGAAGGCGCCGCCGTCGCCGCCGGCGCGGCCGCGCACCATCACCAGTCCGATTTCAGGCCGGCGCAGCAGGGCATAGGCCGGCGGCGACGCCAGGCGGTGCCAGGCGGCCGCGATCTCGGCCGGCGCGGCCTTGGCCAGCACGCCCATCCAGCGGCGGCGGAACTCGGTTTCGGCGGGGGGCATGGATCAATCCGAAATTGGTATAGACGTCTATACGTCATCGTGCCATAGTTATGGCGTTGGACGCTTTCGGACTCAAGGGTTGAAGGGTGAAGTTTCCATGACGGGGCAGGACCTCGCCCGCGGCGCGGGCACCTTGCTGTGGCGCCAGATCGCCGAACGGCTGGAGCGCGACATCGTCGTCGGCCGCCGCCAGCCCGGCGAGCAGCTGCCGACCGAACACCAGCTGGCCGGGGATTTCGGCGTCAACCGCCATACCGTGCGCCGGGCGGTGGCCGAACTGGCCGAACAGGGGCTGGTGCGCATCGAGCAGGGGCGCGGCACCTTCGTCCAGGAAAGCGTCATCGACTACCGGGTCAAGAAGCGCACCCGCTTTTCCGAGACCGTGGCGGGCCACAACCGCGAGCCCTCGGGGCGCACCCTGGCGGTGCGCGAGGAGGCGGCCGAGGCGGCGGTGGCGCGGTCGCTGGAAATCCGCAAGGGCAGCCTGGTGGTGGTCATCGAGCGGCTCGGCGAGGCCGACGGCCGCCCGGTCAGCGTGTCGTCCCATTATTTCGCCAAGGCCCGCTTTCCCAGCCTGGCCGCCATCATCGCCGAGACCGGCTCCATCACCCGTTCGATGGAACGGCTCGGGGTCGGCGACTATACCCGCAAGGTCACCCGGGTGACCGCCCGCGCCGCCCGCGCCGGCGACGCCCGCCTGCTGCAGCAGGCCCCCAACAAGCCGATCCTGATGACCGAAAGCGTCAACGTCGATTCCTCGGGGCGCCCGGTGGAATATTCGGTGGCGCGCTGGGCCTCGGACCGGGTGCAGATCGTGTTCGAGCCGGGCGGCTGACCGACCAATCGGGCGAAGGTCGCCCCGCCGACCGTTCTGTCATCAAACAATCATGCCCGGCCCCGCCGCCCGGCGATATTGCAGACGCGTTCACCAGCCTTGAGGGGACGCATGGACATGTTCATCCGGGGGGCGCGCGTGCTGGCCCCGCACGGGATCGTCGAGACCGGCATCGCGGTGGCCGGGGGGCGCATCGCCGAGCTGGCCGGGTCCGGCAACGGCCGGGTGCTCGACGCCGCCGGCCTGCTGGCCCTGCCGGGCATCGTCGATCTGCACGGCGACGCCTTCGAGCGCCAGCTGATGCCGCGGCCGCAGGTGCGCTTTCCCGCCGACGTGGCGCTGCTCGACACCGACCGCCAGCTGGTGGCCAACGGCATCACCACCGCCCTGCACGGCCTGACCTGGAGCTGGGAGCCCGGCCTGCGCGGGCGCGAGGCGGCGGTGGGGTTCCTCGACACCCTCGACCGTCTGCGCCCCAAGCTGGCCTGCGACAGCCATGTCCACCTCCGCCACGAGGTCTACAACATCGAGGCCGCCGACCAGATCGAGGCGTGGCTGGCCGAGGGCCGCATCCACCTGCTGGCCTTCAACGACCATCTGCCCATGTTCACCGCCCGCATCGACACGCCGGCCAAGCTGGCCCAGTACGCCGAGCGCGCCCACATGACGGTGGACGCCTTCATCGCCCTGGTGCGCGAGGTCGCCGACCGCGCCGACCGGGTTCCGGCGGTCAATGCCCGCCTGGCCGCCGCCGCGCGGCGCCACGGCATCGCCCTGGCCTCCCACGACGATCCCTCGCCCGAGATGCGCCGGCATTTCCATGCGCTGGGCTGCGAGCTGTGCGAGTTCCCGCTCACCCGCGCCACCGCCGAGGAAGGCCGCCGCCTGGGCAACGCCACCATCTTCGGCGCCCCCAACGTGGTGCGCGGCGGCAGCCACATCGAGGGCGGCATGAAGGCCGCCGACATGGCCCGCGACGGGCTGGTGGACGTGCTGACCTCGGACTACTATTACCCCGCTTTGGCCCACGGCGCCTTCCGCCTGGTGCGCGAGGGCATGGACCTGGCCCGGGCGTGGCGGCTGGTATCGACCAACCCCGCCCGCGCCGCCGGCTTCCACGACCGCGGCGAGCTCGCCCCCGGCCAGCGCGCCGATCTGGTGCTGGTCGATGAGTCCGACCCGGCCCTGCCCCGGGTGGTGGCGACCATGGTGGCCGGCCGGCTGGTCCATGCCGAGAGGGTGATGCATTGATGCCGGCCGTCGCTTCGTCTCATCCGTTTGCGAAGTCGGCCGGCATCCAGCGCCCATTGCGGGCGCGGCCGTGCCGCCCCACAGGGGCAAACGACGCCCGCCAGGGCGGCCCGAGCCTGCGAGGGTGGGCTTCGCCCACA
Organism: Magnetospirillum sp. UT-4; assembly: GCF_902729435.1. GTDB lineage: Bacteria > Pseudomonadota > Alphaproteobacteria > Rhodospirillales > Magnetospirillaceae > Magnetospirillum. The sequence continues at coordinate 30,924 of NZ_CACVCG010000040.1, forward strand.
AGCGGGCGGAGGCCCGCGCCCGGCGAGGGCAAGACATGAGCCTGCGCTATGCGCTGTACTTCGCCCCCGAGGAGGGCACCGCACTGGCCCGCTTCGGACAAGCGTGGCTGGCGGGGGCGTGGCTGGAGGGGCGGGACGACCTGATCGCCGAGCCCCGGCTTTACGGCTTCCACGCCACCCTGAAGCCGCCCTTCCGCCTGGCCGAGGGCCGCAGCCGCGACGAGCTTCTCAATGCGGCGGCCGAGTTCGCCCGCGCCCGCCCCGCCTTCACCGCGCCGGCGCTGGTGCTGGAGCCGCTCGACGGCTTCCTCGCCTTGCAACCGTCGCTTCCGTCTCCGGCCATCGATTCGCTGGCCGCCGATTGCGTGCGGCATTTCGACCGCTTCCGCGCCCCGCCCACCGAGGCGGAGCTGGCCAAGCGGCTGGCCGCCCCCCTGGACCAGCGTCACCGCGACTTGCTGAAGGAATGGGGCTATCCCTACGTGCTCGACCGCTTCCGCTTCCACCTCACCCTGACCCGGCGGCTGCGCGACGGCGAGGCCGACATCGCCGCCGTGGCGCGGGCGGCGGCGGCCGCCGCCCTGGCCGAGCCGGTGGCGTTCCGCTCGCTCTGCCTGTTCGAGCAGGCAGCTCCCGGCGCCGCCTTCCGGCTGTCGGCACGCTTCCCGTTCGGCGGCTGAGACCATGCGCGTCGTCACCCTGAATACCTGGAAGGGCGACGGCCCCTATGGCCGCCGCCTCGAGCTGATGACCGGCCTCCTGGCCGGGCTGGCTGCGGACGTGGTGGCGTTGCAGGAGGTGCTGCAGGCCCCCGATCTCGGCCTCGACACCGCCGCCCACCTGGCCCGGCATCTGGACATGACGCCGGCATTCCTGCCGCTCCGCCACAAGCGCCGCCGCATCGAGGGGGCCGAGGCCGACAGCTGGTCCGGCCTTGCCGTGCTGACCCGCCGGCCGCTGCGGTCGTTCCGGGCGGTGCCGCTGCCGGCCGATGCGCGGGACGGCGAGCGCGCCGCCCTGGTGGCGGAGCTGGAGGGACTGGCCGTGGCGGTGGTCCACCTCACCCATCTCGCCGATGCCGGCGAGCTGCGCCGGCGGCAATGGCGGATGGCGGCGGCGGCGCTGGGGGAAAATGGCGATGCCGTCATCGCCGGCGACGTCAACGCCCCGGTCGAGGCGCTGGCGCCGGAAGGCTCGGGCTTCGCCGATTGCCGCACCGCCCTGGGCCTGGCCCCGCAGGCGACCTTGGTGGGAGGCGGACCGGGCGACTGCATCGATCACGTGCTGTATCGCATCGGCGGCGCCCTGGCGCCGGTCGCCTGGTCGGTGGCCCCGGACGACGGCGCCAGCGACCACATGGCGGTGGTGGTGGATTTCGGTCATTCCGTAGCCTCATCCTGAGGAGAGCGCGCAGCGCTCGTCTCGAAGGATGAGGCGGGCCACCTGCGACGGGCCTCGTCCTTCGAGACGCCGCCTGCGGCGGCTCCTCAGGATGAGGCCCGAATGAGGCGACGCTCGGGCCTGACTCGGCGGCCTACGCCTTGCGGACGAATTCCGATTTCAGGTTCATGGCGCCGATGCCGTCGATCTTGCAGGCGATGTCGTGACCATCGACGGCATCCGCCACCAGGCGGATGTTCTTCACCTTGGTGCCGCCCTTGACCACCAGGGACGAGCCCTTGACCTTGAGGTCCTTGATGACGGTGACGCTGTCGCCGTCGGCCAGCGGGTTGCCGTTGGCATCCTTCACCCCGCCGCCCTCGGCCGCCGGCGCCTCGGCCGCTTCCGCGCCGGCGGCCCATTCGTGGCCGCATTCCGGACAGACCCACAGCGAGCCGTCGGGATAGGCGTGTTCGGACCCGCATGCCGGGCATTGGGGGGTGGTGCTGTCCATGGTCGGCCTCGCTGTCGGGAGGCGCGACGCTAAACCATGTTCCGTTCAAACGGAACATGGTTTGTTTGTTTAGCCCTCGCCGGGCGGGCGCGTTCCGCGCCCTTGTGGGCGAAGCCCACCCTCGCAAGCTCGGGCCGCCCTGACGGGCGTCGTTAGCCCCTACGGGGCGACACGGCCGCGGCCCCTTGGGCCGCAGGCATGTTCCGTTAGAACGGAACACGCGCTAGCGCACGGCCGGCAGCGGGACAAGCGCGGCGTCAGAAGATCAGGTCGAAAATCCCGAACACCACCAGCAGGCCGATCAGGAAGATGATGCCCACGACCCAGCCGACCACCTTCAACATCGCCGCCTCCCATCTGCCTGTTCCCTGACGTCAACGCGTCCGGGGGCGGCGGGTTCGCCGCCGGCGCGCGGAACCCGGCCGCCTCGGTCGCGTTCCCCTTTCCGACGGGCATCGACGCAGGCGGGACGCGGCCATGTGGTACAAGAACGCGGTGGTCTACAGCCTGGACGTCGAGACCTTCATGGACGCCGACGGCGACGGCACCGGCGATTTCCGCGGGCTGATCGACCGCATCGACCATTTCGAGACCCTGGGGGTCACCTGCATCTGGCTGCAGCCGTTCTTCCCCAGCCCCAACCGCGACGACGGCTACGACATCACCGATTATTACGGCGTCGATCCGCGCCTGGGCAATCTGGGCGATTTCGCCGAGTTCGCCCATCAGCTCGGCCAGCGCGGCATCCGCCTGATCCTCGACCTGGTGGTCAACCATACCTCGGACCGGCACCCCTGGTTCCTTCAGGCCTGCGCCGATGCGGGATCGCCCTACCGCGACTACTACGTCTGGTCGCGGGACGAGCCGGCCGGCGCCGATACCGGCATGGTCTTTCCCGGACAGCAGGAACGGACCTGGACCTGGAACGAGCAGGCCGGGGCCTGGTACTTCCATCGCTTCTACGCCCAGCAGCCGGACCTCAACATCGCCAATCCGGCGGTGCGCGACGAGATCCTGCGCATCATGGGGTTCTGGCTGCGGCTCGGCATCTCGGGCTTCCGCGTCGATGCCGCCCCGTTCCTCATCGAGCTGGCCGGCGCGCCGGCCGAGCAGGGCAGGGCGCTCTATTCCTTCCTCGCCGACATGCGCCAGTTCGTGTCGTGGCGGGCGGCGGACGCCGTGCTGCTGGCCGAGGCCAACGTGGCCGCCGACAGCATCGAGCAGTATTTCGGCGCCGGCCACCGCATGAACGTGCTGTTCAACTTCCTGGTCAACCAGGCCCTTTTCCTGGCGCTGGCGCGGCGCGAGGCGGCGCCGCTGGCCGCCGCCCTGGACGGCCTGCCCGGTCCGGGGCCGACCGGAGCCTGGGCCAATTTCCTGCGCACCCACGACGAACTCGACCTCGGGCGGCTGGCGGCGGAGGAACGCGAGCAGGTGTTCGCCGCCTTCGGCCCGGATCCCGACATGCAGATCTACGGCCGCGGCATCCGCCGCCGCCTGGCCACCATGATGGACGGCGACCCCGGCCGCCAGGCCATGGCGTTCAGCCTGATGTTCACGCTGCCGGGCCTGCAGGTCATCCGTTACGGCGACGAGATCGGCATGGGCGACGATTTGTCGCTGGAGGCGCGCGAGGCGGTGCGCACGCCCATGCAATGGTCCGACGCCGCCAATGGCGGCTTCTCCCGCGCGCCGGCCGACGGCCTGATCCGGCCGGTCATCGCCAGTGGCCGCTACGGCTGCTCCCGCGTCAATGTGCGCGGCCAGCTGCACGACCCGGATTCCCTGCTCAACATCGTAAGCCGGCTGATCCGCATGCGCCGGTCCTGCCCCGAGATCGGCCTGGGCGAATGCCGTGTCGTCACCGCCGACCGCCCCGGAATCTTCGCCCTGCGCTTCCATTGGCGGGACCGCGACCTGCTGGCCGTCCACAACCTCGCCGCCGAGGCCTGCGAGGCGGAGCTGGACATGGACCCGTTCGGCGACGGCCAGGCGGTCGAGCTGATCGGCGCCCCGCCGTCGCGCCCCCTCGCCGGCAGGACCGTGCCGCTGGGTCCCTACGGCTACCGCTGGTTCCGGGTCGAGACGGGGTGAGCGGGCGGGTGCGAACGCGCAGGCCCGCTCACCCGTTGATTACAGCAACGAGAGGAGGTGCCCATGCCCTACACCACGCTTCCGGCCGCCGTGCTCGCCGTCGTCCTGGCCGCCGCCACCACCGAGCAGACCACCACGCCGCCCGACACCGCCCCGCCCCCCACTGGCCGGCCCATGGCCGAGACCCCGGACCGCCAGGCGTCATACGAGCGTGAGTTCTATGAGCGTCAGATGCAGGGCCGCCTGGCCGAGTGGCGCACGCGCATCGACGGCCTGGCGGCGCGGGCCGAGGGCGGAGAGGCGGCGGCCTCCCTCGACCGCGCGTGGCAGACCGCCAAGCAGAACTGGGAGAAACTGAAGCAGACGGTCGGCCCCAACTACCAGACCGCCCGGACCCATACCGAGGCCGCGCTGGACGCGCTGCGGCGGGAATGGGAGCAGACCGCCCGCTCGGAAACCGAGGATTCCCGCTAGGGTCCGTACTCAATTAGGGTGTGGCCTGCGTTGGCGTTCCAAGGGCGCAATGGCAGGCGCCGGCGCGACGGCGATGCTGGACGCATCGCCTAGCGGCGGCAACGTACCAGGGCGCCCTTGGAACGCCAACCCTCCGGGCCGGACGAATTTGCCCTCCCGGTGCGTCAGGCCGCTTGCGCGATGGTCCACATCGCGCTGCGCGTCCTTCCTGCCAGGCGGGCAAATTCGTCTCGGCGCAGGCCACACCCTAATTGAGTACGGACCCTAGTGCGCGATGACATTAGGTCGGCGCACGGGGTGCGCCGACCTAATGTCTGAATCGCACTCTAATTTATTGATTTAGAGGCGGATTCAGCTATCAGGTTGGATCGCCTCGCGATTCAACCTGATAGCATCCGGCTCTAACAGGCTGCGGAAAAACCCCTGTTTTTCTTTCGTCATTCCCGCGAAGGCGGGAATCCATGCCTCAGCACACAATATATTGCGGCCAGAACGCCATATTGCCCCTGCATGGACCCCCGCCTTCGCGGGGGTGACGGATCAGAGGGTGGCAAGCAGAGTATTTCCGCACCCTGCTAAGCCGAAATCAGCGCCGGCTGCGGTCCACCCACAGCTTGGTGAGGCGGAGCACACCGAGGAGCATGGTCGCGATGGCCAGCGCGCCGCCCACCAGCAGCCAGGCGACGGCGCCCTTCGCCAGCCCGCCGATGAGGAAGATCGCCGCCAGGAACCCGAAGAATCCGACCAGACCCATCCCCCGCCAACCCGGAGCCGCGGCGGAGGGTTCCCGTACCGCCGGACGCAATCACAGGAGAACGCCATGCCCGAGACGCCGACCCAGGGAACCACATCCAGCGAGTCCATGTCGTCCCAGCAATACATGGGCCAGGGCGCCGGCGAGCAGGGCGGCACATTGGTGCCCGGCGAAGCGGTGCCGACCCCGGCGGCCAGCCATTCCGGCATCCCGGCCTGGGGATTCCTCGGCCTGCTGGTGGTGGTCGCGCTGGTCGCCGTGCTGCTGCTGCGGTGGGGGCGCAGGTTGTGACGGGTCAGCCCTTCTTCTGCGCCGCCTCGGCGGCGGCGAACAGGCCGGTGACGAAGGTGGCGATGCGCTTCAGGTCCGAGTGCTGGCCGATGCCGGCGGCCTTGGCGCGGTCCACCAGCTTGGCCATGTAGTCGGGCCGGCCCGGCACCCCGAAAGCCTTCTCGAAACGGTCGTCGCCCAGCGCGGCGTGGGCCGCCATGACGAAGATGGCGAGCTGGTCGGTGCGCAGGCCCAGCTCGCCCACCAGCAGCTTGCCCAACTGGCCGTTGACGATGCCCAGGATGGCGGTGATGCGCACGGTCTGGGCCGAATCGGGCAGCACCGAACGCACCTTGGGGTCCAGCAGGACGATGGTGAAGGCGCTGGCCTTCAGCCGCTTGCCGTCGGCGGTGAGCACGTCCGAGAGGCGCGCCCGCTCGTCCTTGGCGGTGGCTTCGGGTTCGGTCACCAGCTTGGCCATGCCGTCGCTGACCCGCTGGTCGGCGACGGTGATCGGGGCGGGGGCGGGTTTGCTCTCCTCGACCGGCGGCGGCAATTGGTAGGTGCCGCCCGCCATCACCACCGGGGTCGGGGCCGGCGGGTTGTCGGGATCGGCGCGCAGGCGGCGGATGTCCTCGGCGATGCGGTAATCGAGGATGCGTTCGCCCAGGCGGCGCACCAGGGCCGGCGGCATCTGGCAGTATTCCGGGATGATCGGCACCTGCCAGTCGTGCAGCAGGTAGTCCTGGAACACCTCGTACAGGATGTCGCCGCGGCTGCGCGGCAGCGGCGCCTCGCGCTTGGGGCGGGCGAACAGCGCCATCATGCGCGCCATCAGGTCGCGCCGTGCCTTGGGGCGCCGGCGCAGCGGCTTGGTGACGCCGTCCAGGCGGCGGCGGAAATGGCGCTTGGCGGCGCTGCGCACCACCATGGCGATGACCTGGTCGAGGCTGCGGCCGCATTCCAGCAGGGCCTGGGCGTCCTCGACGCTGACCTTGTGCTTGTTCACCAGGACGTGGGCGAAATTGTCGGGGTTGGCGCGGAAGGCCTGGAAGCAGGCATGCAGCAGATCGACGTCGTCGAGGATCGCCTGCAGCGCGTCGCGGCGGGGAATGCGGCGCAGTTCGGGTACCAGGTCGCCGAGGATATCGACGACCGGTCCCTGCAAGGTGGCATTGATCCTGCGGACGACACTGGCGTGGTCGCCGCCGGGCAAGGCGCGCATACCGTTACTCCTGCCCCGACCAGGATTCACGTGATCGCCTGATGATCGCCCCAGGCGATTACCGAAGTGCTAACGCGTTCGCGCCAAAGGGGCAAGAGATTCGGCGATGAAGCCGGCCCAGGCCAGCAGGTCGCTGGATTGGTCCAGCTTGGCCTCGCGCGCCCTGGCGACCAGCCGGCGCAGCACTTCCGGATCGCCGGGATGGCCGAAGAAGTGGACGAACACGTCGGCGCCGACGGTGTCGTGGGCGACCAGCAGCACCACCGCCAGTTGGTCGAGGCGCAGGGCCAGCTCGCCCACCAGCAGCTTGGCGGTGCCGCCGCCGACGCCGCTTAAGATTTCCGACAGGCGCGCCATGGAGCGCCCTTCCTTGACCAGGTCGCGGACCTCCTGGCGCCGCAATACCCCCGAGAAGGCCTCGATGCGCAGACGCTGGCCGCCCGGCGCGATGATCTGATGCAGCGGCGCCCGCTGGTCCGGCCCCTTGGCGGCGGGCGCCGGCGCGGGTTCGGGCGCGGCGGCGGGAGCGGGAGCGTCCTCGAACAGCTTGGCGGCCTCGTCGGGATCGGCGACCACCCGCTTCAGGTGTTCGGGGTCGCGCAGCTCCAGGATCTTGGCGCCCAGCTCGATGGCCAGACGGGGCGTCATGTCGGCATAGGTGGGAACCAGCGGCACCTGCCACTCGTGCAGCAGATGCTCCTTGAGGGCGTGGTAGAGCTCGTCGGCGCGGCCGGGTTCGGCCGGAGTGGAGGCGGCGGCGGCGGGGCGGTTCAGCAGGGCGCCGACCTTGTCCATCAGGCCGCTTTTCGCGAAGCGCGGGGCCAGCGGGCGGTCGGCCTGGTCGGGGCTCCAGCGGCGGCGGAAATAGCGCTTGGCGGTGGTGCGCACGATCATCGCCACCACCTGGTCCAGGGTGCGGCCGCACGACAGCGGGGTGGTGTCGTCGGCCACCGGCCGTTTCGCCTCGTCCACCAGAACGGCGGTGAAACGCTCGCGTCGGGCGCGGAAGGTCTTGAAGCAGCGCTCGAGCAAGGCAAGGTCGTCGAGGGTTCGTTCGAAGGCCTTCTCGCGCGGCAGGGCCTTCACCTCGGGCACCAGGGTGCCCATCACATCGACGACGGCACCGCGCAGGGTGTCGTTCACCCGCCGGATTGCGTCTCCCCCCTCGGCCCCTCCGGCCGCGGTTGCCATGGAAGCCATGTCCCTCTGTCCTCCCCCTCGCCCGTCCCCACGGGTTGAGGTAATGCCTCGGCCTCTTATAAAACCAAAGTTTAGGCATTAGGCACAGCCATGAAACCTTCGTTGCGGTTCGATGTCAATAAGCGGGGCGGTTCGGGACGGGATAGGGGCTCCCCTCCCCTTTCATGGGGAGGGGTCGGGGGTGGGGTTGGCGGCCACCTTGGCAGACATCGACGCCCCCCACCCCGGCCCTCCCCACAAGGGGGAGGGGGCACTCGCTATTCGTAAGGCGGCAGATGCCAGCCCCTGGGCGACAGGGTGAATATCTCGCAGCCCGTCGCGGTGACGCCGATGGAGTGCTCGAACTGGGCCGACAGCGACTTGTCCTTGGTTACCGCGGTCCAGCCGTCGGACAGGATCTTGGTCTCGGCCCGGCCGGCATTGATCATCGGCTCGATGGTGAAGAACATGCCCTCGCGCAGTTCCAGGCCCTGGCCGGGGCGGCCGAAATGCATGATGTTGGGGGGGGCGTGGAAGACGCGGCCCAGCCCGTGGCCGCAGAAGTCGCGCACCACCGAGAAGCGCTGGCGCTCGACGAAATCCTGGATGGCCCAGCCGATGTCGCCCAGGGTGGCGCCGGGCTTGACCACCTCGATGCCGCGCATCAGCGCCTCGTAGGTGACCTCGACCAGCTTCTTCGCCTTCACCCCGGGGCGGCCGACATAGTACATGCGGCTGGAATCGCCGTGCCAGCCATCGACGATGGGGGTGACGTCGATGTTGACGATGTCGCCGTCCTCCAGCGTCTTGTCGCCGGGGATGCCGTGGCAGACCACGTGGTTGACCGAGGTGCAGATGGATTTGGGGAAGCCGCGGTAGTTCATGGGCGCCGAGACGCCGCCGCGTTCGGCGATGAACTCGGCGCACAGGCGGTCGAGCTCGCCGGTGGTGACGCCCGGCAGCACATGCGGGGCGATGAAGTCCAGGGCCTCGGCGGCGAGTTGGCCGGCCTTGCGCATGGCGGCGAAATCGTCCGGCCCGTGCAGGGTGATGCGGCCCGATTCGCGGTCTTCCCGTTCCATATTCCTCGAAATCCTCACCTCGTCCCGATATCGATGGGCATCGGGTTCATCACGATTATGCCATCCAGGCTGAGGCGGCAGCTATAGCAGATCGTTTCGACTCCGTCCGCAACGGCTTCGGCCAGCCCGCGCGCATAGGCGGGATCGACGTCGGCGGCGGGACGGAAGCCGGTGCAGTCCTCGCGCTGGACCAGGTACAGCATCACCGCCCGCGACCCCGCCGCGACCATGTCGCGCAGTTCCAGCAGGTGCTTGGCGCCGCGCGCCGTGACGGCATCGGGGAATTCGGCCCAGTCGCCCCGCTTCAGGTGGACGTTCTTGACCTCGACGTAGCATGTGGGACGGTCCGGCGCCTCGAGCAACAGGTCGATGCGGGAATTGCGGCCGTACTTAACCTCACGCCGGATTGTGGCGTAGCCGGCCAGTTCCGGGATGGTGCCGGCGGCGATGGCCTCGGCCGCCAGGGCGTTGGGATGGGCGGTGTTGACCCCGACCAGATGGCCGTCGATGCGGCACAGCTCCCAGCTCCACTTCAGCTTGCGCTCGGGGTTGGCGGCGGGCGACAGCCACACCTCGATACCGGGATCGGAGGTGCCGGTCATCGCCCCCGAATTGGCCAGATGGGCGGTCACCACCGTGCCGTCCTCCATCTCGACATCGGCCATGAAACGCTTGTAGCGCCGGATCAGCCGGCCGCGCACCAGGGGGGAGGGGAAGATCATGACGGCTTCCACGCCGTCATGGTCAGCAAATGGAAGGTGGCCGGGACCCGCCCGTCGGGGCCGGCGAAGCGGCCGCCATAGGCCTCCAGCGCGGCGAACAGGGTGGCGCGGCGCAGCGGCGTCCTGCGCCGCTCCAGCACCGCGTTGGTCTCGCCCATGCCGCGCAGGTCGGCGAGCAGGCGGAAGGGCTCGGCGTAGCGCACCGCCACCGTGTCGCTGTCGGCCACCGGCAGGGCGAAGCCGGCGCGCTGCAGCAGCTGGCCCAGGTCGCGCACCTCGGCGAAGGGCGAGACGCGGGGCGACAGGCCGCCTTCCTTGGCGATCTCGGCCTCGGCCAGGCATTGGCGCAGCTCGGTCAGGGTCTCGCCACCCAGCAGCGACACCAGCAGCAGCCCGTCCGGCCTCAGCACCCGCCTGAGCTGCACCAGGGTGCCGGGCAGGTCGTTGACCCAGTGCAGCGACAGCGCCGACACCACCAGGTCGAAGCTGTTGTCGGCGAAGGGCAGCCATTCCTCGTCGGCGGCCAAGGTGGGGTGGCCGGTGGCGGCGGCAAGGCGGGCCATGACTGGCGACAGGTCGCACTGCACCAGGGTCTCGATGCCGCCGCGCCCGGCCAGCACCGCCGCCAGCTCGCCGGTATGGCAGCCGAGGTCGAGGGCGACGGGAAAGCGCCGGGTGACGTCGTCGAGGCGGTCGGCCAGCCGTTCGGCCGCCTCGCGCACCAGGAAGTCGTGGGCGGCGAAGCCGGCGGCGGCGCGGTCGCGGCGCTTGCGCACCAGGGCGCGGTCGAAGATGGTGATGGAACCGGACATCGGCTGCTATATGGCACGGGCGGACGGCGGGGGAAACAGGAATGCGGCGGCGATTGGCCGGGCTGGGGCGGGTGATGCTGGACGCGGTGCTGCCGCCGCTGTGCCTGGCTTGCGGCGCGGTGGTGGCCGAGCCGGGCAGCCTGTGCCCGGAATGCTGGGAGAAGGTGGCGTTCCTGGGCGCGCCCCAGTGCCAGAGCTGCGGCCATCCGTTTGATGTCGACCCGGGCGAGGGCATGCTGTGCGGCCATTGCCTGGCCGACGCGCCGCCGTGGCGCCGGGCCCGCGCGGTGTTCCGCTACGACGATTCGTCGAAGGCGCTGGTGCTGCGCTTCAAGCACGCCGACCGGCTGGAAGGGGCGCCCGCCTTCGCCCGCTGGATGGCCCGGGCGGGAGCGGACCTTCTGGCCGGGGCCGAGCTGGTGGCGCCGGTGCCGCTGCATCCCTTCCGCCTGCTGGCGCGGCGCTACAATCAGGCGGCGGTGCTGGCGGTGGCGCTGGGGCGGCAGGCCGGACTGCCCGTCGAACCGCGCCTGCTGCTGCGCCGCCGCCACACCCCCGCCCAGGGCCATCTCGGGCGCGAGGAGCGCCGCCGCAACGTCAGGGGCGCCTTCGCCGTCAATCCGAAGCTGCGGGACGCGGCGGCCGGCAAGGCCGTGCTGCTGATCGACGACGTGCTCACCACCGGGGCGACGGTGGGCGAATGCGCCCGGGTGCTGCGGGCGGCCGGGGCGGCGGCGGTGGACGTGCTGACGCTGGGGCGGGTGGTCCACCCTCACGCCTAGCCAAAACCTGCCGCCTCGCTATATTAGGGCAACGCAACGACGGAGCCGCCGTGATGCCGGACGTGGAAATCTATACCACCAGGATTTGCCCCTATTGCGTGCGGGCCAAGCGCCTGCTGGAGAAGAAGGGGGTCGGTTACCGCGAGATCGACGTGTCCACCGATGCCGCGCTACGCGACGCCATGGTGGCGCGCGCCGGCGGACGCCAGACGGTGCCGCAGATCTTCGTCAACGGCACCCATGTGGGCGGCTGCGACGATCTTTACGCGCTGGAGGCCGAGGGCGGCCTGGATCCCCTGCTGGCGGCCCAAGCGTGATCGACGACAGCTTCAAGGCGGCCTGCCTGCAGGTCAATGCCGGCACCGACCTGCAGCGCAACATCGACGTCGCCTCGCATCTGGCGGTCGAGGCGCGGGCCGCCGGCGCCGACCTGATCTGCATGCCCGAGAACGTGGCGATGATGGAATGGGGGCGTTCCAACGTCGTGCTCAAGGCCATGCCCGAGGACGACCACCTGGCGCTGAAGGCGTTCGCCGATCTGGCGCGCGAGCTGTCGTGCTGGCTGCACATCGGGTCGCTGGCGGTGCTGCTCGAGGGCGGCATGGTCGCCAACCGCACCTTCGTGCTGGGTCCCGACGGCGCCATCAAGGCCCGCTACGACAAGATCCACATGTTCGACGTCGATCTCGGTCTGGGCGAGGTCTACAAGGAATCGGCCACCTTCAGCCCCGGGGCCGAGGCGGTGGTGGCGAAGCTGCCGTGGGGGCGGCTGGGCCTGTCCATCTGCTACGATCTGCGCTTCCCCCACCTCTACCGGGCCTACGGCAAGGCCGGCTGCGACTTCCTGGCGGTGCCGGCGGCCTTCACCCGCACCACCGGCAAGGCCCACTGGCACGTTCTGCTGCGGGCGCGGGCCATCGAGACCGGCTGCTACGTCTTCGCCCCCGCCCAGATCGGCAGTCATGCCGGCAACCGCGAGACCTACGGCCATGCGCTGATCGTCTCGCCGTGGGGCGAGATCCTGGCCGATGCGCTGGAGCAGCCGGGCTGGATCATGGCCGACATCGACCCCCGCAAGGTGGCTGACGCCCGCCGCAAGATACCCTGCATGGAGCATGACAGGCCTTTCGCCATGCCCCCTCGCGCCTGAGCGGGTCCGTCCCCACCTGCTCGGAACACTCCGTGCGGGAGGTTTGGCATGCGGGTATTGGCGGGTGTGATCGGGGTTCTGGTGCTTCTGGCGCTGGCGCTGGTGGGTTGGCTCTACACCGGGCGCTACGACGTCTCGGCGGGAGAGGGGCGGACGCCCGTGCTCCACTGGCTGGCCGAGACCGCCAAGCGCCAGGGTGTGCGCCACGCGGCCAAGGCCGTGGTGGTGCCGGAAGCCGGCGCCCAGACCTCGGTCGAGCCGGGGGCGCTGCTTTACCAGAGCGAATGCATGGCCTGCCACGGCGCCCCCGGGGTGCCGCCGCGCGTCTTCGCACGCTCCATGCGTCCCGCGCCGGGCGACCTGGCGGTGACGGCGCGCGAATGGACCTCGGCCGAGCTCTACTGGATCGTCCGCTACGGCCTGGCCGGCTCGGGCATGCCGGCCTGGGACGGACGCCTGTCCGAGGACGAATTGTGGTCGCTGGTGGCGCTGGTCAACCAATTGCCCAGCATGGATTCCGCCCGCTGGCAGGACCTCACCGCCCCGCCGCCGCCGCCGGAACCGGAACCGGAGCCTGAGATGGTCCCCCCGGCCGAGGCCGAGGAGCCGCCGCCGGCAGCGGAACCGGCCCCGGCGGAACCGGCGCCGGGCGGACAATAGGGGGGCGCTGGGGCGGGGCCGGCTTCACAGCCGCCGCACCGCCTCCCCCCGCACCGCGCAGAGCCGTTGCACCACGGCGCGGTCGTCGAGGATGCCGTCCTCGAAGGCGACCACGGTCAGGCCCGCCGTGAGGCGCAGCAATTCGCCACGCTCCAGCAGGTGGTCGGGGTTGCGCGGGCGGCCGAAGGCCTCGTTGCCGCGGGCGAAGGTTTCGTAGAGCAGCACGCCGCCCTCCTCCAGCGCCGCCAGCAGGTGGGGGAAAAGGGGGCGCCACAGATAGTTGGTGACCACCAATGCGGCGAAGCGGCGGCCGGGCAGCGGCCAGGGGGAGCCGTCCTCGAGGTCGGCGGCGATGCGTTCGGCCGCCGCCGGGGCCTGGCCCGGGTCGCGGTCCAGCGCCGTGACCGGGTGGCCGCGATCCAGGAACAGAAGGGTGTGGCGGCCGCCGCCGCAGGCAAGGTCGAGCACCGCGCCGCCGGCCCGCACCAGCGGGGCGAAACGGGTGATCCAGGGCGATGGCGGCAGTGTCGGCATGGGCGTTGTCATGATGGCCGGCCTCGGGTAATGATGCCGTCATGATCCTGTTCGAACTGCGCTGTGGCAACGACCATCATTTCGAGGGATGGTTCAGGGACAACGCCGCCTATGAGGCGCAGGTGGCGGCGGCGGCGGTGTCGTGCCCGGTCTGCGGCGCCACCGACGTGGCCAAGGCGATCATGGCGCCGCGGCTGAACCGCGCCACCGGCGAGGCCCTCGACCTCGCCGCCGCCGCCGGGGCCATGCGCAAGGTCATGGGCGAGATCCGCAAGAAGGTCGAGGAAAGCTGCGACTACGTCGGCGAGAACTTCGCCGAGGAGGCGCGCAAGATCCATTACGGCGAGACGGAGGCCCGGGCCATCTACGGCGAGGCCTCGCCCGAGCAGGCCCGCGAGCTCAAGGAGGAGGGGGTGGAGTTCCACCCCGTTCCCTGGCCGGCCACGGAGAACTGATAAGCGGGCTGCAGAAAAACTCCCAACCTTTTTCCGTCATTCCCGCGCAGGCACATAGGCGCTGACTTAGGCCATTCCGTATCCGTAGCCTCATCCTGAGGAGAGCGCGCAGCGCTCGTCTCGAAGGATGCAGCGGGCCATGGACGCCGTGCCACGGGCCTGGTCCTTCGAGACGCCGCCTGCGGCGGCTCCTCAGGATGAGGCCCGAATGAGGCGAAGCTCCTGCCTAAGTCAGCGCATATGCGCGCAGGCAGGAATCCATGCCTCCGCACACAGTATATTGCGGTGAAAGCGCGATATCGCCCCAGCATGGACCCCCGCCTTCGCGGGGGTGACGGATCAGAGGGTGGCAAGCAGAGTTTTTCCGTACCCTGCTCTAAGCCCCGCCCGCCAGCAGCTTTTCAGGATCGAGGCGGATGTCGCGCCGGACCTGGCCGCTGGTGCCGAGGGCTGGCGCCTTCCTGCCATCGACGGCGACGTCCAGCGCGCCGGCATTGCCGACCATCAGGGTCAGGCCGGGCCGATTGGGGACGGCGTAGCTGTCGCCCTTGCGCAACAGGCGCGAAATCAGCAGCTGGCCGTCGAGCTCACGGATCTGCACCCAGCAATCGTCGCCGGCGGCGCTGATGCTGATGCGGGAATCACCCTGCTCGTCGGTGGCGGCCGGCTTGGCCGGTTCGGCGGGCTTGGCCGGTTCGGCCGGCTTGGCCACGTCCGCCGGCTTGGCAGGTTCCACCGGCTTTACAGTTTCCACCGGCTTGACCGCTTCCACCGGCTTTGCCGGTGTGCTCTTGCCCTCGTCGTCCTCGGCCGGCGGAACCATGTCCTGTTTGGATGCCTTGGCCGCCTCGGCCGGTTCGGCCTTGTCCGTCTCGGCCGGTTTGACCGCCGCCGGCTCGCCGGGGCGGTTGAGGGTGGTGGCCAGCTTTTCGGGCAGGGCCGGAACCATCTCGGCGACGCTGCCGTCGCGCGACGACAGCCAGTACCAGCCGCCATAGGCCACCGCCGCCGCGACCAGTGCCAGGAACAGCACCGCGCCGCCGGGAATGCGGCCCTCGGAGACCGGCGAGGGGAAGATGAGTTCCGAGCGGGAATTGAGGTCGCCGGCCGCCTCGGCGCGGAAACGGCGGACCATTTCCTCGCCGTCCAGGTCGAGGAATTCGGCATAGGTGCGCAGGAAGCCGACCGCGTAGGTGCCGCCCGGCAGGTCGCGGTGGCGGCCCTCTTCCAGCGCCTGAAGATAAGGCTGGCGGATGCGCAGTTGCGTCGCCACCTCGGCCAGGGTCTTGCCGGTTTTTTCGCGGGCCGCCGCCAGGGTCGCCCCGACACCGGAGAACGAAGGCGCGGCGGGAAGGTGTTCCGTCACCGGTTCATCTTGCATGTGACTGGTCGTTCCTGCCTCGTGACGGCGACGCACAGGACATCGTCGCTGCCGGTTCCAGTAAAGGCCCTTGCGGCGGGTGCCTTGGTCATTGCAGACCGCGGCGCATCCCTACCCCTGTTTAGCAAACGAGTTGCGCACGAGGCAACAATAATGCCGGAGAGGGGTGATGCGCCAAAGGGTTGTAAGGACGGCGCGGTCGGTGCGTACATCTGAATTACAGGTGGATCGGGATTGTCCTCCGGCACCATACTTTGGTATAAGTCCGGCCGGATGGGTTTTCTGGCCCGCCAGGGGTGGAAGGGGGGTTCATGCGGTGGATGGCTGGGCGGCTCGTCCTGCTGTTGGCGCTGGTGGTGCAGTGCTGGGGAACGGTCGCGGCGGCGGCGGAGCCGGCCTACCTGTTCGGCGTGGTGCCCCAGTTCGAGCGGCGCCAGTTGTTCGCGGTCTGGCAGCCGGTGCTGGACGAGGTGGCGAAGCGGGCCGGAATCGGCTTCGAGATGACCACCGCCCTGTCGGTGCGCGAGTTCGAGCAGGACCTGTCCAACGGCCGGTTCGATTTCGTCTTCACCAACCCCTTCCACATCCTGCAGGAACGTCGGCGCAGCGGCTACATTCCGCTGGTGCGCGGCGCGGCGCCGCTCAAGGGGGTGCTGGTGGTCCCCGCCGACAGCCCGGTTTCCTCGCCCCAGGAGCTCAAGGGCAAGGTCCTGGCGGTGCCCACCCCCAATGCGCTGGGCGCCAGCATCATGATGCAGGCTGATCTCGATCGCCTGTTCGGGGTGCGCGTCAAGCTGCGCGACGTCAACACCCATGCCTCGGTGTTCCTTCACGTCGCCAACCGGCTGGTCGATGCCGGCGGCAGCGTGCAGAAGGTGCTGGGCGAGCAGAAGCCGGAAATCCGCGACCGGGTGAGGGTGATCTACACCACCCGCGGCATGCCGTCGCACCCGGTGGCGGCGCATCCGCGGGTGCCGCAAGAGGTGCGGGAGCGGGTGCGGCGGGCCTTCCTCGACCTCGCCACCACGCCGGAGGGCGCGGCCATGCTCGACAAGCTGCCGATGAACCCGATCAGTGCCGCCGCCATGGCCGATTACGCCGTCATGGAGGAGTGGGGCCTGGACAAGTACTGGGACGTAGAGGGAAAGCTGAAATGAGTCTGCAGCGCCGGCTGCTGTTGCCGCTGGTGGCGGCATTTGTGGTCACCCTGGCCTATTTCTACGGTATCTGGCTGCCGGAACTGCAGACCCGCGAGATCGAGCGGCACCGCGACGAGGCGTCCCGCCATATCGACAGCGTCGCCGAGGGCCTGACGCCGCTGCTGATGAGCAGCCGGCTCGACGTCATCTACGAGAACCTGGACGCGCTGCGGGCCAAGAACGGCGACTGGATCGAGATCCGGCTGAACGGCGCCGACGGAACGCCGCTTTATCCGCTGGGCGGCGGCAGCGCCGCGTCCCGGCCGGAGCAAAGGTCGCTCGAGGTGGTCCGCCAGGTGGGCGGCGACGGGCGCGTCTACGGCACCCTGACGGTGGTGGTGGACCAGGAGCCCATGCTGGCCTACCAGCGCCGCCATTCGCTGTCCCTGGGCATCGTCTTCCTGGCCATGTCCGCCCTGCTGGTGGCGGTCACCGTGCTGGTGGTCCGCTCGGCGGTGCTGCGGCCGGTGCGCGACCTGGTCCGGGCCTCCGAGGCCCTGGCGCGGCGGGACTTCGACGTGCCGCTGCCGCCGGCCACCCGGGACGAGATCGGCGCGCTGGTGTCCGCCTTCGCCGCCATGCGCGAATCCCGCCGCATCGCCGAGGACAGCATGGCGCGCTCGAACCGCGAGCTGGAGCAGTTCGCCTATGCGGTGTCCCACGACCTGCGCCAGCCGCTGCGCATGGTCGCGTCCTACGTCTCCCTGCTCGAGCGCCGCTACAAGGGGGCGCTGGACGCCGAGGCCGACGAGTTCATCCACTACGCCATGGACGGCGCCCGCCGCATGGACCGGATGATCGTCGACCTGCTGGAGTATTCCCGCGTCGGACGCAAGGCCAGGGACCGCGACGAGGTCGTGGTGGCGGAGGTGGTGGACGAATCCCTGCGGATGCTGTCGCCGCGCATCGAGGACGTGGCGGCGGTGGTGGAGACCGGGGACGGGCTGCGGGGGCTGCCGCCGGTTCCGGCCTATCGCGACGAGCTGCTGCGGCTGTTCCTCAACGTCCTCGACAACGGGCTGAAATACGTTGCCCGGGGCGTCACGCCGAAGGTGGAAGTGGACGGGCGGCTCGACGGCGACGAGGTGGTGGTGACGGTGTCGGACAACGGCATCGGCATCGACCCGAAATTCTTCACCCGCATCTTCGAGGTGTTCCAGCGCCTGCACTCGCGGGAGGTCTACGACGGCTCGGGGGTCGGACTGGCCACCTGCAAGAAGATCGTCGACCACCATGGCGGCCGCATCTGGGTCGAGTCCGATGTCGATAGCGGCTCCACCTTCTTCATCGCACTGCCGCGCCGGCCTGCCTGAGGGAAGGGGCCTGAACGGCGGGGCGGCCGGGGTCCCCGCGCGGGCAGGGACCCCGGCCTGGGCCAGCACCCCTGTGGGGGGGGAGGGGGCGGAGCGCCGGCCGTTTCCATCGCGTTGGGTACACCCCCGCGGAGGGGCCTTTACGTAGCATGGCGGATGCATCGATGCAAATGCGATGCGCACACCGGTCGGGGCGCTCAAGCCTTTGTCATATAACCTTTTCCCAACCTTTGCCGGCGGACGCGCAAGAGGGTTGCGGAAGCCGCATGGCGCACAACGCCGGGTCAGTCCGCGTCCACCCGCTGCCCGCCGATCATCAGGTCGCCGCCTTCGGCCGAAACCGTGGCGGTCTGGCCGTCGCCGATGCGGCCCTCCAGGATCATGGTCGCCAGCGGGTTCTGCAGCCAGCGCTGGATCACCCGCTTCAGCGGCCGGGCGCCGTAGACCGGATCGTAGCCCTTGTCGGCCAGCCAGTCGCGGCCGGCCTGGTCGATGTCCAGGGCGATCTTGCGATCGGCCAGCAGCCGTCCCAGGCGGCCCAGCTGGATATCGACGATGCCGCCCATGTCGCGCCGGCCCAGCCGGTGGAACAGCAGGATCTCGTCCAGGCGGTTGAGGAATTCGGGGCGGAAGGCGGCCCGCACCACCTCCATCACCTCGGCCCGCACCTCGCCCGAATCGTGGCCCTCGCCCTGGGCCGCCAGGATGTCGGCGCCCAGGTTCGAGGTCAGCACGATCAGGGTGTTGCGGAAATCGACGGTGCGGCCCTGGCCGTCGGTCAGGCGGCCGTCGTCGAGCACCTGCAGCAGCACGTTGAAGACGTCCGGATGGGCCTTCTCGATCTCGTCGAACAGGATCACCTGATAAGGGCGCCGGCGGATCGCCTCGGTCAGCGCGCCGCCCTCCTCGTAGCCGACATAGCCGGGCGGGGCGCCGATCAGGCGGGCGACCGAGTGCTTCTCCATGTATTCCGACATGTCGATGCGGACCATGGCGGTCTCGTCGTCGAACAGGAACTCGGCCAGCGCCTTGGTCAGCTCGGTCTTGCCGACGCCGGTGGGGCCGAGGAACAGGAACGAGCCGATGGGCCGGTTGGGGTCCTGCAGGCCGGCGCGGGCGCGGCGGATGGCGCTGGACACCGCCACCAGCGCCTCGTCCTGGCCGACCACGCGGGTGCGCAGGCGGTTTTCCATGTCGAGCAGCTTGTCGCGCTCGCCGGCCAGCATCTTGTCGACCG
Source organism: Magnetospirillum sp. UT-4 (assembly GCF_902729435.1). Classification (GTDB taxonomy): domain Bacteria; phylum Pseudomonadota; class Alphaproteobacteria; order Rhodospirillales; family Magnetospirillaceae; genus Magnetospirillum. The sequence goes on from NZ_CACVCG010000040.1 coordinate 50,141, forward strand.
GGATGCCGGTCCAGCGCGACACCACCCCGGCCACATGCTCCTCGGTCACCGCCTCCTGCAGCATGCGGTGGTCGGAGCCGTCGGCGGCGGCGAGGCGCCGCTCCAAATCGGGGACGAGGCCGTTCTGGATTTCCGAGGCCCGCGCCCAGTCGCCGGCGCGCATGGCCTTGTCCAGGTCGATGCGGGCCTGGTCCAGCTGCTCCTTGAGCTTGGTCGATGAGGCCAGCTGGTCCTTCTCGGCCCGCCATTCGGCGGTGACGCGGCCGCTTTCGGCCTCCAGCTCGGTCAGTTCGGCCTCCAGCCGGGCCAGCCGGTCGCGCGAGGCGGCGTCGCTTTCGCGCTTCAGCGCCTCGCGCTCGATCTTCAGCTGGACGATGCGGCGGTCCAGTTCGTCCAGCTCCTCGGGCTTGGAATCCACCTCCATGCGCAGGCGCGAGCCGGCCTCGTCCATCAGGTCGATGGCCTTGTCGGGCAGGAAGCGGTCGGTGATGTAGCGGTGCGACAGGGTCACCGCGGCGACCAGCGCCGAATCGGTGATGCGCACGCCGTGGTGCATCTCGTACTTTTCCTTGATGCCGCGCAGGATCGAGATGGAATCCTCGACCCCCGGCTCCTCGACGAAGACCGGCTGGAAGCGCCGGGCCAGGGCGGCGTCCTTCTCCACGTGCTTGCGGTATTCGTTCAGGGTGGTGGCGCCGACGCAGTGCAGCTCGCCGCGGGCCAGGGCCGGCTTCAGCAGGTTCGAGGCGTCCATGGCGCCCTCGGCGGCGCCGGCGCCGACCAGGGTGTGCATCTCGTCGATGAACAGGATGACTTCGCCGTTGGAACTGGTGATCTCGGTCAGCACCGCCTTCAGGCGTTCCTCGAACTCGCCCCGGAACTTGGCCCCGGCGATCAGGGCGCCCATGTCCAGGCTCATCAGCCGCTTCATCTTCAGGTTCTCGGGCACGTCGCCGTTGACGATGCGCAAGGCCAGCCCCTCGACGATGGCGGTCTTGCCGACGCCGGGCTCGCCGATCAGCACCGGGTTGTTCTTGGTGCGGCGGGACAGCACCTGGATGGTGCGCCGGATCTCCTCGTCGCGGCCGATGACCGGATCGAGCTTGCCCTCGCGCGCCGCGGCGGTGAGGTCGCGGGCGTATTTCTTCAGGGCGTCGTACTGGTCCTCGGCCGACGAGGAATTGGCCTTGCGGCCCTTGCGCACCTCCTCGATGGCGCGGTTGAGACCCTGGGGCGAAAGCCCGGCTTCGGACAGCACGCGGGCGGCGGCGGTGCCGGCGGCCATGGACAGCGCCAGCAGCATGCGCTCGGCGGTGACGTAGGAATCGCCGGCCTTCTCGGAGGCCTGCTCGGCCTGCTCGAACACCCGCGCCAGCTCGCTGGTGAGGTGGACGCCGCCGGCCCCCGGCCCCTCGACCTTGGGCAGCTTGTCCAGCTCGGCCTCGATTCCGGCCAGCGCCTTCTTGGGGTCGGCCCCGGCCGCCTTCATCAGGTTGGCGGCCAGCCCCTCCTTGTCGTCCAGCAGCACCTTGGCGAGGTGCTCAGGGGTCAGGCGCTGGTGGCCGCGCCTCAGCGCAAGGGTCTGCGCCGACTGGATGAACCCCTTCGACCGCTCGGTGTACTTCTCGAAATCCATGGGTGCCGTCCTTCGTGCGACAGGGCATCCGGACCCCGCCTGCGGCAGCCGGGACGCCCCTCGATTGGTGCGCCAACAATATGGGGCGCGGGGCCGGGGCCGCAACCAAGCTCCCTATTGCCGCCGACCGGCCGCCTTCCAATATGAGAATGCGTATCACCCGAATGAGGATGACAAGCCATGACCTTCGACGTCCTGATCCGCCACAGCGATCCCGTCGCCACCGGCGAGGGGATGCGGCACAGCTTCGAATACCGCCATGTGGATGCTTCCAGCGAGGAGGACGCGTTCCGGCGTACCCGGCAGTCGCTCAACGATCACATCGCCTGCATCGATTCCTGGCACCACCACGGCGTGACGCCGTTCTCGGTGGAGATCAGGGACCCCGACTTCTTCAGCGACGTCCATTGCCCCGAGCACGCGGCCGATGAGGACGGCGAGCGGCGGGCGGGGTAGCGTTTGCCTTTCATCGTCAAGGCCCTGTGTGCGACGAGACGCGAATTCGTGCCCCCTCACTCGTCATCGCCGGGCTTGACCCACTTCTGTCCGGTTTAATTTTCGGATTGCCTTCCGGAGCCCTTGGTGACGGCTGCGTCCAGGGTGACGCTGGCCGAAGTAGACAGGATTACCCTCGCCCGCTTGCGGGAGAGGGAGGGGCCCGTCGCGACAGCGACGGGAGGGAGAGGGTGCGCGCCGCGAGGTGCGCTTGGCGACAGCGAAAGCGCTGGTTTCTCCAGGTCTTGGGCGCGCCGACGCGCGCCGCCCTCACCCCGGCTCGCTGGCGCTCGCCCCCCTCTCCCGCAAGCGGGCGAGGGGGGCAATTGCCAGCCGAAATTTAAACCGGACAGCCGTGGGTCAAGCCCGGGCGTGACGAATGGCGAAAGTTCGGCTCGCAGGCCCCCTACAGCACCACCCCGTGGTCGAGGGCGAAGCATTTCAGCTTGTTCCGCAGGGACCGGTCGGGGCCGTGCAGTAGGCCGTCCAGGTAGGCGCGCACCGGCGCCACCTCGAGGGAGCGGATCATGGTCTTGACCGGCCCCATGGCCGGCGAGGCCAGGGACAGGGTGCGCACGCCGCAGGCGATCAGGGCCATGGCCTCGAGCGGGCGGCCGGCCATCTCGCCGCACACCGACAGCGGCACGCCGGCGGCGTCGCACTTGGCCGCCACGCCGCACAGGAACGTCAGCATGGCCGGCGCCAGCGGGTCGTAGCGTTCGGAAATGCGCGGGTTGCCGCGATCGACGGCGAACAGGAACTGCGCCATGTCGTTGGACCCGATCGACNCAGCCGTGGGTCAAGCCCGGGCGTGACGAATGGCGAAAGTTCGGCTCGCAGGCCCCCTACAGCACCACCCCGTGGTCGAGGGCGAAGCATTTCAGCTTGTTCCGCAGGGACCGGTCGGGGCCGTGCAGTAGGCCGTCCAGGTAGGCGCGCACCGGCGCCACCTCGAGGGAGCGGATCATGGTCTTGACCGGCCCCATGGCCGGCGAGGCCAGGGACAGGGTGCGCACGCCGCAGGCGATCAGGGCCATGGCCTCGAGCGGGCGGCCGGCCATCTCGCCGCACACCGACAGCGGCACGCCGGCGGCGTCGCACTTGGCCGCCACGCCGCACAGGAACGTCAGCATGGCCGGCGCCAGCGGGTCGTAGCGTTCGGAAATGCGCGGGTTGCCGCGATCGACGGCGAACAGGAACTGCGCCATGTCGTTGGACCCGATCGACACGAAATCGACCCGGGGCAGCAGCGCGTCGAGTTGGAAGGCCAGCGCCGGGACCTCCAGCATGGTGCCGACCTTGATGGCCGTCGGCTGCGGGTGGTCGCGGTCGCGCTCGTGCTCGATCTCGAGGTCGAGGATGCGCCGCGCCTCGACCAGTTCGGCGACCTCGGCGATCATCGGGAACATCACCCGCAGCTCGCGCCCGGCGGCGGCACGCAGCAGGGCGCGCAACTGGTGGCGCATCACCGCCGGCCGGTCCAGGGTGATACGGATGGACCGCCAGCCCAGGGCCGGGTTGTCCTCCTCGTAGGGATTCCAGTAGGGCAGCACCTTGTCGCCGCCCACGTCGAGGGTGCGGAACACCACCGGCTTGCCCGCCGCCTGATCCATGATCTTGCGGTAGAGCACGGTCTGGGCGGTGACGTCGGGCAGGCTGGAGCGGGCCATGAACGGCAGTTCGGTGCGATAGAGGCCGATGCCGTCGGCGCCCGATTCGTCCAGGTGCTGGAGATCCAGCAGCAGGCCGGCGTTCATCATCAGGCTGACCGAGACGCCGTCGCGGGTGACCGCCGGCAGGTCCTTCAGCTTGGCGTAGCCGGCGACGCGCAGCTCGCGCCGGCTCAGCGCCTCGGCGAAGATGTCGCGGATGTCCTCGCTGGGGCGCAGGAAGACCTGGGCGTTGTCGCCGTCGACGATCACCGGGTCGAGGGCCTCGACCTTGTCCAGCACCTCCTTGCACCGCCCCACCACCGGGATGTCCAGGGCGCGGGCGACGATGGCCACGTGCATGGTGGGCGAGCCCTCTTCCAGCACCAGGCCGCGCAGCCGCTTGGGGTCGTAGTCGAACAGGTCCATGGGACCCATGGTGCGGGCGACCAGGATGGCATCGGCCGGCAGTTCGCCGCGCGGGCTGGCATCGCCGCCCGACAGGCGCTGCAGCAGGCGGTTGGCCAGGTCCTCGAAATCGTGCATCCGCTCGCGCAGATAGGGATCGGAGATCTGGCTCATGCGCGCCCGCATGTCCTCGTGCACCTTCTGCACCGCCGCCTCGGCGGTCAGGCCGGTGCGGATGGCCTCGCCGATGCGGCCCAGCCAGCCCTTGTCCTCGGTGAACATGCGGTAGGTCTCGAGCACGTCGCGGTGCTCGCCGTCGCGCATCTCGGGTCGCGAGAACAGCTCGTCGAGGGCGTCGCGGATGCCGGCCAGCGCCGATTTCAGGCGCTCCATCTCGGTATCGGGGTCCTCGGCCACCAGGCGGCGGATGGCGACGCGGGGCTGGTGCAGCACGGCGACGCCGATGCCGACGCCGGCATTGAGGCGGATGCCTTCGAGGCGCAGCGGCAGCAGGGCGTTGCCGTCCACCGGCACCAGTTCGTCGCGGTTGACCAGCTCGCCCGAGGCGACCAGCTCGGCCAGCACCATGGCCACCGTCTCGAGGGTTTCGATCTCCTCGTCGGTGTAGTGGCGCATGGAGCGGTTCTGCACCACCAGCACGCCGATGACGCGGCCGCCGCGGATGATCGGCACGCCCATCAGCGAGTGGAAGATCTCCTCGCCGGTCTCGGGGCGGTAGGCGAAGTTGGGATGGCTCTGGGCGTCGGCCAGGGCCAGCGGCCTGGCATGGGCGGCGACGTCGCCGACCAGGCCCTCGCCGACCCGCAGGCGGGTGTTGTGCACGGCCTGCTTCTTCAGGCCTTCGGTGGCGAACAGCTCGAGCACCTCGCCGGCGCGCATGACGTAGCACGAGCACACCTCGGCGACCATGTCGGCGGCGATCAGCATCACCACCTTGCCCAGGCGTTCCTCGGCGGTGCCGCCGCCGGCCATGACGTCGCGCAGCCGCGCCAGCAGCCGGCGCGAAACCGAGGGCATCGCCGCCGACATCAGGCCTCCAGCGGGGCGGGAGTGGCGCGGGCGGCCAGCGCGGCCTCGGCCTGCAACACCAGTTCGGCGATGATCTCGGCGCAGGGCTGCTCGCGGGTGACCATGCCGACACTCTGGCCGGCCATCACCGAACCGGTCTCGACGTCGCCGTCGATGACCGCGCGGCGCAGGGCGCCGGCCCAGTAATGCTCGATCTCCAACTGCGCCGCCTTCATTTCCAGCTCGCCGGCGCGGTAGCGGGCGATCACCTCGTGCTGGAAGCGGACGAAGCGGCGCGAGCCCTCGTTGGCCAGGGCGCGCACCGGGATCACCGGGAAGGCGGGGTCCACCTGCACCGTCGGCACCGCGTCGCGGGCGGCGGCGCGGATGAAGGCCTGCTTGAAATTGGGGTGGGCGACGCATTCGGTGGCGCAGACGAAGCGGGTGCCCAGCTGCACGCCGACGGCGCCCATTTCCAGGTACGACACGATGGCCTCGCCGCGGCCGATGCCGCCGGCGACGAAGACCGGCACCTGCGCCGCCATCTCGGGCAGGATCTCCTGGGCCAGCACGCCGGTGGCCACCGGACCGATATGGCCGCCGGCCTCGGTGCCCTCGATGACCAGGGCGTCGGCGCCGGACCGGATCAGCTTCTTGGCCGCCACCAAGGCGGGGGCGAAGCACATCACCCGGGCGCCGGTATCCTTGGCCCGCTTGATGGCGGCCGAGCCGGGCAGGCCGCCGGCCAGCACCACGTGGCCGACCCCCATCTGGCCGCAGACGTCGATCAGGCGGTCGAGTTCGGGATGCATGGTGATCAGGTTGACGCCGAACGGGCGCGCCGTCAGATCCTGGGTGGCGGCGATTTCCTCGGCCAGGCGGTCGGGCGGCATGGAGCCGCAGGCGATGACGCCGAAGCCGCCGGCATTGGACAGGGCGGCAACCAGGCTGCGCTCGGATATCCACGACATGGCGCCACCCAGGATGGCGACCTCGCAGCCGAGGAACTCAGTCCCCCGGCGCCATAAATGCCCCAGGCGTTGGCGCGCATCGACCATGCGGCATTACTCGCCCGGCGGCCTAGGCTGCGTCAAGTCCGTAAGCGGTGTGCAGCGCGCGAAGGGCCAGCTCGGTGTACTTTTCTTCGATCAGCACGCTGATCTTGATTTCCGAGGTCGAGATCACCTGGATGTTGATGCCCTCGCCGGCCAGGGTGTGGAACATCTTCTGGGCGATGCCAGCGTGGCTGCGCATGCCGACGCCGATCACCGAGACCTTGACCACGTTGGCGTCGGCGACCAGGCCCTCGAAGCCCAGCTGGCCCTTGTTGTCCTCGATCACCTTCTTGGCGCGGTCGAGGTCGGCCTTGCCGACGGTGAAGGTCAGGTCGGTGGACTTGCCGTCCTCGGACACGTTCTGGACGATCATGTCGACGTTGATGGCGGCCTCGGCCAGCGGGCCGAAGATGGCGGCGGCCACGCCCGGCCGGTCGGCCACGCGGATCAGGGTGATCTTCGCTTCGTCGCGGCTGTAGGCGATGCCGCTCACCAGTTCCTTTTCCACGATCTCATCCTCATCGCAAACGAGAGTACCGGGCTTGTCCTCGAAACTCGACAGCACCTGAACGCGTACGCGGTGCTTCATGGCCATCTCGACCGAGCGGGTCTGCAGCACCTTGGCGCCGACGCTGGCCAGCTCGAGCATCTCCTCGTAGGTGATCTTGTCGAGCTTCCGGGCCTGGGTGACGATGCGCGGGTCGGTGGTGTAGACCCCGTCCACGTCGGTGTAGATGTCGCAGCGATCGGCCTTCAGCGCCGCCGCCAGCGCCACCGCCGAGGTGTCGGAGCCGCCGCGGCCCAGGGTGGCGATGCGGTTGCCCGGCGCCACGCCCTGGAAGCCGGCCACCACCGCCACCTCGCCGGCTTCCATGCCGGCCAGCATCTCGGTGGTGTCGATGGCATCGATGCGGGCCTTGCCATGCACGGCATCGGTGCGCACCGGCACCTGCCAGCCGCACCACGACCGCGCCTTCAGGCCCAGATCCTGCAGGCCGATGGCCAGCAGGCCGATGGTCACCTGCTCGCCGGTGGCGACCACGGTGTCGTATTCGCGCTGGTCATGCAGCGGCGCCATCTGCTTGCACCAGTCGACCAACTGGTTGGTCGCGCCCGACATGGCCGAAACCACCACCGCCACCTGGTTGCCGGCTTCGACCTCGCGCTTGACACGCCTGGCCACATTCTTGATCCGGTCGATGTCGCCGACGGAGGTGCCGCCGAATTTCATCACGATGCGCGCCATCAGGAATTCCCCTTGAACCGCGCGCGTTTCCTAGGCAAACGCGCATCGGGTCGGTCGGTAAAATCTTTCGAGTGCCCGGTTGCCGCCGCAAGGGCGCCTCTTCATACTCTGTCGCCAACGCGGAAGCAAGCGCGGGTGCCCAGAGGTTGCGGAGCCCGCCGTCAGGAGTATGTAATGGCCAATTCCAGCCTGCCCAAGCGCGTGCCTCCGGCCCGCATCCGGGAACGCGAGGGAACCGCCTCCAGCGAGGAGGTGGCCCGCTTCACCGCCATGGCCGAAGCGTGGTGGGACCCCTGGGGCAAGTTCAAGCCGCTGCACAAGTTCAATCCGGTGCGGCTGGCCTTCATGCGCCGCAAGCTGGCGGCTCATTTCGGCCGCGACGAGGCGGCGGCGCGGCCGTTCGAGGGGTTGACCCTGCTCGACGTCGGCTGCGGCGGCGGCCTGCTGTCCGAGCCGCTGGCCCGCATGGGCTTCACCGTCACCGGGGTGGACGCCGGCGACAAGAACATCGGCGTCGCCCGCATCCATGCGGCCCAGTCCGACCTCGCCATCGACTACCGCATCGGCGGCCCCGAGGACATGGACTCGGCGGCCTTCGACGTGGTCATCGCCATGGAGGTGATCGAGCACGTCCCCGATCCGGCGGTGTTCCTCGGCCATGCCGCCCGCACGCTGAAGCCCGGCGGCGCCTTCATGGGCGCCACCCTGAACCGCACCACCAAGTCCTACGCCCTGGCGGTGATGGGGGCGGAATACATCCTGCGCTGGCTGCCGGCCGGCACCCACGACTGGCGCAAATTCGTCAAGCCCAGCGAATTCGCCGCCTTCCTGCGCGCCGAGGGGATCGAGATATCCGAGATGAAGGGCATGGAATACGTGCCGTTCAAGGACGAGTGGCACGAGACCCGCGACCTCGACGTCAACTACATGCTGTTCGGGACGAAGGGTTAGGGCTTCGGCAGGCCCTCGGCCCATGCGGTGAATTCGGCCAGGGACAGCACCCGCAGCTCCTTGTCGGCGGGCATGCCGTAGCGGCGCTCGGCCGCCGCCGTCCTCAGCCACTCCACCGAGCCCGGGCGCCAGCCCGGGCCGTCGATGATGACGAAGACGGTGCGCTCGCGCGCGGCCTCGACGGCGCTGAGATAGACGTAGGGCAGCTTTTCATCGACCGACCCGGTTGCCGCCATGTACTTGGCCTCGATGCGGATCTCCAGGCCGAGGCGATCCGACAGCACCAGGAACTCGGTGCGGCCGGGGCCGCCGTAGAGGGTGGTGAAGGGGGCGTTGGCGAGGATCCAGTCGCCCCCGGGTTCGCCCCGGCTCCGCCACTCGGCGAAGGTGAGGGCGGCGAAGCCCCGGTCGATCAGAACGCGGCGGATGCGGCGTTCGAAATCCTGGCCGCTCCAATTGGCTTCCTGGCCTTGGGAATCGGCCTCGCCCTGCCACGCCCAGGCCGCCGGCGCGGCCCACAGGCAGGCGGAAACCGCGACGGCGCAGGCAAGGCGGGCCAGGAACGGGCGCATGCCGTGACGCTAGCATATCCCGGTTGCGCGCTCCAACGGGTTGCGCTATAATGAACATATCATGAACATGCCCATCGCGCCGATCATCAAATGGGTGGGGGGGAAGCGTGCGCTGCTGCCCCATCTGCTGCCGCGGGTGCCCCCTGGCTTCCGCACCTATCACGAGCCGTTCCTCGGCGGCGGCGCCCTGTTTTGCGCGCTGCGGCCGCGCTTCGCCTATCTCGCCGACGCCAATCCCGAGCTGGTCGCCCTTTACCGCGCGGTGAAGGCGCGGCCGCAGGCGCTGATGCGGCGGATGGCGGAGTTCGCCTGCGACAAGGCCGAGTATTACCGGGTCCGCGACCTCGACCGCGACCCCGCCTTCGCCACCCTGCCGGAACTGGAGCGCGCCGCCCGCTTCCTCTATATCAACAAGACCTGCTTCAACGGCCTGTGGCGGGTCAACCGCCAGGGGCGCGCCAACAACGCCTGGGGCAAGCGGGTCAATCCGACCTTCTACGACGCAGACAACCTGCTGGCCCTGCATGAGGCGCTGCGCACCGCCCGGCTGGCGCGGGCTCCCTTCACCGACGTGCTGAGCCTCGCCCGGCCCGGCGACTTCGTCTATTTCGACCCGCCCTACGATTCCGAGGGGCGCGGAGCCGTCCGCTACACCTGGGACGGCTTCGGCCGCGACGACCAGCGCCGGCTGTGGGAGGTCTGCGTCAAGCTGCACCGCATGGGCGTGCGCTGGATGCTGTCCAACGCCGATACCGGCTTCATCCGCCGCCTGTTCCGCCAGTTCCGCATCGAGGGGCTGGCCGCGCCCCGCCGCCTCAGCGGCGATCCCGCCGCCCGCCGGGACGCGGCCGAAGTGGTGGTGCGCAATTACTGACGCGGGTCCGATTGGACGGGCGCCCGGCAACGGCATATGATCCCCCGAACAGACCCTGCGGGGAGGGAAGGGATGGTGGTTCGGCGTTTCGCAGCTTTGCTTTCGCTTGTAGCCGCCCTGGCGGCCACGACGGCCCGCGCCGACACCATCTCCTTGCGCGCCGATGAATGGTGCCCGTTCAACTGCGCCGGCACCCCCGCCGGCTACGGCGTCGACGTCATGGTGGAAATCTTCGCCAAGGCCGGCCACCGGGTGGATTACGCCCTGGCCCCCTGGGGCCGCGCCCAGGCGGATTGCTCGACCGGCAGGATCGCCGCGGTGATCGGCGCCGACCCCAAGGAGAACCCCGATCTGGTGTTCCCGCAGGAACCGATCGGCCGCTGGGACACCACCTTCGTGGTCAGGAAGGGCAATGCGTGGCGCTATGACGGCCCCGGCTCGCTGCCCAATGTCCGGCTGAGCGGGGTGATCGGCTACGCCTACATGGACCCGGTCGGCGCCTATGTCGAGGCCAACAAGGGCGACCGCTCGCGGGTCGATCTGATCGGGTCGCGCCATCCGCTGGAGCAGAACCTGAAGAAGCTTCTCGCCGGCCGGATCGACGCCACCATGGACAGCCGGACGGTGCTCGATTTCAAGCTCGGCCAGATGGGTCTGGCGGATCAGGTCGAATTCGCCGGTTCCACCCGCTCGGACGTGGTCTACATCGCCTTCTCGCCCCGCCATCCCAAGGCCCGCGACTACGCCCGCCTGCTCGACGACGGCATCCGCGAGATGCGCGCCTCGGGCCGGCTGCGGCAGATCCTGGCCGGCTACGGGGTCCAGGACTGGAAGTAGGCGGGGTCGCTCGTCGCCGTCCCAGGGGCGGGGTGACATCCCCGGCGGAAATGCGCTATATCAACCGCCTTTCATCCGTTGCCGGGCCGCGCCACCCATGTCCGTCCGCCCCTATCGCCACATCGCCCGCCGGAAGACCCGCCTGATCCATGTCGGCGCGGTGCCGGTGGGCGGCGACGCCCCGATCACCGTGCAGACCATGACCAACACCCTGACTTCGGACGTCGCTGCCACGGTGGCGCAGATCCGGCGGGCCGAGGCGGCGGGGGTGGACATCGTGCGGGTGTCGTGCCCCGACGAGGAGTCGACCCGGGCGCTGCGGGACATCGTGTCCCAGGTGGCGGTGCCGGTGGTGGCCGACATCCATTTCCACTACAAGCGCGCCATCGAGGCGGCCGAGGCGGGGGCGGCCTGCCTGCGCATCAACCCGGGCAACATCGGCTCGGCGGAGCGGGTGCGCGAGGTGGTCAAGGCGGCCCGGGATCACGGCTGCTCCATGCGCATCGGCGTCAATGCCGGCTCGCTGGAGAAGCACCTGCTGGAGAAGTACGGCGAGCCCTGCCCCGAGGCCATGGTGGAAAGCGCCATGGAGCATGCCCGCATGCTCGAGGACAACGACTTCTTCGAATTCAAGATCAGCGTCAAGGCGTCCGACGTGTTCCTGGCGGTGGCCGCCTATCGCGGCCTGGCCGAGGCCTGCGACTACCCCCTGCATCTGGGCATCACCGAGGCCGGCGGCCTGATCGGCGGCACGGTGAAGTCGAGCCTGGGCATCGGCGCCCTGCTGTGGGCCGGCATCGGCGACACCATCCGGGTGTCGCTGTCGGCCCCCCCCGAGGACGAGGTCAAGGTCGGCTACGAGATCCTGAAGACCCTGGGCATCCGCGCCCGCGGCGTCCGCGTGGTGTCGTGCCCGTCCTGCGCGCGGCAGGGCTTCGACGTGGTTTCGACGGTGGAGACGCTGGAGAAGCGCCTGGCCCACATCACCGCGCCGGTGACGCTGTCCATCATCGGCTGCGTCGTCAACGGCCCCGGCGAGGCGCGCGAGACCATGGTCGGCCTGACCGGCGGCGGCGGTGATTCCCACATGGTCTATGTGGCCGGCACCCCCGACCACAAGATCGACGGCGCGGCGATGATCGACCACATCGTCGATCTGGTGGAGGCCAAGGCCGCCGAGCTGGACGCGGCCAAGCGAAAGGACTAACGACGTGTCGACCCTGCTGCAACCCGTTCGCGGCACCCACGACCTGCTGCCCGAGGACACCCGGCGTCACCGCCATGTGGAGGACACCGCCTTCGCGGTGGCCCGGCGCTACGGCTACGGCGAGGTGGTGACTCCCATCTTCGAGTTCACCGAGGTGTTCGCCCGCACCCTGGGCGAGACCTCGGACGTGGTGACCAAGGAGATGTACACCTTCACCATGGGCGAGGACTCGCTCACGCTGCGGCCCGAGGGCACCGCCGGGGTGGCGCGCGCCTTCATCTCGAACGGGCTGTCGCAGTCGCTGCCGCTGAAACTGTTCTACCGCGGCCCCATGTTCCGCCACGAACGGCCGCAAAAGGGCCGCCAGCGCCAGTTCCACCAGGTCGGCATCGAGTTCCTGGGCGTCGAGTCGCCGCTGGCCGATGTGGAGGTGGTGTCCATGGGCTGGCGCATGCTCGAGGCGCTGGGGCTGAAGGGCAAGATCCAGCTCGAGATCAACACCCTGGGCGACCTGGACAGCCGCACCGCCTACCGCAATGCCCTGGTCGCCTATCTCGAGCCGATGCGCCTTACGCTGTCCGAGGAAAGCCGGGCGCGCCTCGACAAGAACCCGCTGCGTATCCTCGATTCCAAGGACGAGGAGGACCGCCGCATCGTCGCTCAGGCGCCGGTGATGACCGATTGCCTGACCCCGGCGGCCAGGGAGTTCTTCGACCAGGTGACCGCCGGCCTGACGGCGCTGGGCATTCCCTTCACCGTCAACCCCAAGCTGGTGCGCGGGCTGGACTATTACTGCCACACCGCCTTCGAGTTCACCACCGACGCCCTCGGCGCCCAGGGCACGGTGCTGGCCGGCGGCCGCTACGACGGCCTGATCGGCCAGATGGGCGGCCCGGCCACCCCCGGCATCGGCTGGGCGGCGGGGGTCGAGCGGCTGTCCATGCTGCTGGGCGAGGCGCCTCCCCCTGAGCGCCCGGTGGCGCTGGTGCCCATGGGCGATGCCATGGCGGCGCTGGCCCTGGCCGACCGCTTGCGCGCCGCCGGCATCAGTGTGGACATGGGCTTCTCGGGCAACATGAAGAAGCGCATGGCCCGCGCCGCCAAGGCGGGCGCCCGCTTCGCAATCATCCTGGGCGAGGACGAGGCGGCGCGCGGCGCCGTGACCCTGCGCGACCTCGATAGCGGCGAGCAGGCCGAGGTGGCGGAGGAGCGGCTACTGGGCCTCCTCACCGCTCAGAAGTCGGAGTAGCCTCATCCTGAGGAACCCCGAAGGGGTGTCTCGAAGGATGGGGCGGGCCCGGTTTGGTGCCGCGAGCCACGCCCTTCGAGACGGCCCTGGCGGGCCTCCTCAGGACGAGGCTCGAACCTAAGAATGCTCGGTTTCTACGGTCGGAAAGGTTTGCGTTGAACTCCCCCTCCCCACGCCTGGCCGTCATCGGCGCCAACCACCGGTCGGCGTCGCTGTCCCTGCGCGACCAGCTGTTCGTGGACGATGCCTCGGTGCCGGTGTTCCTGGCCGAGCTGAAGCGGCAAGGTGTCGGCGAGGCCATGGTGCTGTCCACCTGCGACCGTGTCGAGGTGTGGTCGTCGGACCCCGATGCCGGGCACGTCGCCGCCGCGGTCGAGCACTGCTTCGCCGCCCGCACCGGCCTGCCGGCGGCGGCCCTGGCCAGCCAGTTCTACACCCTGACCGGACCCGAGGCGGTGCGCCACGGCTTCGCCGTCGCCGCCGCGCTGGATTCCCTGGTCATCGGCGAGCCCCACGTGGCCGGCCAGGTCAAGACCGCCCACCGCCTGGCCCGCGATTGCGGCACCTGCGGCAACGAGCTGGAGGCGCTGCTGCAGGCCGCCTTCGCCGCCGCCAAGCGGGTGCGCAGCGAGACCCGCATCGGCGAGGGGCCGGTCTCCATCGCGGCGGCCGCGGTGCAGATGGCCCGCGACATCCACGGCGACCTGTCGGCCTGCCGCGGCCTGGTGGTGGGGGCCGGCGACATGGGCGAACTGGTGGCCGAAAGCCTGCTCGCCGCCGGCCTGTCCTGGCTGGCGGTGACGGCGCCGCGCCAGACCCGGGCCGAGGCCCTGGCCCAGACCCTGGACGCCCATGTGCTGCCCTTCGAGGATTTGCGCGACTCGCTGCCCGGTATCGACGTGGTGGTCGCGGCGGTGGGCGGACGCAACCTGGCGGTGACCGCCGAGATGGTCACCGCGGCGCTGAAGAAGCGGCGGCGCAAGCCCATATTCCTGATCGACGCCGCCATTCCCGGCGACGTCGAGCCGGCGGTGAACCGCCTTGACGGCGCCTTCCTCTACGACCTGTCGGATTTGGAGCGGGTGGCGCTGGAGGGCCGTGCCGGGCGCGAGCAGGCCGCCCGCGCCGCCTGGGCCATCGTCGAGGACGAGGTCGCCCAGTTCCTGAAGGGCCGTGCCGCCCGCGCGGCGGTACCGGCCGTGGTCGCCTTGCGCGCCCGCTTCGACGAGACCCGCGAGGCGGTGCTGAAGGAAGCCGGCGGCGACGCGGCCGAGGCGACCCGCCTGCTGGTCAACCGCCTGCTGCACGCCCCCACCGAGGCGATGAAGGACGTCGCCGCCGAGGGGGCGGAATGGCAGGCCATGGAACGGACGCTGAAGAAGCTGTTCCGGCTGGAATGAGGTCTTCTCTCTCCCCCCTTGCGGGGGAGGGACGGGGAGGGGGGCTGGACGCCCCCGTACCCCCCACCCCAGCCCTCCCCCGCAAGGGGGGAGGGAGCATTGATGGATCGTACCGATGAATCTTGAAACCCAACTGGACAAGGTCCTTTACCGCTACGACGAGCTGCGCGAGCTGCTGGCCACCGGCGACGGGTCGTCGTTCGCCCGATTGTCCAAGGAGTTCTCGGACATCGAGCCGGTGGCGGCGGCGGTGCAGGCGCTGCGCAAGGCGCGCGCCGACATGGCGGAGGCCGAGGCCATGTTGGCCGATCCCGACATGAAGGACCTGGCCGAAGAGGAGTTCTACCGCCTCAAGGAGACGCTGCCCGGCCTCGAGCGCGAGGTCCAGCTGATGCTGCTGCCCAAGGACGAGGCCGACGAGAAGAACGCCATCCTGGAGGTGCGCGCCGGCACCGGCGGCGAGGAGGCGGCGCTGTTCGCCGCCGAGCTGTTCCGCATGTACGAGCGCTATGCCGGGCTCAAGGGCTGGCGCTTCGAGGTGATGGACGTCAACGACACCGGCATCGGCGGCGTCAAGGAGGCCTCGGCCACCATCACCGGGCGCAACGTCTTCGCCCGTCTCAAGTTCGAGTCCGGCGTCCACCGGGTCCAGCGCGTCCCGGTGACCGAGGCCGGCGGGCGCATCCACACCTCGGCCGCCACCGTGGCCATCATGCCCGAGGCCGAGGAGGTGGACATCCAGCTCGAGGACAAGGACCTGCGCTTCGACGTCTACCGCTCCCAGGGGTCGGGCGGCCAGTCGGTCAACACCACCGATTCGGCGGTGCGCGTCACCCACATCCCCACCGGCCTGGCGGTGGCCTGCCAGCAGGAGAAGAGCCAGCACAAGAACAAGGCCACCGCCATGAAGCTGCTGCGCGCCCGCCTGTACGAGATGCAGCGCGCAGCCAAGGACGCCGAGCGCGCCGCCAACCGCAAGAGCCAGGTCGGCTCGGGCGACCGCTCGGAGCGCATCCGCACCTACAACTTCCCGCAGGGGCGGGTCACCGACCACCGCATCAACCTCACCCTCTACAAGATCGACGATGTGATGAACGGCACCGCCCTCGACGAGGTGGTCGAGGCCCTGGTCGCCGCCGACCAGGCCGAGCGCATGGCGGAGATGGGCGAGGCGTGACCGCCGGGGACGCCGCCCGCCGGCTGGCCGAACGCTTCGCCGCCGCCGGCATCGGATCGGCCCGCCTCGATGCCCGCCTGCTGGTGGCCGAGGTGCTGGGCATCGAGGCCGGGCGCATCCTCACCCACCCCGAGACGCCGCTGGACGAGGGGCAGCAGGCGCGGCTGGAGGCGATGGCGGCGCGGCGGGTGGCGCGCCAGCCCATGAGCCACATCCTCGGGCGGCGCGGCTTCTGGACTCTGACCCTGGCGGTCACCGCCGACACCCTCGATCCCCGCCCCGACACCGAGACTCTGGTGGAAGCGGTGCTGGCCCGTCTGCCCGACCGCAGCGCGCCGCTGTCGCTGCTCGATTTCGGCACCGGCAGCGGCTGCATCCTGCTGGCCCTGCTGGCCGAACTGCCCAACGCCCGCGGGCTGGGCGTCGATGCCAGCGCGCCGGCGCTGGAGGTCGCCATCGCCAACGCCGCCGCCAACGGTCTGGCGGAGCGCGCCGAATTCCGCCTTGGCGATTGGGGTAGCGGCTTGGACGGAAGGTTCGATGCAATCGTCTCCAACCCGCCCTATATCCCGACCCAGGACATCGACGGGCTGGCGCCGGAAGTGGCCCGGTTCGAGCCGCGCCGGGCGCTCGACGGCGGCGCGGACGGCCTGGACTGCTACCGCGCGCTGGCGCCGCAGGTGGCCCGCCTGCTGGCCCCCGGCGGCATCTGCGGGCTGGAGGTGGGGCAGGGCCAGGACCACGACGTGACGGCGCTGTTCGCCGCCGCCGGCCTGGTGCCGGCGGGAGTGGGGCACGACCTCGCCGGCATCGCGCGCTGCGTGCTGTTTGGCGCCGCCGCCGGGGCGGAATCGACTCGATGACGGCGACTTGAAAAAAGGTGTTGGAATGCGGCGGCTTCCCGGCTAGGTTGGCCCCCGTCGAGCGCCCCCGGATCACAGGCCGGCGTCGAGCCGAGATGGCTCCGCCCGCTCACCCGGACGCCTAGCGATCCCTCCATCGCCGCATCCCCCCTGGGGGTCATGGCCGGGCCAGTCCCGCCGGGCGGATCGTCAGAACAAGACCATCGACGGTGACTCTTAGAAGGTAGGACCCGTGAATCCCAAGCAACGCACCCGCGGCCGCGGCAACAACGGCGGCAATCCCAATCGTGGCCCTCATCTCGGCGGTGGTGGCGGCGGCGGCCATGCCAAGCACATCAACGTGCGCGGCCAAGTGTTCGATTCCAACGGCCCCGAGGGCCGCATCCGTGGCAATGCCCACCAGGTGATGGAGAAGTACCTGGCGCTGGCCCGCGACGCCTCGTCCCAGGGCGACCGGGTGGCGGCGGAGAACTTCTACCAGCACGCCGAGCACTATTTCCGGCTCATCAACGCCTACAACCAGAACAACGGCCAGCGCCGGCCGCAGAACCTGCCGACCCCGGCCGAGGACCAGGCCGAGGTGACCGGCGACGACGAAGACGACGACCAGGGCGACGACAACGAGTCGTCCGAGGGCGACGACGGCCCCGCCGAGGCGGTCAACGCCTGACCCGAAGAAGCCGCCGGTCACCCCGGCGGCTTTTTTGTTGGTCATGGCGGATGGGGTGAATCCG
Organism: Magnetospirillum sp. UT-4; assembly: GCF_902729435.1. Classification (GTDB taxonomy): domain Bacteria; phylum Pseudomonadota; class Alphaproteobacteria; order Rhodospirillales; family Magnetospirillaceae; genus Magnetospirillum. The sequence continues at coordinate 67,523 of NZ_CACVCG010000040.1, forward strand.
CGCCCTCGGTCGTTCCCGCGCAGGCGGGAACCCAGGAGTCGCGGAGAGGGTGTCGGTGCACCCCCCTGGGTCCCCTCCCTCGCGGGGAAGCCGGTCGTTGCCCGCGACGGGCCGTCACACCCCAGAACCCGCCGGGGGATTAACCACAGAGACACAGAGGAGTCACAGAGAAGGATATTTTTTCTCTGTGCCCTCTTCGTGCCCTTGGTGTCTTCGTGGTGAACCCATCTCCGCCCGCGCGGGACCGATCACCGGCCGTGACCTTGATCACCCCGCCGCCTGACGCGCCGGCTCCCGCCTGACCAGCGTCACCTCGCGGCCGTCCACCCGGATGCGGCCCTCGCCGCCCAGCTTGCGCAGCAGCCGGCTCACCACTTCAGGGCTGCTGCCGATCAACGCCGCCACCTCGCGCCACGACACCGGCATCCGCACCCGCCGGCCGCCATCGGGAAGCGCGGTGCCCTCTTCGGCGGCCAATTCCTCGATCAGGGCCAGCAGGCGCTCGCCCATGTCCATGGCGCGCAGGCGGAAGGCCATGTCCTCGTAGGTCCGGCCTTCGCCGCACAGGGTGGTCAACACGGCGTCACCGACCGCCGCATGGGTGCGCATGGCCGCCTTCAGGGCGTCGGCCGGCAGCAGGCAGGCGGCGACGTCGGTCAGCGCCCGCGCCGTGTTGCCGTGGCTGCCGTCGCCGACCAGGTCGGCGCAGGGGAACAGCGCCCCCGGCCGCAGCAGCCGCAACGCGGTCAGGGTGCCGGCGCCGTCCACCCGCTCGAGGATCACCAAGCCGCCGCGCAGGGAATACAGGTACTTGCGATCATCGCCCTGGTGGTAGAGCGCCTCGCCCTTGCGCCAGGCCCGCTCCGCCACCCCGTGCGGCATGGGGCAGCCGGCCGGACCGGCGCGGGCGATGCGCGGATGATGGCCCTCGCCACCCGTTCGGGCGGCAGACGCACAACAGTCCGGATTGAGGGGGCAGCCGGCCCGTTCATGAGGCATGCTTGATTCTTGAAGGCCATTACATTGGTTTCAACCCTATATATGTTGCGGTATATTAATCACTGCGCTATCCGACCTTGGATATTGTTGGCTACCCGAACGGTTGGGGGAAAAATACTTTAGCGTCGTCTTATGTTACTGCCGCGCGAGCGCCATCGGGGATTAATGTCTCGGGATCGGACGGCGAGCCGTCCCAACAAAGGTCCAGGAGGCAAGCGTGCAGGGATTCCGAGTCATCATCGCGGCCGCGGCGTTGGTCGCCGCATTCATCGGCCAGGCCTCGGCGGCCGAGACCTTCAAGCCGTTCGTGCTGGGCTCCAAGGGGGCCGGCACCGTCGCCGCCAAGGCCGAGGAGGTGAAGGCCAAGCTGGCGGCGGCCGGCTTCCAGACGGTCGGCGTCTACTCGCCCTATCCCACCGCGACGGTGATGGCGGTCACCAACGACGCCCTCAAGGCCGCCGCCGCCAAGAGCAAGTTCGGCGGCTACGGCGCCGTGCACCGGGTCGCCGTCACCGATGTGGGCGGCGAGATCCAGGTCGCCTATTCCAACCCGGTCTATTGGGGCCATGCCTTCCGCATGGCCGAGGACCTCAAGGGCGAGGCCGCCAAGCTGGCCGGCGCGCTGGGTAACCAGGGCGAGTTCGGGCCGAAGGACGGCATGGATGCGGAAGACGTGCGCAGCTACCGCTACATGTTCGGCATGGAGCGCTTCTCCGACCCCGTCGAACTGGCCAGCCATCCCGATTTCGCCACCGCCACGGCGGCGGTGGAGAAGGGGCTGGCCGCCGGCACCAGGCAGGTCACCAAGGTCTACCGCGTCGATATTCCGGGCAAGGAGGAGGCGGTCTTCGGCGTCGCCATGAACGGAACCGCCGGCGAGGGCGACACCCGCAACGACGCCTTCATCATGAAGGAGGTGGATTTCAAGCCGCTGCGCTCGACCCCGCATTTGCCCTACGAGATGCTGGTCGCGGGCGGCAAGGTCTATGCCCTGTCGGCCCGCTTCCGCATCGCCGCCAGCTTCCCCGATCTGTCCATGATGGGCTCCAACAGCTTCATGAACATCATGTCGGCCCCCGACAACATCTCCGGCGCCCTGTCGGCGGCGGCGGGGGGCAACTGGAAGCCGGCCAACTGACGATGACCCCCTCCTCCCCCTCGTGGGGAGGGCTGGGGTGGGGGGCTGGCGCCGCCGGTCTCAGGGGCTGGCAACCCTACCCCCGGCCCCTCCCCATGGAAGGGGAGGGGGGAGCTCAGGCGCTGCACCCTAATTGGTCAGCGCGCCGGGCTTGAGCGGGCCGTTGAGGGCCAGGCGGCCGGCCGGCGGGATCTTGGCCAGCAGGGTCTCGGTCTCGCGTTTGGCCAGCTTGAAGCGGTCCATCTCGCGCCCGGCCAGCTTGGTGCTGGTGGGCATCTTCACCGAGAGCGGGTTGAGCTGGGCGGTGCCCTTCAGGATCTCGTAATGCAGGTGGGGGCCGGTGGAGCGGCCGGTGGAGCCGACGAAGCCGATGATCTGGCCCTGCGCCACCCGGCGGCCGCGCTGGATGCCCTGGCCGATGCGGCTCATGTGGGCGTAGGCGGTGCCGAAGCCGTTGCCGTGGCGGATGCGCACGTAATTGCCGTAGGCGCCGTTGAAGCCGGCCATCTCGATGACGCCGTCGCCGGCGGCCTGGATCGGGGTGCCGGCGGGCACGCCGAAATCGATGCCCTTGTGCATGCGGGTGAAGCCCAGGATCGGGTGGTTGCGCATGCCGAAGCCCGAGGTGATGCGGGCGCCGTCGACCGGGGTCTTCAGCAGCGCCTTCTTGATGCTTTCACCCTTCTCGTTGAAGTACTCGACGGTGCCGCCGTCGGTCTCGAACCGGTACATGGCGATGGGGGTGCCCGACAGGGTGATGGCGGCGAACAGCATCTCGCCGCTGCGCGCCAGCTTGCCCTTGGTGTCGTAATAGCCCTCGAACATCACCTCGAAGCCGTCGCCGCTCTGGATGTCGCGCTGGAAGTCGACGTCGTAGGACAGCGCCTTGATCATGGACAGGATGACCGGGGCGGGAACGCCGGCGGCCTGCGCGCTCTCGAACAGGCTCGAGCGGATCTGGCCGGTGTAATGGGCAAGATGGCGGCTGACCTGGCGCTGGGTCTCGACGCCGTCGAAGCCGCCGTCGCCGCCGCGCCGGGCCCCCACCTGGCGGATCGGGTCGGCGGCCAGCGACACCTGCTGGAAATCGCCCTGGCCGAAACCGTGCGGCGAGCGGTCGAAGGTGACGGTCACCCGCTGGCCGGCCTTCAGCGACCGCGGATTGAAGACCGCGCGCATGGCCTCGATGGCCTGGGTGGCGTCGGCGGCATCGACGCCGGAGCGGACCAGAACGTCCACCAGCGTGTCGCCCGACGCGACGCGGACCTGACGTTCGACCGGGCGGCGGGCCCGGTCCTCCAACTCGCTGTCCGACAGCGCCGCCGTCATCGGCGGCGGTCGTCCGGACTCGTAGTCGGCATAAGCGGGGGGATTGGGGTCCAGCGGCAGGTCGCCGTCGCCGAAATCGACGAAGGGACGCGCGGCGAAGGTTGCGGCAATGCCGACGAGGCCGACAACGGTCGCCGCTTTCACGCTTCGCTTTATCCTGGCCGATACGCAGCAGCCCAAGGTCCGGTTCCGGCAATGATGTTGGTATGGGTCTTATGGCAGCGCCAGGCCCGCAAGGCAAGGAATAATCTGGGAAATTGGCTTTGACTGTGGCTGTTGACCGTGGACCCGGAATCGACTGGAGCGCCACTTCCGGAGTGGCGCCGGGGTGCCGACAGCGGCGCGGATTACCTGGACCATTTCTATCCGGGGGTAAAAAGCCCCGAAATTCCAATGGTTTTCCGCCATGCGCGCGGGCGCACGGGGGAATATTCGCGGCCGGGTTCAGGATGGCTTTGATTGTGACGGCATCGTGAAAATTAGACGTTGACGGGGAGTCCGGGCCGGCGTACAACGCGGCCTCCCTGACGGCGGGCTTGGTTCGGCGGCGGGGTTGGAAAAA
>NZ_CACVCG010000041.1 GCF_902729435.1 Magnetospirillum sp. UT-4
TAGGACGGGTTAGTCCAGAAGCGTGTTCTCAGCCTGATCAACGGCTTTGAAGATGCGGAATGGCGCTACCCCAAATTCCAAAGCTATCTGTGGGATAACATCGCCCAGACCGCGCTGTCGGAGAGAGAGCGAGCAGCACTTGTCGACCAGAACCACAGCAGTCTCATTGCGGCGGCTCAAAACCTCAGGCTCACGGATAAAGATGAAATCGGCCAGGGCAGTGAGATCGCCGAGGTCTTTCTCTACGGCTTGATGCGACATCATTTCGGCGCACTTCCAGTCGTTCCAAAGATTTTCTACAAGCAGAATGTCCAAGACAACGCCAAGGGCGCGGACAGCGTTCATATTGTCGCCGATGGCGAAGACTTTACGCTGTGGTTCGGTGAAGCCAAATTCTACAACTCCATTGCCGATGCTCGTCTCGATGCCGTCGTGACCTCGGTGATAAATTCACTATCGACAGACAAACTCAAAAAGGAAAACGCCATCATTACAAGCGTTTCCGATCTTGATGATTTGCCCATCGCAACGGAGCTCCGCACCAAGATCAAGGCCGCCTTGGACAACAGGGAATCCATCGACAATCTGAAACCCAAGATTCACATACCCATTCTAATCTTGCATGAGTGCGCCACCACATCGGGGACGAAGGATCTCACTGACGCATATAAGGCCGAGATAATCGCCTTTCACAAGGAGCGCGCCGAAGCCTATTATCTAAAACAGATCGCCAAATCTGGCGGCATACACAAATACAGCGACATAACTTTTCACATCATTCTCTTTCCTGTGCCCAGCAAGACCAAGATTGTTGATGCCTTTGTACAGGTCGTCGCTTTCTACAAGGGTCAGCTGTGATGGATGTATTTGAGACGTGCCACGAAATCAATCATTTTCTTTCGGTCAAGAACGAGGTGGCGGCTAGAAATCTGCTGATCCGCCTCCTTGCTGATCTCGACAGCACAAAGACAGCCTATCCGCAGGTTGTGAATCAGATGATCCGCGCCACCGGGTTATTTCCTTACCTGCAACTCTCGAATGCATCGTGGGATCAGAAGTTTGTGCATTACGCATTCGAGGTCGATGTCGGTCGGCGTATCGCGACCTTGCACCGTGAACAGTCGAGCGTTCTCTCCAAACTACTGGACGGGAAAAGCATCGCGGTGAGCGCCCCGACCAGCTTCGGGAAGAGCTTCATCATCGACGCCTTCATCGCCGCCAAGCAACCGGACAATGTGGTGATCATCGTCCCGACGATCGCGCTGATGGATGAAACGCGGCGTCGGTTGTTCAAGAAATTCTCCGATCAGTACACCATCGTTACCGCGCCAGACACGCGTCTCGGCCCGAAGAATATCCTCATCTTCCCGCAGGAGCGGGCGTTCGGATACCTCGCCGCGCTAGAAACTATCGATCTATTGGTGGTCGATGAATTCTATAAGGCGAGCCAGACGCACGACCGCGCTCGCGCTCCATCGCTCATCAAGGCGATCTTGAAGCTTTCTAAGAAAGCAAAACAGCGGTACTACCTAGCTCCAAACATCAAAAAGCTCAATGACAACGCCTTTACACGCGACATGGAGTTCTTAGAGCTCCTTGACTTCAACACCGTATACCTGGATATCAAGGAGATCTACAAGGAAATCGGCAACGATGAGATAAAGAAGGGACAGAAACTTATTGAGCTAATCTCGCCGGGCGGCCAGAAGTCCCTAATATATGCGGGCACCTACTCCGAAATCACGAAGATCGCCGAGCTCGCGATTGCTGCAATTCCTCCCGTCGACCGCATCTACACCACATCATTCTCTAAATGGCTGCGGCAAAACTACAAGTCAGACTGGGTATTGGCCGACTTGGTCGACCGTGCCATCGGCGTCCACAACGGCAGCATGCACAGATGCCTCAGCCAGCTTCAGATACGCCTTTTCGAGTATACAGATGGATTTGACAGCATCGTCTCCACCTCCTCAATTATCGAGGGGGTGAACACGTCCGCGCAGAACGTAATCGTATGGAAAAGTAAGTTAGGAAGCGCCAGCCTAAAAGACTTTACATACAAGAACATCATCGGACGCGGCGGCAGAATGTTCAAATATTTCGTGGGCAACATATTTTTGCTCGACGCCCCTCCGAAATCTGAAGACACCCAGCTGGTGATCGAGTTCCCTGAAAAAATCCTGGGCACGCTGGATGAAGACCAGGACGCGGATTCGCTCACGGATCGGCAGGTCGAGCGCATCATCGAATATAGAACCCAGATGTCATCGATCATCGGTGTAGAGAACTTTGAGCGCGTAAGGCGGGAGAATCTGCTCCAAGATAGCGACGCGGATTTCTTGCTTCGCCTTGCGATAGACATGAAAGACAACCCTAACGAATGGCGCGGATTTGGGTATCTGAATGCGAACAATCCCGATCAATGGGATACGATGCTTTACAAGATCCTTCGCCTTAAGCCGGGAAACTGGGAGACCCAGCACCGCAAGGTAGTGGTGACCACAAAGGCAATCGCGTACAATTGGGATCGGGATCTACCTACTCTCCTTTCATCGCTCAAAAGGGATGGGATTGATATCGAAGAATTTTTTAAGCTCGAGCGGACAATCACGTTCAAATTTTCAGCTCTTCTAAGTGACGCGAACGAACTCCACAGGATGATCGTCAACTCGTCAGTCGATATTTCGGCCTTCATCGGGCGCATGAGTCGGGCGTTCTTGCCGAGCGCAGTCTACCACCTCGAAGAGTACGGGCTTCCGCGCATGATATCGAAAAAAATTCACGCGTCTGGCCTCATCAACTTTCTCGACCCAGAAATGGACCTATTGGCAGCACTCGAGCGGTTTAATTCCCTCGGACTAGAGACGGTGCTAGCTATCAGGTCGCTCGGGCCGTTCGACCGTTACGTCGTCAAGTTCTTCTTCGACGGGATCACACCCGATGACGCCATTGAGATCAAGGACGTAGAATAAGTGTTCAATTTAGAATTACGGTGCCAGTGCACTTAACTTCCCAGCGAGCCTTCCCGCCCCCAGGCGGATGTCCTCACAACCCGGGCAAGTCCGGTACATCCATCTGCGTTCATCTGTGTTGCATGAATCGCCACCAGCCACCCGGCCCGCCGGGTGGTGCGCATGGCTGCCATGGATCGCCGGGTCGAGCCCGGCGATGACGTATGGGGGGAATTGCCCTTGGCCGCTCGCGGGGAGGGTGAGGGCCGGGGCGCCGGCCATGGGACCCCCAACCGGCCGGCACATGCAGACGCAGGCCCTCTCCCGCTCGGCTGCGCCTCGCACCCTCGCCCGCTTGCGGGAGCTTTGCGAAATTGCCTTTCTGGGCTCCCTCCCCCCCTGTGGGGGAGGGCTGGGGTGGGGGGTGCGCGCGTCAGCGCGCTACATGAAGTGTTTGATGACGTTAAATATTTTTCCGCGCTCGCCGCGCGTAAGCCCCCCTACCCGGCGGCTGCGCCGCCACCCTCCCCCACCAGTGGGGAGGGTTTCGCAAAGGTCCCGCAAGCGGGCGAGGGTGGGGGAGGCGTGTCCCCGCCGATCCGCCATCCGCCAAACAAAAAGGGCCGCGTCGCCGCGGCCCTTTCCGGTTTTCACAAGGACGAAAACCTAGTCCTCGTCGCGGTGCTTGCGCTTGTCCTTGCGCTCGGCCTCGACCTGGGCGGTGATGTCCTCACCGGTTTCCTGGTCGACGCACTTCATGGACAGCTTGACCTTGCCGCGGTCGTCGAAGCCCAGGACCTTGACCTTGACCTGCTGGCCCACCTGCAGCACGTCCGAGGTCTTGGCGACCCGCTCGCGGCTGATTTCCGAGATGTGGACCAGGCCGTCGCGGGAGCCGAGGAGTTACGGTGCCAGTGCACTTAACTTCCGGATCTGCTGTTATGCACCGGAGCCGACCCTCGGGACGGGCGCCATGGGCGCCGATCCGTCAATCCGGCGACCCTTCCCGCCCCCTGCCGGATGTCCTCACGATCCGGGCACGTGCGGTACATCCATCTGCGTTCATCTGTGTCTATCTGCGTTCATCCGTGTTGCCTGACCCCGCGCCCGCCGCCCGGCCCGCCGGGTGGTGCGCATGGCTGCTATGGATCGCCGGGTCGGGCCCGGCGATGACGTATGGGGGGAACGGGCCTTGCCCGTTTGCCGGGAGGGGGAGGGCCGGGGCGCCGGCCATGGGACCCCACGGGCGGGCACATGCGGACGCAGGCCCTCTCCCGCAAGCGGGGCCTTTGCGCAACCCTCCCCGCAGGCGGGCGAGGGTGGGCGGGGCGTGTCCCCGCCGTTCCTTCATCCGCCAAACAAAAAGGGCCGCGTTGCCGCGGCCCTTTCCGGTTTTCACAAGGACGAAAGTCTAGTCCTCGTCGCGGTGCTTGCGCTTGTCCTTGCGCTCGGCCTCGACCTGGGCGGTGATGTCCTCACCGGTTTCCTGGTCGACGCACTTCATGGACAGCTTGACCTTGCCGCGGTCGTCGAAGCCCAGGACCTTGACCTTGACCTGCTGGCCCACCTGCAGCACGTCCGAGGTCTTGGCGACCCGCTCGCGGCTGATTTCCGAGATGTGGACCAGGCCGTCGCGGGAGCCCAGGAGTTACGGTGCCAGTGCACTTAACTTCCGGATCTGCTGTTATGCACCGGAGCCGACCCTCGGGACGGGCGCCATGGGCGCCGATCCGTCAATCCGGCGACCCTTCCCGCCCCCTGCCGGATGTCCTCACGATCCGGGCACGTGCGGTACATCCATCTGCGTTCATCTGTGTCTATCTGCGTTCATCCGTGTTGCCTGACCCCGCGCCCGCCGCCCGGCCCGCCGGGTGGTGCGCATGGCTGCTATGGATCGCCGGGTCGGGCCCGGCGATGACGTATGGGGGGAACGGGCCTTGCCCGTTTGCCGGGAGGGGGAGGGCCGGGGCGCCGGCCATGGGACCCCACGGGCGGGCACATGCGGACGCAGGCCCTCTCCCGCTCGGCTGCGCCTCGCACCCTCTCCCGCAGGCGGGCGAGGGTGGGCGGGGCGTGTCCCCGCCGTTCCTTCATCCGCCAAACAAAAAGGGCCGCGTTGCCGCGGCCCTTTCCGGTTTTCACAAGGACGAAAGTCTAGTCCTCGTCGCGGTGCTTGCGCTTGTCCTTGCGCTCGGCCTCGACCTGGGCGGTGATGTCCTCACCGGTTTCCTGGTCGACGCACTTCATGGACAGCTTGACCTTGCCGCGGTCGTCGAAGCCCAGGACCTTGACCTTGACCTGCTGGCCCACCTGCAGCACGTCCGAGGTCTTGGCGACCCGCTCGCGGCTGATTTCCGAGATGTGGACCAGGCCGTCGCGGGAGCCCAGGAAGTTCACGAAGGCGCCGAAATCGACCACCTTCACCACCTTGCCCACGTAGATGACGCCCAGCTCGGGCTCGGCGACGATGCCGCGGATCCAGTCGATGGCCTGCTGCGCCTTGTCGATGTCGGTCGAGGCGACCTTGATGGTGCCGTCGTCCTCGATGTCGACCTTGGCGCCGGTGACCTCGCAGATTTCGCGGATGACCTTGCCGCCGGTGCCGATGACTTCGCGGATCTTTTCCTTCGGGATGTTGAAGGTGGTGATGCGCGGAGCGTTGCCCGACACTTCGTTGCGGGCATGGTCGATGCCCTTGGCCATCTCGCCCAGGATGTGCAGGCGGCCGTCCTTGGCCTGGGCCAGGGCGATCTTCATGATCTCCTCGGTGATCGAGGTGATCTTGATGTCCATCTGCAGGGCGGTGACGCCCTTCTCGGTGCCGGCGACCTTGAAGTCCATGTCGCCCAGGTGATCCTCGTCACCCAGGATGTCGGTCAGCACCGCGAAATCGGCGCCTTCCTTGATCAGGCCCATGGCGATGCCGGCCACCGGGCGCGGCATCGGCACGCCGGCATCCATCAGCGCCAGCGAGCTGCCGCAGACGGTGGCCATGGAGGAGGAGCCGTTGGACTCGGTGATTTCCGAGACCACGCGCAGGGTGTAGGGGAAGGCCTCCTTGGCCGGCAGGCACGGGCGCACGGCGCGCCAGGCCAGCTTGCCGTGGCCGATCTCGCGACGACCGGGCGAGCCCATGCGGCCGCACTCGCCCACCGAATAGGGCGGGAAGTTGTAGTGCAGCATGAAGTGCTCGCGATACTCTCCGGACAGGGCGTCGATGATCTGCTCGTCCTGGCCGGTGCCCAGGGTGGCGACCACCAGGCCCTGGGTTTCGCCGCGGGTGAACAGCGCCGAGCCGTGGGCGCGGGGCAGCACGCCGACCTCGACCTCGATGGGGCGCACGGTCTTGGTGTCGCGGCCGTCGATGCGAACGCCGGTCTTCAGGATGTTGCCGCGCACCACCTCGGATTCGAGATCCTTGAGGATGCCGTAGGCCACCGCCTTCTCGGAATCGACGTCGAGGGAGGCCATGGCCTTGTCCTTGACGGCGCCGACGGCGGCGTAGCGGTCCTGCTTCTTGACGATCTTGTAGGCCTCGGCCAGCTCGGCGACGATGCCGGCGGCCTCGAACTTGGCGCGCACGGCGGCCACTTCCGGNGGGCGAGCCCATGCGACCGCACTCGCCCACCGAATAGGGCGGGAAGTTGTAGTGCAGCATGAAGTGCTCGCGATACTCTCCGGACAGGGCGTCGATGATCTGCTCGTCCTGGCCGGTGCCCAGGGTGGCGACCACCAGGCCCTGGGTTTCGCCGCGGGTGAACAGCGCCGAGCCGTGGGCGCGGGGCAGCACGCCGACCTCGACCTCGATGGGGCGCACGGTCTTGGTGTCGCGGCCGTCGATGCGAACGCCGGTCTTCAGGATGTTGCCGCGCACCACCTCGGATTCGAGATCCTTGAGGATGCCGTAGGCCACCGCCTTCTCGGAATCGACGTCGAGGGAGGCCATGGCCTTGTCCTTGACGGCGCCGACGGCGGCGTAGCGGTCCTGCTTCTTGACGATCTTGTAGGCCTCGGCCAGCTCGGCGACGATGCCGGCGGCCTCGAACTTGGCGCGCACGGCAGCCACTTCCGGCACCGGCGGCGCCATGTCCCACGGCTCCTTGGCGCAGGATTCGGCCATCTCGACGATGGCCTGGATCACCGGCTGGAACGCCTTGTGGCCGAAGGTGACGGCACCCAGCATGACCTCTTCGGACAGCTCCTTGGCTTCCGATTCGACCATCAGCACGCCTTCGGTGGTGCCGGCCAGAACCAGCTCCAGCTCGGAGGTTTTGATCTGGTCGGCGGTCGGGTTCAGCACGTACTGGCCGTCGATGTAGGCGACGCGGGCGGCGCCCACCGGGCCCATGAAGGGAACGCCGGAAATGGTCAGGGCGGCGGAGGTGCCGACCATGGCGACGATGTCGGGATCGTTTTCCAGGTCATGGGACAGCACGGTGCAGACCACCTGCACCTCGTTGCGGAAGCCATCGACGAACAGCGGCCGGATGGGGCGGTCGATCAGGCGGGAAACCAGGGTTTCCTTCTCGCTCGGGCGGCCTTCACGCTTGAAGAAGCCGCCGGGGATCTTGCCCGCGGCGAAGGCCTTCTCCTGGTAGTGCACGGTCAGCGGGAAGAAATCCACGCCCGGCTTGGGCGTCTTCATGGCGACCACGGTGCACAGAACGGTGGTGTCGCCATAGGTGGCGAGCACGGCGCCGTCGGCCTGGCGGGCGATCTTGCCGGTTTCCAGCACCAGCTTGCGCCCACCCCACATGATCTCCTTGCGGGTGACATTGAACATCGACATTAGGTGTCATTCCTTATCCATGCACGGCGCCGCCGGATTGCGGCCCCGCGGGGCGTCCCGTTCCGTACAAACACGGCCGCCCGCGCGAGGACCACCCCCACGCGGGCACCTTCCGACGCGACGCCCGAAACGTCGATCGAAACGAAAAACAATTACTTACGCAGACCCAGGCGACCGATCAACGACTCGTAGCGAGACGTGTCGACGCTCTTCAGGTAATCCAGCATGCGGCGGCGCTGGCCGACCATGATCAGCAGGCCGCGGCGGGAATGGAAATCCTTCTTGTGTTCCTTGAGGTGCTCGGTCAGGTTGCGGATGCGCTCCGACAGAATGGCCACCTGGACTTCCGGCGAACCGGTATCGCCTTCCTTGGTGGCGTATTCCTGAACCAGCTCCTGCTTACGCACGGGCGTAATCGACATCGTCTTCTCCTGATGAAGAGGGTTGGAGAATCACGCGCACCGGGCGAAGGGTTCCGCCGTCGATGCGCGCCAGCGCCACCAGCCTTGCCCCCTGCATGGCCCGTACATTCGTGCCGGGCGGCGGGGTTGGGGCCTCGCGTCCGGCCAGTCCCGCCAGGGGAAGGGCCTGCCCGCTCATGAGGCGCCGGGCCTCCGCTTCCGTCAGGGCCAGGGCCGGGATGTCGTCCAGCGCGGTCTCGATCGGAAGCAGATGGGTCCGAAGCGCGGGACCTTGCCCGAGCTCCTGCAACTTGTCCAGGGAAATCGCCGACGACTCGTCGAACGGGCCGCAGGCGGTGCGGCGCAGGGCCGCCACATGGCCGACCGTGCCCAAGGCGACGGCGAGGTCGCGGGCCAGCGAGCGGATATAGGTGCCCTTGCCGCATTCCACCTCGAACTCGGCATGGTCGGCATCGGGCATGGCCAGCAAGGCGATGCGGTCGATGCGCACCAAGCGCGGCGCCAGCTCCACCGCCGCGCCGGCGCGGGCCAGGTCGTAGGCCCGCTCGCCCGCCACCTTGATGGCCGAGAAGGCCGGCGGCACCTGCAGGATGTCGCCGGTGAAGGCGGGCAACGCGGCCGATATGGCGTCGCGGTCGGGGCGCACCGGACTGGTGGCGATGACCTCGCCCTCGCGGTCCTCGGTGCTGCGGGCTTCGCCCCAGGCCACCACCACGCGGTAGGTCTTGGCCCCGTCCATGACGTAGGACACCGTCTTGGTCGCCTCGCCCAGGGCGATGGGCAGGATGCCCGAGGCCAGCGGGTCGAGCGTGCCGCCATGGCCGATCTTGGCGGCGTTGGTCAGGCGGCGGAGGATGGAGACCACGGTGGTCGAGCCGATCCCCACCGGCTTGTCCACCGCCAGCCAGCCGTCGATGGGGATGCCTTTGCGCTTACGGGGCATGGGGAAGCGTCCGGCGGTGGAAAAACCACAGAGACACAGAGACACAGAGAAGGCACAGAGAAATCGTTTTTCCTCTGTGTTTCCTCTGTGTCTCTGTGTCTCTGTGGTTCATATACCGCGTCCGCAAACGGCTGTTCGCCGCTTTGCGCTATTCCCCGTCATCTTCGCCGTCGATGGAGTCGGGGTCGAAGCGGCGGCCGAATTCGGAATCGCCGCTCCCGGGGACCGACAGGTCGCGGCGGACCTGGGGGCTGTTCAGCAGGGCCTCGATGCGGCCGGCCTCGTCGAAGCTGGTGTCGGGTTCGAAGCTGAGATTGGGGACGCTGCGCAGATCGACCATGCGGGCGATCTCGTGGCGCAGGAACGGGCGCGCCCGCTTCAGCCCGGCCAGCAGCGGGGCGACGTCGCCGCCGCCCAGCGGCACCACGAACACGGTGGCGTTCCTGAGATCGGGACTGACGCGGACCTCGGTGACGGTGATGGCGCGCCCGGCCAGGTCGGGATCGCGGATGTCGCCGCGCTCGATGATGGTGGCGATGACGTGGCGCAATTCCTCGCCGACGCGCAATTGGCGTTGCGATGGGGGCTTGTGTCCGCGCGGCATGGGCGCCCTCGGCTCAGCTCGGACGGGCGGCGGCTACAGGGTAGCCGCCACCTCCTCGACCTCGAAGCACTCGATCACGTCGCCCTGGCGGATATCCTCGTAATTGGTGAAGGACATGCCGCATTCGTACCCCTCGCGCACTTCCTTGACGTCGTCCTTGAAGCGCTTGAGCTGGCCCAGCTCGCCCTGGTGGATGACCACGTTGTCGCGCAGCAGGCGCACGCCGGCGCCGCGCTTGACGATGCCTTCGGTGATCATGCAGCCGGCGACCTTGCCGACCTTGGTGATGTTGAACACCTCGCGGATCGAGGCGTAGCCGATCAGGTGTTCCTTCAGGGTCGGCGCCAGCATGCCCGACAGCATGGTCTTCATGTCGTCGGTGACGTCGTAGATGATGGAATAGTAGCGGATGTCGACGCCGTCGCGCCGCGCCATGTCGCGCGCCTGCGGGTTGGCGCGGACGTTGAAGCCGATGATGATGCCGCCGCTGGCCTTGGCCAGGGTGATGTCGGATTCGTTGACCGGGCCGACGGCGGCGTGCAGCACGCGCATCTTGACGTTCTCGTTGCCGATCTTTTCCAGGGTGCCGGTGATGGCTTCCACCGAGCCCTGCACGTCGCCCTTGATGACCACCGGCAGTTCCTTGGCCTCGCCGGCCTTGATGGCCGAGAACATCTGCTCGAGGGTGCCGCGGGCGGCCAGCTTGGCCTTGGCCTCGCGGTCCTGGCGCTGGCGGTAGCCGGCGATCTCGCGGGCCCGGGCCTCGTCCTCGACGGCGATGAAGTCGTCGCCGGCGGCGGGAACGCCGTCCAGGCCCAGCACCTCGACCGGCGTGGACGGGCCGGCCGATTCGACGCGGTTGCCCTTGTCGTCGACCAGCGCCCGCACCTTGCCCCATTCGGAGCCGACGACGAAGACGTCGCCGACCTTCAGGGTGCCCTTCTGCACCAGCACCGTGGCCACCGGGCCGCGACCCTTTTCCATCTTGGCCTCGACCACCGTTCCCTGGGCGGCGCGCTCGGGATTGGCCTTGAGGTCGAGAATCTCGGATTGCAGCAGGATGGTTTCCTCCAGCCGCTCCAGGTTCATGCGCTTCTTGGCCGAGACTTCGACGGTCAGCACGTCGCCGCCCAGATCCTCGGTCACCAGGTCGTGCTGGAGCAGTTCCTGGCGGACCCGGCCGGGATTGGCGTCGGGCTTGTCGATCTTGTTGATGGCGACGATGATCGGCACGCCGGCCGCCTTGGCGTGGCGGATGGCTTCCACGGTCTGCGGCATGATGCCGTCATCGGCGGCGACCACCAGCACCACGATGTCGGTGACCTTGGCGCCGCGGGCACGCATGGCGGTGAAGGCCTCGTGGCCGGGGGTGTCGATGAAGGTGATCCTGCCGCCCGAGCTCAGGGTCACCTGGTAGGCGCCGATGTGCTGGGTGATGCCGCCGGCTTCGCCCGAGACCACGTCGGTCTCGCGCAGGGCGTCAAGCAGCGAGGTCTTGCCGTGATCGACGTGGCCCATGATGGTGACCACCGGCGGCCGCGGCAGCAGCTCGCCCTCGGCATCCTGCGCGCCTTCCAGGCCGACCAGGACGTCGGCGTCGGACACGCGGGTGAAGCGGTGGCCGAACTCCGCCACCACCAGCTCGGCGGTGTCGGCGTCGATGGACTGGTTGATGGTGGCCATGACGCCCATGCGCATCAGGGTCTTGATGACGTCGCCGCCGCGCTCGGCCATGCGGTTGGCGAGATCCTGGACGGTCAGCGATTCGGGAACCACGACGTCGCGGATGACCTTCTCCGATCCCTTCTGGAGGTGCTTCAGGCGCTCGCGTTCGCGGGCCCGCTTGACGGCGGCCAGCGAGCGGCCGCGCTCGCCGCGGTCGTCGTCGGTCAGCGCGTCGGTGATGGTCAGCTTGCCGGTGCGCCGGCGCGGCTCGGTGCGCTTGACCGGAGCCGGCTTGTGGGCGGCGGCCTTCTTGCGCGCGCGCTCCTCCTCGTCCTCTTCCTCCTCGCCGGGGCGGCGCACGCCGGGCACCGCCGGGGCGCCGGGCGGGCGCGGCGGCGGCGGTGCGGTCATGCGCGGGCCGGGGCGGGCTTCGGCCGGCGGCTGCGCCGGAGCAGCAGCAGCGCCAGCGCCAGCGGCGGCGGCGGGCTCGGCGGCGGCGGGCTGGGCCTCGGCCACCGGCTCGGGTGCCGGGGCGGCTTCCTCGGCGGCGACCGGAGCGGCCTCCTCAAGCTCTTCGGGTGGCGGTTCGAGGGCGAGGCGCTCGGCCTCCTCGGCCCGCAGGCGGGCCTCCTCCTCGGCGCGGATGCGCGCCTCCTCGGCGGCCTTCATGGCGGCTTCCAGCGCCCGGGCGCGAGCCACCTTCTCGTGATTGGTGAGATCGTGGGCGGCGACCGCCTGCTGCAGCGCCTCGACATTGGCGACCGCCTTGGCCAGTTCGGCCTCGGCGCCGGAATGATCCTCGCGGATCACATGCATGGCACCGCCGGCGCCGGGGGCGAAACGGCGGGTCTGCTTCTTCTCGACGGTCACCACCTTGGAGCGCCCGTGCGAGAAGCTTTGGCGGACCTGGCCGGACTCCACGGTCTTCTTCAGCTCCAGCTTGCCCGGCGAGGACAGCTTCAGCGGGGTCTTGCGCTCTTGGTTTTCCGAATCGCTCATGTAATCACTTGCTCTTTCAGGCTAGATACGGCCCGGCGGCCGTCCGTCAACCAACATCGCCGGCAATCGGGGAGCGAAAGCCGGCCAGCGGCGCGGCTTCCGCCAGCAGCCGTCGGGCCAGGCCCCCCGGCGCCACACCCACATGCACCGCGTGGTCGCGGCCGAACACCGCTCCCAGTTCGGCGGCGCCGAACACTTCCACCACCGGCAGGCCGGTCGCCAGCGTCTTCATCCGTTCGCTTCCCGAGGCGGCCTCGGCCGCCTCGACCAGCACCGCCACCCGGCCGGCCTTCAACTCGGCGCGGACTTTCTCGTACCCGCACACCGCCTCGCCGGCGCGACGCGCCAGGCCCAGGGTGGCGAGACAGCGCCGGACCAGCAGATGCTCCACCAGGTCGGCCAGCCCCTCGGGCACCGTCACCGCCTGGCGGGCGGCCCTGGCGAACAGCCGCTTGGTCACGGCCGTATTTACCATATCCCGGCGGGGGCTCAACCAGATTCCCCGGCCGGGAAGCCGCTGCTCGACGTCGGGCACCACCGTGCCGTCGGGCGAGACCACGAAGCGCAGCAGCTCCACCTTGGGCCGGCGCTCGCCGCTGGCGATGCAGCGCCGCTCCGGCCCGCTGTCCTCGTCCTCTTCGGCGGCCGCCACCGGGCCACTCTCCCTAGGCGGCGCCGCCGTCTTCGAACCAATGGGCACGGGCGGCCATGATCACCGCGTTGGCCTGATCCTCGCCCATGTCGTCCTTGCCGACCACGTCGATCAGCTCATCCGAGGCGAGGTCGCCCAAATCGTCCAGGGTCTTGATCCCCTTGTGCCCCAATTTCACCAGCATCAGCGGGGACAGCCCGTCGATGGCAGCCAGATCGTCGGAAACCCCCAGGTCGCGGCGCATGGCGTCGTAGCGCTCGTCCTGCTCGGCCAGGAAGGCCTTGGCGCGGTTCTGCAGCTCGGCGGCCACGTCCTCGTCGAACCCCTCGATGCCGGTCAGGTCCTCGGGCGGCACGAACGCCACCTCCTCGACGGTGGAGAAACCCTCGGTGACCAGCAGATGGGCAATGACGTCGTCGACGTCCAGGGCGTCGATGAACATTTTCGAGCGGGTCCGGAACTCCTCGTTGCGGCGCTCGGATTCCTCGGCCTCGGTCATGATGTCGATGGACCAGCCGGTGAGCTGGCTGGCCAGACGCACGTTCTGGCCGCGCCGGCCGATGGCGAGGCTCAGCTGATCGTCGGGGACCACCACTTCCATGGCGTGGTTCTCGTCGTCCAGCACCACCTTGGTCACCTCGGCCGGAGCCAGGGCGTTGACCACGAAGGTGGCGTATTCGCCCGACCACGGGATGATGTCGATCTTCTCGCCCTGCAGCTCGGCCACCACCGCCTGCACGCGCGAGCCGCGCATGCCGACGCAGGCGCCGACCGGGTCGATGGAGGAATCGTGGCTGATCACCGCGATCTTGGCGCGGCTGCCGGGATCGCGGGCGACCGCCCGGATCTCGATGATGCCGTCGTAGATCTCCGGCACTTCCTGGGCGAACAGCTTGGACATGAAGGTGGGGTGGGTGCGCGACAGGAAGATCTGCGGTCCCCGGGGCTCCTGGCGGACGTCGTAGATGTAGGCGCGCACGCGGTCGCCGGTGCGGAAGGTCTCGCGCGGGATCAGCTCGTCGCGGCGCAGCAGCGCCTCGGCGCGGCCCAGATCGACGATGACGTTGCCGAACTCGACGCGCTTGACCAGGCCGTTGCTGATCTCGCCGACGCGGTCCTTGTACTCGTTGTACTGGCGGGTGCGCTCGGCGTCGCGCACCTTCTGCACGATCACCTGCTTGGCGGTCTGGGCGGCGATGCGGCCGAAATCGATGGGCGGCAGCGGATCGACCAGGAAGTCGCCGACCTTGGCCTCGGGCGACTTCTTCAGGGCGCGCGACAGGGCGACCTGGGTGGCCTCGTTCTCGACCGTCTCCACCACCTCGATGTAGCGGGCCAGCTGGATCTCGCCCGACTTGCGGTCGATGTGGGCGCGGATGTCGTGCTCGTGCCCGTACTTGGAGCGGCCGGCCTTCTGGATGGCCTGCTCCATCGCCTCCAGCACCTCGTCGCGGTCGATGCCCTTGTCGCGGGCGACGGCGTCGGCCACCTGCAGCAGTTCGGGGCGGGGAAGCGCAGCGATTCGTTCCATGGTCCTCTTATCCCTGTCCGTCCTGTCCCTTGGTCACGGCGGCGATCAGCTCGTCGGTGAGCACCAGCTTGGCGCTCTTGAGATCGGCCAGCGGCACATGTGCCGGACCGGTCTCGGTCTCGATGGCGACCGCCCCGCCGGCTTCGTCGAAGCCCAGCAGGCGGCCGCGGAAGCGCTTGCGTCCATCGACGGCCACCAGCGATTCCAGCTTGGCCTCGAACCCCGCCCAGACCGAGAAGTCCTTGGGCCGGGTCAGCGGCCGGTCGATGCCCGGCGAGCTGACCTCCAGCACGTAACCGCCCTGGATGGGGTCCTCGACGTCGAGGAGGGCCGAGAGCGACCGGCTGATTTCGGCGCAATCGTCCACCGTCATCGCCCGGCCGTCCTTGCGCTCGGCCATCACCTGGAGCGTCGGGCGGCTCCGGCCCTGGAACATCACCCTGACCAGCTCGTAGCCCTGGGACTCGAGCGGGCCGGCGACGATGGTTTCCAAGCGCTGCTGAAGGTCCATGTGCCCAATGCCGCGTTGCGACCAGATAGGTCCACAAAAAACAAAAAAAGTGGGCCGATGGCCCACCCTTACAACCCCTTCCTCCTGCCTGGAACAGCATCTCGGTCGGGAAGCAAGAATGTGTCTGGAGCGTGAATATAACGGAATCGGCGCCCCATGCAAGGACAGAGTCGCCCGCTCCGGCGGCTATTTCAGCGCTTCCAGCTGCCTTTTGATCTCGGTCCGGTCCTCCCCTTCGGGCAGCACCGCCACCAGACGGGACCAGTAGTCGCGCGCCTTGGCGGCGTTGCCGGTCTGGGCCTCGGACAGGCCGAGGAAATAAAGGGCATCGACGTTGCGGGGATCGACCGCCGCCACTTCGCGCATCACGCCGACGAATTCCGGCGGCAGCATGGCCCCCTGGGGCACGTCGTCGAGCAGCATGGAGGCGTATTCCAGGCGCACCCCGGTATCGCCGGGCATCAGCCGGGCGGCGCGGCGATAGGCCTCGCGCGCCTTGTCGGCCTGGCCGGTGACCCGCAGCGAGCGGCCCAGCATGGCCCAGCCCTTGCCGTCATTGGGGTTCTTCTCGAGCTTGGCGGCCAGCGAGGCGATCATGGTCTCGATCAGCTTGGCCTGGTCCTGCATCTCGGCGATGCCGGCGGCACGGCCGGAATAGGGCTGGTCGGGCAGCATGGGCGAGCCGAGCGACAGGTAGATGCCGAAGCCGGCGGCCGGCACCAGCACCGCCACCGCCGCCGCCAGCGGCGCGCGGCGGCCGGCGCGGGACTGGACCCCCTGCCCCTTGTCGGCGGCGGCGAGAATGCGGCGCTGCACCTCGGTGCGGGCGGCCTCGGCCTGGTCGGGCGACAAGGTGCCGCGGGCCAGCTCGCGATCGACCTCGGCCAGCTGGTCGCGGTAGACGGTGAGGTCGTATTCGGCGCGGGTGGCGGCCTCGGGGCGGCGGCGCAGCAGCGGCAGCAGCACCATGGCCAGGGTGGCCGCCGTCAGCAGGGCGAAGATGATCCAGATCATGACGGCGGATGGTCCTTGAGCAGTGCCTCGAGGCGACGTTTCTCCTCGGCCGAGAGCGGCGGCGGCGGCGGCGCGGCGTTGGTGCGGCGGCGGTAGAAGGCGGCGGCCGCCGCCAGGCCGGCCAGCAGCAGCGCGAAGGGCCCCACCCACAGCACCAGGGTGCTTGCCTTGAACGGCGGCCGCAGCAGCACGTAATCGCCGTAGCGGTCGACCACGTATTGCATCACCTGGTCGTCGCTTTCGCCCGACTGGATGCGCTCGCGCACGATGACGCGCAGGTCGCGGGCGAGATCGGCGTTGGAATCCTCGATGGATTCCGACTGGCAGACCAGGCAGCGCAGCTCCTTGCCCAGGTGCTGGGCACGGCTTTCCAGCGCCGGGTCCTTCAGCATTTCCGACGGGTCGGCGGCGATGGCGGGGCCGGCGAAGGCGGTCAGGCAGGCGAGGATGAGCAGCAGGCGCCTCATTTGGTCTCCAGCTCCCGGATGATCGGCAGCAGGGTCTTGTCCCACGCCTCGCGGGTGACCGGGCCGATGTGCTTGTAGCGGATGATGCCGGCCTTATCGACGATGAAGGTCTCGGGCGCGCCGGTGACGCCGAAATCGATGGCGGCGCGACCGGGGGCCGGGTCGGCGCCCACCCGCTCATAGGGATCGCCGTTCTTCTTCAGCCACTTGGCGCCCTCGGCCGGGTCGTCGCGCCAGTCGATGCCGTGGATCGGCACCGCGCCCGACTGCTTGATGCGCATCAGGAAAGGATGCTCCTGCACGCAGGCGATGCACCACGAGCCGAAGATGTTGACCAGCGACACCCGCCCCTTGAGATCGGCGGTGGCCAGCCCGGTATCGGGTCCGCGGCCGGGCAGCGGCGGCAGCGCCATTTCGGGCACCGGCCGGTCGATCAGCACCGACGGCAGGTCGCGCGGATTCAGCGACAGGCCGCGCAGGAAGAACAGCGCCAGCACCGCGAACACCGCGACCGGCAGCAGATAGAGCAGGCGCCTCATGGTTCGGTCCTCACGCCTTGGCCGCCTGGGCCGCGGCGGCGCGGGCCCGGGTCGGGGCGCCGATGCGGTGGCGGCGGTCGGACAGCGACACCAGGCCGCCCGCCACCATGATCAGGCAGCCCACCCACATCCACGGCACCAGCGGGTTGAAGTAGAGCCGGGTCACCCAGCCGCCCTCGGGCACCGCATCGCCGATGACGGCGTAGACGTCGCCCAGGAAGGTTCCGACGATGGCCGCCTCGGTGGTCGGGCGCGGCGGCTGGCGATAGGTTCGCTTCTCCGGGGTCACGAGGGCGAACACCTTGCCGTCCTTGGCCACCTCGAAGGTGCCCTCGGTGGCCAGGTAGTTGGGACCATCGACGTCGCGCACCGCCTTCAGGGTGAAGGCGTAGCCGGCCACCGTGACGGTTTCGCCGATGGTCATGGTCTGCACCGATTCGGCCTTCCACGCCGACGAGGCGGTCATGCCGGCGATCAGCACCGCCAGCCCGCCATGGGCCAGGGTCATGCCCCAGGCGGCGCGCGGCAGGTTGGCGGCACGGCGCATGCTGTCCCCCAGCGGGGCGCGGAACAGGCGCACCCGCTCGGCGATTTCGGTCAGGGTGCCGAGCAGCAGCCAGACCGCCAGCCCGATGCCGCCGGCCGCCCACCACGGGCCGGCCGAGCCGCCCTGCATCACCCAGGTGGCGATGGCGGCGGCAAGCGCCGCGGCCATGGCCAGCTTGACCCGGGCCAGCGCGCCGGCCAGGTCGCCGCGCTTCCACGACACCAGCGGTCCCATCCCCATGGCCAGCACCATGGGCACCATCAGCGGCACGAAGACCGAGTTGAAGAACGGCGGCCCCACCGAGACCTTGCCCAGCGACAGGGCGTCGGCGAACAGCGGATAGAGGGTGCCCAGCAGCACCGTGCCGGCGCCGGTGGCCATCAGCACGTTGTTGAGCAGCAGCGCGCCTTCGCGGCTGATGGGGGCGAACAGGCCGCCGGTCTTCAGCGCCGGGGCGCGCACCGCGTAGAGCATGAACGAGCCGCCGATGGCCACCACCAGCAGCATCAGGATGAAGACGCCGCGGGTCGGGTCCGAGGCGAAGGCATGCACCGAGGTGATGACCCCCGAACGCACCAGGAAGGTGCCCAGCAGCGACAGGCCGAAGGTGACGATGGCGAGGAGAATGGTCCAGCTCTTCAGCGCGTCGCGCTTTTCCACCACCACCGCCGAATGCAGCAGCGCGGTGCCGGCCAGCCACGGCATGAACGAGGCGTTCTCCACCGGGTCCCAGTACCACCAGCCGCCCCAGCCCAGCTCGTAATAGGCCCACCACGAGCCCAGCGCGATGCCCAGGGTGAGGAACACCCAGGCGGCCAGGGTCCAGGGCCGCACCCAGCGCGCCCAGGCGGCATCCACCTTGCCCTCGATCAGGGCGGCGATGGCGAACGAGAAGGCCATGGAGAAGCCGACGTAGCCCAGGTACAGGAACGGCGGATGGAAGGCCAGGCCGGGATCCTGCAGCAGCGGGTTGAGGCCGGAGCCGTTCATGGGCGGCGGGTCGAGCCGCTCGAAGGGATTGGAGGTGAACAGGATGAAGGCGAGGAAGCCCACCGTGATCAGCGCCTGCACCGCCAGCGCGCGCGCCTTCAGGGTCGGCGGCAGATTGCCGCCGAAGGCGGTCACCGCGGCGCCGAACAGCGCCAGGATGGTGATCCACAGCAGCAGCGAGCCCTCGTGGTTGCCCCACACGCCCGAGACCTTGTACAGCATCGGCTTGTCGGTGTGGCTGTTCTGGGCGACGTTGAGCAGCGAGAAGTCCGAGGTGACGTAGGCGTGGGTCAGCGCCGCGAAGGCGATGCCCACCAGCACCAGCTGCGCCACCGCGGCGGGACCGGCCAGGTCCATCCAGGCCCGCTCGCCCCTTTCGGCGCCGACCAGGGGCACCACCGCCTGCACGCAGGCCACGGCGAGGGCGAGGACGAGGGCGAAATGTCCGATCTCGGCGATCACTTGGCGGCCTCCGGGGTCTTGCCGCCGTCGCCCTGCCACTGGCCGGACTTCTTGAGCGAATCGGCCACTTCCTTGGGCATGTAGTTCTCGTCGTGCTTGGCCAGCACCTCGGCGGCCTGGAAGGTCCCCTTGTCCATGCGGCCCTCGGTGACCACCCCCTGGCCCTCGCGGAACAGGTCGGGCAGGATGCCGGCATAGATCACCGGCACGGCATGGGCGCCGTCGGTGACGGTGAAGCGCACGCTGGCCCCCTCCTTCACCACGCTGCCGGTTTCCACCAGCCCGCCCAGGCGGATGCGGCGGCCCTCGGTGGGCACCTTGGCCTCGACGATCTCGGTGGGGCTGAAGAAGAAGACGATGTCCTCCTTGAGCGCGGTCAGCACCAGCGCGGCGGCGGCGCCGACGGCCAGCAGACCGAGGACGACGAAATACAGGCGGCGTTGCTTGCGGGTCACGTCTGTTCGGGCTCCGGATTGGCGTCGCGGCGGCGCTGGCGGCCGGGACGCAGCTTCTGCACCGCCTCGAGCTCCGCCTCGCGGGCGCGGACGGCGCGGATCGAGGCGGCAAGGACGGCGATCATCACCACCGCCGCCAGGACATAGGACGGCCAGACGAAGGCGCCGTAGCCGCCCATGGCGAAGAACTCGGTCACGGCGTCACGATCCTCCCTGCTCCGCCCGGGGCTGTTCAAGCTGGCCGGCGGCATGAATCTGGGCCATGCGCAGGGTGCGCAGCTTGGCCCCGGCGATCTCGGCCCGGGCGCGCAGGATCAGCACCACCACCCAATAGGCCTTGAACCCCACCGCCATCAGGATCAGCGGCACCATCATGGCGGCGTCGATGGCCGGGCCGCCCATCTTCACCACGCTGGCCGGCTGGTGCAGGGTGTTCCACCAATCCACCGACCACTTGATGATCGGCACGTTGACCACGCCGACCAGGGCCAGGATGGCGGCCGCCTTCTGGCCGCGCTCGGGATCGTCGAAGGCGTCGGCCAGGGCCATGTAGCCCAGATACAGGAACAGCAGCAGCAGCATGCTGGTCAGCCGCGCGTCCCACACCCACCAGGTGCCCCACATGGGCTTGCCCCACAAGGCCCCGGTGACCAGGCAGACGAAGGTGAAGGCGGCGCCCACGGGGGCGGTGGCGCGGGCCAGCAGATCGGCCAGCGGATGCTTCCAGATCAGCGCCATCGCCGAGAACACCGCCATGGCGGTGTAGCAGAACATCCCCATCCAGGCCGACGGCACGTGGATGTACATGATCCGCACCGTCTCGCCCTGCTGGTAGTCGGCGGGCGAGGCGAACAGCGAGAACCACAGCCCGGCACCCAGTGCCAGGACGGCGACGGCGACGGACCACGGCTGAATCAATGCGGCGATGCGCAGGAAACGGGCGGGATTGGCGAAGCGATGCATGCGCTCTCTCTTAACGTCCTTCCGCACTCAATTCCAGCGGAGTCCGAACACGCCAAGGGATATGGCGCGCGCGGGGAAAGATTCCATGGCCGGGTCCGCCGTGGAATGACTTTCGTCAGCCCGACCGGCGGTTCCGCTCCGACGCATGGCAGACCCCGGGCCGGCGCACGTTGATAATCCTCAATTCGGGAGTCAATATTCGCCGAGCCCGCCTGCCAAAGGTATGGGTGCAATGTATCTTCGGGGGAGGATGCGATGAAAAGCCTGGTAGGACTGAGTCTGGCGGCCGCCCTGGTCGCCCTGGGTGCCTGCGCCGGCGCCGACGAAGCGGCGTTCGAGAAATATCCCGACATCGTCGACAACGCCTTCGTGCGCGAGGTGGCGCTGATCCCGCCCCGCGCCGACGCGAAAGTGATCGATTCGCGCCCGGCCCGCGCCCGCTATGATCCCGGCCACATCCCGGGGGCCATCAACATCTCGGACACGGTGTTCGACAAGTCGGTCAGCCTGCTGCCCGCCAACAAGACCACCCTGCTGCTGTTCTATTGCGGCGGGCTGGAATGCCCCTTGAGCCACAAATCGGCGTTCAAGGCCCGCGAGCTGGGCTACACCAACGTCAAGGTCTATGCCGACGGCATGCCCGACTGGGAGGCCAAGGGCGGGCTGGTGGCGGTGTCGACCGCCTACGTCAAGGGCCTGGTCGACAAGCCCGACGGCACCGTGCTGATCGATTCGCGGCCGAAGAAGCGCTTCGACGAGGGCTCCGTCCCGGGGGCCATCAACATTCCCGACACCTTCTTCGACAAAAGCGCCAATCTGCTGCCGGCCGACCGCAAGACGCCGCTGATCTTCTTCTGCGGCGGGCTGCAATGCGACCTCAGCTCGAAATCGGCGGTCAAGGCCAAGGCGCTGGGCTACACCAACGTCCGCGTCTACCCCGAGGGCGAGCCGGGCTGGACCGCCGCCTACGGGTCGGCGGCCAAGGCAGCGGCGCCCGCGCCCATGGCGGTCACCGGCGACACGGTGGACGTGGATTCGTTCCTCGCCACCCTGAAGTCCAATCCCGGCAGCCTCACCGTCATCGACGTGCGCGACGCCAAGGACTATCAGCGCGGCCACTTCCCCACCGCCTCCAATCTGCCCATCGGCAAGCTGGAGGCCGAGGTGGACAAGCTGGCGGCCGACAAGCCCATCGTCTTCGTCTGCGCCACCGGTGCCCGCAGCAGCGAGGCCTTCGACATGGCCAAGCTGCTCCGCCCCACCCTCAAGGTCCACTACCTGGACGCCGAGGTGAGCTACGGCACCGACAACAGCTATACGGTCAAGTCGCGGAAGAAGTAGGGGGACCTGCTGCGCTCCCCTCCCCTTGATGGGGAGGGGTTGGGGGCGGGGTGGAGTCGCGAACGACCACGTCCGACGCAATTCTTTCCCCCCCCCACCCCAACCCTCCCCCGCAAGGGGGGAGGGAGAGGGGGAGGGAGAGGGAGGCTACAGCAGCGTGAACTTCTCGGTGCTCTCGTTGTAGCGGACCAGGCCGTACCACAGGGCCAGCACGGCGCCGGCGGCCAGCAGGGCCCAGCCCCAGCCGTCGAAGGCGACCGGCAGGAACACCTGCAGCCCCAGGGCCGATTCCTCGACCAGATCCAGGTTCATCTCGGACGCCGTGAGGCCGGTCTTCTTGAACACGGCGTTGGCGAGCGAGCCGCTCCAGGCGAAGAAGAACGCCGCCACCCACAGCTTGAGATGACCCTCGCCCAGGCGCCACAGGGTGCCCGAGGCGCAGCCGCCGGCGAAGATCATGCCGAAGCCGAACAGCAGGCCACCGATCAGCGAGCCCTTCCAGAACACCGGCGGGATGGCCAGGTAGGGGTCGATCAGCTTGGCCTGGAACAGCAGCCCGGCCAGCGGGATGCCGACCACCAGGCCGAGGATGACCGCCTTGGTCATGTCGCCCTCGCCGGTCATGAACGGCTCGCGGAAGGCGCGTGCGAAGCACAGCCGCGAGCGGTGCATGATGAAGCCCATGGCGAAACCGGCGGGGATGATGATGGCGCGGGCCACCAGCCGTTCGTTGTCCGAGGCCCACCATTCGGCCGACCACGCCGCCACCAGCACCAGCACGCTGGCGCCCAGCCAGGGATAGAGCGCCGGCAGCCACGACGGCAGCGGGAGCGGCGGCGGCGGGGTGGTGCCCCAGGTGACGTTTTCCAGGGTCCACAGCAGCGCCTTGAGGCCGATGGCGGCGCCCGTCACCAGACCCAGCCACATGGCCCAGCCGGCCGGCGAGGAATGCAGCGCCGGGGTGAAGAAGCCGCCGGTGGTGCAGCCCCCCGCCAGGGCGGCGCCGGTGCCCATCAGCGAGCCGCCCATGGCCGCCCACAGATATTCCAGCCGGGGCGCCCGGTTGGGCTTGAACTGCCCGGACAGCAGGGCCGCGGTGAAGGCGCCGATGATGGTCAGCAGGTTCATCAGCGACATGCGGTGGTTCAGCACCCCGTCCAGGGTCTCGGGCAGGCCGAGCAGCGGACCCAGGCCGATCAGGGCGTTGAACTTGTCGCCCCACAGCTTGAGCCCGCCGAAGATGCCCCAGAACAGGCCGTTGACCATCAGGGCCAGGATGGTCAGCACGATCAGGATGATGCCGAGATAGGGCGACCATTCCTGGACGAAGATGCGGCGATAGTCGGCCGCGAAGCCGGACCGCCAGGACGATCCCTGCATGATGTCCCCCTTTCCTGCCTGCGGTGGCGACCGGCCTAGTTGCAGCTGGCCGGGCTGTCGCCGTCCTTGGCGCCCTTGGCGACAAAGGCCTTGAGGTCGGCCATCAGCTCGGCATCCGGCACGTCGGCGAACTTCTCGGCCACCTTGTTGCTGCCCTTGATGCCGGCACGGTAGGCCTTGCCCACGTACTGGCTGACGCTGTCCTTGCCCTTGGCGTGCTTGTCGGCCTGCAGATAGGCCGCCCACTGCGCCTGGGTCATGGTGCTGGGCGCGATGGTCTCGCCCATCTGCGAGGTATGGCAGGCGGTGCAGATGCCGCGGTAATAGACGCGGCCGCGCTTCCAGTCGCCGTCATAGGCGGCGGCGGTGGAGGCGCTGCCTGCGACACAGGCCAGGACGGCGGCGGCGAACAGGGCGGTGCGCTTCATGGTCTTTCCCTCTCTTCTTGTCGGGTCAATGGGTCTCTTCCCAGCCGGTGACCATCGCCTTGAAATGCGAGGTCGCGGTATGGCCGGTGGTGGCGAGGTAGATATGCGCGATCAGGAAGATCAGCATCAGGTAGGCGCCGAAGGTGTGGGCGACGGCGACCCACTGCAGCTGCAGCGCGGCCAGGCCCCAGGCGGCCCACTGGTCGTAGAACAGGTAAAGCCAGCCGGTCATCCAGACCAGCGGCATGACCAGCGCCAGGATGGCCAGATAGGACAGACGCTGCAACGGGTTGTGCTTCTTCAGCGTGGTCTGGCGGAACGGATGCGGCGCGTCGGTGAAGATGCCGAAGGCATAGTATTTCAGCATCGCGCCCACCTTCTCGGTGGTCGGCACGTACTGCTTCCATTCGCCGGTGGTGAAGTGCCAGAAGATGGCGAAGACCCACAGGCCGACCAGGGTCCAGGCGGCGGTGGTGTGGTACCCCACCGCGGTGGCGAAGCCGAACACCTTATAGATGCCGTGGATCTCGAACCCGGTCAGCATCAGGAAGATGATCAGGCCGGCCTGGGACCAGTGCCAGAACCGTTCGAACCGCTTGAAGACATAGATGCGTTCGCTCATGGCGGTTCTCCTAATCCTGTCCGCGCCAGTGGGTAAGGATGCGCAAGCCGCCATGGACCATGACGCCCAGCAGGGTCAGCAGCGCGCCCAGCCCCATGGCGATGTCCATCAGGGTGAAGCGGTCGCGGCCGGGCAGGTAGACGCCCTCGATGCCATCCAGCCTGCCGCCCTCGCGCACGTGGCACTCGGTGCAGGCCAGGGCCTTGTCCTTGGGCGCCACCATGTGGGTGATCGGCCAGGCCATGGTGGTCTCGACGAAATCCACCTTGCCCGAGAACGGCCGACCGGCGCTGGCCATGCCGGTGGCGGCCGCCTTCTCCCAGCCGAAATTGGTCCAGTACGCGGTGTCGTCGTTGCCGGCGGTATGCGGCTTGACCAGGGTCTTGTTCTCCGGGTCGTAGGGCTGCTTGCCCTGGAACACCTTCATCGGCCAGATCATGGACTTGCCGTCGTTCGGCGCGCCGCCGATGCGGTTGATGCCGACCGGACCGCCCGAGGGATCGATCTTGTCGTCCAGCAGGGTGAAGGTCACCTTGCCGTCGAACCAGGCATAGGTCGGCTTGACGAACTCGCCGAAGGTGAAGTCGCCCTTGCGCGAATCATAGGTGACGTGGCCCTTGGGGTCCTTCACCAGCAGCGGCTTGCCTTCCGGCGACAGCTTGCCCGAGGTCGACCAGTCCCAGCTCATCTTGGTGGCGACGCCGCCGCGGGCGAAGCTGGGGATGTGGCAGGTCTGGCAGGCGATCTTCTCGGCGTGGTGGTTGAGCCGGGCCTCGGCCTTGTGCGGGCCATTACCGTGGCAGGCGACGCAGGTGGCCGGGCTCGACTTCTCGGCCTTGCCGCGGATGTGGGCGCCGCCCTTGTCGGCCGCCACCGGCGTGTAGCGGCTGCCGGCGATGTCGTGGGCCGCCGCCTTGTGGCAGGTGCCGCAGCTGAAATCCAGCCCGGCCGCGTCCATGTGGACGTCCAACTCGGCCTCGGGCGCCGCCAGCGAGCTGTCCATGTCGCCGTGCTTCACGCCGTCGCCGCCGCCGCCGTAGAAGTGGCAGGCGCCGCAGGTGTCGCGGCTGGTCTTGCCCACCTTCTGGGCCACCTTGGCGAGATCGGGGGCGCGCTGGATCTTGCCCGAGCCGGGCGGCAGCTCGGTGTCCTTATATAGGGGATGGCCGGCGAAGCCGGGCCACTTCTTGTAATTGCCGGTGGTGTCGTGGCAGCTCAGGCAGTCCACGTTGTCCTGCGCCGCGAAGTCGAACTCCGCGTCCTTCCAGCCGTAGCCGACGTGGCAGCTGGTGCAGTACGGCAGGTTGGATTCCACCGAGATGCAGAAATTGTTGATGACGTTCTTCTTGCCCAGGCGCTGGTCGCTGTCGGGATTGAGGAACTCCCAGGTCCAGTGCTTGGTGCGCTGGACCTGACCCGCCGCCTCGGTGTGGCAGGCGAGGCAGGCCTTGGTCACCTCCGGCCCGGAGGCGAAGGGTCCCTGCAGTTCCTTGAACTTGGTGTGGTCGGCGGTGGAGGTGAGTTTCACCGCCGGCGCATCGGCCAAGGCCGACGGCATCGCCAGCGCCAACATCAGCGCCGCCGCGCGTAATACCCTGTACACGTTCATCGGCTACCCCCCTGGTTCGTGCGTCCAGGATGCCACATTAACTTATACGAATGAACTAATCTAACGAAGAAGCGGAATGGCACGCATTCACTTTGGTCTTAACTTGCACGATTGCGCATTCCGGTTGACCCCCGGGTAGGGTACCATCCCCGCCGGCGGGGGTAGCGCCGCGGACATATTGGCGAAAGGGTGTGGGCAGTGGCTGGTACGGAAACCGAAATCGCGGCCTTCGAAGCGATGGTCGACCGGCTGATGGCCGGCGAATACCTGTCAATCGACGACCGGGCCGGCGGCCTGACGGTCAAGCTGCGCGGCCTCGCCGACAAGCTGGAGGAACGCTCGCGCACCATCCTGCACCAGTCGGTGGCCATGTCGGTCTATCTCAACGGCACCGTCACCCAGGCGGTGCAGACCCTGCGCAGCATCCGCGAGATGAGCCAGCGCATGGCCACCATCTCGGCCTCCACCGACGAGATGGTGGCGACGGTGCAGGCCATCGCCCGCACCTCGGAACTGGCGGCCGCCAACGCCCGCTCGGTGCAGGAGGCCTCGGACGAGGGCGCCGCCAGCACCGAGGCGGTGATCTCCACCATGCACTCCATCGTCGATACGGTGGGCGAGACCGCCGAGCGGATCAGCCGCCTGTCCGACGCCTCGTTCAGCATCGGCGCCACCGTCAAGCAGATCGAGCAGATCGCCCGCCAGACCAACATCCTGGCCCTCAACGCCACCATCGAGGCGGCCCGCGCCGGCGCCGCCGGCAAGGGCTTCGCGGTGGTCGCCAACGAGGTCAAGAACCTGGCCAACCAGACCGCCCAGGCGACGCTGGACATCCGCAGCCGCATCGACATGCTGCGCGAGGAGACGGCGGCGATCATGGCCGGCATGACCCGCGGCGCCGACGTGGTCCGCGACGGCGAGCAGATCGTGCTGGGGTCGGTCAACAAGATGCGCTCGGTCAGCGAGGAGATCCGCGACGTCACCACCCTGATGCAGGAAATCGCCGACCATCTGAGCCAGCAGCGCATCGCCGCCCAGGAGATCGCCGGCAATCTCGAGGCCGCCGCCGCCCGCTCGGCCGACGACACCAAGGCGACCAACACCGTCATCGACATCTCGACCCAGGCCAGCACCAGCCTGGTGGACCTGCTGACCGAGGTGAACAAGGTGCAGATCCGCAACGCGGTGGTCCACCTGGCCAAGTCCGACCACATGATCTGGCGCCGCCGCCTGGCCGAGATGCTGGCCGGCCGCACCACCCTCAACCCGGACGAGCTGGCCAACCACAAGAGCTGCCGCCTGGGCAAGTGGTACTACGCGGTCGAGGACCAGGCCATCCGCAACCACCCCGCCTTCAAGGCGCTGGAGGCCCCGCACGAGCGGGTCCACCATTTCGGCATCGATGCCGCCCGCAAGTTCCGCGACGGCGATTTCGACGGCGCGGTCGATGCCGTGGCGGCCATCGAGGAACCGTCGCAGGAGGTCCAGCGCCTGCTCGACGAACTGGCGGCCGCCTTCGGCTAAATCAGCGGCCGGCGGACACAGACCAGGGTGAGGTCGTCGGCCAGCGGGCCTTCCTGGCGCTCGTGGAAGCGTTCCAGCACCGCGGCGCTGACGCAGAAGCCCGGTTCCACCGCCGCCACCCAGGCCAGCAGCGTGTCCTCGTCGCAGATGGGGGCGCCGGCGGCCTCGGATTCCAGCAGCGCGTCGCTGTAGGCCAGCAAAGCCGCCCCGGGCGGCATCGCCACCACGTGTTCGTCGAATTCGGCCTCGTCGAAGGCGCCCAGCGGCGGGCCCGCGGCGTTCAGGTAGCGGGTCTCGCCGCCGCCATGCAGAACGGGCGGCAACGCCCCGGCGGAGGCATAGGTCAGGGTGCCCTCGTCGACATCGACGATGCCGCAGAACACCGCCGCGAACTGGCCGGGCGGCAGCACCCGGCGCAATTCGGCGTTGAGCTGGCCGAGCAGCTCGCTCAGGCCCGGCGTGCGGCGCGGCAGGCGGCTGAGCAGCAGATGCAGGCGGAAGACGTTGACGGCGGCGGCCATGCCGTGGCCCGTGAAGTCGGCGACCAGCACGCCGAGCTTGCGCGGGCCGGCCCCGAACACCGTCCAGAAATCGCCGCCCAGCTCGGACGAGGTTTCCATCCAGC
Organism: Magnetospirillum sp. UT-4; assembly: GCF_902729435.1. GTDB lineage: Bacteria > Pseudomonadota > Alphaproteobacteria > Rhodospirillales > Magnetospirillaceae > Magnetospirillum. The sequence continues at coordinate 28,034 of NZ_CACVCG010000041.1, forward strand.
CCTCGATCAGCAGCCCGGTGCGGCGGCTCAGCGCGCTCAGCTCGGCGGCGGTGGGGACCAGCGACAGCTGGGCATCGCGGGCGCTGGCGAGCTCGCCGCGCACCCGCTCGCGATAGGCCTTGAGCTCGCTCAGCACCTGGCGGTGGTGCAGATGCACGCCGACCCGGGCCTGCACCTCGGGCACGCTGATCGGCTTCGAGACCATGTCGTTGCCGCCGGCGGCAAAGCATTGCGAGCGGTCGGCGGGCTCGGTGCGGGCGGTGATGAAGATCACCGGCAGGTCGGTCAGGGAATAGGTGCGGCGCAGCTGGCGGCACATTTCGTAGCCGTCCAGGTTGGGCATCATGACGTCGAGCATCACCAGGTCCGGCTTGGTCCGCTCGATGGCCGCCAGCCCCTGCAGCCCGTCCTCGGCCAGTTCGATGCGCCCGACCCCCATGTTGGTGAGCAGGGCCTGCAGCAGGGTGCGGTTGGCGCGATGATCGTCCACCACCAGGACATGCGCCCCGGACAGGTCCATGGCCGGGCCGGCGGATGGCTCGGCCGCCATGGCGACCACCGCCCGCCGCCCGCCGCGCTCGACCCTCAGCCCGGCGGTCAGGGTCGAGACCAGGGCCAGCCCGTGGACCCGGCGGGCATCGTCCTGGCGGCCGTTGACGGCGGCCCGGTCGTAGCCGCCGCCGTCATCCTCGACCGCCACTTCCAGCCCGCCCGCCACCGGGATCGCCGACAGCTGCACCCGCCGCGCCGCCCGGCAGGGGTCGGCCAGCGCCGCCTCGACCGCGCCGCCGAACTGCAGGAAGGGGTCGGCACCCCCCTCCCAGCCGCCGTCGACGCCCAGATTGCCGTGCACGGTGGCGTTGACCACCAGTTCGTGGACGATCAGCTCGAGATGATCGAAATCCATGTGCACAAGGCCGAAACGCTGGCGCAGGGCGGCGACGAAGATTGCCGCCACCGGCCAGCGATAGGCGGTGTCGGTGCGCAGGCACAGGCCGATGCCGCCGTCGCGCAGATGGCGCAGCAGATAGGCCCCCAGCCGCGGCGGCGGCACCTCGACGGCCTCCACCAGGCCCGACCACGGCGCCAGCAGATCCTCCGCCTGCGGCCCCGCCGCCAGCGCGCCGACCAGCCGCACCGCCGGTCGCACCGCCGCCGGGGCGGCCGCCAGGTCCCACCCCTGGCCGCGGGCAAACGCGTCGGCGGTTTCGCCCCGGACACCGTCGGGGACGGCGATCACGCTCAATGGGCTTTGCGCAGGCGATGGATTCGGGCACTCTGTGGTCACGGGAGAAACCCCAAGGTCGCAGCGGCGACCTGCCAGTGTGGAGAAAGCGACGATGGAATATTCATGCGCAAGCCATGACGGTGGGCTTGCCGTCCACATCAAGGGCCGCATGACCCATGCCGATTATAAGAAGTTTCGGGAAATCCTCCAGCGCATCAACGACGATTCGCCGCAGCGCATCATCTTTGATCTGGCCGGAGTGGATTTCGTCGATTCCTCGGCGCTCGGCATGCTGCTGATCGTGCGTGACGCCGCCGTCCAGCAAAGCCGCACGGTGGTGCTGAAGGGCGGCACCGGCCAGGTCGCCAAGCTCATCAACATCAGCAAGCTGCACAAATATTTCGAGATCGAGTAGGGCCGGCGATTATCGTCGGCGAGGCGGGAAGAAGGCGTCGCGCACGCTCCAGATCGATTCCATGGTGACCTTGCTGCCTTTGAAGACGATCTGGCGGCTGGCCTTGTCCGCCCGCTGCTTGAGCGCCTTCGTCAGGTTCATCCAGCGGATCGCCTGCTCGCCGCTTCGTTCATCCGTCTGCCGGATCACGAGGTAGACGTCAACCGGCTGTGAGACCCAGTACTCCAGGTGCCTTTCGTTACGGACGTCGAAAACCTCGCAACCATCATGGCGGCGGGTACGGAGGTGGGAATCGCCGCTTTTTAGTTGGACGTAGATTTTCCTACCGCTGGCGTTGCCGGCATCGTCCTTGAACTCGATCTCGCCATCAATGCCGTAATCGAACATGGTGACCGGGCGGAATATCTGGTTAGCCTCGCCGCAGACGGCCATCATGTGGCCGATGAGGATCTGCTCCAGTGCCTGGGTATCGATCTGGCGCTTCGCCGCCGCTTCCATCTCCAGGATCTTGTGGGCAACCGGGTCACTCTTAAGGCGTTGTTCGATCAGGTCGACCAACGGCACCGGCACGTCGCAACTCTGGCAGGTGATGAAGTCCTTCCCCGCAGCCAACCGCGCCCGCACTGCCTCCAGGTCGGTCACCCGCTTGCCGCAGGACGGACAACTGTAGCGCCGGTCCCGCACCACGTCACGGCCATGCTTCAAGAGGTGGCGGTGCAGATATTCGATGAAGATGACCTTGACTTCATCGGGCGTCCCGTCGTCGATGAACAGACGAATTGTCGCCTCGCCCTCGCCCGCGCGGGGTTCGACCTTCATGCCCAGCACCTGTCCACGACTGGTGATGAATTCGACCGCGTTGCGCCAGAGTTCCTTGTGTTCGAACGTTTCGCTGTACCAGAGCCGTACCACCAGTGTGGTCCAGATGGTCTGCCATTCGCCGGTGAAGGTGTAGGAGACGAAGGTCTCGGGCTCGGTGGGGATGTCCCTCTCGCGCCGGTACTGAGACGGAAAGACCAAGACCCGCCCCCCCGGCGGGTCCTCGGCGATGCACAGCGCGTTGTCGATCAGGGTCTGCACCATGGCCCGGAGCAGAAGCACCTCGTCGGGACGGCTAGCCAAGCGGTCGACCCCGGTGAAATCGAAGTCGGGATCGTAGATGGCCTTCTCTGCGACACAGCCGATCTCGTCGTGGTGGGTGCGGGCAGCGCGGATGATTGCACCGGCATAACCGTTGAGCAGGTCGGGACGCAGCAGCACCAGGTCACCGAAGTCGAGCGGCCGGGCCAGGCCATGATTGGCCAGCAGGGTGATGGCGGTGCGGACGTCCGATTCCCCGAAGCTCTCGCTTGGCAGCGCCTGTTTCAGGCGCTGCTCGAGTTCGCCGAAGCGCAGCAGGCGGATGTCTGCCTGGTCGCGCATCGACATCACCGCATGCTTCAGGGCGGCCAAAAGGCGTGGTGTCGACGTCCACGGCAGGGTATCCCAGGGAATGGCGGCAGCGATGGCCTGTTTCAGCTTCGACGGGGTGCCACCCGCGAGCCGGTCGGAGCAGTTCTGGCCGCTCTTGGCGCTGGTGGGAAGCCAGTCGTCGAAGCTGTTTTCGTCGCAGAACCGCTCGATCTTGGCGTCACTCACCTTCATCCCGCCGACGTCGGTCTGCGAAAAGACCAGCAGCCGGCCCGGCGTCCGGTTGGCCTTGCAGGCAACCATGGCGGCATCCAAAGCCTTCAGCCAGTCCCTTGCCTCGGCGAAGGGGTCGCTCTTCTGCGGATTGACCAGCAGCAGCGCCAGCGCCGTCTGATCGAGGAACAGGGTATGGATCAGCCGGTAATCCTCCTGCCCGGCCAGGTCCCACAGCAGCGCCTCGCGTTCGACTGCCAAATCGGGGGCCAGCCCTAGGTCGAGCGGCCACACATTCATGCCATGGGTGCGGTCGCGGACCACGTATTCGTCGTCGATCAGGCGATGCGCCAGTGACGTCTTGCCCACCGTCCCCTCGCCAATCAGGACTACCTTGGCGTTGACGTAGCGCTGGCTAGGCGCGGCGGTGGGACGGGCACCGGTCAGGCGGTAGATATGGATACTGCCTTTGGTCGTGCCGACGATCAGGCGGGTGCCCGCTGGATCAAAAGCGAGGGAATGTACAGAAGCTGGTAGCTTGATACTTTGCAGGCAGCTCCCCGACCGCCAGTCCCACAGCCGAATTGTATGGTCGCTAAAACCCGAGGACGCGACCAGACTTCCATCGGGGGACACATCGACTGAAACGCATTGACCTCCATGCCCCTCAAGAATGGCGACGCAGGTCTTGGACTGAAGATCCCAGACCCGCAGCGTCTGGTCGTCGGACGCCGAGACCGCGAACCGGCTACCCGGCACCACCCGGATGACGTTGATGATCCTGCCATGGCCCTCAAGCACGCCCAGGCACTCCCCGGACTCAAGGGACCAGAGGCGCAGCCGTCCGTCCCTGTGGCCGGACAAGGCCGCAGTCCCGTCCTCGGTCGCGGCACAGCAGAAGATCTCATCGGAGCTGTCAGGTCCAGCCGAGATGGTCCTGAGGCAGGCACCCGATCCCAGGTCCCACAAACGCAGTGTCCGGTCCCACCCTCCCGAAAGGCAACGCAGGCCATCCCGCAGAACTGCCAGACCCCAGACTCTTTGTGCGTGCCCCCTCAACGAGAAAAGGAAGCGGCCGCTGACCGCATCCGTAATCCCGATGGAGAAGTCCGCCGCGGCGGAAAGAATCCGATCGCCGCCGATAGTGATAGCAAGCCCTTTGGTCGTATCGGACACAGAATCGCCGATAGGCCTTAAATTACCGGATTCCAGGTTGATGACGGCTACGGCTCTCCCTGATCGAATAGTACCCCACTCAGAGAGCAACACCGCCACCCATGTCCCATCTGGCGCGCATACCAGTTGCCATATCCATTTCGAACTCAGATCCAGCGTCTTCTCGAAAACGGCAAGCGGTTCCTCTCCGTCAGGCGGCTGCGACAGTTCGGCGACAACCATCTTGGGGCGTGGACGCCGCTTCTTCCCATGTGGAACGGACGGCTCGGCCGGCCGGCATGCTTCCAACAGCTCCTCGAAGGCGGCCGGCGTCTCGGCCTGATAGTCCACATGCCGGTAGCGGCGGATTGTGTCCGGCAGTTCGCATCCTTCGAACAGCAGCGGGATGAAGCGGCGGCCGGAATTGGTCGGGTCGCGGAACAGCACCGTGCTGCGTTCCAGCGCCACCCAGTCCGATCCCAGGGCAGCCTGCGACAGGCACAGCACCTGGACCCGGGCCGCTTCGAGGCCCCGTTCGATGGCCAGATAGATATCGTCGCCCGGGCGGATCACCCACTCGTCGAACCAGATCTTCAGACCGGCATCGCGCAGCCGCTCGGCGAGGCGGCGGGCCTTGGCCTTGTCCTTCGAGTTATGGCTCAGAAAGACGTCGTACTGGAATTCGCGATCGACCACCCCACCCCCACGAAAACGGAGCGCATGCCGATATAATATATATCTTTCGGGGAATAGGCGACCGGAATTGGCCGGCCGAAAACGGCGAAGGCCACCACGGCTGTCCGTGGTAGCCTTCAATGGCGCGCCCGGAAGGACTCGAACCTCCAGCCCTCAGATTCGTAGTCTGATGCTCTATCCAATTGAGCTACGGGCGCAACGCCTGGCCGTTGCCGGCCGGCGAGGGTGCGGACCTTACACAAACCCCGACTCCGATGCAAGTCCGTATTCCTGAACCGACGACATCTTGTCCTCGGGTCGACACCCCAGCCCTATTGGTGAGAATACGGCTTGTAGCGACCTTGCCGTTTGCGTAAAATCCGCGACGATTGCGGGGGGCAACACATAGTTTTCAGTACAGTTTCAGTTCTTGCTGACCCGGCGGGTACCCACCCGAGAGGCAACGGTAAAGGTATAAAGTCGCAATGGCCCTGAAGACGACCCATGCCGCGGCCCTGTGCGCGGTTCTCCTGGCAGGCGGATGCTCGTTCGCCGAGGAAGCGCTGTTCCCCTCCACCGGTACGGTGGAGACGGCTGCAGCAGCCCCCGCCGGAGCGCCGCCCGCGCTCGGCACCAGCAACTTCGAGCCGCCGGGCGTGACCGCCGGAGCGCCGACCGGCACCTTCGTGGGCCAGAAGGTGTCGACGTTGCGCGGCGACCTCGGCCAGCTGCAGGGGATGCTGGGGCGCCACAACCAGGGGCTCCAGATGATCCGCACCGACACGGTGCAGGATTCCCAGCGCTACCACGGCACCGTCGCCGCCATCAACGCCCGCCTGCAGGTCGGCACCACCCCCGGCAACCCGATCCTCAATCAGCAGTGGAACGCCGCCCAGGGCGAGCTGGACCGCATCAACGAGGACGTGCTGAAGATGACCCGTCTGGCCAACGAGGTCACCAACTCGTCGGCCCTGGCCGCCTATCTGCTGGAATCGGTGCGCGCCGCCCGCCAGCTGTCGGGCGCCGTCGATGAGGATCACCGCCAGCTGCGCATCCTCGAGGACGAGACCAACCGCACCGTGGTGCTGGTCGAGCGCCTGCTCACCGAGCTGTCCGAGGACATCAACCGCCAGCAATCCTATGTCGCCAACGAGCGCCAGAACCTCAACACCCTGGCGCTGGCCATCAAGAACGGCCAGCTCTACGGCTCGTCCTTCAGCGGCGCCCGTGCGCCGATGATGGCGCCCTCGTCGTTCGATGCCCAGCCCATGGGCGGCATGGGCCTTTCCCCGGTCGCCGCCGACGCGCCGCTGGTCACCATCCGCTTCGACAAGCCCAACGTGTCCTATGAAAGCGCGCTGTACGCCGCCGTGAAGAGCGCGCTGGACCGCCGTCCCGCCGCCGCCTTCGACGTCATCGCGGTGTCGCCCACCGGCTCCACCCCGGGCGCCCAGGCGCTGGGCGCCAGCAACGTCCGGCGCAATGCCGAGCAGGTGGTGCGCTCGCTCACCAACATGGGCCTGCCGGCCAACCGCATCCGCGTCAGCCAGACCACCTCGGGCATGACCCGCAGCGGCGAGGTTCAGGTCTTCGTGCGCTGAAGCTGATTTTCCAGTTCAAACCCCGCAGCCGGTGATGCGCCGGCTGCGGGGTTTGTTTTTTTCACCACGAAGACACGAAGGACGGAAGGAGCACGAAGGGATAATTCTCCTTCGTGCCTCTTCGTGTCCTTCGTGCCTTTGTGGTGAAATACCCTTATTCCGGCCATGCAACGATGTGGTGATCGAGCGGGCCGGCGCGGTTTTCCGCCACCGCGCGGCCGCGCACCGAGATGCCGGCCTGGTGCACCGTTTCGGGATCGCCCGACACCAGCGGGTGCCACCATGGCAGGGCGCGGCCTTCGGTCAGCAGACGGTAGGCGCAGGTGCCGGGCAGCCAGCCCAGGGTCTTCACGCTGTCGGGGGTAAGCTGCACGCAATCGGGGACGTGGCGGCGGCGCCCGGCATAGTCGCGGCAACCGCATGTGCCGAGGTCGAGCAGGCGGCAGGCCACGTTGGTGTAGTGGATGCGCCCGGTATCCTCGTCCTCAAGCTTATGCAGGCAGCATTTGCCGCAGCGGTCACACAGGCTCTCCCACTCCGCTGCGGTCATGGAGCCCATGGGCTTGGTCCGCCAGAACGGTGAGCTTGTCGTGGGTGCGGATGAAGTCCCGGACATGGGGATAGATTTCCTCGCGCCAGCGCCGGCCGTTGAACACGCCATAATGGCCGACCTTGGGCTGCAGATGGTGCCTGCGCATGGTCCCGGGAAGGCCGGAGCACAGCCGGTGCGCCGCCTCGGTCTGGCCGGTGCCGGTAATATCGTCCTTTTCACCCTCGACCGTCATCAGCGCAGTGTGGCGGATCAGCGAACAATCCACCACGCGGCCGCGGCTGGTCATGCGCCCCTCGGGCAGCAGGTGCTCCTGGAACACGGTGCGGATGGTGTCCAGGTAGTATTCCGCCGGCAGGTCCATCACCGCCAGGTATTCGTCGTAGAACTCGCGGTGCTTCTCGGCCGAATCGCCGTCGCCGCGCACCATGTTGTGGAACAGCTTGAGGTGCTCGCCCACATGGCGCTCGGGGTTCAGGCTCATGAAGCCCTGCAGCTGCAGGAAGCCGGGATAGACCCGCCGGCCGCGGCCGGTGTGGACGAACGGCACGCTCTGGATCACCGACGCCTCGAACCACGACAGCGGCTTGGCGGTGCCGACCTCGTTGACCTTGGTGGGATTGATGCGGGTGTCGATGGGGCCGCCCATCAGCACCATCGAGCTGGGCTGGCGCGGATCGTTGTCGGCGGCCATCAGCGCCACCGCCGCCAGCACCGGCACCGAGGGCTGGCACACCGCCAGGACGTGGGTGTCGGCACCGAGGAAATGCAGGAACTCGCGCACGTAGTCGATGTAGTCGTCCAGCGAGAACGACCCGGCGCCGAGCGGCACGTCGCGGGCGTCGGTCCAGTCGGTGATGTAGACGTCGTGGTCGGGCAGCAACGTCTCGACGGTGCCGCGCAGCAGGGTGGCGTAATGGCCGGACATGGGCGCCACCACCAGCACGCGGGGATCGCGGCGGTCGGTCTGGCGCTGGAAGTGCAGCAGCGAGCCGAACGGCTTGTCGTAGACCACCAGCCCGCGCACCGGCACCTCGGCCCCGTCGATGACGGTGGAGTGCAGGCCGAATTCCGGCTTGGGATAGCGCCGCGTGGTGCGTTCCACCAGCTCGGCGCCCGCCGCCATGGCGCGGCCGAAGCTGGTATAGGCGACCGGGACCCAGGGATGGGAATAGACCGTCTGCATCGCCTCGGCGAACAGGCGGACCGGGGTCAGGGCGGCGTGCTGGAATTCATGGAGGTGATAAAGCATCGATCCGACCCGATCTGACTGGAACCATTCGATACTTTTATTACCCAAAAGTGACAGGACTCGACAACAAAATTATTTTCGCACTGCAGTATCGCCGCCCTTGACTCGGAAGATGTCACAGCCTGTCCATCAGATGGACGAACGACCCGGCCACCGATCCCGCCCGCAGGCCGGCGGAACCCAGGTCGGCGCCGCCGGCATCGGCGATGCGGAACAGGGGCTCGCCCGCCTCGGCGGTGACGGTGGCGTAATGGAATTCATGGCCGCGGAACCCCGAACCCGCTGCCCCCAGCGGGCCGGAACCGGCAAGCCGCGCGGTGCGGTATCCCAGCTGCAGCCGCCGCACCGCGAAACTGGTCTCGAGGGCCAGCAGCCCGGCCATCCGGTGGCGGGTTCCGTCGCCGTCCACCAGACCCTCGCCCAGCACCATGTAGCCGCCGCATTCGCCGAACACCGGCTTCCCGGCCGCCGCCGCCGCTCGCAGCCCGTCGAGGAAGCGGGTGTTGCCGGCCAGGCGGCCGGCATGCAGCTCGGGGTAGCCGCCGGGCAAATAGACGCAATCGCCGTCGGGCGCCTGGTCGGCCAGCGGCGAGAAGAAGGACAGCTCGGCCCCGGCCCGCCGCCAGCCCTCGAGCAGTGCCGGATAGGCGAAGGCGAAGGCGGCGTCGCGGGCCACCGCCATGCGGCCGCCCAGGGGGGCCAGCGGCACCGCCGGCGCCGCCGTCAGGCCGGCGGGCCGGGCCAGGGCGAGCAGCCGGTCGATCGCCACATGGGCTTTTACCGCCGCGGCGGCGGCGGCGAGGAAACCGTCCAGGTCGGGATGCTCCGCCGCCTGGACCAGGCCGAGATGGCGGCTGGGCACCGCCAACTCGGGCAGCGGCGGCAGGAAGCCCAGGATCTCGACGCCGGGGCAGGCGCCGGCGCAGGCGGCGGCGATCATGCGGCGGTGGCGCTCGCCCGCCACCCGGTTGAAGATCACCGCCGTCACCCCGGGGCCGGGGCGGTGATTGGCGAATCCGGCCACCACCGCGGCGGCCGAGGCGGCCATGCCGCGGGCATCGACCACCAGCACCACCGGCCAGCCGGTCAGCTGCGCCACCTCGGCGGTGGCGCCGGTGGCGCTGCCGGGCGGCGCGTCGGCGCCGTCGAACAGGCCCATCACCCCTTCGCACACCACCACCTCGGCGGCCGCTCCCAGTTCGCCCGCCAGCCCGGCCAGGGTACCTGGCCGCAGCGCCCAGGAATCCAGGTTCAGGCACGGCCGGCCGGTGGCGGCGGCGTGAAAGGCGGGATCGATGTAGTCGGGTCCGACCTTGGCCGAGGCGACCGCCACGCCGGTGGCCCGCAGATGGGCCAGCAGACCCAGGGTCAGCAGCGTCTTGCCGCTGCCCGAGGCGGGGGCGGCGATGACGACGCCGGGAGCCGGCATCTAGTTCAACCGCTTCTTCAGCCCGGCCGCCAGCTCGTCGGCGGTGGTGCCGTGGGGGAAGTGCTGGGCGAAGCGGCCGTCGGGCTGCATCAGATAGAGGATCGAGGAATGATCCACGGTGTACGAGGCGGGATCGTCCGACCCGGCCGCCTTGGCGGCGTAGACCTTGTACGCCTTCATGGCCGCCGCCACCTGCTCGGGACTGCCCGACAGGCCGACCATGCCGGGGGCGAAGGCGGCGACGTAGTCCTTCATCACCGCCGGGGTGTCGCGGGCGGGATCGACGGTGACGAACACCGGCACCAGCTTCGCCCGCTCGTCCGCCGCCAGCTTGTCCAGCGCGCCGGACACCACGCCCAGCGCGGTCGGGCAGACATCGGGACAGAAGGTATAGCCGAAATAGACCAGCATCCAGCGGCCGCGGAAATCCTGGTCGGTGACGGTGCGGCCATCCTGGTTCACCAGGGTGAAGGGGCCGCCGATGGCGCCGCCGCCGCCATGGTCGCTTCCCGACCACACCGCCAGCCGCGCCCCCAGGGCGACGGCGACGACGACGACCACGGCGACGACGGCGATGATGGTGGTGCGCGCGTTCTTCAACCAACCCTCCGTTTCGATCAAGCGGCCATTTGCCACGCCATGAAGCCCAGCATGCCGGCATTGGCCACCAGCAGCAGCGGCGCCCATCGCAACATCGGCGCCCGCCAGCGCGCCGCCGCCGCCTGGCCGGCGATTCCCACCGCCAGCAGCGCCGGCACGGTGCCGGCGGCGAAGGCCAGCATGCCCAGCGCCCCGGCCACCGGATCGCCGCTGGCGGCGGCGGCGGCCAGGGCGGCATAGAGCAGGCCGCAGGGGATGAAGCCCAGCATCACCCCCAGCAGCCAGCCCTTGAGCCCGAAGGGGGCGGCGAACAGCGGCCGCGCCCAGCCCGAGACCGTGCGGCTCCACCAGGTCTCGCCGGCGGCGCCGCCGCGCAGCCTCGGCACCGCCATGGCCACCAGAAGCAGGGCGGCCAGCCCCAGCAGCACGGCGGCCAGCGGCCGCAGCGCGGCGAGATCGCCGACCGCGCCGGCCGCCGCCGCGCCGAGGGCGCCGAGGGCGCCGTAGGTGGTGGCGCGGCCGACATGATAGGGCAGCAGCACCGCCCCCGACACCCGGGTCCATTCGCTCATGCGGGCCAGCGGCACCGCCTCGAGCCGGGCGGCGGCCTGGGACAGCACGAACGGGCCGCACATGCCGACGCAATGGGTGGCGCTGCCGATCAGCCCGGTCAGCGCCAGGCTGCCGATCAGGCCGCCATTCTCGGCGACGGCGACGCGGCAGACCGAGGCCCCGGCCGCCAGCAGCGCGAAGGGATCGCTCATGCCGGGCTCCACCAGTCGAGCTGACGGCGCAGCCCGGCGACGCCGCCCACCACCAGCAGCGCCGGCGGATCGACGGGATGGGCGGCGAGGTCCTCGACCAGCCGGCCCAGGGTGGTCTCGAGCACCGATTGCTGCGGGGTGGCGGCCTTCGACACCACCGCCGCCGGCTCGTCCGCCGGGCGGCCGGCGGCCAGCAGCCTCTCCACCACCCGGTCGAGCTGGCGCAGCGCCATGTAGAACACCAGGACCTGGGCGCCGCGCGCCAGCCCGTCCCAGTCGAAGCCGTCGGGAACGTCGCCGTCCTGGCCATGGCCGGTGACGAAGGCCAGCGACGAATTGCAGTCGCGCGCCGTCGCCGGGATGCCGGCATAGGCCAGCCCGCCGATGCCGGCGGTCACCCCCGGCACCACCCGGAAGCGGATGTCGGCCTCGGCCAGGGCCAGCGCCTCCTCGGCGCCGCGGCCGAACACGAAGGGATCGCCGCCCTTCAGGCGCAGCACCCGCTTGCCGGCGCGGGCCAGCTCGATCAGGCGGGCGTTGATGGCGCCCTGGCGCGGGCTGGCATGGCCGCCGCGCTTGCCCATGGATTCGATCACCGCGCCGGGATGCGCCATGGCGACGATGCGGGAATCCACCAGGGCGTCGTGGACCACGTGGTCGGCGTGCTCCAGGGCATGCACCGCCAGCAGGCTGACCAGGCCGGGATCGCCGGGACCGGCGCCGACCAGCCACACGGTACCCGGCTCGAAGGGGGGGAAGTCGAGAGCCATGGCCGGAGTATAGGAAAAATCGCCGGCGGGGCGTAGCCCTGTTTCCGGCCTTGAACCGGCGCCATCCAGTCCGCACCATGCAAGGATGAACGATGCACCCCTCCGCAAAGGCTGGACCACCGGCGCCTGCGCCGCCGCCGCGGCGCGGGCCGCCTTCGTGGCGCTGCACGGCGGCGGCTTTCCCGATCCGGTGACCATCCGCCTGCCCGGCGGGCTGGCGCCCTCCTTCGCCCTGGCCCGTGCCGAACGGGGCGACGGCAGCGCCACCGCCGGGGTTCTCAAGGATGCCGGCGACGATCCCGACGTCACCCACGGCGCCCTGATCCTGGCCACCGTCGCCGCCGCGCCGGCCGGTGGCGGGGTGCTGTTCCGGGCCGGCGAGGGTGTCGGCACCGTCACCCTGCCCGGCCTGCCGCTGGCGGTGGGCGAGCCGGCCATCAATCCCGGCCCGCGCGCCCAGATCGCCGACAATCTGGCCGAGGCGGCGGCGGCGCTGGGGGTGGCGGCGGACGCGGTGGTGACCATCGCCATTCCCGGCGGCACCGCGCTGGCCGGGCGCACCCTCAACGCCCGCCTGGGAATCCGTGGCGGGCTGTCGATCCTGGGCACCACCGGGGTGGTGCGGCCCTATTCCTGCGCCGCCTGGGTCCATTCCATCCATCGCGGCATCGACGTCGCCCGGGCGCTCGGCCTGTGCCACCTGGGCGCCGCCACCGGCAAGACCTCCGAGGCCTGGCTGCGCCACCAGCTCGGCCTGCCCGAGCAGGCGCTGATCGACATGGGCGACATGGCCGGGGCGGTGCTGAAATATGTGCGCGCCCATCCGGTGCGCCGGCTCACCCTGGCCGGCGGCTTCGCCAAGCTGGCCAAGCTGGCGGCCGGCGCGATGGATTTGCATTCCCGCGCCAGCACGGTGGACACCGCATTCCTGGCCCGCCTGCTGGGCGAGCTGGGCGGCGACGCGGACGCGGCGGCGCGGTGCGCCAGCGCCGCCCAGATCCTCGCCCTGGCCGAGCCGCTGCCGCTGGGCGACGTGGTGGCGGCCCGCGCCCGCGAGACCGCGATGGCGGTGCTGGCCGGCGGCACCGAGGTGGCGGTGGTGGCGCTGGACCGGGCGGGGGCGGTAGTGGGGAGGAGCGGCGGGTGAGTATTCAAGGCAACACGGATGAACGCCGATGGGCGCGGATGAACACAGATAGCCAAATCCAAATCTGCGTCTATCCGTGTTCATCCGTGTTCATCCGTGTTGCCAAGCCTTGGCGGCAGCGGTGATGAAGATCCTCATCCTCGGCGGCACGGCGGAGGCGGCGGAGCTGGCGGAGAGTCTGGTCGCCGCCGGGCACGCGGTGACCACCTCGCTGGCCGGGCGGACCGCCTCGCCCCGGCCGCTGGCCGGGCAGGTGCGGGTGGGCGGCTTCGGCGGCGCGGCGGGGCTCGAAGCCCATCTGCGGGCCGAGGGTTACCAGCGGGTGATCGACGCCACTCATCCCTTCGCCGCCCGCATCGCCGCCCATGCCGAGGCGGCCTGCGGCGCCGCTTCGGTGCCCCGCGTCAAGCTGCTGCGGCCCATGTGGGAGCACCGGCCCGAGGACACCTGGATCGAGGTCCACAGCATGGACATGGCGGCGGCATTGCTGCCGTCCCTCGGCCGGCGCGCCTTCCTGACCATCGGCGTCAACGAGGTGGCGGTCTTCGCCGGCTGCGGCGACGTCTTCTTCCTGGTGCGGCTGCTGGCCCCGGCGCCGCTGCCGCTGCCCGACCACGCCCTGATCATCGGCCGCCCGCCCTTCGAAGCCGCCGACGAGGAGGTGCTGATGCGCGCCCACGGCATCGACGTGGTGGTCACCAAGGCGGCCGGCGGGGCGGCGACGGAGGGCAAGATCGCCGCCGCCCGCGCCCTGCGCCTGCCGGTGCTGATGATCCGCCGCCCCACCCCGCCGCCCGGCCCGCTGGCCGCATCGGTCGAGGCGGTGCTCGCCTGGATCACGTCTTCGGACGCGACGAGCCCGGACGCGACGAGTGGGTATGGTCCGGAGCGTAGAGACGGGATTCGCTGAAATCCGCACCGCCGAGCACGCGCCCGACCAGGATCAGGGCGGTGCGCACCAGTCCGGCCGCCTTCACCTTGTCGCGGATGTCGGCCAGGGTGCCGGAGATGAAGGACTGGTCCGGCCAGCTGACGCGCGAGGCCACCACCACCGGGCAATCGGCACCGTAGAGGGGGGTGAGCTCGGCCACCACATGGGCGAGGTTGGCCACCGACAGGTGGATGGCCAGGGTGGCGCCGCTTCGCCCCAGGGTGGCGAGATCCTCGCCGCCGGGCATCTTCGACGAGCGCACGGCGGTGCGGGTCAGGATCACCGTCTGGCTGATGTCGGGCAACGTCAGCTCGGTGGCCAGGGCGGCGGCGGCGGCGGCGAAGGCCGGCACGCCGGGGGTGACGTCGTAGGGAATTCCCAGTCCGTCCAGGCGCCGCATCTGCTCGGCGATGGCGCCGTAGAGCGAGGGATCGCCCGAATGCACCCGCGCCACCTCCAGCCCGGCGGCGTGGGCGGCTTCCATCTCGGCGACGATCTGGTCCAGGTGCAGCGGCGCGGTATCGACCACCCGCGCCCCGGGCGGCGCCTCGGCCACCACCTCGGCCGGCACCAGCGAGCCGGCATAAAGGCAGACCGGGCAGCGGCGGATGAGGCCGAGGCCGCGCACGGTGATCAAATCGGGGGCGCCGGGACCGGCGCCGATGAAGTGGACTGTCATGGCGATCTTCGCGAGGGACGGGGGCGGCAAGGATAGCGGCGCCATGGCCTGATGGCTAGGGATGCCTCCCCCTAGCCGTTTGATGCGGGAACACCGGCCCGGCCACCCGCATTAGCCATCAAGACGCATCATCCCGCGAGGCCACCATGATCGCTTCCACCCTGCGGGCCGCCGTGACGGCCACCATGCTGGCCTTCGCCCTGCCCTTCGCCCTGCCAATCCTCGTCCCGCCGGCCGCCGCCGACTCCCCTTCGACGGGCGCCGCCGCCGTCGAGGATTCCGAGCTGTCCGAGTTCGTCGCCGCCTTCATCCGTCTGATCGGCCTGCAGCACGGCTACATGATGATGATGCAGCAGGAGGAGGATCCGACGCGCCTCGAGCACCTGCAGCAGAGCGCGGTGGCCGACATGACCGCGGCGGTGCAGCAGGACGGCATGTCGGTCGACCGCTACAACGAGATCGCCATCCTGGTGCGCGACGACCCGGCGCTGCAGGGCCGGGTCGAGGCCATCCTGCAGCAGCTGGCCGCCAGCCCCGAGGACGGCGCCAACCCCGAGGACGGCGCCAACCCCGAGGACGGCGAATGAATACCGTCACCGAGGCCGATCTGCTCGCCCTGGTCGATGGACGGCTGGACGCGCCACGACGCCGGGAAGTGGAGCTGCATCTGACCCGCTGCCCGCGCGACGCCGCCCGGGTGGCGGCGGACGTGGCGCTGCTGGCCGGATTGCGGCTTCTGTTCGGCCGCCCGGCGGTGACGCCGCGGCGACCGAAGAAGGCGTCGGCGCCGCCGCCCCGCCGCTACACCAGCTTCCTGGCGTAGCCGCGCGGCGTGTAGACCCACTCGCGTCCGCCCACCGCCAGGCGCCGGGTCTCGCTGGAGCCGACCACCACCATGGTCAGCATGTCGGCATGGTCGGGGGTGAGTTCGCCCAGGGACACCACCCGCACCTCTTCCTCGGGGCGACCGAGCTGGCGGGCCAGGATCACCGGGGTCTGCGGCGGCCGGCCCGACAGCAGGATGTCGCGGGCCCGGGCCAATTGATCCCGCCGCCGCTTCGACACCGGGTTGTAGAAACAGACCACGAAATCGGCCTCGGCGGCGGCCTTCAGGCGCTTCTCGATGGTCTCCCACGGGGTCAGCAGGTCGGACAGCGAGATGGTGCAGAAATCATGGTTGACCGGCGCCCCGGCGCGGGCCGCCGCCACCTGCAGCGCCGAGACGCCGGGCAGGACGGCGATCTCGGCGCGCCGCCATTCCGGCTTGCCCTCGCGGTCAAGCAGCTCGAACACCAGGGTGGCCAGGGCGTAGATGCCGGCATCGCCGGAGCAGACCAGGCAGACGCTGCCGCCGGCGCCGGCCAGGTCGAGGGCCTTGCGGGCGCGTTCGGCCTCGGATCCCAGATCGCTTTCATGCCGCGCCTTGCCGGCGGCGGCCTCGCCCAGCAGGTCGAGATACAGGCCGTAGCCGACCAGATCGGTGGCGGCGGCGATGGCGGCCGACACCTCGGGCGTGCGGACCGCGGCGGCGCCGGGGCCGATGCCCACCACCCACAGCCTGCCGCGCGGCCGGCCCACCGCCTCCGGCGCGATGGCGGGGCCGCGGGCGATGGCCACGGTGGCGCGGGCCGATTTGCGCTTGGGCACCACCAATGCGCCCCGGGGTCCGGCGGCGGCCAGGGCGGCACCCTCGGCGACGCCGGGGCAGCCGGTCTCGCGCAGGACCACCTCGGACGGATTGAGCAGGCGCGGCGCCTCGGCGTTCAGGTCCTCGGCGGTGAGGAAGCGGGCCGGAACCCCCAGCCGGGCGGCCAGGGCATGCACCGCCGCCTCGTCGGCCTTGAGGTCGATGGAGGCGACGCAGGCCACCGAGGCGGCGGCCAGGCCTTCCTCGTCCAGCGCCGCCAGGGCCAGCTCGGCCAGTTGGTCGGGCGGGCAGCCGCGATCGCAGCCCACCCCGAGGGCGAGGGTGGGCGGATGCAGCACCAGTTCGCCGTCCTCGGGGGCGACGGCGTGGTCGGTGATCCGCACCGCCAGATCGGCCTCGGCGGCGAAGGACACGCCGTCCAGCCAACCGGCCTCGCCGGCCTCGACCTCCAGCCGCACCGGCTCTCCCGCCAGCAGGGCGGCGGCCACCGGCTTGGCGCCATCTGGATTGGCGACCCGCCAGCCCACGGGCGGCTCGTCCAGCGCCACCCCGAGGGCGAGGTCGCCGGCGGTGGTGACGGCGGCGGCGGCGCCCAGCCCGGCGGCCATGGTGCGGGCCAGGGCATTGGCGCCGTGATGGCCGCCCAGCAGCGGCACCACCGCCGAGGCGTCGGGGGCCACCGCCAGCAGCGGCGGCTCGGCCCGCTTGTCGGCCAGCAGCGGCGCCACCGCGCGGATCAGGATGCCGGCGGCGCACAGGCCGATCACGGTGTGCCCGGCCGCGAACAGCCCGCGGATATGCGCCGTGGCGTCGGCGAAGACCAGCTCGGCGCCGTCGATCCGTCCGGCCAGGCCGTGCAGCTCGGCCCCCGGCAGCAGCGCCTTGAGGCGACGGGCGGTTTCCAGGGCGGCGGGGGTGAGGCAGACCAGGACAATCATCGGCGCACCAGGATCAGCGAGAAATAGGAGGCCTCGGACAGGCCGGAGAGCGGCGAGATCCGCTGGTCGGGGAAGGTGGCGCGCTCGACAACCACCGCCGCCTCGGCCAGACCCAGCCCGGCCAGCAGGGCTTTCAGGCGCGGCAGGTGGCGGCCCACCTTCATGATGACGGCGGTGTCCGAGGCCAGCAGCGCCGCCTCGATCTCGGCATCGGCGCGGGTGGCCGGAACCACCGCCAGCCGCTCGTCGAGAATCGCCAGGGGCCGCGCCAGGGCGGCCGAGGCGGCCATGGGCGAACTGATGCCCGGCACCAACGCCACCGGGAAGCGGCCGGCCAGCACGGCGGCGAGGTGGATGAACGAGCCGAAGAACAGGGGATCGCCCTCGCACAGCACGCCGACGTCGCGTCCCGCCGCCAGATGGGCGGCGACCGCCTCGGCAGCGGCGCCGTAGGCGGCCTCGGTGTCGTCACGCTCCGGGCGGAAGGACAGGCGGATGGGGATCTCGGTCCTGGCGGCGGGGATGTAGGGGGCGGCGATGGTGCGCGCCATGCCCTCGCCCTCCAGCGGCGCCGGCCAGGCCAGCACCGGCAGCGCCCCCAGCAGGCGGATGGCCTTGGCGGTCAGCAGCTCGGGGTCGCCCGGCCCGACCCCGATACCCCACAATGTCCCGGTCATGTCTTGCGCCCCCGGTACTGGGTCACCGGCATGGCCGGGTGCCAGGTGTGGAAGCCGCCCACCGGGGCCAGCTGCGAGACCGCCAGCCGCACCAGCTCGCCGCCATGGGCGCTGCGGAAGCCCAGCAGGGCGGCCTCGCCCTCGGCGGTCACCGCATTGGCGACCAGCCGGCCGCCGGGCCTGAGGGCGGCGCGGCAGGCCTCGAGCAGGCCGGGCTCGGAGACGCCGCCGCCGACGAACACCGCGTCGGGGTCGGAATAGGGCAGCGCCCCCGGGGCGGCGCCCTGCACCACCTCCAGCCCAGGCACCCCCAAGGCGAGGGCGTTGCGGCCGATGCGGGCGGCGCGCTCGGGCTTGGGCTCGATGGCGACGGCGCGGCCGCCCGCCCGCATCCACTCGATGCCCACCGAGCCGGACCCGGCGCCGACGTCCCACAGCAACTCGCCGGGCAGCGGCGCCAGCGCCGCCAGGGTGATCGCCCGCACCTCGCGCTTGGTCAGCTGCCCGTCATGCTCGAAGCAATCATCGGGCAGGCCGGGAACCAGCGACGGCGGCACCCGCCCCGGTTCGGCGGCGCACTCCACCGCCAGGGTCGTCAGGTCGGCGGTGTCGCCCTGCCAGGATTCCGCATGGGCGCGGCGGAGGCGTTCATCGGGTCCGCCCAGACTCTCCAGCGCCGCCAGCAGCGACGGGCCGAACCCGGCCTCGACCAGCAGGCGGGCCAGGGCCGGGGCGGTGCGGCCGTCCTCGGCCAGCACCAGCAGGCGGCGGCCGGGGGCGAGGTGCAGGCGCAGGGCCTCCAGCGGGCGGCCGTGGACGGTCAGGCAGAGACACTCCTGCAGCGGCCATTTCAGCCGCGCGGCGGCCAGCGAAAAGGCGCCGGGATGGGGAATGACCGCCAGCTCGGCGGGATCGAACCAGCCGGCCAGGGTGGCGCCGATGCCGAACCACATGGGATCGCCCGAGGCCAGCACCGCCACCCGCCGCCCGCGATGCGAGTCGAGCAAGGCCCGCGCGCCCGAAAACGGGCGCGGCCAGGGATGCTTTTCCGCCGCCGCCACCATGGCCAGGTGGCGTTCGCCGCCCACCACCATTTCGGCGCCGGCCAGCACCGCCCGCGCCGCCGGAGCCAGCCCGTCAAGGCCGTCGGCGCCGATGCCGATGATGGTCAGCCAGGGAGTCATGGGAACCTTCCGTAACCCCCTCCCCCCTCGTGGGGGAGGGTTGGGGTAGGGGGGCGAACCGCGTCGGCGTCGGAGTGTGCGATTTCACCCCACCCCCAACCCCTCCCCTTCAAGGGGAGGGGGGCAGTAAAGGACAGACCCCTCCCCTTCAAGGGGAGGGAGTATCCGCATGTCCGGCTCATTCCAACCCCCCCGCCAGGGCGTTCACCGCCGCCGCCGCCATGGCCGAGCCGCCGCGGCGGCCGCGAATGGCGATGTGGGGCAGGCCGGAGGCGATCAGCGCGTCCTTGGATTCCACCGCGCCGACGAAGCCGACGGCGAAGCCCAGCACCAGGGCCGGGCGCGGCCCGCCTTCCGCCACCATGTCGAGCAGGCGGAACAGCGCCGTCGGCGCGTTGCCCACCGCCACCACCGCGCCCTCCAGCCAGGGGCGCCACAATTCCACCGCCATGGCCGAGCGGGTGGTGCCGATCTCGCGGGCGGCCACCTCCACCGCCGCGTCGTTGAGGGTGCAGATCACCGCGTTGTCGGCGGGCAGGCGGCGGCGGATGATGCCGTGGGCGACCATCTCGGCATCCACCAGGATCGGCGCCCCGGCGGCCAAAGCGGCGCGGCCGGCGGCGGCGGCCCCCGGGCTGGCGGCGAGGTCGCCGACCACATCGGGCATGCCGCAGGCATGGATCACCCGCACCGCCACCTCGCGCAGATTCTCGGGCAGGGTCTCCAGCGGCGCCTCGGCGCGGATGGCGGCGAAGGAGCGGCGGTAGATCTCGGCCGGGTCGCGGATCCAGCTATCGGTGGTCACCTCCGTCTCCGCTCAGTCGTGGTGGTGATGGTGGCCGTGGTGATGGTGATGATGGTGGCCATGATCGTGGTCATGGCCGTGGTCATGATGGTCGCCATCGGTGCCGATGCCGCGCACGTGATGGTGATGTCCGGCCTGGGTGGCGCCGACCTGGCCCTCGTAGCCGACCACCTGCTCACGATACTTGCACAAGGTGCAGTTCATGTGGGTGCGGCCCTCGACGATCTCGGCGATGCGCTCGACGAAGCTGTCGATGACCAGGGGGTGGTCGTTGAGATAGGGCGCCTTCAGGATCTCGATGCCGGGATGGGCCGCCGCCGCCTGGTCGGCCCAGTCGTAGATGCGCTTGACCAGGATGCCGGTGAACAGGAAGTAGGGGAACACGACGATGCGGGAATAGCCCAGGCGGACGGCCCGCTCCAGCGCCTGGTCGACCAGCGGATAGGCGACGCCGGAATAGGCGGTCTCGGCCCAGCCGAAGCCCATGCCCTCCCACAGCATGCGGGCGACCTTGGCGACGTTGGAATTGGCGTCGGGATCGTTGGTGCCGCGCCCGACCACCAGCAGCAGGGTGTCCTTGCGCGCCATTCCGGCCTTGCCCTGGGCCTCGCCCTCCTCGATGCGGGCGGCCGCCGCCTGCAGCAGCTTGGGATCGACCGCCAGCTCGCGGCCGAACTCGATCCTCAGCTCCGGGTTGGCGGCGGCGAAGGAGTTGATCTCCCACGGCAAATCGTTCTTGACGTGGCCGGCGGCGAACAGCATGCCGGGCACCGCCAGGATGCGGGTGACGCCCTTGGCCTTCAGCGCCTCCAGCCCGTCCTTGATGATCGGGCGGGCGAATTCCAGATAGCCGCTCTCCACCGCGTAATCGGGCAGGCGGGCCGAGAGATGGCGGGAGAGGGACTCGAATTCGCGGGTGGCCTCGACGTCGCGGCTGCCGTGGCCGCAGATCATCACCCCGAGCTTTTCCGTCATGTGCGCGTGGTCCTTGCCTTCGTGCGTTGACCGGCTGGTCCATGCCTCCGGCCGGAAAGGCGCCGACTATAGGCGGTGTCGCGGTGATTTGTAAGTCCCCCGAAACGCGGCTAATCTCCCGCCATGCTTCCCTTCGGCACCCAGTTCGGCCACGCCCCCGACGCCCTGTTCATGCTGTTCCTCGCCCTCGGCCTCGATGCCGTGGCCGGCGAGATGGGCTGGCTGTTCCGCCGCCTGCCGCACCCGGTGGTGGTGATCGGCAACGCCATCGCCTGGCTGGAAAAGCGCCTCAACCGCCCGGAACGGAGCGAGGCGGCCCGGCGCCGCCGCGGCCTGCTGACGGTGGCGGTGATGGTGACGGGAGCCGCCGCCATCGGCTTCGGTCTGGCCTTCCTCGCCCGCGCCTTTCCCCATGCCTGGCTGCTCGAGGTGTTCGTCGCCGCCACCCTGGTGGCGCAGAAGGGGCTGTTCGAGCATGTGGACGACGTCGCCCGGGCGCTTCAGGGCAACGGACTGGAGGCCGGCCGCTACGCCGTCTCGCGCATCGTCGGCCGCGACCCGCAAAGCCTGGACGAGCATGGGGTGGCCCGCGCCGCCATCGAAAGCCTGGCCGAGAACTTCGCCGACGCGGTGGTGGCCCCGGTGTTCTGGTACCTGCTGTTCGGGCTGCCCGGCATGCTGGTCTACAAGACGGTCAACACCCTGGACAGCATGATCGGCCACCGCAACGACCGCTACCGCGCCTTCGGCATGGTGGCGGCGCGGCTGGACGACGGGATGAACCTGGTGCCGGCGCGGCTGGCCGGGCTGATCATCGTGCTGGCCTCGCTGTTCGCCGCCAAGGGCAATCCGTGGCGGTCGCTGGTGACCATGATCCGCGATGCCGGCAACCACCGCTCGCCCAATTCAGGCTGGCCCGAAGCGGCCATGGCCGGGGCGCTCGGGCTCGCCCTGGCGGGACCGCGCAAATATCCCGGCCTGACCGTCGACGAGAAATGGATCGGCTCGGGCCGGGCGCGGGCCAATGTGGCCGACATCGACCGCGCGCTCCACCTGTTCGTCGCCGCCTGCCTGCTCGACATCGGCCTGGTGGCGCTGGCGCTGTGGCTGCGGGTGGTGCTGTAAAAGTTAGCTCAACAGCTCCGCAATCACTCGGTTGAGCAGCAGCATGCCGGCCGGGGTGGCGCGAAGGCCGACTTTGGTGCGTTCCACCAGCCCGGCTTCGGCCAGCCGCTCCACCGCTTGCGCATTCACCACCGAAGCCAGCGGCAATTCGGCGGCCGCTTCGAACGTCGCGGCGTCGATGCCGGCGGTCAGGCGCAGGCCCATCATCACCAGTTCCTCGGCCCGCGTCTCCGGGTCCAGCGCCTCGCGCGCCCTGGTGGCGTGGCCGTCGCGCTCGACCCCGTTCAGCCACGCCTCGGGGGCGCGGTGCTGGCGCAAGGCCTGGCGGTTCAGGCGGCCATGGGCGCCGGGGCCGATGCCGACATAGTCGCCGCCGCGCCAATAGGTCAGGTTGTGGCGGCTTTCGCCGCCCGGCCGGGCGTGGTTGGAGACCTCGTAGGCGGGCAGGCCGGCGGCGGCGCACATGCGCTGGGTCAGCTCGAACAGCCCGGCGGCGGTATCCTCGTCGGGCAGCACCAGCGCGCCGCGGGCCTGCAGGGGGAAGAAGGCGGTGCCTTCCTCGATGGTCAGCTGGTACAGCGACAGATGGTCGCCGGCCAGCGCCAGGGCGCGGCCCAGCTCGGCTTCCCACGCCGTCACGGTCTGGCCGGGGCGGGCATAGATGAGGTCGAAGCTGAAGCGGCCGAAGGTGCCGGCGGCCAGGTCAAGGGCGGCCAGCGCCTCGGCCAGGTCGTGGCGGCGACCCAGCGCCCGCAGCGCCGAATCGTCCAGCGCCTGCACCCCCAGCGACAGGCGATTGACGCCCGCCGCCCGGAAATCGCGGAAGCGCCCGGCCTCGGCGGCGCCGGGATTGGCTTCCAGGGTGATTTCGAGGTCGTCGGCCAGCTTCCAATGCCCGGCCACCGCGTCGAGGAGGGCGGCCACCGTGGCCGGCTCCATCAGGCTGGGGGTGCCGCCGCCGAAGAACACCGAGGTGACGGTCGCGCCCGGCTTCAGCGCCGCGAACCACGCCAGTTCCCGCAGCAGCGCGGCGCGCCAGCGGGGATGGTCGACGGACTCGGCGACGTGGCTGTTGAAGTCGCAATAGGGGCACTTGGACAGGCAGAACGGCCAGTGGACGTAGATGCCGAACATCGGATCAATTCACCACAAAGACACAAAGGGCACAAAGCTTAGTGGCTCTTCGTGTCCTTTGTGTCTTTGTGGTGCTCCTATTTGAAGCACCCCGCCACCAGCTTGGCGAAAGCATCGGCCCGGTGGCTGATGGCGTGCTTTTCCGCGGGCTCTTTCTCGGCGAAGGTGATGGACTCGCCCTTGGCCTGGAAGATGGGGTCGTAGCCGAAGCCCTTCGAGCCCCGGGGCGGCCACACGATGTCGCCTTCCACTGTGCCCTCGAATGTTTCGCAATGGCCGTCGGGCCAGGCCAAGGCGAGGGCGCAGACGAAGCGGGCGGTGCGGTCGGGGGCGGCGCCCATCCGCTCGTGCACCAACGCCATGGCGGCGGCGAAATCCTTGGCCGGGCCGGCCCAGCGGGCCGAATAGATGCCGGGATCGCCGCTTAAGGAATCCACCGCCAGCCCGGAATCGTCGGCCAGGGCAGGCAGGTTGGCGGCGGTCGCGGCGGCGCGGGCCTTCAGCTCGGCATTGGCGACGAAGGTGGTGCCGGTCTCCTCCGGCTCGTCCAGACCCAGCGCACCGGCCGAGACCACCTCGACCCCGAACGGGGCCAGCAGCTCGCCGATCTCGCGCACCTTGCCGGCATTGTGGCTGGCGATGACCAGCCTGCCGCCGTCGAACTTCCGGCTCATGCCAGCCCCAGCGCCTTCTTCTGATGGGCCACCAGCTCGGCCACGCCCTTTTCCGCCAGCGCCATCAGGGCGGAGAACTGGTCGCGGCTGAACGGGCGGTCCTCGGCGGTGCCCTGGACCTCGACGATGCCACCCGCGCCGGTCAGCACGAAATTGGCGTCGGCCTGGGCGGTGGAATCCTCGGCATAATCCAGATCGGCCACCGCCACGCCCTCGTACAGGCCGCACGAGATGGCGGCGACCTGATCGACCAGCGGCACCGCGGCGAGCTTGCCCATGCCCACCAGCTTCTGGAAGGCCAGGTGCAGCGCCACATAGGCACCGGTGATGGAGGCGGTGCGGGTGCCGCCATCGGCCTGCAGCACGTCGCAGTCGATCTTGACCTGCATTTCGCCCATGGCCACCAGATCGGTGACGGCGCGCATGGAGCGCCCGATGAGGCGCTGGATCTCGTGGGTGCGGCCCGATTGCTTGCCCTTGGCGGCCTCGCGATCGGTGCGCGAATGGGTCGAGCGCGGCAGCATGCCGTATTCGGCGGTGACCCAGCCCTTGCCGGTATTGCGCAGGAAGGGCGGCACCCGTTCCTCCACCGAGGCGGTGCACAGGACGTGGGTATCGCCGAACCTGGCCAGGCACGATCCCTCGGCGTGCTTGGAAAAGCCCGGTTCGAGGATGATGGTGCGGAGCTGGTCGGGAGCGCGGCCGGAGGGTCTCATGGCGAGGGATGGTCCTTGGGTGGGGTGACTGTGGAGGGAAACTAGCGGCACCATGGGGCCAGGGGAACCCCCCAAGTTGACGGCCCCCCGGTTGCTCACTAGATTCCGGGCGGCATTCAAGGGTTTGAACCATGATCCGCGGCGCAGGCCCCGTCATCACCGAGCTGAACGAACGCTCGCGCGAGATATTCCGCCATATCGTCGAGGCCTATGTGCACACCGGCGAGCCCATCGGCTCGCGCACGCTGTCGCGCCGGCTGCCGGTCGCGCTGTCGCCCGCCACCATCCGCAACGTCATGGCCGATCTCGAGGATCTCGGACTGCTCTACGCCCCCCACACCTCGGCCGGGCGGCTGCCGACCCAGGCCGGCATGCGGATGTTCGTCAACGGCCTGCTGGAAATCGGCGGCCTGCCCGAGGACGAGCGTTCGGCCATCGACGCCCAGTGCCGGGCGGCCGGCAAGAGCATCGAGCAGGTGCTGGGCGAGGCCATCGGCACCCTGTCGGGCCTGTCGCGTTGCGCCGGCGTGGTGGCGGCGCCGAAGACCCAACGCTCGCTGAAGCACATCGAATTCGTCTGGCTGGGCCATGGCCGCTGCCTGGTGGTGCTGGTCACCGAGGGCGGGCTGGTGGAGAACCGCATCCTCGACCTGCCCGACGGGGTCGAGCCCTCGGCCCTGGTCGAGGCCACCAACTACCTCAACCACCGCCTGGCCGGGCGCTCCCTGGACGAGGTCCGCGAGGAGGTCCTGGGCGAGCTGGAGCTGCAGCGCCACCAGCTCGACGAGCTGACCCAGCGGGTGATCGAGGCCGGGCTGGCGACCTGGAGCGGCGACGGCGCCCGCTCGGCGCTGATCGTGCGCGGCCAGTCCCACCTGCTCGACGACATCACCGCGGTCGAGGACCTGGAACGCATCCGCGGCCTGTTCGAGGCGCTGGAAACCTCGGAGCGGTTCCTGCGCCTGCTCGACCTCACCGGCACCGCCGAGGGCGTGCAGATCTTCATCGGCTCGGAGAACGAGCTGTTCGGCGTCACCGGCTGTTCCATGATCGTCGCCCCCTATCACGACGCCCGCGAACGCATCATCGGCGCCATCGGCGTCATCGGCCCGCAGCGCCTCAACTTCGCCCGCATCATCCCGATGGTGGACTACACCGCCAAGGTGGTCGGGCGCCTGATCGGCTAACCAGAGAAGAGAGACCATGACCCAGGAGCATCCCGTCACCCCCGAGGCGCAGCCCGAGACCCAGCCCGAACCGGCAGCCCAGCCCGAGGCCGCGCCCGAGGCGCCGCCGGCTGCGGCCGCCGCGCCGGGCATCGCCGAGCTGGAGGCCGAGATCGCCCGCCTGAAGAACGAGGTGCTGTACGCCCGCGCCGAGACCGAGAACGTGCGCCGCCGCCTGGAGACCCAGGCCGAGGATCGCGGCCGGTTCGCCGTCGCCCAGTTCGCCAAGGACGTGCTGACGGTGGCCGACAATCTGCGCCGCGCCCTGGACGCGGTGCCGCCGGCGGCGCGCGAGGGCAACGACATCGCCAACACCCTGACCGTCGGCATCGAGATGACCGAGCGCGAGACCCTGGCCACCCTGGAGCGCTACGGCATCAAGCCGGTGCCGGCCATGGGCGCCCGCTTCGACCCCAACGTCCACCAGGCCATGATGGAGGTCGAGGATGCCAGCCAGCCGGAAGGCACGGTGGTGATGGTGATGCAGGCCGGCTACCTGATCCACGAACGCCTGCTGCGCCCGGCCCTGGTCGGCGTCTCGCGAGGTGGCCCGAAGTCGCCCCCGGGCGAGCAGGTGGATACCAGCGTGTAGAAAAGTAATTTCACCACGAAGGCACAAAGGGCACGAAGGAAGGGGAAGGAAATTTCTTCGTGGTCCTTCGTGTCCTTTGTGCCTTTGTGGTTCACTGAATGGACGTTCGGTCGCGAGGTGCCCCATGCGTCGGCTGCTGGCTGTTGTGCTGCTGATGTCCGTTCCGGCGCTGGCCGCCGATCCTGCGCCGGGGACCCGCTTCCGCGTCGATCCGGCGGCACTGCCGGCACCCCATGCCACCCCATCGGCGGCCAATCCCGCCGATATCGTGCCGCGCCCGCCCGGGGCCGCGCTGAGGGTCCCGGCCGGCTGGCGCGCCAGCCTGTTCGCCGAGGGCCTCGATCATCCGCGCAACCTGATGGTCCTGCCCGATGGCGCCGTCCTGGTCGCCGAGCAGCATGCCGACAAGCTGACCCGGCTGGAGGATGCGGACGGCGACGGCCGGGCCGAGCGGCGCGACACCTTCGCCACCGGACTGGCCGGGCCGTTCGGGCTGGCCTTGCACGACGGCGCGGTGTGGGTCGCCGACACCAAGGCGGTGTGGCGCATGGCCTGGCGGCCGGGCCTGACCCGGGCCGAGGGGCGCACGCGGGTCACCCCGGAGGGCGCGCTGGGCGACGATCGCGGCCATTCCACCCGGTCGCTGGCCATCGCCCCCGACGGGCGGCGCCTGTATGTGGGCATCGGCTCGCGCGGCAATGTGGGCGTCGAGGCCGAACCGCGCGCCACGGTCCGGGAATTCGCCCCGGACGGGTCGGGCGGGCGCACCTTCGCCGCCGGCCTGCGCAATCCCGTCGGCATCGCCTTTCGCCCCGGCTCGGCCGAGCTGTGGACGGTGGTCAACGAGCGCGACGGGCTGGGCGACGAGCTGGTGCCCGACTACCTGACCCGGGTGGTCGAGGGCGGCTTCTACGGCTGGCCTTATTCCTATATCGGCAGCCATCCCCAGCCGGACCTGGCCGCCAAGGCGCCGGACAAGGTGGCGGCGGCGCGGGTGCCCGATTTGCTGTTCCGCTCCCATTCGGCGCCGCTGGGGCTGGCCTTCCTGGGCGGCGACGCCTATGTCGGGTTGCACGGCTCGTGGAATCGCTCGGAACCCATCGGCTATTTCGTCGCCCGGGTGCCGTTCTCGGGCAACCGCCCGGTGGGCCATTACGAGGTGTTCGCCTCGGGCTTCATGGTCTCGGATCATGCGGTGTGGGGCCGCCCGGTGGGCATCGCCGCCGCTTCCGGTCGGGTTCTTTACATCGCCGACGATGCCGGCCGCACGGTGTGGCGGATCGAACGGGAGTGAGCAGGGGTCACAGGTCGATGTCGACCAGCACCGGCACGTGGTCCGAGGGCTGCGGCCACGACCGGCATTCCCGCGCCACCAGGGCCGAGCGCAGGCCGCCCGCCAAAGCCGGGGTGACCCAGACGTGGTCGAGGCGCCGGCCGCGGTCGTTGACGCTCCAGTCGGGCGAGCGGTAGCTCCACCAGGTGTAGAGCCGCTCGCCGGGCGGCACGAAGTGACGCACCGCATCGACCCAGCCCAGCGAGTCCCGCAGCCCGGCCAGCGCCTCCACTTCGACCGGGGTGTGGCTGACCACGCCCAGCAGCTGCTTGTGCGACCAGACATCGGTTTCCAGCGGCGCGATGTTGAGGTCGCCGGCCAGGATGACCCGGTCGCCGGGCTTGTAGGTGCCGGCGTACCAGGCGGTGACCTGCTTCAGGAAATCGAGCTTGTGGGCGAATTTCGGGTTGGCATCCACGTTGGGGACGTCGCCGCCGGCGGGGACATAAAGGCAATGCACTTCGGCGCCCGCGATGCGCGCCACCAGGTGGCGGCAATCGGTGCGGTCGCACCAGCCCGGTGTGGCGGTGTCCTCGATGGGCAGCTTGGACAGGATGGCGACGCCGTTGTAGCCCTTCATGCCGTGGAAGGCGAGGTGGGGGAAACCCAGGTCGCGGCAGGCTTCGGCGGGGAACAGCGCGTCGACGACCTTGGTCTCCTGCAGGCACAGCACGTCGGGCCGCAGGGTCTCGGCGACGTCGCGCAGCAGCTCGAAGCGAAGGCGGATGGAATTGATGTTCCAGGTGACCAGGCGCATGGCCGGGATGTAGCACGGGCGGAGGCACCTTCCAAGCGGCGCCGCCCTACCCCCCACCCCATCCCTCCCCCGCAAGGGGGGAGGGAGTTTCTCGGGCACCCGGAGCGACGACGGAGCGGGAGCGGAGGAGGGAAGCGGAGGAAAGCCAAGGGATGCGGAGCATCCCGCCCGGCGCCTGAGGGCAGACTAAACGCCTGAGGGCAAAATAAGTGGGCGTCCGGCCAGGGGGGTAGCCGGACGCCCGGGGTGCTCCGTGCGGAGCGTGGGGTCGGCAGGGGAGACCTACCCCACGGGTCACGGCCGTTGCGACCGTGACCGTCTACAGAGGAAGTGGGGGCGACGGGGCGACTTCAGTATTGCACGAAAAGCATACCACATATGCGTCATACGCATATCAGGCTCAGCCGTCGCGCAGCTTCAGCTTGGTGAAGTTGGGATCCTTGAACTCGAACAGGGTCTTGTCCAGGGCGATGCCGGCCTGGGCGTCGAACAGCGACACCACGGTGGTCTGGCCCTGGGCGTCCACCACCCGCCACTGGCGCAGCGCGAACGGACGGTCCGAGAACACCAGGGTGATCTCGCCCTGGCCGGGATCGTCGGATTCCACCATGGACACCTCGAGCACGCCGGGGCGCCGCCCGATGCGGGTGACGGTGACGTCCTTGCCGTCCAGCTGCACGTTCTCGCGCACCAGGATGCCGGCCGGGGTCGAGTTCAGCGGGATGTAGCTGGGTTCGCCCAGTTCGCTGTCGTGGACGATGAGGAAGGTGCCGTCGGCCACCACCAGCACCGGCGAGGGCGGGTCGTATTGCAGCCGCATCTTGCCCGGCCGCGAGAAATAGGCGGTGCCCTCGACCTGCGCGCCGTTGGGCGAGAACTGGACGAAGCGCGCCTTCAGGGTGGTGATGGCGTTGAGATAGGCCTCGGCGCGGGCGATGTCGGCGCGATCCTGGGCCGACAACGGCGCCTTGCGCGGGGAAGCGGCCCAGGCGGGGGCCGCCAGCAGCGCGGCCAGGCCGGCCGTCAGCATCAGGCGCCGGGAAAGGGAAACGCTCATTCATCACCTCCAGGCCACACCCGGGTCAGTCCAACCGGAAAATGTGGCGGCATTCAGTATTCGTCCCGGGTGCTGCGCGCCAGCACCTCGCGCTTGCCCACATGGTTGGGCTTGCCCACCACCCCTTCCGCTTCCATGCGCTCGATCAGCCGGGCGGCGCGGTTGTAGCCGATCTGCAGGTGGCGCTGGATGAAACTGGTCGAGGCCTTGCCCTCGCGGGCCACCACCGCCACCGCCTGGTCGTAGAGGTCGTCGCCCGAGCCGCCGCCCGAACCGGAGCCGCCGCCGAAATCGCCGTCCTCCTCCTCGGTCACCGATTCGACGTAATCGGGCTCGCCCTGAGCCCGCAGGTGATCGACCACCTTCTCCACCTCCTGGTCCGAGACGAAGGGGCCGTGGACGCGGGTGATGCGACCGCCGGCCGCCATGTACAGCATGTCGCCCTGGCCCAGCAACTGTTCCGCCCCCTGCTCCCCCAGAATGGTGCGGGAATCGATCTTGCTCGTGACCTGGAACGAGATGCGGGTGGGGAAATTGGCCTTGATGGTGCCGGTGATGACATCGACGCTGGGGCGCTGGGTGGCCATGATGAGGTGGATGCCGGCGGCGCGCGCCATCTGGGCCAGGCGCTGCACCGCCGCCTCGATGTCCTTGCCGGCCACCAGCATCAGATCGGCCATCTCGTCGACGATGACCACGATGAAGGGCAGCGGCTTCAGGTCGAGCAGCTGGTCCTCGTAGAGCGGCTTGCCGGTATCGGGATCGAAGCCGGTCTGCACCGTGCGGGTCAGCTGCTCGCCCCGCGCCCGGGCCTCGTCCAGGCGCTGGTTGTAGCCGGCGATGTTGCGCACCCCCAGCTGGCTCATGGCGCGGTAGCGGTCCTCCATCTCGCGGACCGCCCATTTCAGCGCCACCACCGCCTTGCCCGGTTCGGTCACCACCGGCGCCAGCAGGTGCGGAATGCCGTCATAGACCGACAGCTCCAGCATCTTGGGGTCGATCATGATCAGCCGGCATTCGGCCGGGGTCAGGCGGTAGAGCAGGGACAGGATCATGGTGTTGACCGCCACCGACTTGCCCGAGCCGGTGGTGCCGGCGATGAGCAGGTGCGGCATGCGGGCGAGATCGACCATCACCGGGGCGCCGCCGATGTCCTTGCCCAGCACCAGGGTCAGCTTGGCCGCCGCCTTCTCGTAGGCCTCGGCGGCCAGCAGCTCGCGCAGGTAGACCGTCTCGCGCCGGGAATTGGGCAGCTCGATGCCGATCACCGAGCGGCCGGGGATGGTGGCGATGCGCACCGACAGCGCGCTCATGGACCGCGCGATGTCGTCGGCCAGGCCGATCACCCGGCTGGTCTTGGTGCCGGGGGCCGGCTCCAGCTCGTACAGGGTCACCACCGGGCCGGGGCGGACCTTCACCACCTTGCCGTTGACGCCGAAATCCTCGAGCACGTTCTCCAGCATCCTGGCGTTGCCGGCCAGGCCGTCGGGGTTGACGTGGGTGGCGGCCTGCGGCGGGGCCGGCGCCAGCAGGTCCAGCGGCGGCATCTCGTAGCCGGGCGCCAGCTTGCCCCCCAGGTCGAGCTTGCCCTGGCGCGATTCGCGCTCGCGCTTGCCGGCGGCCGGCGGCGGCCGCTTGGGCTCGACCAGGGCGCCGGGCTGGGGAAAGCGTTCGAACTCGTCGTCGTCCGCCTCGGCCGCCGGGGCGGGGACGAAGGGGTCGTCGTCGTCGTCGGCCATGGGCGCCGGCGGCACCTCCAGACGCGGCTCCATGGCACGGCGGCGCTCGGCGGCGATGCCCTCGGCGTGGCGGGCCAGGGCGGCGGCGGCATGGCCGGTGGCCACCGCCACCCGCACCGACCGCTTGCCGGCCCGGTTCAGCCCGGCCAGATCCGAGGGCGACAGACCGACGCAGAACACCAGTGCCGCCAGGCCCAATGCGGCGGCCGCCGCCGACAGGGTCCAGGCCAGGTCGGGCGGCACCAGCCGGGCGGCGCCGGCCAGCGCCACCTGGCCGAGGGCGCCGCCGGAAATCCCCGGCAGCAGCGCCAGCGGCGGCGCGCCGGCGAAGGCCACCGCCCACAGCAGCACCGCCAGGGGCAGCGCCGCCACCCGCCACGCCCAGGCCGGGGGCGGCTCGGCCCGGATGGCGACCTTGAGGCCCCACACCGCCAGCACCGCCACCGCCAGCCCGCCGGACAGCCCGAACAACTGGGTCAGCAGGTCGGCCAGGGTGGCGCCGGGGCGGCCGAGGACGTTGACGACGGGGGCATCGACGGCGGTGTTGAACGAAGGATCGGCGGGATTGGCGGTGATCAGGGCGGCGGCGGCGAGGCCGGCCAGCAGCAGCAGGGCGACGCCGCCCATGCGGATCAGCAGGCGGCGCAGCGCCTCCACCGCCCCCTGCGGCAGGAACTTGGCCCGATCCACCCGCTTCGCAACCGCCATGTCGTCCCCTACAGCACCTCGGCGAGGCGGGCCAGGGCCCGGTCGGTGGTCTCCAGATCGTGCACCAGCGCCACCCGGATGAAGCGGTCGCCGATTCCGTCCCGCGACAGGTAGCGCCCCGGCAGCACCCGGATGCCGGCCTGCCGCCACAGCTTCAGCGCCGCCGCCTCGCCGTCGCCGACGTCCAGCCACAGGAAGAAGCCGCCGGGCGGGCGGACGAAGCCGAAGCGGCCGCTCAGGTGCCGCTCGGCCAGATCCAGCTTGGCGCGGTAGAGGGCGCGGTTCTCGTCCACATGGGCCTCGTCCCGCCACAGCCGGGCGGCGGCGGCCAGGATGGGCAGCGGCGTCGCCGGCCCGCCATAGGCGCGCAGGCGCTGGAAGGCGGCGATCAGGCGCGGGTCGCCGGCGACGAAGCCGGAGCGCAGGCCGGGCACGCTGGAACGCTTGGACAGGGAATGGAACACCAGCACGTTGTCCAGGCCGCCGCCGAGGGCGGCGCAGGCGGCCAGCGCCCCGGCCGGCTCGGCGCCGTCCCAGATCTCGGAATAGCATTCGTCCACCGCCAGCACGAAGCCGTGCTCGCGCGCCAGCCCGATGGCGCGCTTCAGGTGGTCGAGGTCGGCCACCGCCCCTTGCGGATTGGCCGGGTTGCACAGATAGGCCAGCTCGACCCGGTCCAGCAGCGCCCCGGGCAAGGCGGCATAATCGGGCTGCGAATGGGGGCCGGCGGCGCCCGGCACGAAGACCGGCTCGGCCCCGGCCATCACCGCGGCGCCGACATAGACCTGATAGAACGGATTGGGCAGCAGCACCGCGGCGCGCCTGTGCCCCGGCGTGCAGACGGTCTGGGCGATCAGGTAGAGCGCCTCGCGGGTGCCGGCCACCGGCAGCACGGCGCGCTCGGCATCGACCAGGCCGGCGGGCAGGCGGAAGCGGCGGTTCAGCCACTCCACCACGGCGGCGCGGAAATCGGCCGAGCCGTTGGCCGGCGGATACTTGCCCCACAGCCCGGCCTGGGCCGCCAGGGTCTCGGCCACCAGGGCCGGCGGCGGATGCTGCGGCTCGCCGATGGACATGACGACGGAATCGGCGCGCGCCGGGCCGCCCAGCAGGTCGGCCAGGCGCTGGAACGGATAATCGGTGAGCTGTTCGAGCCGCGCGTTCAGCATGGCCTTGGTTCTAACCCATTCCGGCCCAGGCGCCCATGGGAAACAGAAGCCGCACAAAGAGAAGGGGCGCGGCCGAAGCCGCGCCCCCGTCCCACCTCGTCCCGGTGACGGGATCAGTGGATGCTTTCACCGTGCTGGGCAAGGTCGAGGCCTTCGCGCTCTTCCTCGGCGGAGACCCGCAGGCCCATCACCATGTCGATCAGCTTCAGCAGCACGAAGCTGGCCACCGCGCACCACACGATGGTGGCGACGATGCCGTAGGCCTGGGTCACCACCTGGCCGGCATTGCCTTCCAGCAGGCCCGGGGTGCCGCCGATCGCCTCGACCGCGAAGACACCGGTCAGGATGGCGCCGACGATGCCGCCGATGCCGTGCACGCCGAAGGCGTCGAGGCTGTCATCGTACTTGAAGGTGTGCTTCAGCCAGGTGGCGCCCCAGTAGCAGGCGATACCGGCAACCGCACCGATGATCAGCGCGCCGCCCGCACCCACGAAACCCGAGGCCGGGGTGATGGCGACCAGACCGCCGACGGCGCCCGAGATGGCACCCAGCGCGCTGGGCTTCTTGCGCAGCAGCCACTCGGTGAACATCCACGACAGCGCGGCGGCGGCGGCGGCGACCTGGGTCACCAGCATGGCCATGCCGGCGCGGCCATCGGCCGCGGCGGCCGAACCGGCGTTGAAGCCGAACCAGCCGACCCACAGCAGCGAGGCGCCGATCAGCGACAGCGACAGGTTGTGCGGCGCCATGTTGTCGGTGCCGTAGCCCTTGCGCGGGCCGAGCACGATGGCCGCCACCAGGCCGGCGACGCCGGCGTTGATGTGCACCACGGTGCCGCCGGCATAGTCGAGCACGCCGTCGGAGGCGAGGAAGCCGCCGCCCCACACCCAGTGGCAGATGGGGGCGTAGACCACCAGCAGCCACAGGCTGCTGAACACCAGCATGGAGGAGAACTTCATGCGGTCGGCGAAGGCGCCGGTGATCAGCGCCGGGGTGATGATGGCGAAGGTCATCTGGAAGACGATGAACACCGTCTCGGGGATGACGCCGGTCAGGGCGTCGATGCCGATGCCGGCCAGCAGCACCTTCTCGAGACCACCCACATAGGGGTTGCCGGACGCGAAGGCCAGCGAGTAGCCGATGACCACCCACAGCACCGACACCACGGCGGCGATGGCGAAGCTCTGCATCATGGTGCCGAGGATGTTCTTCTTGCGGACCATGCCGCCGTAGAACAGGGCCAGGCCCGGGATGGTCATCAGCAGCACCAGGGCGGTGGAGGTGAGCATCCACGCGGTGGAACCGGAATCAAGCGTCGGCGCGGCGGCGGCGGCCTCGGCGGCGGCCTCGGCGGCCGGTGCGGCTTCCTGGGCCATGCCGGCCGAGGCGACAAGCAGGGCGGCCAGCGCCGGCACGGCCCCTGCAACTACTCTCTTCAAACGATGGTTCATGGGTACCCCCGAAGCGGCTCGTCTTGCATTGGTCCGCCGGCACCGGGGCCCCTGGGAGGAGGAGGGGGGACCCCGGGCCGGCACGATGGCTCATACCTAACAAAAACCGTGCCACCCGGCCGATCGGGCCTTTGTGCGGGGTACTGGCGGTCGCGACCCCAGGGAATTGCCGCAAATTGTGCAGGATTTGGGCAGCGTTCGGGGGTGCTGCACTGGAATTAGGCATAGGCGGGCCGGCTGGAAGCGACCGGACGGCGGTGATAAGCTCCCCCCACGGAGGTTTCCATGAAGCTCAATCTGGGGTGCGGCCGCGACCGGCGACCGGGCTACGTCAACGTCGACAAGTACGCCACCTTCGCCCCCGACAGGGTGGTCGACCTGGAGGCGCCGCCGTGGCCGTTCCCCGATGGCGCCGTCGATGAGATCGTGCTGCACCACGTGCTCGAGCATCTGGGCCAGAGCACCGAGGTGTTCCTGGCCATCATCCGCGAGCTCTACCGCGTGCTCAAGCCCGGCGGAGTGGCCGAGATCACCGTGCCGCACCCGCGCAGCGACCTGTTCCTGGGCGACCCCACCCATGTCCGCGCCATCACCCCGGCCATGTTCCAGTTGATGTCGAGGAAGAACTGCGCCGAGTTCGAGCGCGCCGGCACGCCCCATTCGCAGCTGGCGACGGTGCTGGAGGTGGATTTCGAGGTGACGCAGGTGCGCAACCGGCTGGCGCCGGCCTGGGCGCAGCGGGCGGAGCGGGAACGCTGGACGCAGGCGCAGGTGCGCGAAGCCGCCGACACCTACAACAACGTGATCGAAGAGATCTTCATCACCCTGCGCAAGGTCGCCTGACCCGGCAACCCGCGCCGGTCGCCCGCGTCAGGAAGCCCGCGACGGCCCCCCGGGACGGACCCGGGGGGACGGAGGGAAGGACCGGAACCGTCCTACAGCGCTTCGGCGTTGGCTTCGCCGGTGCGGATGCGGTAGGCCTGGGAGATCTCGGTGACGAAGATCTTGCCGTCGCCGATCTTGCCGGTGCGGGCGGCGGTCTGGATCGCCTCGACCACGCGATCGGCGATGTCGTCGTTGACGGCCACCTCGATCTTCACCTTGGGCAGGAAATTCACCACGTACTCGGCGCCGCGATAGATTTCGGTCTGGCCCTTCTGCCGACCGAAGCCCTTGACCTCGCTGACGGTGAGGCCCTGCACCCCGAGGGGGGTGAGCGCCTCGCGCACCTCGTCGAGCTTGAAGGGCTTGATGATGGCCATGATCAGCTTCATCTGGGATCCCCATTGCTGGCTGGGCGGCACCTGCCCCGCCGTCAGGGGGCGCCACCGGTTGATCGGGCCGCAAGCCGTCTTGCGTCC
Organism: Magnetospirillum sp. UT-4; assembly: GCF_902729435.1. Classification (GTDB taxonomy): domain Bacteria; phylum Pseudomonadota; class Alphaproteobacteria; order Rhodospirillales; family Magnetospirillaceae; genus Magnetospirillum. The sequence continues at coordinate 64,122 of NZ_CACVCG010000041.1, forward strand.
TTCCGCGTCATCCTCCCTTTCAAGAGCCGTGCCGAACCGCCGAAAGCGCGCCCCGCCAGGGGTCCGGCGCCGCCAGCGGCGGGCAAATGCACAAAACATGGGCTGCCGGCGCCGCCTTTGCCTGTTTCGTGCGCTTGCACGTTTGCCACGGCGTGCGCTTGCACGAATCCGTCTGCGGTGGCACATCTTCGGGCATGAACGACTTCTCCCTTCCCAAGCGTGTCGATGTGGCGGTGATCGGCGGTGGCCCGGTGGGTGGCCTCGCCGCCTGCGCCCTGGCCCAGTCCGGCGTCTCGGTGGCGCTGATCGAGGCCGCCGACCCGGCCGAGCTGGGCCGCCCCGGCACCGACGGCCGCGCCATCGCGGTGGCGCTGTCGGCGCAGCGGGTGTTCGACGGCGCCGGGGTGTGGCCGCTGATGGCACCCGAGGCGCAGCCGATCCTCGAGATCCGGGTCACCGACGGCGCTTCGCCGCTGTTCCTGCATTACGACCACGCCGCCCTGGGCGAGGCGCCGTTCGGCTGGATCGTCGAGAACACCACCATCCGCCGCGCCGTCCACCAGCGCCTGGCCGCCCTGCCCGCCGCCCATGTGGCGGCGCCGGCGCGGGCGGCGGCGGTGGAGCGCGGCCCCGGCGGGGCCACGATCACCCTGGCCGACGGCCGCACCCTGCGGGCGGCGCTGGTGGTCGGCGCCGACGGCCGCGCCTCCTTCGTGCGCAAGTCTGCCGCAATCGGCGTCAACCGCCTCGGCTACGGGCAGTCGGGGATCGTCACCACGGTGGCGCACCAGCAGCCCCATCGCGGCATCGCCCATGAACGCTTCCTGCCCTCGGGGCCCTTCGCCATCCTGCCCATGACCGGCAACCGCTCGTCCATCGTGTGGACCGAGCGGCTGCACCTGGCCGATGCCATCGTCGGCCAGGACGATGCCGGCTTCCTGGCCGAGCTGGAGACCCGCTTCGGCGATTTCCTGGGACCCATCGCCCTGGCCGGGCCGCGCTTCCACTACCCGCTCACCCTGCAGGTGGCGGAGCGGGCGGTCTGCCGCCGCCTGGCGCTGATCGGCGATGCCGCCCACGGCATGCACCCGGTGGCCGGGCAGGGCATGAACATGGGCATCCGCGATGTCGCCGCTTTGGCCGAGGCGGTGGTCGATGCCGCCCGCCTGGGCCTGGATGTGGGCGGCCCCGACGTGCTGGCCGGCTATCAGCGCTGGCGCCGCTTCGACAACCTGCTGATGCTGGGCCTGACCGACGCGCTGGTGCGCCTGTTCTCCAACGATGTCGGCCCGCTCAGGCTGGCCCGCGACCTCGGCCTGGCGGCGGTGGAGCGGATGCCGGGCCTCAAGAAGACATTCATGCGCCACGCCATGGGCGTGGTCGGCGACCTGCCCCGCATGATGCGGGGGGAAGTATTATAAAGATAAGGGTTCACCACGAAGACACAAAGAACACGAAGAATTAATTGTTCTTTCCTTCGTGTCCTTTGTGTCTTCGTGGTGAATATATATTCTTATTTAATTTCACTCCACCCTGCACGCCTCGTCGAACTCCAGCCGCGGACCGCGCGGGAACAGGGCCGAGGCATCGCCGTAGCCGATGTTCATCAGGAAATTGGAGCGCAGCGGCGTGCCGGCGAAAAAGGCCTGGTCCACCGCCGCGTTGTCGAAGCCGCTCATGGGGCCGCAATCGAGTCCGACGGCGCGCAGCGCCAGCAGCAGGTATCCGGCCTGCAGGGTGGCGTTGCGGAAGGCGGTGGCCTGGATCAGCGGCTCGTTGCCGGCGAACCACGACCGGGCATCGGCGTGCGGGAACAGCACCGGCAGCTTGTCGTGGAATTCGAGATCGTGGGCCAGGATGGCGGTCACCGGCGCCGCCATGGTCTTGTCCACGTTGCCCGGCATCAGGGCCGGGCGCAGCCTGGCCTTGGCCTCGGGCGAGCGCACGAAGACCACGCGCAGCGGCTGGCAATTGGCCGAACTCGGCCCCATCCGCGCCAGATCCCAGGCGCGCCGCAGCAGCGCCTCGGGAACCGGTCGGTCCTGCCACTGGATGTGGGTGCGGGCGGCCAGGAACAGGGTATCCAGGGCCGCGCCCTCAACCGGACCCGTAACCGGGGTAGTCATCGCCGTTCTCCTGTCGTACAACGTCACGCGTCGCCGCCGGGTTGCGGAAACGCCCCTGAAATGTAGGCGAGACGGCGGCGGGGGATAAGGGGTAATGCGACGGTCCTTGTTCGCGGGGATGGTTCTGGCGCTGGCGGCGGTCCTTGGTGCGGGCGCCGCGCGAGCGGCGGATTCGGCGGTGGTGCTGGCCTATTTCCGCTTCGCCGACGAGCGCTTCCCCACCGCCAACATACGCCTCGACCAGCTCGACGCCCACATCGCCGAGCTGAAGGGCGGCGGCTATGCGGTGCTGCCCTTGCCCGCGGTGGTCGATGCCCTGATCCGCGGCCGCCCGCTGCCCGACAAGGCGGTGGCCATCACCATCGACGACGCCTGGCGGTCGGTGTGGGACCACGCCTGGCCGCGTCTCAAGGCGGCCGGGCTGCCGTTCACCGTGTTCGTGGTGACCGACGAGATCGACCGCGGCGGCGCCGAGTACATGAGCTGGGACCAGCTGCGGGAACTGGCCCGGTCGGGCCTGGTCACCATCGCCAGCCAGGGCGCCGGGCACCCGCACCTGCCGGCGCTGTCCGCCGCCAGCATCGCCGACGACCTGGCCCGCGCCCACGCCCGCTTCATCGCCGAGCTGAATGCCGCCCCCGACCTGTTCGCCTGGCCCTACGGCGAGATGAGCCGCGAAGCCGCCGCGCTGGTCCGCGACGCCGGCTACCGCGCCGCCTTCGGCCAGCATTCGGGGCCGGCCTGGAACCGCTCCGACCGCTGGTTCCTGCCGCGTTTCGCGCTGAACGAGACCTATGGCGAAATCGAACGCTTCCGGCTGGTGGTGCGCACCCTGCCGCTGCCGGCCGTCGACGTCACCCCTGCCGACCCCAAGCTGGGCGCCAACCCGCCCCATTTCGGCTTCACCCTGGCCGAGGAGGTGCCGGGACTCGAGCACCTGGCCTGCTTCGCCTCGCACGAGGGGCGGGCGCTGACCGAACGGCTGGGGCCGCGCGTCGAGGTCCGCGTGCTCACCCCCTTCCCCCAGGGCCGCGGCCGCATCAACTGCACCGCCCCCTCGCTGGACGGCCGCCGGCGCTGGTTCGGCTGGCAGTTCTACGTGCCTT
>NZ_CACVCG010000042.1 GCF_902729435.1 Magnetospirillum sp. UT-4
ACGAGGCCCGTCGCACCAGCGCCCATGGCCCGCCCCACCCTTCGAGACGAGCGCTGCGCGCTCTCCTCAGGGTGAGGCTCCGGATCCGGGGCGGCCGGGAAATCTACCCCACCAGCCCCTCGAACTCGGCCACCACGCGGGTGTAGAGGTCGCGCTTGAACGGCACGATCAGGGTCGGCACTTCGGCCAGCGGCATCCATCGCCATTCCGAGAATTCCGGGTGCTCGGTGCCGACATTGATGTCGGCATCGCTGCCGGTGAAGCGCAGTGCGAACCATTTCTGGCGCTGGCCGCGGTAGCGGCCCTTCCAGGCGCGGTCGGCGATCTCGCGGGGCAGGTCGTAGGCGATCCAGCCCTTGCTCTCGGCGATGATCTCGGCCTTGTCGGTGCCGATTTCCTCACCCAGTTCGCGCAAGGCGGCCTGGGCCGGTTCCTCGCCCGGATCGATGCCGCCCTGGGGGAATTGCCAGGCCGGGCCGGGGGTGTCGATGCGCTTGCCGACGAAGGCCAGTCCGTCCCGGTTCAGCAGCACCAGGCCGATGCCGGGCCGATAGGGGCGCTGCTCGTAGGGCGGCTGCTGCTGGTGCTTGCTCACGATTTCCCTCCCGTGCCCTGGCGCACCACGGCCGAGACCGGGGCCAGGGTGATGCCGCGGTCGGGCAGGGCCGCCAGGAAGACCACCAGCCGCTCGAAGGTGATGGGGCGCGGCCCGGCCATCACCACCATGCGGCCCTTTTCCGGCGCCGCCTCGGCGATGCGGGCGAGGCGGGAATCGATGGCGTCGCGGAACGGCTCGGTATCGATGGCGGCGGCGGGGGCCAGGGCGGGCGGGCGCGGCTCCTCCGCCGCGCCCTCGCCGACATAGAGCAGCCCGCGGGCCTTGAGCGCCGCCAGGGTGGCGGCCAACTGGGGCGAGCGGGTATAGGGTCCCGCGTTCACCCACACCCCGACATAGCCGGCGGCGCGGCCGAGCACCCGCTCCAGGCGGGTCAGATTGTCCTCGGGCGTCAGCGCCAGGCGCAGGCCCATCGGCCCGGGATCGCGGGCGGGGAAGCCGGAAGCCTCGGCGGGCAGGTCCAGCATCACCTCGTGGCCGCCGTCGCGGGCCTTCTTGATCCACTTGTCCAGGCCGCCGGCATAGGGGCTGAAGGACAAAGTGACCTCGGGCGGCAGCTTGGCGATGGCGGCGTCGGTGGCCTCCTTGTCGAGGCCCAGGCCGGTGACCAGAACCGCCAGTCGCGGCCGGTCCTGGACGTCCTCGAAGGGGCGGGAATAAACCTGCCAGGGCTGCTTGCCGTCGCGCCCGATCGCCGGAAGCGCGCCGTTGCGGCCCTGCTGGACCAGGCCTTCCACCGGGGCCGGCGGCAGCGGCTTGACCTCGCCGATGCGGGCCGGCAGCTGGGCATAGCTGGCGGGCGCCTCGGGATTGCGCGGCACCGGCGCCACCGGGGCGACGGCCGGGGACGGCGGGGCGGCCGGCGCGGCGCCGGTGGGAGGCGGCGTGGCGGGAGGGGTGGCGCCGGGAGGGGTGGCGCCGGGAGAGATTGCGGGCGCGGCGGCCGGTTCGGGTTTGGCTTCGGCGGCCGGCTTCACCTCGGGCGGGGCGGCGGCGGGTGGCGCCGAGGGCGGCGGCGGCAGGGCGGCGGCGGGTGGGGCCGGGGGCGGCGGCGGCGCGGCGGCGACAGGCGGCGGGGCGGGCGCGGCGGCAGAGCCTTGGGACGGCGCGGGAGGCGGCGTCAGCAATTCCCCCGGTCCCTCGGCCCGCCGGGGCTCGGGCGGGAGGTCGCCTGCCGGCTGCCCGCGGCCGGGCATGTCCATGGCCAGGCGCGGCGTGTCGGCGACGTCCAGCATGGCGATGACGTCGCGGCTGTCGGCGTTCATCAAGACATAGCCGCCGGCGCCCAGTCCGCTGCCGAGGACGATCACCGCCAGGCCGATCAGCAGCGGCCGGGCGTTGAAGCGGCGTGGTGGCGGCGGCTCGGCCGCCACCACCAGCCGGTCGAGATCGAAATCCTCCTCGTCGTCCAAGGAGTCCATGAGGGCTAGTTGGCCTGCGGGCGATAGAGGGAAAGCCCGCGGATCAGGTCCAGCGCCCGCGCCAGCTGGTAGTCCTGCGCCGGATCGCCCATCTTGATGGCCACCATGGCGCCGGCACCGGCCGGCTTGTCGGCGGCGGCGCCCTCGGGGGCACCGGGCAGCGGCGCCTTGGACTGGGGCTCGGACGGGGTGGGGACGGGGGCCGGGGCCGGGGCCGCCTTGTCCTTGCCCTTGCCGTCGGGGTTCTGCAGGGCGTGACGCAGGCTGGCCTCGGAGCGGCGGTCGCGTTCGGGCACCGCGATGGGCTCGACCTTGGACTGCAGCACCTTGATGTCGGGCTCGATGCCCACCGCCTGGATCGAGCGGCCCGACGGGGTGTAGTAGCGCGCCGTGGTCAGGCGCATGGAGCCGTGGCCGGGCAGCGGGATCAGGGTCTGGACCGAGCCCTTGCCGAACGATCGGGTGCCCAGGATCAGGGCGCGGCGGTGGTCCTGCAGCGCTCCGGCGACGATCTCCGAGGCCGAGGCGGAGCCGTCATTGACCAGCACCACCAGCGGCAGCCCCTCGGTGATGTCGCCCGGGCGGGCGTTGAAGCGCTGGGTCTCCTCGACCCGGCGGGCGCGGGTGGAGACGATCTCGCCCTTGTCGAGGAAATCGTCGGACACCAGGATCGCCTGGTCCAGCAGGCCGCCGGGATTGTTGCGCAGGTCGATGACGAAGCCGGTCAGGCCCTTGCCGACGTCCTTCTTCAGCTGGGCGACATGGCGGCGCAGGTCGGCATCGGTGGTCTGGCTGAACTGGCTGATGCGGACATAGCCGATATTGCCCTCGGCGTGGGACTTCACCGTCTGGATGCGGATGACGGCGCGGGTCAGCTTGACGTCGAACGGTTCGGTGGTGGTCCGGCGCACGGTCAGGCGGATGTCGGTGTTGACCGGGCCGCGCATGCGCTCGACCGCCTCGGACAGGGTCAGGCCCAGAACCGGCTCGCCGTCCAGGTGGGTGACGAAGTCGCCCGGCTGCAGCCCGGCGCGGTAGGCCGGGGTGTCGTCGATGGGCGAGACCACCTTGACGAAGCCGTTCTCCATGGTGACTTCGATGCCCAGCCCGCCGAACTCGCCCTTGGTGCTGATGTCCATGTCACGGGAGTTCTTGGCGTTGAGGTAGCTCGAATGGGGATCGAGCGAGGTCAGCATGCCGTTCAGCGCCGCCTCGATCAGCTCCTCGTCCTTGACCGGCTCGACGTAGTCGGCACGCACCTTCTCGAACACCTCGGCGAACAGTTCCATCAGCCGATAGGTTTCCTTGCGCTCGGTCGCGGCCTCGGCCGGGGTGAGCACGGTGGTCGCCAGCAACGCGGCGCTGCCCGCCGCGATCAGGGTCTTGCGAATCATCCACTAACCTTACTTTTTTGTGCCGTGAGCCAAGGCAACGGGTTGACCGGCTGCCCCTGGCGGCGCAGCTCGACATACAAAGAGGGAGAGGACTCGTCCCGCCCCATGACGCCGACGGGCTCGCCCGCCAGCAGGCGCTGGCCGACACTGGCGTCGATCCGGGCCATCCCCGCAAGCAGCGTATGATAGCCTTCGCTGTGTTCGATGATCAAGAGCAGCCCATACCCACGGAAGGGGCCGGCGAAAGCCACCTGACCATCGTAAGGGGCGATCACCTGGGCGTCGCGTCGCGTTGCGATGCTGAGTCCCTTGGACACCACGCCGACCGCGTTGGGCTGGCCGAAGCGGCCAACCACCTTGCCGCGGGCGGGAAACGGCATCTTGCCCTGGGCCGCCGAGAACGACTTCTCGGCGCCCATGGGACGGGCGGCGGCGGCGGCGCGGGCGGCGGCCTCGGCGGCATGCATCGCCTTTTGCGCTTCCAGCTCCTTCTGTCGCGCTTCCGCCTGGGCGCGGATTTCCACCTCGCGGGCGGCGCGGGCGGCGGCCAGTTCGCGCTCGCGGCGTTCCTTCTCCGCCCGTTGCGCCGCGATCTCGGCCTCGCGCGCCGCCTTCTGGGCGGCCAGTTCGGCTTCGCGGGCGGCCTTGCGGGCGGCGATCTCGGCCTCGCGGGCGGCCCGCTCGGCCTCGGCCTTGGCGGCGGCCTCGGCGAGGCGGCGCTGGCGCTCCTCTTCCAGGCGGAGCAGCAGGTCGCGCAGATCCTCGGCCTCGTGGGCCAGCTGTTGCAGCCGGCGCTCGGCGGCGTCGCCCTGGGCCAGGGTGGCCGATTGCAGCAGCGACTTCCTGTCCCACATGTCCTTCAGCCGGTGGTGTTCCGCCTCGAGGCGGCCGGCGGTGGCGGCGATGCGCTTCTTCTGCTCCGCCACCTCGGTGCGCAGGCGCCCCATGATCTCGATCTCGCCCTTGAGGTCCTGGGCCGAACGTTCGATCTGCGGCACCGCGGCGCGCAGCAGGATGGCCGAGCGCACGGTATCGGCGGGCGATTGCGGCTGGGCGATCAGCGCCTCGGTGGGGCGCCAGGCGAGGCGCTGCAGCGCCGTCAGCACGCCGGTCATCTGTGCCGAGCGCCGCCGCAGCGCCTCGCCCTTATCGACCTCCATCTGCTTGAGGTCCTCGAGCTGGGATTCCAGCTCGGACAGCACCTCCTCGCTTTCCTGGGCGGCGCGGGCGGCGGCCACCATGTCGCTGCGCAGCCGCGCCAGCTCGTCGGAAATCTCGCGCGCCTTGCGGCGGATCTGCTCGTGCTCGCCGCGGCTGCGCTTCAGTTCGTCCTCGAGCTCGTGCAGGCGGCGGTCGGCGGCGGCGGCGGCCGGGTCGGGCACCGGCTGGGCGCGCGCCGGCAGCGCCGCCAGCAGGGCGGCAACGACCACGAGGGCGGGCGCGTTATTCCGCCGCACGGGTCCCCGCTGCCTCGGGCAGAAGCAGCGGCCGCCCGGTCATCTCGGCGGGCCGGGCCAGCCCCAGCAGCGCCAGCAGGGTCGGCGCCACGTCGGCCAGCCGGCCGGCCGCCAGCCCGGTGATGCCGGCGGGCGGATTGACCAGCACCGCATCGACCGGGCCGGTGGTGTGGGCGGTGTGCGGCTGGTGGGTGGACGGGTCGCGCATCAGCTCGGCATTGCCGTGGTCGGCGGTGACCAGCATGGTGCCGCCGGCGGCGGTGATCGCCGCCTCGAGGCGGCCCAGGCAGGCATCGACGGTCTCGGCGGCCTTGATGGCGGCGGGCAGGATGCCGGTATGGCCGACCATGTCGCCATTGGCGAAGTTGGCGACGACGAGGTCGTACTTGCCCGAGCCGATGGCCTCGACCAGGCGGTCGCAGACCTCGGGCGCGCTCATCTCGGGCTGCAGGTCGTAGGTGGCGACCCGGGGGCTGGGCACCAGGATGCGGTCCTCGTGCGCGAACACCTGCTCGCGCCCGCCGTTGAAGAAGAAGGTGACGTGGGCGTATTTCTCGGTCTCGGCGATGCGCAGCTGGCTCATGCCGGCGTCGCACACCACCTCGCCCATGATGCGCTCCAGCGATTCGGCCGGGAAGACGGTGGCCAGGAAGGCGTTCAGGTCGGCCGAGTATTCGGTCAGGCCGAGCCTGGCCGAAAAGGCGGGAAGCCGTTCGCGGGCGAAGCCGTCGAAGGCGGGATCGACCAGGGCGTGCAGGATCTCGCGGGCGCGGTCGGCGCGGAAATTGCCCATCAGCAGGCCGTCGCCGTCCTTCATGCCGGTATAACCCTGGATGGCCACCGGCAGCATGAACTCGTCGGTCTTGCCGGCCTCGTACGAGGCCTGGATCGCCCCCGCCGGCTCGGCCGCCACCGGCGCCTCGGCCGCCGCCATGGCCTTCCAGGCCAGCTGCACGCGGTCCCAGCGCTTGTCGCGGTCCATGGCGTAGTAGCGCCCCGCCACCGTGGCGACGCGAATGTCGGCGCCGGCGATGTCGGCGAGGAAGCGGACCATGTAGTCCTTGGCCGAAGAGGGCGGGGTGTCGCGGCCGTCGAGGAAGGCATGGACCCGCACCGGCACGCCGGCATCGGCGATGATGCGCGCCAGCGCCGCCAGGTGGTCCTGGTGCGAATGCACGCCGCCCGGGCTCATCAGCCCCATCAGGTGCATGACGCCGCCCGCCGCCCTGACCTTGGCGACGGCCTCCCGCAGCACCGGGTTGGCGGCCAGCGAGCCATCGGCCACCGCCAGGTCGATGCGCGGCAGGTCCTGCATCACCACCCGGCCGGCGCCCAGGTTCATGTGCCCGACTTCGGAATTGCCCATCTGGCCGTCGGGCAGCCCCACCGACAGGCCCGACGTCTGCAGCAGGGCATGGGGGCAGGTGGCCACCAGGCGGTCCCAGTTGGGGGTGTCGGCAAGGGCGATGGCGTTGTCCTCGCGCTCGTCGCGGTGGCCCCAGCCATCAAGGATGCACAACACGACGGGGCGGGGGCGGGAAGAGGTCTGGGTCATGGCGCGGCCAATCTTGGGGTTGCGGCGAATTTAGAGGTTCGGACGTCGGGGCGCCACAGCGGCGGCGCGGGCAAGGCGCAGCCTACACCTTTTCGTGCCGGGCAGCTATCCTACCCGGTCGGGGCCGCCGCACGGCCAGGTCCCGGATGTCGGGTGCCGTCCCCCGGCCGTCAATGCCGGACTGCTGCAATGGGGTTGGCGCCATGTGGTGGGATGACGCCCAATCCTGCCCATGCTAGCCTTGTCGCTTCCCGCCGCCGCCCAAGCTGGACCCTCACGCCGGAGGCCCCCATGTCCGATTCCCTCGTTTTGCTCGAACGGCTGGTGGCCAAGGCCCGCGCCGCCGGCGCCGATGCCGCCGACGCGGTGCTGGTCGATTCGGTGTCGCTGTCGGTGGGCATCCGCCTGGGGGCGCTGGAGCGGATGGAGCGCTCGGAATCCGGCGATATCGGGCTGCGCGTGCTGGTCGGCCGGCGCCAGGCCATGGTGTCGTCGTCGGACCGCGCGGCCGCCGCCCTGGACGAGTTGGTGGAGCGCGCCGTCGCCATGGCCCGGGCGGTGCCCGAGGACCCCTATGGCGGTCTCGCCGACCCCGACGAGTTGGCCCGTGACTTCCCCGACCTGGAGTCCTGCGATGCCGCCGAGCCGTCGGCCGAGACCCTGCTCGACATGGTCCGCCGCGCCGAGGACAGCGCCCGGGCGGTGACCGGGGTGACCAATTCGGAAGGCGCCGATGCCGGCTGGGCCAGGTCGGCCATGGCCTTCGTCGCCTCCAACGGCTTCGCCCACACCTATGCCGTCACCTCGTCGTCGCTGTCGGCCTCGGTGCTGGCCGGCGAGGCCGCCTCGGGCATGGAGCGCGACTACGACTACACCTCGGCGGTCCATTTCGCCGATCTGCGCCCCCCCGAGGACGTCGGCCACGAGGCCGGGCGCCGCGCGGTGCGCCGCCTGGGCTCGCGCAAGGTGAAGACCTGCCAGGTGCCGGTGATCTACGATCCCAGGGTGTCGCGCGGCCTGCTGGGCAGCCTGGCCGGCGCCGTCAACGGCGCCGCGGTGGCGCGCGGCACCAGCTTCCTCAAGGACCGCATGGGCACCCAGGTGTTCGCCCCGGGCATCCGCATCGTCGATGATCCCCACCGCAAGCGGGGCCTGCGCTCGCGCCCCTGCGACGGCGAAGGGGTGGCGGGGCGGAAGCTGGCGGTGGTCGAGGACGGCACCCTGGCCAGCTGGCTGCTGGATTGCCGCTCGGCCCGGCAATTGGGGCTGAAGAGCACCGGCCATGCCGGCCGCGGCACCGCCTCGCCGCCGTCGCCCTCGGCCAGCAACCTCTACATGGAGCCGGGGGTGGTGACGGTGGCCGAGATGATCGGCGACATTCCATCGGGGTTCTACGTCACCGACCTGTTCGGCCAGGGCGTCAACGGCGTCACCGGCGATTATTCGCGGGGCGCCGCCGGCTTCTGGATCGAGGGCGGCGAGATCGCCTATCCGGTGTCGGAAGTGACCATCGCCGGCAACCTGAAGGACATGTTTCCCCGGCTGGTCCCGGCCAGCGATCTGGTGTTCCGCTACGGTGTCGATTGCCCCACCGTGCGCATCGACGGCATGACGGTGGCGGGGGCCTGAGCGCAAGCCGCTTTTCACGGCCTTAACCCTTTGGTAAGGTTTCCGCCTCGATCGGGGTGCGGGGGCACCCCGCACACGTTCAGGGGACTGTTTGATGCTCCGCCAGACCGCCTTCACCCTGTGTGTCGCCGCCCTTGTGGCGGCCTGCAACGGCCCGGTGCGCGACGGGATGGGCGGCTCCGGCAGCTCCCCGGCGTATTTCGGCTTCCGCTCGGACGAACAGCACGCGCTGTCCACCATCGCCGCGCTCGAGCAGGGCAAGGCGGTGGAGTGGAAGATTTCGGACAGCAGCTTCGGCAGCGCCCGCCCCACCCTGGCCGCCTACCAGGACCGCGGCGGCCGCGCCTGCCGAGGCCTGGCGCAAAGCCGCACCGACGGCTCCGACGTGACCGCCCGCGAGGTCACCGGCTGCAAGTCCCTGGACGGCACCTGGGTGGTCAGCGACTACGCCGCCGACAAGGCGGACTGACCGCCCCTTATCGTGCCCAAATGAAAAGGGGCGCCTTCCGGCGCCCCTTCGCATGTCAGGCCTCGTCGGCCAGGTTCCAGGTGGCGGGCGAGCGCCACAGGCGGGACTTCAGGAGTTCGCGCAGGTAGATGAACTCCTTGGGCAGGCGGTCGAGGAACTTGTCGAACAGTTCCTCCTGGCTGCGGGCCTCGGCGATGCCGGCCTCGCGGTCGATGCTCATCAGCTCCTGGAACTTGTCCTTGGGGTAGTCCAGGCCGTCCCACGGGATGTCGTCGTAGGTGGGGACCATGCCGAACGGGCTTTCGATGCCCGGGGCGCGGCCGTGCACGCGATCGACGATCCACGTCAGCACCCGCATGTTCTCGCCGAAGCCCGGCCACATGAACTTGCCGTTCGAATCCTTGCGGAACCAGTTGACCCGGAAGATCGGCGGCGGGTTGTTGACGGTGCGGCCCATGGAGAGCCAGTGGTTGAAGTAGTCGGCCATGTTGTAGCCGCAGAACGGCAGCATGGCGAAGGGATCGCGGCGGATGGCGGCCTGGCCGACGGCGGCGGCGGTGGCCTCGGAGCCCATGGTGGCGGCCAGATAGACGCCGTGCGCCCAGTTGAACGACTGGTACACCAGCGGCATGGTCTTGGACAGCCGGCCGCCGAAGATGAAGGCCGAGATGGGCACGCCGGCCGGGTTCTCCCAATCGGGATCGACGGTCGGGCACTGGCCCACCGGGGCGGTGAAGCGGGCATTGGGATGGGCCGCCGGCTCGGTCGAGTCGGGGGTCCAGTCGCGGCCCTTCCAGTCGATCAGGTGGGCCGGCTTGTCCGCGGTCATGCCCTCCCACCAGACGTCGCCGTCATCGGTCAGCGCCACGTTGGTGAAGATGGAGTTGGAGGCGCAGGCCGCCATGGCGTTGGCGTTGGTGTCGGCCCCGGTGCCGGGGGCGACGCCGAAGAACCCGGCTTCCGGGTTGATGGCGTAGAACCTGCCGTCGGCGCCCGGCTTGATCCAGGCGATGTCGTCGCCGACGGTCCAGATCTTCCAGCCGTCGAAGCCCTTGGGCGGCTGCAGCATGGCGAAGTTGGTCTTGCCGCAGGCGCTGGGGAAGGCGGCGGCGACGTAGGTCTTCTCGCCCGCCGGGTTCTCGACACCGACGATCAGCATGTGCTCGGCCAGCCAGCCCTCGTCGCGGGCCATGGTCGAGGCGATGCGCAGCGCGAAGCACTTCTTGCCCAAGAGCGCGTTGCCGCCGTAGCCCGAGCCGAACGACCAGATGGTGCGGGTCTCGGGGAAGTGGCTGATGGTGATGTTGTCAGGGTTGCACGGCCACGCCACGTCCTTCTCGCCGGGCGCCAGCGGCTTGCCCACCGAGTGGACGCAGCGCACGAAATCGCCGTCCTTGGCGATCAGGTCCAGCACCTTCTGGCCCATGCGGGTCATGATCCGCATGTTGGTGCAGACATAGGGGGAATCGGTGATCTCGACGCCGATATGGGCGATGTCCGAGCCCAGCGGCCCCATGGAGAACGGCACCACGTACATGGTGCGCCCCGTCATGCAGCCGTCGTAGAGCGCCTCCATGCGCGTCTTCATCTCGCGCGGGTCGACCCAGTTGTTGGTGGGGCCGGCGTCGTCCTTGTTGTGGCAGCAGATGAAGGTGCGGTCCTCGACGCGGGCGACGTCGCGCGGGTCCGAGCGGCAGTAATACGAGTTCGGGCGCTTGGCGGGGTTCAGCTTGGTCATGGTGCCGCCGGCGACCATCAGCTCGCACAGGGCGTCGTATTCGGCCTCGGAGCCGTCGCAGATGTGGATGGCTTCGGGCTTGCACAGCCGCGCCATCTCGTCGATCCACGCCAGCAGGTTGGCGTTGATGGTCGTCCCGCCGGGGATACCGAGTTTGCTCATGTCCGCTGTCTCCGTCCCTTGCGAAGGGTGTCGCCGAGTCCGCCGGACTCGAATGAGGAGGCCGAAGATAACGGCGAAGTGGACCCGGGGCAATGCCTTTGCCGTGCCGTTACCGCCCCGAAAGTCTAGGTCTGGGCTCCACCCCGGGCGAGGGCGATCAGCGCCGCCTTGGCCGCCTCCGCCCCCTCCGCCGGGGCGGGGAAGGCGATGCGCAGGAACCGCTCCTCCCGGGTAAGGTCGATGCCGTCGGGGTCCAGCCCGGCCAGGTGCCAGCCGCTCCCCTCGGCGCCACCATGGACCCGGGCGATGCGATCGACGGAATCGGCGTGGTGGTCGTTCATGTGCGCCAGCATGTCCGCTTCGGCCGCCGCCAGGTCCGCCACTGCCGGGGACAGGCCGAAGGGGGCGTCGAACCACACCGCGCGGGCGAAGCCGCCGACGAAATGGGCCCGCTCGGGCTCCACCCGCCAGAACCCGAAATCGCCGAAATCGGCGTACATGGCCGCCCCCGGATGGCGGGCCAGGAAGCGGGCCTTGAGGCGGGGATCGTCGCTGCGGGCGGCCCGCCCGGTCAGGGTGACGCGCGGCCCGGTCTGCGGATTGGGATGGCCGTCGGTGCCGTCGAACAGCAGCGACACGCGGGCATCGGCGGCGATGTTGCGGCTGTGGTCGGCCAGGCCCGACAGCAGCAGGATGGGGGCGAAATCGTGGTCCAGCGCCACCGTCACCAGCGAGGCATAGGGGGCGCCGCCGGACTCGGCCAGCACGGTGGCCAGCGCCGCCTTGCGCGCGGCGCGGGCGACCTGGCGCAGCGCCCGGCGATTGTCGGCGGGCAATTGACCGGGATCATGCGCGGCGGACTGGTTCATGGCATCATCCGGCTGGTGACAGGAAAAGGGATTTTCGCAGATGAGACACCGCGTGGGAATGCTCGCTTTCGCATTGGCCCTGTTGGCAGCGCCGGCCTTGGCCGGCCCCGCCTTTGCCGGAAACGCCGGCGAACCCACCATCGAGGTCACCGGCGCCTGGGCGCGGGCGACGCCGCCCAGGCCGCCCATCGGCGGCGCCTACCTGTCCATCCGCAATCGCGGCGAGGCGCCGGACCGGCTGGTGGGGGCGGACTCGCCGGTGGCCAAGACGGCGGAACTGCACGCCCATGTCCGCAACGGCGAGGTGCTGTCCATGGTGGCGCTGGCCGACGTGGAAATCCGCCCCGGCCAGACCGTGGAATTCGCTCCCGGCGGCCTGCACGTCATGCTGATGGGGCTGTCGGCGCCGCTGAAGGCCGGCAGCGTCTTCCCCCTGACCCTGCGCTTCGCCAAGGCCGGGGCGGTGACGGTCGAGGTCGCGGTCCGCCCCATCGGCGCCGCTGGACCCGAGGCCATGGCCCCCGACGGCATGGTGCACGACCCGGCCATGCACCAGCAGCACATGGCCGATCCCGCCCATCGCGAGATGCACGAAAGCATGCATGGACCCGGACAATAGCGGGAACCAACCCTCGCCCGCCTGCGGGCGAGGGAATGTGTCGCCGCGGACCCGGAAAATAGTCGCCCCCCTTCCCGGGGGGGGGCTGGGAAGGGGGGCTGAAGGCCGGAACGGCTTGGGGGGGGGCTGGGGGGCCGTTCCGACTGAGGCCTAATATGACATCACATTGAGAATGAATTTCATGTGCCATGTGAGCGGCTGTGCGCATTTTTGTGAAAACGGTGTGAATGGCGGTCGATTTTCGCCCCATTGGCCCCGGCGCCAATTTCGCCACAATGGGGGGCCAGATTCCGCAATGGGAGTATCCCGCCCCCGCGGGCTTGCCAGCTCTTTCCGATTCGGTAACCCTTTGGTGGCCGTCTCTTCGGGAGTAGATTCGTGGTGCACACAATTGCCCTGGTCGATGACGACCGCAACATCCTGACTTCGGTTTCCATGGCGCTGGAGGCCGAGGGCTTCAAGGTGCGTACCTACACCGACGGCGCCGAGGCCCTGCGCGGGCTGGCGGCGCAGCCGTCGGACCTGGCGGTGCTCGACATCAAGATGCCGCGCATGGACGGCATGGAGCTGCTGCAGCGCCTGCGCAAGAACTCGGCCATCCCGGTGATCTTCCTCACCTCCAAGGACGACGAGGTGGACGAGCTGATGGGCCTGCGCATGGGCGCCGACGACTACATCAAGAAGCCGTTCTCGCAGAAGCTGCTGATCGAACGCATCCGCGCCCTGCTGCGCCGCCTGGAGATGGCCGACGGCAGCGAGCCGGCGGCGGGCTCGACCCTGGTGCGCGGCGAGCTGGTGCTTGATCCCGGCCGCCACGTCTGCACCTGGAAGGGGCAGAAGGTGGATCTCACCGTCACCGAGTTCCTGATCCTCAAGTCGCTGGCCAGCCGGCCGGGGCACGTCAAGAACCGCGACCAGCTGATCGACGCCGCCTATGGCGAGCACATCTACGTCGACGACCGCACCATCGACAGCCACATCAAGCGGCTGCGCAAGAAGTTCCGCGAGGTCGACGACAGCTTCGGCCATATCGAGACCCTGTACGGCGTGGGCTACCGCTACCGTGACGAAGCCTGAGGCCATGCCTCGGCGCCGTCGCAAGTGGCGGCCGCTGGGCTCGCCGCTGACCCGGCGCATCCTGGCGGTCAACCTGATCGCGCCGGTGCTGCTGGTGGCCGGGCTGCTCTATCTCGACCGCTACAAGCAGGGCCTGATCCGCGCCGAGCTGGCCGGCCTCGCCACCCAGGCCGAGATGGTCGCCGGCGCGGTGGGCGAGGGCGCGGTCAGCGAACAGGCCATGGGTTTCCTCGAACTCAACAACGAGCTGGCGCAGCAGATGGTGCGCCGCCTGGCCAAGCCGGCCAACCTGAGGGCACGGCTGTTCGATGCGGTGGGCGAGCTGGCGGCGGATTCGCGCTATCTGCTGTCGCCCAAGGGCAACATCCAGATCGAGGAACTGGAGCAGCTGGCCGGCCGCGGCTGGCGGGCGCGCCTGTCGGGGGTGTGGGACCGGCTCACCACCTGGATGCCCGAGGACGAAAGCCTGCCCCTCTACAGCGAATCCCTGCAGCAGCGCGCCGACCATTATCCCGAGGTCATGGCCGCCCTGGCCGGGCGGGTCGAGACCGGCGTGCGGGCGCGCAATGGCGGCGGCATCGTGCTGTCGGTGGCGGTGCCGGTGCAGCGCTACAAGCAGGTGGTCGGCGCGCTGATGGTCAGCCATGACGGCCGCAACGTCGCCCGCTCGCTGTTCCAGGTCCGCCTCGCCATCCTGCAGGTCTTCGCGGTGGCCCTGGCCATCACCATCGGCCTGTCGCTGTACATGGCCGGCACCATCGCCCGCCCGATCCGCCGGCTGGCGGTGGCGGCCGAGCAGGTGCGCCACGGCCATGGGCGGCGCCACCGCATTCCCGACTTCTCGGACCGCCACGACGAGATCGGCGAGCTGTCGCTGGCGCTGAAGGAGATGACCGAGGCGCTGTGGACCCGCATGGATGCCATCGAGCGCTTCGCCGCCGACGTCGCCCACGAGATCAAGAACCCGCTGACCAGCGTGCGCTCGGCGGTGGAGACGGCGGCCAGGGTCAGCGATCCGGCGCAGCAGCGCAAATTGCTGGCCATCGTCCAGGACGACGTCGAACGCCTCAACCGCCTGATCACCGACATCTCTGACGCCTCGCGGGTGGACGCCGAGATGAGCCGCGCCGAGACCGAGCCGGTGCCGGTGCGCGCCATGGTCGAGACCCTGGGCGAAATCTACCGCGCCACCGCCGAAGAGGATGGCCCCCGCTTCGTGGTCGAGGTCCCGGCCAACGGCGATCCGCTGGTGGTCCAGGGCATCGAGGGCCGGCTGGTGCAGGTGCTGCGCAACCTGATCGGCAACGCGGTGTCGTTCAGCCCCGAGGGCGGCACCATCCGCCTGGTCGCCGAGCGCGAGGGCAAGTATGTGCGCGTCAGTGTCGAGGATGACGGTCCCGGCATCCCAGAGGGCAAACTGGAGGCGGTGTTCGAACGCTTCTACAGCGAACGGCCCGAGGCCGAGAAGTTCGGCACACACTCAGGCTTAGGGTTGTCCATCAGCCGCCAGATCGTCACCGCCCTGGGCGGCCTGATCTGGGCCGAGAACATGCCGAAGGGCGGGACCCGACTGGTGGTCAAGCTGCCGGCGGGATGAGGGGGGGCTTCCGGCCAGTCCGCCCGTCATCTGGAATTGGACAAGCATCGTAGCCATTCTTACATATCTTAATTTATTTTCACTTGAAAATATGCCGTGAAACATAGTTTCGACCGTGGGCTTTCCTGATACAGTATTCACGGAAAATTCCTGGCAACCGACCTGCTGATGTGTGTGGCATGGTTATGAACAGGGTTATCCACATATTTCACATGGCTATATCGCTAGAAAATTTTCACATCCTGCTGCGCGGTCTCGCCCTGAGTCGAGGCCGGGCGGGCGGCGATTTCCGGCCCGGGGGGGCGCTGTTGGGGCGTGGCGTTACAACTTGAAATGTTTGCGGCACGGAAGATATTCGGCTATGGTCGAAATCCGGCGCCGATTCATCGGTGGGGTGAATGGTGGCGCCCGGGGTGGTGCCGAGAGGTGCGTATGGTAGAATTGGTTGTCCGGCGGTTAAGTGTGGGCAAGGTTTCCCGGGCGAGGACACCTGATGCCGGGAGTGGGGTCATTCTGCCCTCCTCCGATGCCGCGCCGCCGCCGCCACGGACCCTGACCGCAAAACAGCAGGCCGATCTCGCCGCCATTGACGACGATGTCGCCCGCATGGTCAAGGAACTGCCGTCCATGGACCGCGGTCAGGCCCTGAAGTATGCCACCGCCCGGCTCAAGAAGGGCGCCTCAAAGGCCTGACGCAGTATGCCGTCCGTAAAGCACGAGCTCATTGCGCTCCGGCTTGCAGCCGTTGGCAAAAGAGACTTCCTGGAAATCGCCATTGACGAGTTGCGCGCGGGCAAGGTCGTCCAGGACGTCGGGCGGCGGACAGGGCTCAACCGAAAGATCGCGCTGCTGGCATCCGTATGGATGCGCCAGCCGTTCTCGACCTCGGGGCAGAGTCCGCTCAAGGTCAGCTATGCCTTGATGCTGCGCGGCATGGCGACGGTCGGACTTCCGACCCGGGATCCCCGCTGCAAGGAATGCTGGGACCTGGACGAGTGTCATCACGGCAACCTGTGCCTGGCCTTTATCATCGACCAAAAGGTCGATGCCGCGAAGGAACTGTCGGAGGATGCCATCCGCCAGTTCATGGACGGACGCCAGAACGACCTGGACGCCCATATCGTGGCGGTCGCGGAGAGACTTCATCGGTACCGCGAATACGCCCGGACCAATTTGGCGCGCAAGCGGCCCTCCACCCGCTCGCTGCTTGACCGAATTCTCGGATGGGGAGGTTCGCGCCGCCACTAAGGTCGCGACCATTCCTTCCCGCTGCCTTGACTCCCCCGCCGTCCCGCTCCACCCTCCTTTCATGCAGCTGGTACACGGCACCAGTGTCGAGATCGGCGGCCATGCCGTCCTCATCCGCGGCCCCTCGGGCAGCGGCAAGTCCGACCTTGCGCTCCGGCTGATCGATCATGGCGCCACCCTGGTGGCCGACGACCGGACCGAGCTGTCGGCCGAGGGCGGGCGGCTGTTCGCCGCGTCGCCGGCCACCATCGCCGGCATGCTGGAGGTGCGCGGGCTGGGCATCATGCGCCTGCCCCACCGCGAGCGGGCGCCGCTGGCCCTGGTCATCGATCTGGTCGCCGCCGAGCGGGTCGAGCGCCTGCCCGAGCCGGTCGCCACAGCGTATCTGGGGGTGCGGGTGCCGGCCCTGGCCTTGGCCCCGTTCGAAGCCTCGGCCGCCGCCAAGGTTCGCCTTGCGATGCTTTCGGCGACAAGAGATATAATGAGCCGGCCATGACCGAAGCCCCTCCCGTTTCCCGCGATCCCGCGCTGCGCTCCGGCTCCGCCGGCCGGGTGGTCGTGGTCACCGGCCTGTCGGGGGCGGGCAAGACCTCGGCCCTGAAGGTGTTCGAGGACATGGGCTACGAGGCGGTGGACAATCTGCCGGTCACCCTGCTCGACAGCCTGGTCAAGCCGGGCGGCGGGCTGAAGCGGCCGCTGGCGGTGGGCATCGACATCCGCAGCCGCGATTTCGGGGTCGAGCCGGTGCTGGCCGAGATCGACAAGCTGATGGCCGGGGCCGACCTCGATCTGCGTCTGCTGTTCCTCGATTGCGAGGACGAAGTGCTGCGCCGGCGCTTCACCGAGACCCGGCGGCGCCATCCGCTGGCCGCCGACCGGCCGCTGATCGACGGCATCCGCCACGAACGTGCCCTGGTTTCGCCCTTGAAGCGCCGCTCGGATGTGGTGTTCGATACCTCGAGCCTGGCGCCCGGCGAATTCAAGCGGGTGCTGTCGGGCTATTTCGGGCTCGACACGGACAAGGACCTGCTGGTGTTCGTCACCTCCTTCGCCTACCGCAACGGGCTGCCGCGCGAGGCCGACCTGGTGTTCGACGCCCGCTTCCTCGCCAATCCCCATTACGTGCCGGAGCTGAAGCCGCTGACCGGGCGCGATCCCGGCGTCGCCGCGTTCGTTTCCGCCGATGCGGTCTTCCCGGCCTTCATGGATTCCCTCACCGGCCTGCTGGCGCCGCTGCTGCCGCGCTTCGCCGCCGAGGGCAAGAGCTACCTGACCATCGCCGTGGGCTGCACCGGCGGACGCCATCGCTCGGTGTTCGTCGCCGAGCGGCTGGCGGCATGGCTGCGGGACCAGGGGGCCCGCGTCGAGCTCAGGCACCGCGAGCTCGAGGAGGGGGGAGCATGACAAGGGGATGGCAATGATCGGACTGGTACTGGTAACCCATGGCCGCCTCGCCGACGAGCTGGTCGCCGCCATGGAGCATGTGGTCGGGCCGCAGCCCAACGTCGCCTCGGTATGCATCGGCCCCGACGACGACATGGAGCGGCGCCGCGACGACATCCTGGCCAGCGTGGCCGCCTGCGACGACGGCACCGGGGTGGTGCTGCTCACCGACATGTTCGGGGGCACGCCGTCCAACCTCGCCATCTCGATCATGGACAAGGCCCATGTGGAGGTCATCGCCGGGGTCAACCTGCCGATGCTGATCAAGCTGGCCAGCGTGCGCCACACCGAGCCGCTGATGGACGCCGTCGCCTCGGCCCAGGACGCCGGGCGCAAATACATCAACGTGGCCTCGAAGCTGCTGACCCAGGACCGCAAATGAACGCCGAAACCCCCGCCGCCCCGGTCGGCGACGCGCCCAAGCGCCAGGCCACCATCTGCAACCGCCGCGGCCTGCATGCCCGCGCCGCGGCCAAGTTCGTCAAACTGGCCGCCACCTTCGACGCCCAGGTCAGCGTGTCCCATCGCGGCACCGAGGTGTCGGGGCTGTCGATCATGGGGCTGATGATGCTGGCGGCGGCGCCGGGATGCTGCATCGAGCTGGCGGCGGACGGGCCGCAGGCGGCCGAGGCGCTGGACGCCCTGTGCGGCCTGATCGCCCAGAAGTTCGACGAAGAGGATTAGGGTGTTTGCGGGCCGAGCGTCGCCGTTTCCGTCGGGCCTCATCCTGAGGAGGCCCGAAGGACCGTCTCGAAGGACGAGGCCCGTGCGCGGTCCTTGGCCCGCCTCGCCCTTCGAGACGCGCCCGGGGCGCTCCTCAGGGTGAGGCTAGTGAAGGGCCCCGACCAGTTTCAACGAACAAAAAATCACCCAGGGATGGCTGCGTTCGAGAAGGAGACGGATGACCCAGGCCGACAACACCGGCACCGACACGCCCCCTGCCGCCACGAACCGACCGGCCGCCGCCGAGTTGGTGCTGGACGGCATGGGCGTCGCCCGCGGAATCGCCATCGGCATCGTCCACCGCCATGATTCCGAGGCGGTGACGGTGCTCGAGTACCGCATCGCCACCGGCCGGGTCGAACCCGAAAAGATCCGCTTCGCCGAGGCCGCCGAGAAGGCCGGCCGGCAGGTGGCGCAACTGCAGGCCAAGGCCGAGACGCTGGACGGCTCGGCCGCCGAGGAGCTGGGCTACCTGCTCGACGCCTACCAGCAGATGCTGCGCGGCTCGCGCCTGATCCGCGGCGTGCAGCGGCGCATCGAGGCCGACCGCATCAACGCCGAGGCGGCGGTGCAGCACGAGATCGACCAGATCGCGCGCGGTTTCGAGGCCATGGAGGACAGCTACCTGTCGGCCCGCGTCGCCGACATCCGCGACCTCGGGCGCCGCCTGATCCGCAACCTCACCGGCCGTCCCTACCGCCCCTTCCAGGTGCTGCCCAGGAATGCCGTCATCCTGGCCGAGGACCTGACGCCGGCCGATACCGCGCTGCTCGACCCCAAGCAGGTGGCCGGCCTCGCCACCGTGCTGGGCGGGGCCGAGAGCCACACCGCCATCATGGCCCGCTCGCTGGGGCTGCCGGCGGTCCTGGGGGTGGCCGGGCTGCTGAAGGAGGTGCGGTCCGGCGACGTCGCCATCGTCGATGGCCGCGAGGGCCGGGTCATCCTCAATCCCGCCCGGGCCACCCTGGAAACCTACCGCCGCAAGCGCGCCGACTTCCTGCGGGGGCGGCGGGCGCTGTCGCGCCTCCGCGACGTGCCCGCGGTCACCCGCGACGGCGCCCGCATCGCGCTGCAGGCCAATATCGAGCTGCCGTCCGAGGTGGATTCGGTGCTGTCCGCCGGGGCCGAGGGCATCGGCCTGCTGCGCTCGGAATTCCTGTTCATGAACCGCGACGACATCCCCGGCGAGGACGAGCAGTTCGCCGTGCTGAAGGAGCTGGTCGAGCGCATGGGCGGGCGGCCGGTGACCATCCGCACCCTCGACGTCGGCGGCGACAAGCTGGCCCGCAGCCTGGGCATCCATCCCGGCCCCAACCCGTCGCTGGGCCTGCGCGCCGTGCGCCTGTCGCTGGCCCGCCCGGAACTGCTGGACGCCCAGCTGGCCGCCATCCTGCGCGCCTCAGCCCTGGGCCCGATCCGCATCCTGGTGCCCATGGTCGCCACCGTCGAGGAGATGGTGGCGGTGCGCGACGCCATGGGCCGCGCGGTCAAGAGCCTGAAGCGCCGCCATCTCGCCATGGCCGACCCGCTGCCGCCGCTGGGAGTGATGATCGAGGTGCCTGGCGCCGCCCTGGGCGCCGACGCCCTGGCCTGGCACGCCGATTTCTTCTCCATCGGCACCAACGACCTCACCCAGTACACCCTGGCCATCGACCGCGCCGATGAAACCGTCGCCCATCTCTACAACCCGCTGCATCCGGCGGTGCTGCGGCTGATCCAGTTCTCGGCCGAGGCGGCGCTGCGGGCCCGCATCCCGGTCGGCATCTGCGGCGAGATGGCCGGCGACCCGCGCTTCGCCTCGCTGCTGCTGGGCCTGGGCATCCGCGAGCTGTCCATGTCGGCCACCAACATCCCGGTGGTCAAGCAGCGCATCCGCACCATGGACCTGGTCGCCGCCACCCGCCGCGCCCGCGTCATCATGGACCAGAGCGACAGCGCCCGCATCTCGCAGCTGCTGGACAGCTTCAACGAGGGTGAGGGGTAGGGCGCGCTACCCGAACAGCGCCGCATTCGCCGCCGGAACCGCCGCGCCGGGGCGGATGGGGGCGTTCAGGCCGGACAGCACGGTTTCCAGCGCGGTCAGGCAGGCCAGGACGTGGCTGGGGGTGGCGCTCTGGCCCATCAGGCCGATGCGCCACACCTTGCCGGCCAGGGCGCCCAGGCCGGCGCCGATCTCCAGGCCGAAGCGCTCCAGCAGGCGGGCGCGCACCAGACCCTCGTCGATGCCGTCGGGCACCCGCACGGAATTGAGCTGGGGCAGGCGGTGGGCGGGGGCCACCGCCAGCGGCAGGCCCATGGCCTCCAGCCCGGCGACCAGGGCGGCATGGCAGCGGGCGTGGCGGGCCCATGCGGCCTCCAGCCCTTCCTCGTGCAGCATCACCAGGCTTTCGTGCAGGCCGTACAGGGCGTTGATGGGGGCGGTGTGGTGATAGGCGCGTTTCGCTCCGCTGCCCCAATAGGCGGTGACCAAGGCGAAATCGAGGAACCAGCTCCGGCATTTGCCCTTGCGCGCCGCCATCGCCGCGACGGCGCGCGGGGAGAAGGTCACCGGCGACAGGCCGGGGGCGCAGGACAGGCATTTCTGGCTGCCGGAATAGACCGCGTCGGCGCCCCATTCATCCACCGGCACCGGGATGCCGCCCAGGCTGGTGACGGCATCGACGATGGACAAGGCGCCGGCCTCGCGGGCCAGCCGGCACAGGGTGGCGGCGTCGGACTCGACCCCGGTGGAGGTCTCGGCATGGACGAAGGCCAGCGCCTTGGCGCCGGGATGGGCGGCCAGCGCCGCCTTGACCTTCATGGGGTCGACCGGATCGCCCCAGGCATCCTCGACCACCAATGCGGTGGCGCCCAGGCGCTCGACGTTCTCCTTCATGCGGCCGCCGAACACCCCGTTGACGCAGACCACCACGGTGTCGCCGGGCTCGACCAGGTTGACGAAGCAGGCCTCCATGCCGGCCGAGCCGGGTCCCGAGACCGGCATGGTCAGCGGATTGGCGGTGGCGAAGGCGTAGTGCAGCAGCGCCTTGATCTCGTCCATCAGGCCGATGAAGGCGGGGTCGAGATGGCCGATGGTGGGCCGCGCCATGGCCGCCAGCACGCGGGGATGCACGTCCGAGGGGCCGGGTCCCATCAGCATGCGGGTGGGCGGCGAGAACGGGCGGATCGGCTGGTCCGGCATGGCATTCCACTCCAGGTTATCGAATGGTCATACCACTGGCCGCCGACCAGTTCAACGGCGGCACCGAGCCGATGCGGGCCGGCCCCATCCACACGCCGCCGTCCTGCACCGTCAGCGGCACCGGCACGGCGGGGCGCCCCTGGGCGTCGGGGCGGGCCATCAGCGACAGCACCATGCGGGCGGCGGCGGCGGTGCCCGCGTCCAGAACCCGGGCTTCGGCCAGTCGGTCCATCAGCGCGCCGAAGCCGCGCACCCGGGCCGACAAGGCCGCCAGCGGCTGGCCGGCGCCGTCGAGGGCGAGGGTGCCGTCGGCCTCCACCGCCACCGGCTCCCAGTCCACCTCCAAGTGTTCCAGCTCGATCACGCCCCCCGCCGCCGACCAGGCCAGCAGGTCGGACGCGGCGGGCGAGGGCGGCAACGGCCCGCGCACATGGCCGTCGATGGCGATCAGGGCGGCATCGCGCCCCAGCACCGCGCCCAGCCCCTCGGGCAGGCGGATGGACCCGGCCGCCGCCGAGAAGCGGGCGGTGGGTGTGTCGTGCGCCGGGGCGGCCACCCCCAGCGGGTCCCAGCTGGCGGCCAGGGTGGCGACGGCGGTGCTCCCGGACGCCAGTGCGGAGCCCTTCAGGGTGGCCAGCTCGATGCGGCCGGCGCGGTCGAGGTCGAGGTCGAGCAGCAATTCGCCGGCGCTGAATTCGGCGCCGCCGGCCGGGCCGGACAGGCGATGGCGGCCGGGGGCGGACAGGGTGACGCGGGTGAGGTCGTGCGGCCGCGCCGACAGGGCCAGTGCCTGCCCCCGCCACGCCACGCCGCCCGGCACCGCCAGCTCGGGGGCGGCGAGCGCCAGCCCGACGCGCAAGGGGAAGCCCTGCGGTTCCATGGATTCCCACGCCACCGTCCAGCCCTGGGCGCGCCGATCCTCGGCCCAGTGTTCGAGGCCCTTGCGCACCTCGCCGGCAACGTGGAACCAATAGGCGGCATACAGGCCGGCCAGCACGGCCACGGCCAGGGCGGCGGCCAGGGAAAGGCGGCGAATGGGCATCGGGGCACCTGTGGACGGCATGACGGACCGGTCTACCCCGCTGGAGACGGCGGCGCAAGGCGCGGAAACGGTATGGGTGTTCGCCTACGGCTCGCTGATGTGGCGGCCCGGCTTCGCGCCCGCGGCGGTGCGCCCGGCGCGGCTGGCCGGCTGGCACCGCGCCATGTGCATCCTGTCCACCATCTATCGCGGCACGCCGGATCGTCCCGGCCTGGTGCTCGGCCTCGACCGCGGCGGCTCGTGCCTGGGCCGGGCGCTGGCGGTCGCGACCGCCGACTGGCCGGCGGTCAAGGCCATGCTGGACGAGCGCGAGCTGGTCACCGGCGTCTACCTGCCGCGTCTGCTGCCGGTCACCCTGGACGATGGCAGGCGGGTGCCGGCCTATGCCTACGTGGTCGATCGCGGCCATTGGCAATACTGGCGCGGCGAGGCGGCCGAGGCGGCCCGCCTGATCGGCCAGGGGGCGGGGCCGGCCGGAACCTCGCGCGACTACCTGGCCTCGACGCTGGAGCACATGGAGGCGCTGGGCATCCGCTCCAGCGCCCTGCACCGCCTGCTCGCCCTGGTCGATGGGTAGTGTCTCAGCTTAAACTCGGAATTGTCGCCACCAGCCAAGCTAAAGCGCCCTGGTGATGGGTCAGCGACTCCGGTACCATTTAGCGAAAGTGCGCTGAAATGAGAGTGGGTCATTACGATAGTTGCATCGGTGTGGCTCTCCCCCGCCGCCTATCGCACATGGACTGAAATTTAATGCCCATCACAGAGCACCCACCCATTGGTACCTTGCTTGCCTGTAATTTTGATGCAGGATTCAAAGAGCCCGAGATGATTGGGCGGCGCCTCGTG
This sequence comes from Magnetospirillum sp. UT-4, assembly GCF_902729435.1. Lineage (GTDB taxonomy): Bacteria > Pseudomonadota > Alphaproteobacteria > Rhodospirillales > Magnetospirillaceae > Magnetospirillum. Next base: position 23,087 of record NZ_CACVCG010000042.1, read on the forward strand.
ATCGTGGTCACGCCAAAGATATCCATGCGCAAAGGTCTGTGTACGGTGATTCCGTTGAGCGAGACAGCCCCTCATGTGGTTATGCCATATCACCACCAAATAATTTTTGACCCTCCGCTTCCCGATTCTTGGGGGAATCATCCGCGATGGCTAAAGGGCGATATGATTGTATCCGTTGGGTTTCATAGACTTGACTTCATAAGAGAGGGTAAGGATAGAGGCGGAAAGAGACAATATAGATACACTCCAATTCCGGATGACCTTCTGCGCCAGGTTCGCAAGTGCATGCTTTCATCCTTAGGCCTGGGAATCTTGACAAAACACCTGTGATTTGCTAAATTTCAACCGTCTGCTGCTCTCACTTTCGGGTGATCAGCGTCTAAGACCCTACCAAGGGCGGCCGCGCACTGGGTGACTGCAAGCCCGCGCGCGGCGTCGGCAAGGCCCCGCTTCGGCGGGGCCTTTAATTTCGCGGCCTTCCAATTCATATCGACAAACTCCCGATCGACCGCCCGCTTGAACCGCCGCCGGGGCTTGCGTAGCCTGGGCGCAAAGGTTCAGGGAGACGTCACCATGAAGCTGCGCTTTTCCATCACCTCGCCCTTCGTCCGCAAGTGCCGCATGGTCGCCATCGAGGCCGGCATCGAGGACAAGCTCGAGCTCGCCCCCGCCAATGCCTGGGCCGCCGACACCGACCTGCATCGCGACAACCCGCTGTGCAAGGTGCCGGCGCTGGTCTTCGACGACGGCTCCACCCTCTACGATTCGCCGGTGATCTGCGAGTACCTGGATTCCCTGCATTCCGGCCACAAGCTGTTCCCCGAGGCCGGGCCGGAGCGCTGGGCCCAGCTCAAGCTGCAGGCCCTGGCCGACGGCATCACCGAGGCGGCGGTGCAGCTGCGCATCGAGGGCAACATGCGGCCCGAGGGGGCGCGCTGGCCGACCTGGGTCGAGCGCCAGACCAACGCCGTCAACCGCGGCCTGGACGAGCTGGAGCGGACCGTCGGCCATTGGGACGGGGTGTTCCTGATCGGCCCCATCGCGGTGGTGGCCAGCCTGGGCTACATCGAGTTCCGCAAGATCGTCCCCGACTGGCGCCAGGGCCGGCCGCATCTGGCCCGCTGGCACGCCACCGTGCACAACCGCCGTTCGGTCCAGGAGACCGAGCCGAAGGAATGAGCGCCGATCCCGACGCGATCATCGCCCGGCTGGGCCTCAAGCCCCATCCCGAAGGCGGCCATTACGCCGAGACCTACCGTGAGTCCGGAACCGGCGGCGGGCGCGGCGCCTGCACGGTGATCCACTTCCTGCTGAAACGGGGCGAACGGTCGCACTGGCACAAGGTGGATGCCGTCGAAATATGGGCCTGGCACGCCGGCGGGCCGGTGCTGTTGTCGCTGGCCGACGCGGGCCGGCCGATCCGCAGCATCGTCCTCGGTGACGATGTGCTGGACGGCCAGGCGCCGCATGCAGTGGTGCCGCCCCTCGCCTGGCAGGCGGCCGAGCCGCTGGGCGAGTGGGCGCTGGTGTCCTGCGTGGTGGCGCCGGCCTTCGACTTCGGCGGCTTCACCCTGGCGCCACCGGGCTGGGAACCCATGTCGGTATAAAGATATCTTTATATCCCCATTGCCTTCGCCGGCGGCGGCTGGTACAAGCGGCCAAACTCCGTCAGCACAAAGGCCCTTCGCCATGACCGATTACATCGTTGCCGACATCGCCCTGGCCGATTGGGGCCGCAAGGAGCTGGACATCGCCGAGAGCGAGATGCCCGGCCTGATGGCCACCCGCGAGGAATACGGCCCGAAGCAGCCGCTGAAGGGCGCCCGCATCGCCGGCTCGCTGCACATGACCATCCAGACCGGCGTGCTGATCGAGACCCTGAAGGCCCTGGGCGCCGACGTGCGCTGGGCCTCGTGCAACATCTTCTCGACCCAGGACCACGCGGCGGCCGCCATCGCCGCCGCCGGCACCCCGGTCTTCGCCGTCAAGGGCGAGAGCCTGGAAGAGTACTGGGACTACACCCACCGCATCTTCGACTGGGCCGATGGCGGCTGCCCCAACATGATCCTCGATGACGGCGGCGACGCCACCCTGCTGATCCATCTCGGCATGAAGGCCGAGCAGGACCTGTCGGTGCTGGCCAACCCCACCTGCGAGGAAGAGGAGGTGCTGTTCGCCTCCATCAAGGCCAAGCTGGCCACCGACAAGACCTGGTATTCCCGCAACGGCGCCGCCATCAAGGGCGTGACGGAAGAGACCACCACCGGCGTCCACCGCCTGTACGAGATGGAGAAGAAGGGCTCGCTGCTGTGGGCCGCCATCAACGTCAACGATTCGGTGACCAAGTCCAAGTTCGACAACAAGTACGGCTGCCGTGAATCGCTGGTCGATGGCATCCGCCGCGCCACCGACGTCATGCTGGCCGGCAAGGTCGCCGTGGTCGCCGGCTTCGGCGATGTGGGCAAGGGCTCGGCCGAGTCCCTGGCCTCCCAGGGCTGCCGCGTCATCGTCACCGAGATCGACCCGATCTGCGCCCTGCAGGCCTGCATGGAAGGCTACGAGGTGCAGACCATGGAAGAGGCGGCGCCCCGGGGCGACATCTTCGTCACCACCACCGGCAACGTCGACGTCATCACCGTCGACCACATGCGGGCCATGAAGGACCGCGCCATCGTCTGCAACATCGGCCACTTCGATTCCGAGATCCAGGTGGCCGGCCTCAAGAACTTCCAGTGGACCAACATCAAGCCGCAGGTGGACGAGATCAAGTTCCCCGACGGCAAGCGCATCCTGCTGCTGGCCGAGGGCCGGCTGGTCAACCTGGGCTGCGCCACCGGCCACCCCAGCTTCGTGATGAGCGCCAGCTTCACCAATCAGGTGCTGGCCCAGATCGAGCTGTTCTGCAATCGCGGCAAGTACGACAAGAAGGTCTACGTGCTGCCCAAGCACCTGGACGAGAAGGTCGCCGCCCTGCACCTGGCCAAGCTGGGCGCCACCCTGACCCGCATGAACCAGCGCCAGGCCGACTACATCGGCGTGCCGGTGAACGGCCCGTTCAAGTCGGACACCTACCGCTACTAGGTCCGCTTCCGGTTACTGGCTGGCCCACAGGATCCGGGCCAGCCAGGCCACCTCCTCGGTGGCGAGGTTGCGGCCGGAATGGGCCGGGTTCAGCGAGGCCAGCTCGATGCGCTTGGCGGTCTGGCGGACCAGTTGCTTGACCATCACCTCGCCCTCGGTGGTGCGCACCACCACCCGGTCGCCGCGCCGCACCGAGGCGACGGGCGAGACGATCACCACATCACCGTCGCGGAACAGCGGCTCCATGCTGTCGCCGGAAACCTCCAGCGCATAGGCGTGGGGGTCGCCGATCTCGGGGAACGGAATCTCGTCCCAGCCGCCGCCGGTGGGATAGCCGGCATCGTCGAAGAAGCCGCGGTCGCCGGCCTGGGCGAAGCCGATCAGCGGCACCGTCGGGGCCGGCCGGGCCGGCGCCGCGCCGTCGATATAGGCGACCAGATCGGCCAGGGTGGCGCCGGTCGCCTCCAGCACCTTCGCCACGCTTTCGGTGGACGGCCAGCGCGGCTTGCCCTCGCGGGTGATGCGCTTGCTCTTGTTGAAGGTGGTGGGGTCCAGCCCCGCCTTGCGGGCGAGCGCCGAGGCGGTCAGCCCGTGGTCGCGGGCGAGGGCGTCGAGGGCGGCCCAGATGTCGGCATGTCTCAGCATGGGATCAGGGTCGCAAAAATTTCTTCCTGACGCAGCAGGAAAAATAACCCATTTCCCTTGACTCAATCCTACAACCGGTGGAATCAATGTTCCTGCATTGTACTATCCAGCGGAGGGAAAAATGGGTCGAGCGCGCTACATTCCCAGGCAGACCGCCGAGGTGATGCCTGACCCCTTCGCCAGCGCCGAGGAGGCCTGGCTATGGTATTCGCGCTGCCAGGTGGCGCGCCTGGAAGGGGTGCGCTGCGCCGGCGGCCTGGGGCTGGCCGAGCGCCCCTGCGATCCCGACGACATCGTTCGCGCGGTGATGGGGCTGGTCCGCCGCGGCATCCTCGCCGTCGCCCACCTGTCGGTGCTCGGCCGCTTCGGCGCCCGCCTGGCGGTGCCCGATCCGGCGGCCGGCGACAGCCAGATCGATTCGCGGCTGTGGACCGAGGCGCTGGACCGGCTGGAGACGGTGCTGCGCGGCAAGGGCATCGTGGCATGAGCCCGCTGCGCCATCTGCCCCGCCGCGCCCTGGTGATGTTCAGCGGCCGCACCGATCTGTGGTGGCTGCGCGCGCTGAAGCCGGGCTTCCGCCACTGCTTCGTCGCCCTGGCCGAGGGCGAGGACTCCTGGGTGGTGGTCGAGCCGCTGTCCCACCGCACCCTGGTGGAATGCGTCGCCCTGCCGCCCGGCTTCGACCTCGCCGCCTGGTACCGCGCCCACGGCCTGCGGGTGGTGGAGACCACCGCCGCCGAACCACCCCGCCGCACCGCCCCGTGGCGCCCCTATTCCTGCGTCGAATCGGTCAAACGCGTCCTGGGAATTCACGCCGGAGCCGTGCTGACGCCCTGGCAGCTGTTCCGCCACCTGGAACAAAACAGGAAAATCGTCGTTGACGCGGCGGACCCGGCGCGGGTATAAGGGATGCCAGCACCACCACAGGTGCGTCCCCGGCCCGGAGCGCGACAACGCGCCCGGGCCTCTTCATTTGCACAGGGACCCGGGCGCGACAGCGCGCCCGGGCCTTTTCCTTCGCACAGGAGAACGAACAATGGGTGGTTTCGGAAGTGAACTCCTCAGCCCCACCGCGCTGGGCGGCCCGGCCGCGTCGCGCCGCTCGCTGCTGAAGGTGGGACAATCGGCGTTGATGGGCCTGCCGCCCGAGGCGGCGCTGCGCGACACCCAGGTCCGCCAGGATTTTTTCCGCCATCTGGTGACCGGCCGCACCATGGAAGCCATCGAGGCCGAACGCACCGGCCGCCCGGCCAGCCTGGCCGCCACCCACGGCCCCCAGGTGGCCGCCAGCGTGCTGTCGGTGGTGTTCCCGCCGGCCGGAGCGGCCATGCAGGCCGGCCTGGCGCTGGGCGACCAGGTCGACCGCACCTTCTGGTCCAACTCCCGCTCCTCCGCCGCCGGCCTGCAGCAGGGGCTGCAGACGCGGCGGTGAGTCCCGGCCCTGCGACCGCGGCCCGGCGGACACGCGGTCACAGGAAACTTGACGCCGCCTGCCATGACAGCATCATCGCAGGTGCGCCTGGAAAGCGAAACAGCCAGGCGAGCACACGCGAGGGGATTGGAATGAACCGAGCCCTGTTGTCCGTCTGCCTGCTGCTGGCCGGAATGGCCGTCATGTCGCCGGTCTGCGCCGAGACCACCATCCAGAAGGTTCCGCCCTGCGCCCCGGTCTACGGCACCTGGCGCACCGCCCACATCATGGACAAGTTCGGCAACCCGCAGCCGCTGGCCCCGTCGCCCGGGTGGGAAGGCCTGATCATGGAAGCCCGCATCGACAAGGACAAGGCGGTGCTGGTGTGGTTCGGCGGCAAGAAGAAGATGACGTTCAAGCGGTGGTACCGATATCCGCAGACGGATTTTGAATTTGGCGGGCTGTCGAGTAATGGCGGGTATATTGGAGTCGCCACAGAGTTTGAAACCGTAATAGAGTACCCATCCGACAGATGCTATTTGGACATGTGGTATTTTCTCAGAAGCGACGCGGTTGGGTCTCTGGATCACCACCTTCTTATGGAAAAAATTGAATAGCCGCTTGGCATTTGGGGTATTTCACCCATCAGGCCCGCTCCATCCCGGAGCGGGCATTTTCTTTTGCACAGGAGGCCAACCATGTCCGCACCATCCAGGCGCGCCCCCGTGACCCCGACCAAGCCGTCGCCCTGGCAACGGCTCGGATAGCGGGAACAAAACAGGAATATCGCCGTTGACGTGGTGGGCCCGGCGCGGGTATAAGGGATGCCAGCACCACTACAGGTGCGCCCGGAGATCGGCAATGGGGGCGGGTGTTTTCACACGGGGAAGCGGGGCGAGGTCGGTCATGTGCGCGGCCGTCCTGGTGCTTGCCCTCATGGGTTTCGGCACACCGGTCCGCGCCGAGACCACCATCCAGAAGGTTCCGCCCTGCGCTCCGGTCTACGGCACCTGGCGCACCGCCCACATCATGGACAAGTTCGGCAACCCGCAGCCGCTGGCCCCGTCGCCCGGGTGGGAGGGGCTGATCATGGAAGCCCGCATCGACAAGGACAAGGCGGTGCTGGTGTGGTTCGGCGGCAAGAAGAAGATGACGTTCAAGCGGTGGTACAAATTTCGTCAATGGGACGGGTCATTCATCGGCCTAAATGGTGTTAAGGAGGTAATTGGAAAGACAGAGTTCGATACAGCACCTGATTACCCGACGGAAAAATGTTACCTAAAGCTTGGATACTATTTGCGCCAGGGATATGTCGGGTCTTTGCGCCATGAGCTTTTAATGGAAAAAGCCGAATAGCAGTTTGGGATTAGTATATTCCACCCACAAGGCCCGTTCCACCTGGAACCGGCCTTTTTTTGCACAGGAGGCCAACCATGTCCGAAACATCCAAGCGCATCCCGTTGGTGCCGGCCAGGCTCTCGCCCTGGCAATTGCTCGGATGACGGGAACAAAACAGGAAGATCGCCGTTGACGTGGTGGGCCCCGCGCGGGTATAAGGGATGCTGGCGCCACTACAGGTGCGCCCGGAGATCGGCAATGGGGGCGGGTGTTTTCACACGGGGAAGCGGGGCGAGGTCGGCCATGTGCGCCGCCGTCCTGGCGCTTGCCCTCATGGGTTTCGGCACACCGGTCGGCGCCGAGACCACCATCCAGAAGGTTCCGCCCTGCGCCCCGGTCTACGGCACCTGGCGCACCGCCCACATCATGGACAAGTTCGGCAACCCGCAGCCGCTGGCCCCGTCGCCCGGGTGGGAGGGGCTGATCATGGAAGCCCGCATCGACAAGGACAAGGCGGTGCTGGTGTGGTTCGGCGGCAAGAAGAAGATGACGTTCAAGCGGTGGTACAAGTTTCGTCAATGGGACGGGTCATTCCACGGCCTCAATGGAGCCAAAGAGTTAATTGCAAAAACAGAATTCGAGTCGGTAATTGAGTATCCAATAGACATGTGCTACCTGAGAATAAGCTATTACCTGCAGCGCAGTGGCGTTGGGTCGTTGGATCGCGAGCTCCTCATGGAAAAAATGGAATAGCCATCCGGCGTTAGGGTATTTCACCCCTCAGGCCCGTTCCATCCTGGAACGGGCCTTTTTCTTTGGCACAGGAGGCCAGCCATGGCCGCACCATCCAAGCGCGCCCCCATGATCCTGACCAAGCTGTCGCCCTGGCAACTGCTCGGATAGCGGGAACAAAACAGGAAGATCGCCGTTGACGTGGTGGGCCCCGCGCGGGTATAAGGGATGCCAGCACCACTACAGGTGCGCCTGGAGATCGGCAATGGGGGCGGGTGTTTTCACACGGGGAAGCGGGGCGAGGTCGGTCATGTGCGCCGCCGCCCTGGTGCTTGCCCTCATGGGTTTCGGCACACCGGTCCGCGCCGAGACCACCATCCAGAAGGTTCCGCCCTGCGCCCCGGTCTACGGCACCTGGCGCACCGCCCACATCATGGACAAGTTCGGCAACCCGCAGCCGCTGGCCCCATCGCCCGGGTGGGAGGGGCTGATCATGGAAGCCCGCATCGACAAGGACAAGGCGGTGCTGGTGTGGTTCGGCGGCAAGAAGAAGATGACGTTCAAGCGGTGGGACCGTTTTACGCAGGATGAATTCAATTTTGGGGGAATGTCAAAATATGGCGGATATACCGAGATATCAACTCAGTACTATGCCGACGAAGACTATCCAAAGGACAAATGCTATATAAACATACTGTACGAGGCTAAGTATAGGGATATCTTCAACAAAATGAACCACGACATTCTCATGGAGAAAATTGAATAGTCGTTTGACATTAGGGTATTTTACCCACAGGCCCGCTCCATCCCGGAGCGGGCCTTTTTTTGCACAGGAGGCCAACCATGTCCGAAAGATCCAGACGCCTTCCCATGGCGCCGACCAAGTTGTCGCCCCAGGATTATGCCCGCACCGTCGGCAGCCATCTCAAGACCCGCGAAGGCGCGGTGCCGCGAATCTACACCGACGGCAAGGGCATCCCCACCATGGGCACCGGCATCGCCCTGGCGGTCAGCGGCGACGGCGGTAAGACCTATAAGCTGCGCGACCTCGACCAGATCGGTGCCGAAATCAGCGGTGATCCCGCGCGTCCCTACAAGTTCTCGGAGACGGAACAGAAGCTTCTCAACGACACCGTGGGCAAGCTGAATGACCCAAATGTCAAAGCAAAGGACCGTCCTGCCGAAGCCCAGAAGCTCATCCCGCCCTACAAGCCCGGCAAGGAAACCGCCGCCGACAACAAGTTCGGCTTCACCTTGAGCGACGAGCGCATCGCCAGGCAGGCGGAGTCCGCCTGGAACCAGCATCGCCAAAGCGCCATGAAGGCCGTGCGTGACCAGGCCAAGGCGCGCGGCTGGAGCAAGGAGCGGACCGAATCCTATATCGACGCGCTGAAAGGCTCGAAGCAGGAGATCGCGCTGACGTCGCTGGCCTATAACGGCGTTCCCGCCCCCAAGGCGACCGGAGCCTTGCTGGATGGCGATCCCGTTACGCTCCGCAAGGAGATCCTCTATGGGTCCAACCCGCCCTCCAACACCACCAGCCGCACCGGTATCGCCGACCGGCGCAAGGACGAGGCCGACCTCGCCGCCGGGCGGTTCGAGGACTGGACGCCGGAGCAGCGGGAACAGTGGCGGCAGGTCGAGGCCGATCCGAATGTGAGGCAGTACCGGGGAACCTTCCCCGCCACCTTCCCCCAGTACGGACCGCCCATTCCGCCCGCCGGCCCGGAACCGCGCCCGCAGCCGGAGCCCATCGCCGGTGCCGGGGAGGATGACCTCAAGGGCGGTGCCGGCAACGACACGCTGGGCCCCGACACGCTGGGCCCCGACACGCTGGGCACCGACCCCCAGGTGGCGGCCATGGTCGAGATGGCGGGCAGGCCGGTGGACAATCCCGGCCGCTCGGCCCTGCTGAAACCGGTGGAGAGGCTGACCCAGGCCGAGATGATGGACATGATCAACCATGCCCAGGCCGATTATCGCGGGTATCGGTCCGGCGATCCCTTGAAGGCCCACACCTACGAGAGGGTGCAGGACTGGCACGTGGCCATGTACGGCGACGCCCCCCAGGGCAATGACGGCGGCAAGCCGGTCGAGCCCGCGCCCATTCGCCCGATCCCCGACCGGCCGGCCCCGCACACCACGCCCGATGGCGGCGATCTGTGGCAGGCCACCGCCCGCATCGGCGCCAAGGTGGCCGAGGCCGCCGGCTCGGAGGGCTATTCCAGCGCGGTGACCGGGCTGCAGCGCGGTCTCAACATCCTCAATCAGGCCCATCCGCTGCCCAAGCGCTCGCCGGCCTATGGCCCATATTCCGGCCTGGGTCCGGTGGACGAGGACGGCGCCTACGGCCCGCAGACCGACTTCGCCCTGAAGCACGCCACCGCCCGGCTGGGGCCGCACAAGGTGGAGGAGGGCCTGGCCCTGGGGCGCTTCAACGCCTTCGCCCGCGACGCCCGCCGCACCGGCAATGCCGAGGGTCTGGAGGCCAGGACCCATGCCATCCTCGGCCCGCTGTTCCGCAAGGACGACCAGGGGCCGAAGGTCGAGGCCGGGGTGCTGCAGGACACCCTGAACGGCTTCGGCCAGGACCTGAAGGTGGACGAATGGATCGGGCCGAAGACCACCGCCGCGTTCGGCGCCGTGCTCAAGGACCAGGACCCCGACGCGGTCACCCTGGCCTTCGGACGCGGGCTGGGGCTGCTGTGAGGAAAAAATATCGTATCTAGTAAAGAAGTCCTTGCACGGCGCTCCGTCCTCGCGTATAAAAGGTCCCAGCACCACCACAGGTGCGTCCGCATCCCGCCGCTCCGGTCCCGGAGGGCGGGTTTTTTGCGGCCCGCCAATAGAACAAATCATCAACGAAGGAGAGCCCCATGGGTGGATTGTTCAGCGCCCCCACGCCGCCCGCGCCGGCACCGCCGCCGCCGCCGCCCGCCGCCCCCGACCCCGAGGAGGCGGCGCGCAAGCTGCGGCTGGACTCCATCGCCCGCAACCGCCGCGGCCGCGCCGGCATGATCGCCACCGGCGACCGCGGCGTGCTCGCCCCGGTGGCGGGCCAGGCCAAGACCCTGCTGGGAGAATGACATGAGCGACGACGACACTCTGCTGGGGCCGGACCGCGATCCGGACCAGCTGCTGAAGCGCTACCGCAAGGCCAAGGAACGCCGCGCGGTGTGGGAGTCGCACTGGCAGGAATGCTACGACTACGCCCTGCCGCTGCGCGACGCCGTGATCAACCAGCCGACCCCCGGCGAGAAGAAGGGCGACCGCCTGTTCGACGGCACCGCCCCCGACGCCGTCGACCAGTTGGCCGCCAGCCTGCTGTCGGAGCTGACCCCGCCCTGGGCGCAATGGTTCGGCTTCGCCGCCGGCTCCGAGCTGGAACCCGAGGAGCGGCAGAAGGCGGCCCCGGTGTTGGAGCGCATCGGCGCGGTGATGCAGTCGCATTTCGACCGCTCCAACTTCGCCGTCGAGATGCACCAGTGCTACCTGGACGTGGTCACCGGCGGCACCGCCTCGCTGCTGTTCGAGGAGGCCGCTCCCGGTGGTCCCTCGGCCTTCCGCTTCACCGCCGTGCCGCTGTCCAGCGTGGTGCTGGAGGAGGGGCCGGGCGGAGCCCTGGACGTCAGCTTCCGCCGCACCGAGCTGACCCTGGCCCAGCTCAAGGCCCGCTTCCCCGGCGCCGAGCTGCCGGAGCGGCTGGTCAAGGAGTCCGAGGACGATCCCGATCGCCGCCATCCGGTGGTAGAGGCGGTGGTGCCCGATTCCGCGGGCCATTTCTACCGCTACGCCGCGGTGCTGGAGGAGGGCCATGACGACCAGGTGCTGGCCGAGGGTCGCTTCGCCGTCAGCCCGTTCATCAACTTCCGCTGGCTGAAGGCGCCGGGCGAGGTCTATGGCCGCAGCCCGGTGATGAAGGCGCTGCCCGACATCAAGACCGCCAACAAGGTGGTGGAACTGGTGTTGAAGAACGCCACCATCGCCGTCACCGGCATCTGGCAGGCCGACGACGACGGCGTGCTGAATCCGGCCAACATCAAGCTGGTGCCCGGCACCATCATCCCCAAGGCGGTGGGCAGCGCCGGCCTGCAGCCTCTGGAATCGCCCGGGCGCTTCGACATCTCGCAGCTGGTCCTCGATGATCTGCGCGGGCGCATCCGCCACGCTTTGCTGGCCGACAAGCTGAGCCAGCCCGACGCCCCCCGGATGACCGCCACCGAGGTGCTGGAGCGGGCCTCGGACATGGCCCGGCTGCTGGGGGCCACCTATGGCCGCCTGCAATCCGAGCTGCTGACTCCGCTGGTGATGCGGGCGATGCACGTCCTGCGCCGCCGCGGCGAGATCCCCGATCTGGTCATCGACGGCCGGGTGGTCGATCTGCAGTACCGCTCGCCCCTGGCCCAGAACCAGGCCCAGCGCGACGCCCGGAACATGCTGACCTGGCTGGGCTCGCTGGCCCAGCTGGGGCCGCTCGGCATGCAGGCGGTGGACGCCTCCGCCGCCGCCCACTGGCTGGGCCGCGCCTTCAATGTGCCGGCCGAGCTGATGAGCCAGGCGCCGGCCCAGGGCGCCGGTGGAACCGAAGCCGCCGCCGGCCTCGCCGCCCTGGCGCAAGGACTGGCCCGCCAGACCGCAACCGCCACCCCGGAGGTGCCCCATGCCGTCCCGTGATCCCGGCTGGTCGTGGTTCGACCCGCCGCCCCGGCCCGCCGGCGAGGCCGACCGCCTCGCCCTGGCCCGCGCCTTCGCGCGGACCTTCTCGGGGGCCGAGGCGGACATGGTGCTGGAGCACCTCGCCCATCTCACCACCCGGCGCTGCCTGGGACCGGATTCATCCGACGCCGCCCTTCGGATGCTCGAAGGCCAGCGCCTGCTGGTCGCCCACATCCTCGCCATGGTCCAGCAGGGCCGCGAGGGACTTTGATAAGGAGACACCGCATGTACTACGAAGACTCGCTCGAACCCGCCGGCGCCGGCCGCCCCGAGGGGGTGCCCGAGAAGTTCTGGGACGCCAATACCGGGCGTATCCGCACCGACGCCCTGATGCGCGCCTATCTCGACCTGGAGCAGCGCATGCACCGCATGGTCCGCGTTCCCGGTCCCGACAGCAACGACGACGAGGTCGCCGGCTTCCGCCGCGCCATGGGCATCCCCGAGGCCCCCGACGGCTACACCATCAACCACCGCCACGAGCTGTTCGCCAGCGACGGCGAGATCAACCAGCGCCTGCACGAGGCCGGCTTCACCCCGGCCCAGGCCCAGCTGGTCTACGACCTCGCCCACGACCGGGTGCTGCCGCTGATCGAGGAGATCGACCGCGAATACCAGACCCGCCGCGGCCTCGACCGCCTGCGCGACCATTTCGGCGGCGATTCCCGCTGGAACGAGACCGCCCGCCAGGTCTCGGCCTGGGGCCAGACCAACCTGCCGCCCGAGATCTACCAGGCGCTGGCGCAGGTGCCGGAAGGCGTCATCGCCATGAGCCGGATGATGGCCTCGGGCGAGCCCGGCCTCGGCTCCGCCCCTGGCCCCCGCGACGAAATGCCCGACGAGGCCGAGCTGAAGAAGATGATGCAGGACCCCCGCTACTGGAAGAAGAAGGACCCCGCCTTCATCGAAAAGGTCTCGGCCGGCTTCCGGCGGATCTACGGGGAGTAGGCGCGCGAGCCTCCCTCGGCCGCAAGGCCGGGGGAGGGGGGCACTCCACACGAGTTAGCAATAGGCTGCTTTTGTGCCGTGTGCGAGGGAATACGCCACCTGTAGTGATGTGCCGAGTACGCAGGGTGGCACGCCGTAGGAACGTGTTGACGGTAGGCCAACCCATGTGCATCTATGGTACGTAACGTCCGTCGTTCTTATCATTGGAGGGTCTTTAGATGGCTGAGCAAGTCCGCGTTGTTGTGTTCCAGGAGGGGGACGCGTGGGTCGCCCAGTGCCTGGAGTATGACATCGGCGCGCAGGCCAACGATACCGACCGTCTCTATCAACGCCTGCTCGCCACTCTAATTTCCGAGTACCAAGAGAGCAAACTCCGTGGCAACGGCGAGCCGTTCGACGGTATCGAACCGGCTCCGCAGCGCTTTCACGAAATGTGGACCAAGAAGCGCAGTGGAGTTTTTGCAGGGACGCTCTCCCTTCCGATCAATCACCGCGACGTTACAGTCGAGCTGGCTCTTTGCGCGTAGGCATCCATGGCCTTTCCATTTGGGGATCACCCTACATTCGCTACCTACATCGTTTGGGCTCAAACCCAAGGGTGCAAAGTAAAGAGCAAGCTGGTTGCCACCCCAGATGGCCCGGAAAGTGTTACGCTGATTATATCGCCTGACGGCAAGCGATGGGTTACGGAAGCCATGGATCAGCGGGAACACATGAACGCCACGACGATTTGGCGGCTCGACAGGCGTCTCGGGCTTAATTCTCCATATTTTTCCGTGCCGCCTGAAGGCTCCGAGGAAAAATAGAGCGTCAGGTTGTTGGCGGAATGATTATTCTGCCCGATGAAGACGTTTACGGCCCCGGGATCGCTCCCGGGGCCGTCTTCGTTTCAGCAACTGCCGAAATCCTACCCGCGCAGGCTCTGCAGGTTCTCGATGCCGAGGCGGCGCAGGCTGTCGACCTTTTCCAGGGCGCGGCGGACGGCGTCCGAGGCCTCGTCGATCATGGTGCGCAGGTTATCGACGTAGCGGCGCATGGTGTCGGACACCGTGCGGAATTCCTTTTCGTGGACGCCGGCGGCGGCCGCTTCGATGGCGATGTTGGTGGCGATGGAGTCGGACTGGCTCACCACCTCCTCGACGCCGTGGGCGCGGCGCGACAGTTCCTCGACGTTGGTCGAGAGGTCGTCGAGCTTGTCCACCAGCGAGCGCATCATCTCGGCGAACACGGCGCTGTCACCGCCGCCGAACGAGTTCTCCTCGATGGAGCGGAGCTGGCGCAGCTCCTCCTCGATCTTCTCGGACAGGGCGTCGGTGCGCTGGCGCAGCTGGTTCATCTCGCCCCGGATCTGGGCCAGGCGGTTGACCAGCTCGCGGGTGTACTGGGTGAGGGCGCGGACGGCGCGGCCCTTGTCGCCGGCGCGGCCGGCCGCCAGCTCGGCGTTGAGCGAAAGGATGCGCAGGTTCTCGGCCAGTTCGTCGAGCTCGCCGAAGGCGTGGAAGGCGCGGCGGCAATCGCCCAGCAGGGCATTGGCGCGGGCCTCGATGCGCTCGGTGCGCTGGGTGCCGGAAGTGGTGCGCGCGGCTGTTTCGACCTGTGTCATGACGCTGCCCGGTATTCCCCTGGTGGCTGACGGGCGGACCCGCTCTGGCGTTGGATGATAACGGTTTTCCCGCCCCGGAACAGCGCAAATTTTGTGTCTCGTCGTTGCCGACCGGTGGCCCCGGCGCTTCGGCCCCTTCGCGGGCCGTCGAGCGCTGGCCGCCCCTCCCCCGCGCGTCGCCCTTCCGCGCGGGGGAGGGAAGAGTTTTTCCCTTCCGCGCCGGAGAACCGGGCGCGTTCCCGACCGGAACGCGGCGGCCCGGCGCGGTTCCTCGCACGCCCGACGGCGGCTTCCGCCAGAACCGGCCGGGCGTGCGCTCGAACCAACCCTCATGGCTTTCCATCACCACAGGAGCATTCCATGTCCACGAGTGTCATCAACGGTTATTCAAAGGATTACGGTGCCCAGGTCCACGCCGCCTATCAGCGGCAGGGCACCAAGCTGCGCAACACCGTGCGCACCCGCAACAACGTCACCGGTGCCATCGCCGTCTTCCAGAAGGTCGGCAAGGGTGCCGCCAGCACCAAGGCCCGCCACGGCAAGGTGCCGGTGATGAACGTCGACCACCAGGCGGTCGAATGCCAGCTCTACGACTATTACGCCGGCGACTGGCTGGACAAGCTGGACGAGATCAAGGTCGAGCACGACGAGCGCGCCGTGCTGGTCGGGGCCGGCGCCTACGCGCTGGGCCGCAAGACCGACGAGCTGATCATCGCCGAGCTGGACAAGTCCACCAACTACGCCCTCGACGGCACCACCGCCCTGACCAAGGACAAGGTGCTGAAGGCCTTCGAGATGCTGGGCGAGGCCGACGTTCCCGACGACGGCGAGCGCTATGCCGTGGTCGGCTGGAAGCAGTGGTCCGATCTGCTGGCCATCCCGGAATTCTCGGACGCCGACTACATCGGCGACGAGGACCTGCCGTGGAAGGGCACCCAGGCCAAGAACTGGCTGGGCACCCTGTGGATGCCCCATTCCGGCCTCACCAAGGCCGGCTCGGTGCGCCACTGCTACTGGTACCACAAGACCGCCATCGGCCACGCCGTGGGGTCCGAGGTCAAGAGCGAGATCACCTACCACGGCGACCGTGCCGCCTGGTTCTGCAACAACATGATGAGCCAGGGCTCCGCGCTGATCGATCCGACCGGCGTGGTCTCCCTGCGCTGCCTGGAAGCGTAAGGAGTCGCACCATGGCCTATCTCTCCAAGGACCTGTCCGTCCTCGCCTATGCCAACGGCTTCACGCTATGGCACTACACCACCGCCGACGCCGCCGCCACCGTGGACGGCTCCGGCTACTTCAACCCGGCCGCCGACATGCTGCGCGCCGGCGACATCATCATCGCCAACGTCGAGTCCGGCGGCACGCCCAAGGCGGGCCTGTTCTTCGTCTCGACCGCCGCCTCGGGTGTCGTCGATGTCAACGACATGACCCAGATCGGCGCCACCGACAGCGACTAGGCGCGTAACCGGGCCGGCCCTCGTCCGCGGGGGCCGGCCCATTGGTCAGCGGGCGGACGCGGTGGCGAGGATATCGGCCGCGTGGGCGTCTCCCGCCTCGGCCGAAAGCCGGAACCAGCGCATGGCGCGGGCGTTCTCGCCCATGCCGTCGCCCAACCGAAAGAAAAGCATGCCGACCCGGGTGGCCGGGAACGCCTCGCCGGCCGTTTGGGCCTGCGCGTAGGTTAGCGCCTCGGCGCGGCCGAACCACCGCTCCGCCGCCATGGGATCCGGATGTACCAGCCGCCCGTTGCGATGGGCGATGCCGATGGCGACATAGGCGTCGGGACGGCCGGCCTCCCCGGCCCGTTCCAGCAGGCGGACTGCCCCCGCTACGTCCGCACCGGGCGTGGACAAGGCGGCCTCGCCGACGTCGACCATCGCGGATACATCGCCGGCCAACGCCGCCCGCATCAGCCATGACAGCGCCCGCTCCCGGGCCGCGGCGACGCCGAGCAGGGGGCCGCCGAATGTCCGGCCGTTCACCGCCCTGCCGTAGCGGGACCACGCCGCCGCCGTCCCCAGGCGGGCCAACCGGTCCTCGAACCCGTCGCGGGCCGTCGCCGCCTCCGGGCAGCGCGCTGCCAAATCGTCGCCGACCGCGAAATCGCCGGGCTCCGGGGTGGACCCTGAGTGCCATTGCGGGCCGACCAGGGCCAGCCAGGTTTCGACTGCTGTCCCGAACCATCGCTCGGCCGCGGCGCCGTCGCCGCGCTGGCTGGCTTCGCAACCCAGTTCGAGCATGGCGATGGGGTGGCGGTGCCCGGCGGCCCGGATGAACCAGTCCATGGCCTCGCGCCCATTGCCGTCCCGGGCGGCCAGTACGCCGAGGGCGAATTCGGCGCGGCCATAGCCGAGGCCCGCTGCCTCGCGAAGCAGAGCCTGCGCCGTCTCGGGCGAGCGTTCGAAGTCCATAAGAGCGGTAAGCCACCGCTTCCACCCGGCGAAGTCCGCAGGGCGAGCCTCCTCGCCCCGGGCCGCGCCACCCCAGGCCAGGCCGAAGGCAAGCATGGCCGCCAGCACACGGGGCCATCTCGTCATACAAGGAGCACCAGTCATGACCAGCACCCGACCCAAGTCCGGTTACGATGTGGATTCACCGATCCTGCGCCCGTGGACGGACCCCGGCGACACGGGATTGGAGATAAACAAACTCCCGAACCCCGGCTTGGTCAATATCCTTCAAGGTCAGATTCAGAACCTCGACGCCCAGATCGCGGATAAGCAGAACGAGCTCGGCTTCCTTCTCAGCCAATACAACATTGAGCGCAATCCCGAGAAAAGGGGGGCCCTCGAACGGGCCTATAACGACGCAGCGAAAGAAATGCATCAGATGCAGGAAGACCGGATGGGACTCATCGAAAAGCTCGAAGACGCCAAAGGTGGAAATGGCGGCGAGAAGGAAGCCGACGGTGGGTTCCCGTGGGATCAGTCGGCGCAATTGCCTGATGACAATCTGCTTCCCTCGCCCAGCGACCCGCCCGGGTTCCTGCCGCCTGAATCGGCACCAGCCCCTGATCCGGCCCCTGACCCCGCGCCCGAAGATGGAGGAGCGCCGCCGCCCGCCGATCCCCAGGTGGCGGCCATGGTGGCGATGGCCGCCAAGCCCATCGACAATCCCGGCCGCTCGGCCCTGCTGAAGCCGGTGGAGCGGCTGACCCAGGCCGAGATGATGGACATGATCAACCATGCCCAGGGCGATTATCGCGGCCATCGCTCGGGCGATCCGCTGAAATACCACACCTACGAGAAGGTGCAGGATTGGCACGTCGCCATGTACGGCGACGGCCCGCAGGGCAACGACGGCGGCAAGCCCGTCGAGCCGACGCCCATTCGCCCGATCCCGGACCAGCCGTTGCCCCATGCCACGCCCCAGGGCGAGGATCTGTGGCAGGCCACCGCGCGGATCGGCGCCAAGGTCGCCGATGCCGCCGGCGCGGACGGCTACGCGGAAGCGGTGAAGGGGCTGCAGCGCGGCCTCAATCTGCTGAACCAGGCTCATCCGCTGCCGGACCGCTCGCCCGCCTACGGCCCGTACACCGCGTTGGGCCCGGTGGACGAAGACGGCGCCTACGGCCCGCAGACCGACTTCGCCCTCAAGCACGCCGCCGCCCGGCTGGGGCCGCACAAGGTGGAGGACGGCCTGGCCTTGGGCCGCTTCAACGCCTTCGCCCGCGACGTCCGGCGCAGCGGTAACGCGGAGGCGCTGGAGGAAAAGACCCACGCCATCTTCGGCCCGCTGCTGCGCAAGGACGACAGCGGCCCCAAGGTCGAGGCCGGGGTGCTGCAGGAGACCCTGAACGGCTTCGGCCAGAACCTGAAGGTGGACGACTGGATCGGTCCCAAGACCACCGCGGCGTTCCGCACCGTCCTGCAGGACCAGGACCCCGACGAGCTGACCCGGGCCTTCGGGCGCGGGCTGGGGCTGCTGTGACGAGACTCCCCAGCGGGGGGAAGGAACTTTCGGACCCCCTTACCCGTGTCGGGCGGGGGATTCACCACAGAGGCACAGAGACACAGAGAAGGCACAGAGGAAAAATACATTTCCCCTTCTCTGTGCCCCCTCTGTGTCTCTGTGCCTCTGTGGTGAAAAAACCCTGTCCACACGGCAATGCCGACGGAGAGCGATAGCGGCTTCGTCTGCACTGGGCATCGTGCCAGCCCTTTCGTAGCAACGACACTTTATTCAAAGGAGACCCGCCATGGCCATGTCCGCCATCGCGCTGTGTTCGCGCGCCCTGCTGAAGATCGGCGCCGCCCCCATCGCCAGTTTCGACGAGGGCACCGCCGAGGCCGAGGTTTCGGCCAATCTGTATCCCGCCATCCGCGACGGCCTGGTGTCGTCGCATCCGTGGAACTTCGCCACCGGCCAGGCCACCCTGGCGCGGCTGGCGGCGGCGCCGGTGGCCGATTTCACCTATGCCTTCCAGCTGCCCGCCGACTTCCTGCGGGCGCTGTCGGCCGGCATCGGCGAACGCGGTTTCGGCCTGCCCTACCGGCTGGCCGAGAACCGGCTGCACTGCGACTCGGACCAGGTGGTGCTGACCTATGTCTTCCGCCCCGACGAGATGGCCTTCCCGCCGTTCTTCGACCAGGCGCTGATCGCCCGCCTCGCCGCCGAGTTCTGCATCCCGCTGACCGAGAGCACCAGCCGGGCCGAAATGCTCTACCGCCTGGCCGAGGACGAGTTCCGCCGCGCCAAGCTGATCGACGGCCAGCAGGACATTCCCTCGGCCATCACCGACTTCCCGCTGGTCGAGGTGCGGTCATGAGCGGCCTGCCCATCCTCACCAAGACCAACTTCACCGCCGGCGAGCTGTCGCTGGACATGCTGGGGCGCGGCGACCTCGCCGCCTATGCCAACGGCGCCATGCGCTTGCGCAACGTCACCATCGCGCCGGTGGGCGGGGTGTCGCGGCG
This sequence comes from Magnetospirillum sp. UT-4, assembly GCF_902729435.1. Classification (GTDB taxonomy): domain Bacteria; phylum Pseudomonadota; class Alphaproteobacteria; order Rhodospirillales; family Magnetospirillaceae; genus Magnetospirillum. The sequence goes on from NZ_CACVCG010000042.1 coordinate 42,477, forward strand.
GGCCGGCCTGCGCCACGTGGATACCGCCCGCGGCCCCGGCCGGCTGATCGCCTTCGAGTTCAACACCGAGCAGACCTACCTGCTGGTGCTGACCGACCTGCGCATGGACGTCTATGCCGACGGCATCCACGTCGCCGATTTCGCCACCCCGTGGACCGGGGCGCAGGTCGGCCAGCTGGCCTGGACCCAGACCGCCGACACCCTGCTGGTGGTCCATCCCGAGGTCGAGCCGCGCCGCATCACCCGCACCTCCCATGCCGCCTGGACCGTCGCCCCCTGGACGTTCTTCGCCGGCACCGCGGACGACGAGGACGCCGACGTCATCCAGCAGCCCTACCACAAGTTCGCCGGCGACGACGTCACCCTGCAGCCGTCGGGGATTTCGGGCAGCGTGACGCTGACCGCCTCGGCATCCGTGTTCCAGGCCGGGCATGTCGGCCTGCGCCTGCGCCTCAAGGCCAAGGAGGTGAAGGTCACCGCCTTCACCTCGGCGACCCAGGTGACGGCCGAGGTCAAGCAGACCCTGGTCGATACCGAGGCGACCAAGGACTGGGAGGAACAGGCGCTGTCGCCGCTGCGCGGCTGGCCGGTCTCGGCCTGCTTCCACCAGGACCGCCTGGTCATCGGCGGCACCCGCGACCTGCCCAACCGGCTGTTCCTGTCCAAATCGTCGGACCTGTTCAACTTCGACCTGGGCGAGGGCCTGGACGACGAGGCCATCGAGTTCGCCCTGCTGTCCGACCAGGTCAACGCCATCCGCGCGGTGTTCTCGGGCCGGCATCTGCAGGTGTTCACCTCGGGCGCCGAATGGATGGTGTCGGGCGATCCGCTGACCCCGTCCAAGATCCAGCTGACCCGCCAGACCCGGGTCGGCTCGCCGGTGGACCGCACGGTGTCGCCCCGCGACGTGGACGGCGCCACCCTGTTCGTCTCCCGGGACGGCAACGACCTGCGCGAGTTCCTGTTCGCCGACGTCGAGCAGGCGTACCAGTCCACCGACCTCGCCATGCTGGCCAAGCACCTGGTCAAGACGCCGGTGGACATGGACTACGATTCGGGGCGGCGGCTGTTCCATGTGGTGATGGACGACGGCACCCTGGGGACCGTCACCGTCTACCGCTCCGAGAAGGTGACCGCCTGGACCCAGCACTCCACCGAGGGCCGGTTCCGCTCGGTGGCGGTGGTGGACAGCGAGGTCTACCTGCTGGTCGAGCGCGAGGGTGTCCATACCGTCGAGCGCTTCGATCCTGCCCTCGCCCTGGATGCGGCCCTGACCGGCGAGAGTGCCGAGCCCAAGGTCACCTGGGACGGACTCGACCACCTGGAGGGGCGCAGCGTGCGCATCCTCGCCGATGGCGGCGCCATCGAGAATGCGGTGGTGACCGACGGCGCCGTCACCCTGGCCGAGCCGGCCCGGACCGTTCAGGTCGGCCTGCCCTTCGCCCACGAGGTGGCGCCGCTGCCGCCGGTGGTGCAGGGGGCGGGCGGGCCGGGAACGGTGGTGCGGCTGGTGCGGGCCAATTTCCGCCTGCTCGACACCCAGGCGCTGCACATCGACACCGGGCGCGGTCTCACGCCCGTCGCCTTCCGCCGCTTCGGCCGAGCCGCCTTCGACGCGGCGCCGCCCACCTTCTCGGGCGACGTCCAGATCCGCGCCATCGGCTGGCGCCGCGACGCCTTCCAGCCGCTGTGGCGGGTGCACCAGGACACGCCGCTGCCCTGCACCATCCTGGCGGTGGCCACCGAGATGAAGATCACGGATTAGCAAAGGAACAAACCATGGCCGAACACATCCAGATCAACGACGTCGCCCCCCGCATCGCCTATGTGGCGGACGGGGTGCAGGCGGCCTTCGCCTATCCCTTCGCCCTGTTCCGCGCCTCCGACATGGAGGTGTGGCTGGACGATGCCGTTCAGGGCGGCGGTTTCACCGTCTCCGGGGCCGGCATCTCCAGCGGCGGCACCGTGCTGTTCGCGGTGCCGCCTTCCGCCGGAGTCCGGGTGACCCTGCGCCGCCGGGTGCCGCTGGTGCGCACCACCGACTTCCAGTCCGACGGACTGATCCGCGCCAAGACCCTGAACGACGAGATGGACTACCAGGTCGCCTCGCTGCAGCAGGTGGCGGAAGAGGCTGGCCGGGCGGTGAAGCGTTCCCCCACCTCGGCCTCGCTGGCCGACCTCACCCTGCCCGAACCCGAAGCCGGCCGCGTGCTGAAGTGGAATCCGGGCGGTGACGGCCTGGTCAATTCCGGCTTCGATCCCGACCAGTTGGCGAGCGCCCGCACCGAGGTGCTGGCGGCTGCGGCGGCGGTGGCCGGCGCCCACGGCGAGACCCTGGCCGCCCGCGACCAGGCGGTGGCCGCCGCCGCCTCGGTCGCCGATCCGCTGGCCAGGTCCGCCAACCTGGCCGACCTCGCCGATGCGGCGGTGGCCCGTACCAATCTGGCGGTCTACTCGGCGGCCGAGACCGACGCCGCCATCGCCGCCGCCGGTCCCGGTTCCTCGGTGCTGGACCGCCTCGCCTTCCTTGAGGCCAATCTGGCGGTCAACACCCTGCGCGACCAGATCGATTCGGGGTGGTCGGTGCTGAAGATGGTGGACGGCATCGCCGACGAGTTCGAGGACACCACCGGCATCGCCTCGCTGGGCGGGGCGACCTACGACGCGGCCGGGGACTACGTTCATAACGCCGGCAGCGCCTATGCCCGGATCGCCAACGCCACCCCCTATGCCCCGCTGGGGGGCACCGCGGAAAATTTCAACGACAACAATCCGGCGACCGAATGCGTCAGTGCGGCGCTGGGCAACCTGGTGGGAACGGCCACCTCGGCGCGCATCCTGGCAAAGCTCGATCTCGGATCGGTTCGCACCGTGACGAAGATCGAAGCCATCGGCATTTATGCCGCCGCCGGTGGTTCGCAAAACACCAACTACACCGGAGCGGGCCTGTTCTACTCGACGGACGGGACGATTTGGACCCAGGCCGGCAGCGGGGAAACCGACATCACCGCGACTGCGCAGACGATCACCGCGACCGGGTCGTGGTCGGCCCGATATGTTGCGGTCACGGCCGGAGAGGACAATTGGGGCGGTGGCCAGCAAGCGGTCAAAGACCTGAACGCCTACGAAGCCTCTGCCACCGCCAACGTCACCGTCGTTTCCGCCGCCTTCACCGCCCAGACCCAGCCCGACGAGGCCCGCCTCGTCCTGCTGCACCAGCCGGTGGCGGCGGTGGCGCTGAACACCGACGTCGCCATCGAGGCCAGCCGCGACAACGGTACCACCTGGAGCGCCGGCACGCTGGTGAACGAAGGCGCCTTCGACGCCACCACCAACATCCTGTCCGCCGTCGTCGATCTGTCCGGCCAGCCGGCCGGCACGGCGATGAAGTGGCGGTACCGGACCTTCAACACCAAGGAACAGCGCCTGCACGGCGTCTGGATGCAATGGAGGTAAGGATATGCCCGCTTTTTCCATCGCCCCCGGCACCAAGCCGGTGAGGACCCCCAAGAAGCCGGAGCCCGCTCCGGCATCGTGACCCCCGGAAAGGGCCCCGCTTCGGCGGGGCCTTTCCGTTTCCGCCTTCCGGAGAACGCCATGCCCGAAGATTTCGATTCCCTGCGCGCCGAGCTGGCGGCGCAGCTGCCCGGCCGCATCCGCCAGGCTCTCGAGTCCTACGACCGCTTTTCCGCCGACGAGCCGCCGGCCGACGCCAAGGGCTTCGCCGCCTGGCAGGCGGCGGCCAAGGCGGCGCTCGGCCATGTGGAGGTGCTGGTCAAGCTGGCCCGCTGGGCCAGCGGCCAGGGCGAATCCGCCGCCGCCGCCGACGATCCCGTCGCCGGGCTGCTGGCCGAGGCGCGGGCGGCGCTGGACGGCTTCGACGACGAAGACGAGGACGAGACATGAAAGCCGCCGACTTCCCCGAATTCATCTGGATCTGGAACCAGCGCGTCGGCCAGGGCACGCCCAGGCATCACCTCAGGATGGCGCGCTGGCTGGCGGCGCGCTGGAGATCGTCGGAACGCGAGCTGCTGCTGATGGCCTTCCGAAACTCCGGCAAGTCCACCATCGTCGGCCTGTTCTGCGCCTGGGTGCTGATGGCCGAGCCCAACCTGCGCATCATGGTGCTGGCCGCCGATTTCGCCCTGGCCAAGAAGATGGTCAGGAACGTCAAGCGCATCATCGAGCGCCACCCGCTCACCCTGGGCCTCAAGCCGGCCCGGCGCGAGCAATGGGCCTCGGACCAGTTCACCGTCAACCGCCCGGGCGAGCTGCGCGATCCATCCATGATCGCCAAGGGGATCGGCGCCAACATCACCGGCAGCCGCGCCGACATGGTCATCTGCGACGACGTCGAGGTTCCCAACACCTGCGATTCGGCGCCCAAGCGGGCCGATCTGCGGGAACGCCTGGGCGAGATCGAATACGTGCTGGTGCCGGGCGGGCTGCAGCTCTATGTCGGCACGCCGCATTCCTACTACACCATCTACGCCGACGGCCCCCGGCTGGAGGCCGGCGAGGAGCGCCCGTTCCTCGACGGCTTCCACCGCCTGGAGCTGCCGCTGCTCGACCCCAGGGGCAGAAGCGCCTGGCCCGAGCGCTTCCCGCCCGACAAGGTGGCGATGATCCGCCGGCGCACCGGACCCAACAAGTTCGACAGCCAGATGATGCTGAAGCCGGTCAACATCGCCGACGGCCGCCTCGATCCCGACCGGCTGCGCCTTTACGAGTCCGAGCTGGTCTATGCCGAGGGCAACCGCCTGCCGGTGCTGTCGCTGATGGGCCGCCGCCTGGTTTCCGCCTCGTGCTGGTGGGACCCGTCCTACGGGGCGCCCGGCAAGGGCGATTCCTCGGTGGTGGCGGCATTGTTCACCGACGAGGACGGCCAGTACTGGCTGCACCGCGTCGCCTATCTCACCCACGACCCGGCGCGGTCGGACGTGGACGAGGCGACCCAGCTGTGCCGCCAGGTCGCGACCTTCGTCCGCGACTGCTTCCTGCCGGCGGTGACGCTGGAGACCAACGGCATCGGCCGCTTCCTGCCCGGCCTGCTGCGGCGCGAGCTGGCCGGGGCCGGCATCCCCTGCGCGGTGGTGGAAAGCGCCAGCAAGCGGGCCAAGGACCAGCGCATCGTCGAGGCCTTCGACGCGGTGCTGGCGGCCGGCGCCCTCAACGCCCACCGCTCGGTCTGGGCGACGCCCTTCATCGCCGAGATGCGGGAATGGCTGCCTGGCGGCAAGGCCCGCGACGACGGCCTCGACGCGGTCGCCGGCTGCCTGCTGTCGCAGCCGGTCCGCCTGGGCCGCGCCGCGATCCCCGTCTCCGACCGCCGCGACTGGCGGCCGGGGGCCGGGCATACGGCGGAAACCGAGTTCGAGGTGTAACCCCCTCCCTCCCTTCTCCCTCCCCCCTTGCGGGGGAGGGCCGGGGTGGGGGGGGAACCGCGTCGGCGCCGTCGCGGAACTCACCCCGCCCCCGACCCCTCCCCATCAAGGGGAGGGGAGGAAAAAGGCGAAAACCCCTCCCTCCCTTCTCCCTCCCCCCTTGCGGGGGAGGGTTGGGGTGGGGGGGGGGAACCGCGTCGGCGCCGTCGCGGAACTCACCCCGCCCCCGACCCCTCCCCATCAAGGGGAGGGGCTTTTCTCCTTTGAAAGGACCCATCCCATGGAGCACTGGACCTTCGATCTGATGTGGTGGATCACCGCCGTCGAGCTGCCCTGCCTGGGCGGGCTGTTCTGGCTGGTGTGGAGCAACCGCCTGAAATGCGACTCGCGCGACGATTCCATCGAGGACCGTCTCGCCGCCGGGCTGGCGCAGCTGCGCGAGGCGCTGTCGGCCTACAAGCTGGAGGTGGCCAAGTCCTATGCCACCACCGGCTATCTCAAGGACGTGGAACGCCGCCTGACCGAGCACCTGGTGCGCATCGAGGCCAAGATCGACGCCGTGTCCGGCGTGGCGGTGCGGCCATGAGGGGCACCCCCATCGTGCTGGTCGATGCCGTGCCCGACCGCGAATCGGCTGAAGCGCCGCCGGTTCCCGGCTCGGAGATCGACATCCTCGCCCGCACCCTGTGGGGCGAGGCGCGCGGCGAGCCGTTGCGCGGCATCGAGGCGGTGGCGGCGGTGGTGATGAACCGCGTCGCCCGGGCCAAGGCCGCCGGCGGCCGCTACTGGTGGGGCGGCGACGTCGCCACCGTGTGCCGGCGCCCGTGGCAGTTCTCGTGCTGGAACGAGAACGACCCCAATTCCGGCAAATGCGCCGCCATCACCACCGAGAACCGCGCTTTCCGCCTGTGCGTGCGGGTGGCCCGCCGCGCCGTGGCCGGGGTGCTCGAGGACCCCACCGGCGGCGCCACCCACTACCACGTGCGCGGGCTGTCGCCGCCCTGGGCGCGCGGTCGCTCGCCCACGGCCGACATCGGCAACCACCTGTTCTACAAAGACGTGGAGTGAGGACGCAGCCGCCATCCTTTCGACGGAACCCCGCGCAGCTTTTGAGTTGAATTAAGGCCTCCAATCTGGCACCAGTTGGCGGCCCAATGTAGGAGGATGCGAATTGGCCTTGGAACTGCAACGCGCCACGGCTGAGAACCGCCTGTTTGAAGCTCTTGAGAAGGAGTGGGGCGATCAGCTCGGAAATTACGAGGCGGAATCTGGTGAATATGACCAGCCCTATATGGACCATGCCAGGAAGATCATGGCGGAATCGCCCTCCGATCCAAGGTATGGAATTTACATTGTGCTGGATACTGATTCGGCTGTGGGAACGCGGTTCAAAGGGATGGTGCATGTCAACCATGCGTGGCCGAACACTCCGCACGCTACACTTCGTATGGTGTGGATAATGCTGGCCCCACAATTTGATTTCGCCGACGTTGACCCGGACGAGGTGGGTGACATCATCGCAGCCCTCCTTTACGGAGGGGTTGAACTCTGCCAAGCTGATATGAGATCAGTGTGTCTGAAGATGCACCTTGGCAACTACGTGGACCGTCAGTTTGCAGTTGGGTTGGCGCGTGGCTTGAGTCACCGCGCAAGCAGCCTTAATGCAGCCGTCAAAGGCAATTGGTTGCATCTGGAAAATGTCACTGAGGGAGTGAAAAATGAACGCTGGTGAAGACATAAAGGCGGCTCTCAGGGAGGCCTGCAGGGAAGCCATGCGTTCGCTCAGCAATCCGCATGACTTGTCTTGGTTCTTTCGGATATCATCAAAGGCCGCCGAAAATACTGGCAAGAAGGCCGCCTAGCACGGCGGTTATTCATTTTCAAGAGTTCAGCAGCCCCGCCGATATGGCGGGGTTTTTTGTTGGAGAAACGACATGATTCCCGCACTTCTCGCCTCCATCGGGCTGCCGCTGCTGGTCAAGGCGGTGGGGCAGGCAATGGGGGCCATCGAGCACCCGGCGGCGCGCACCGCCGCCGGGGCGCTGGCCGAGATCGGCGGCGCCCTCGACAATCGCTCCGTGCCGCCCGAGCAGGTGGCCGAGGCCAATCGCCACCTGGAGCGCATGGCCGAGCTGGACACCGCCGAGGCCACCGCCGCCCTGGCCCAGGTCAACGACAGTCTGCGCACGGAAGCGAAATCCGAGGACTGGTACGTGCGGCGCTGGCGGCCGACCTTCGGCTACGCCATGGCGCTGACCTGGACCGCCACCATGGCCGCCATCGCCTGGGCCATCGTCGCCGAGCCGGCCCAGGCCCCGTCCATCATCGCCGCTTTGGTCAACACCTCGCCCATCTGGGGCATCGCCCTGGGCGTGCTGGGGATCTCGGTGGTCAAGCGCAGCCAGGACAAGCAGGGCGTCAGGTCGTGATCGCCTGGCGCAGCTTCTCCAGGCATTCGTCGCGGCCGGGGCGGTAGTCGTTGGCCTCCCACCAGGCCTCGACCGCCGCCAGCGCGGCGCCGATGCGGGGGCCGCGGGGCACGCCCAGGTCCAGGCAATCGGCGCCGCGCACCGGCAGTTCCACCGGCACCCAGGCGGCGGCGGCGTCGAGCAGCGCCATCCAGCGCGCGGTCTCGGCCGAATCGGCCCGTTCGGTGGTGGCCCGCGCGGTGGCCCAGGCGACCAGCACCAGGTCGCGGAAGGTGTCGGCGCCGACCATGCGCAGGGCGCGGCGCACCGCGCGGGAGTCCATTTCCGAGGTGACCGCGACCTTGGGCGCGGCGATGGCCACCACCCGCGTGGTCTGGGCGTTGGACAGCTTGAGGCGCTCGCCCACCGCCGCCGCGCCCTCGGCATCGGTCCGCAGCAGCGCCCCCAGCCGGCGCATGGAATCGGGCGCCACGTCGTCCCTGACCATGGCCCGGGTCTCCAGCCAGCACAGCACCCTGAGGCGGCCGAATTCCTCGGCCTCGGGCAGGATGGGGGCGAGGATGCGGTCGGCGTGCATGATGATCAGCACCGAGGCCGGGTCGGGGGCCAGCAGCAGCTTGACCAGTTCGCCCGCCACCCGCTCGCCCGACAGCCGCACCAGCTCGGGCGCCATCCGGCGGCAGGCCCACAGCGCCTGCGCATTCATGGGCGGGCGGCCGTAATGGGCATAAAAGCGGAAGTAGCGCAGCAGGCGCAGCACGTCCTCCTCGATGCGGCGCTGGGGATCGCCCACGAAGCGGACGTGGCCGCGGCCCAGATCGGCCAGCCCGTCGAAGGGGTCGTACACCCGCCCCTGGGCGTCGGCGAACATGGCGTTCATGGTGAAGTCGCGCCGCGCCGCGTCGGCGGCCCAGTCGTCGGTGAAGGCGACCAAGGCGTGGCGGCCGTAGGTCTCGACGTCTTCGCGCAGGGTGGTGATCTCGAAATGGGCCTTGCCGATCACCGCGGTGACGGTGCCGTGGGCGATGCCGGTGGGAATGACGTGGATGCCGGCGCGGGCCAGCAGCGCCATCACCTTGTCCGGCTGGTCGTGGGTGGCGATGTCGATGTCCTTGATGGGACGGTGCAGCACGGCGTCGCGCACGCACCCGCCGACGAAGCGCACCTCGGCCCCATCGGCCGACAGCGCAGCCACCACCCGCTGGGTCTCGGGCGCACTCAGCCACGGCTGCGGCGACAGCTGGCCGATCGGCTCCGCCCCCTTCGCCACGTGAGTGCTCACTTCCCCCCCAGCACGTCCGACAAATTGACCAGGATGCCGGCGGTCGCCCCCCAGATCACCCGTTCCTCCCAGGTCAGCGCCCAGAACGGGCGGTGGCGGCCTTCCACCACCCGCCGGTGCAATTTGTGGTTCTCGGGATCGAGAATGAAGGCCAGCGGCACCTCGAACACCTCGGCCACCTCGAAGGGATCGGGCAACAGCTCGAACGGCGGCGCGATGGCGCCGACCACCGGGGTGATGATGAAGCCGGTGCCGGTGACGTAGTCGTCCAGGCGGCCCAGCACCTCGACCCGCTCGGGTTCCAGCCCGGTCTCCTCGAAGGTTTCGCGCAGGGCGGCGGTGACCGCATCGCCGAGATCGGAGTCCTCGAGCCGGCCGCCGGGAAAGCTGATCTGGCCGGGATGATGGGCAAGGTGGTCGGTGCGCTGGGTCAGCAGCACGGTCAGCCCTTCGGGGCGCTCGACCAGCGGCACCAGCACCGCGGCCGGAACCGGCGGCCGCGTCGGGGCCGTGCCGCCGGCATCGGCGCCACCGCCGAGCTGGCGTTCCAGATGGGCATCGCCGCGCTCGCGCCCGGCCTCGCCCGCCGGGTGGCGGGAGGCGGCCAGGGTGCGCGCGATGGCCTCGCGGGTCAGTCGCTGTCGCTCAGCCGACCCAGGGGGAAGAATATGCCGCTGCTCCATACGCCGTAGAGATCGTCTCCTCCCACCTTTTCCTCGACCCCCCGCGCCACCAGTTCATAGTACACCGGCCGGGCGAGGCGCGCCTCAAGCCCGTCGCGCAGATAAACGTATGGCAGGGGCTCGCCGGTATCGGGACATTCGGCCACCCGCAGCGGGTGGTCGTCATCGACGGTGACCAGTTCGTCCACGTTGGTGCGGAAGCTGACCACCTGGTCGCGGCCGCAGCTGAAGGTGAACAGCTCGACCGCCAGAAAGGGAACGTCATCGACCTCGATGGTGCCGGTCTCGTCCTCGGTCTCGAGCCAGTAGCTGCCGTCGTCGTGACGGCGCAGCATGCCGGCGAACAGGCAGACCATCTCTTTGCGGTCGATCGGCGAGCCGTGGTAGAACCAGCCGCCGCCGCGGTCGATGCGAAGGCCGAGATCGCCGCAATCCTGCGGCGCCTTCTTGGCGGGCCGGCCCTGGTGCCGCGCTGCCTGTCCACTGGACTTCATTGCCGTTCCACCCGGCCGCTGGAGGAGCCGTCCTTGAACACCCTGTCCTCAGTCGAACCGGCCGCTGCCGAAGAGGTGATCCGCGAGGCCGAGGCGCTCAATGCCCGCATGGCGGACGCACGGGCGGCCGTCGGACGGGTGATCTTCGGCCAGGATGCGGTCATAGACGAAACTCTTATCACGCTGCTGGCGGGCGGTCACGCCCTGTTGATCGGCGTCCCCGGCCTGGCCAAGACCCGGCTGGTGCAGACGCTGGGCGTGGTGCTGGGGCTGGACGACCGCCGGGTGCAGTTCACCCCCGACCTGATGCCGGCCGATATCCTGGGCTCCGAGGTGCTGGAGGAGACCGCGTCGGGCGGCCGCGCCTTCCGCTTCATCCAGGGGCCGGTGTTCTGTCAGCTGCTGATGGCCGACGAGATCAACCGCGCCAGCCCGCGCACCCAGTCGGCGCTGCTGCAGGCCATGCAGGAGCACAAGGTCTCCATCGCCGGCCATTACCACGACCTGCCCGCCCCTTTCCACGTGCTGGCCACCCAGAACCCGCTGGAGCAGGAGGGCACCTATCCGCTGCCCGAGGCGCAGCTGGACCGCTTCCTGATGCAGATCGACGTCGGCTATCCCGACATCGAGGCCGAGCGGCGCATGCTGATCGCCACCACCGGCAACGCCGAGGACAGGCCGGCGCCGGTGATGAGCGCCACCGAGCTGCTGGCGGCGCAGGCCCTGGTGCGGCGCCTGCCGGTGGGCGAGGCGGTGGTCGATGCCATCCTGGCGCTGGTCCGCGCCGGCCGCCGCGAGACCACGCAGCTGGACGCGGTGCGCCGCCACGTCGCCTGGGGTCCCGGTCCGCGCGCGGCCCAGGCGCTGATGCTGGCGGCCCGCGCCCGCGCCCTGCTGGAAGGGCGGCTGGCGCCGTCGGTGGACGACGTGGTGGCGCTGGCGCCGCCGGTGCTGCGCCACCGCATGGCCTTGAACTTCTCGGCCCGCGCCGACGGCGTCACCGTCGATACCGTCATCGCCCGCCTGATCGAGGTGGTGGGGTGACGCCCGCCCACACGCCCGCGGATGCGGGCGCCCGTCGAGGGCAACGTATGACTCCCGAAGGGGCCGAGCTTGCGGCCCGGCACCTGGCGGAACGCCTGCCGCCCTTGCTGGTGGCGGCCGAACGGGTCGCCGCCACCGTTGCCGGCGGCGCCCATGGACGGCGACGGCCCGGCGGCGGCGAGTCCTTCTGGCAGTTCCGCCGGCTGCAGCCGGGCGATCCGGCGGCGGCGGTGGACTGGCGCCGGTCGGCGCGCGGTCAGCGCCTGTTCGTGCGCGAGACCGAATGGGCGGCGGCGCAGACGGTGTGGCTGTGGGCCGATCCGTCGCCCTCCATGGCCTGGAGCTCGGACCGCGACCGCCCCGCCAAGGCGGACCGCGCCCGGCTGCTGCTGCTGGCGCTGGCGGCCCTGCTGCTCAAGGGCGGCGAGCGGGTGGCGCTGCTGCCGGGAACGCTGGCTCCGGTCACCGGTCCCGGCGCCCTGGCGCGGGTGGCCGAGGCGATGCTGGCCCAGACCGGGGAGGGCGCCGGATTGCCGCCGCCCGGGCGCCTGCCGCGCGATGCCGAGCTGGTGCTGGCCTCGGATTTCCTGATGCCGCTGGAACAGGTCGATGCCGGGGTGCGCGTCCTGGCCGCCACCGGCGCCGCCGGCCATCTGCTGCAGATCCTCGACCCCGCCGAGGAGACCCTGCCCTATGCCGGCCGGGTCCGCTTCTCCGGTTGCGAAGGCGAGGGCGAGACCCTGCTGCGCCGCACCGAGGATGTGCGCGACGCCTATGCCGGGCGTCTGGCCGCCCATCGCGACGGGCTGGCCGCCATCGCCCGCTCGGTGGGCTGGAGCTTCGGCCTGCACCGCAGCGACCACCCGCCCGAGGCCGCCCTGCTGGCGCTGCACGCCCGCCTGTCGGGGCGCTCCGGGGGCGGCCGTGGAGGCGGCGGCTGATGCTGGAGCTGGGGCCGCTCGCCTTCGCCACGCCTTGGGCACTGGCGGTGCTGCCGGCGCTGCCGCTGCTGTGGTGGCTGCTGCGGGTGGTGCCGCCGGCGCCGCGGCGGGTGGATTTCCCGCCGGTGCGGCTGCTGTTCGGCCTCGATGCCCGCGAGGACAGCGCCGCCCGCACCCCGTGGTGGGTGGTGGCGCTGCGCCTGGTCCTGGCGCTGTGCGTCATCCTCGGGCTGGCGCATCCGCTGTTCAATCCGGGCCGCCCCATGGCCGCCGCCACCGCGCCGCTGGTGGTGGCGGTGGATGACGGCTGGGCCTCGGCGCGCGACTGGAGCGCGCGGGCCGCCTGGCTCGACGACCTGCTGGCCCGGGCCGAGCGGGCCGGGCGGCCGGTGGTCCTGCTGGCCACCGCACCGCCCGCCGACGGCGCGCCGGTGGCGGCCTCGCCGGTCCTGCCGGCGGCCGCCGCCCGCAGCCTGGCGGCGGCGCTGGAGCCCAAGCCGTGGCCGCCCGACCGGGCGGCGGCGGCGGCGGCGGTGCGGGCGATTCCGCGCGACCGGGTGATGGCGGCGGTGTGGCTGTCGGACGGGCTCGAGGACGGTCACGGCGCCGAGCTGGCGCAGGCGCTGCAGACCCTGGGCGGCGGCCTCGACCTCGCCACCGGCCAGGCCGGCCGGCTGCTGCTGCCGCCCGACCCTGGTAACGGGGCGCCGGTGGTGCGCCGCCTGGCCGGGCTGGAACGGCCCGAGCGGGTGGCGGTGCGCGGCATCGACGGCGCCGGCCGGGTGCTGGCCCGCGCCGAGGCCGAGCTGGCCCCCGGCGAGGCCGACATCGCGGTGCCGCTGCGTCTGCCGGCCGAGCTGCGCAACCGGCTGGTGCGCCTGGACATCGAGGCCGAGGCGGGGGCGGGCGCGGTGGCGCTGCTGGACGAGGGCTGGCGCCGCCGCCCGGTCGGGCTGGTGGCCGCCGGCGCGGACGGGCCGCCGCTGCTGGCCCCCACCTATTACGTCGAGCGGGCGCTGGCCCCCCATGCCGAACTCCACCGCGGATCCATGTCCGAGCTGCTGCAGCGCAAGCTGTCCCTGCTGGTGCTGGCCGACCTGCCGGTGGGTAGCGGGGCGGCGCTGGCGCGCCTGCGCCGCTGGGTCGACGAGGGCGGCGTGCTGCTGCGCTTCGCCGGCCCCGCCCTCGCCCAGGATGCCGGCGCCGGGTCCGACGCGCTGCTGCCGGTGCGGCTGCGCGACGGCGGCCGCGCCCTGGGCGGCGCCATGTCGTGGACCGAGCCGCAGGGCCTGAGCCCGTTCCCGGCCGAGAGCCCGCTGGCCGGGCTGGCGGTCCCCGCCGATGTGCGGGTCTCGGCCCAGGTGCTGGCCGAACCCGATCCCGCTTTGTCCGAGCGGACCTGGGCGCGCCTGGCCGACGGCACGCCGCTGGTCACCGCCGCCCGCCACGGCAAGGGCTGGGTGGTGCTGGTCCACACCACCGCCAACGCCGAATGGAGCAACCTCGCCTTGTCGGGGCTGTTCGTCGACATGCTGCGCCGCTTCGCGCAACTGGGCGAGGGCGTCGCCGCCGCCGGTACCGCCGCCGCGCTGCCGCCGGCCGAGCTGCTGGACGGCTTCGGCCGCCTGGGTTCCCCCGGCGCCGCCGCCGCCGCCCTGTCCGGGTCGCCGGCCGCAATGCGGCCCGGCCCTCGCCACCCCCCCGGCCTGTACGGCCGCCCGGGGGCGCTGACGGCGTTCAACCTGGCCCCCGCTGTGGGACGGCTGCAGCCGCTCAGGCCGCCGCCCGGGGTCGCCGCCATCCCCCTCGACCGCCACGCCCGCGAGCGCGACCTGCAGCCCGCTTTGCTGGCCGCCGCCCTGGTGCTGGCCATTCTCGACCTGCTGGTGGCGCTGTCGCTGCGCGGCCTGCTGGCCCGCGGCGCGGCCGCCGGCGTGGCGCTTCTGCTCGCCGTTGCGCCGGCCGCCGCCGCCGACCGCTTCGCCCTCGAGGCGACGCTGGTCACCCGGCTGGCCTATGTCCGCACCGGCGATGCCGCCGCCGACCGCAAGAGCCAGGCCGGGCTGGCCACCCTGTCGCGGGTGGTCGGGCAGCGCACCACCGCGGTGCTGGGCGAGCCCATGGCGGTCGACCTGGAAGCCGATCCGGTGCTGTTCTTCCCGCTGCTGTACTGGCCGGCCACCTCGGCCCAGGCGCCGCCCTCGGAGCAGGCGGCGGCCCGGCTCGACGCCTATATGCGGGCCGGCGGGCTGGTGGTGATCGACACCGGCGCCCAGGGCGACGCCGCCGGGCTGGGCGATCCCGAGCTGGTGCGCACCCTGACCGAGGGGCTGACCCTGCCGGCGCTGGCTCCGGTGGGCGACGACCATGTGCTCACCCGCTCGTTCTACCTGCTGCGCGAGTTGCCCGGGCGCTGGGACGGCCCGGTCTGGGCCGCCTCGGGCGACATGGGCGGCCGCGGCGACGGGGTGTCGCCGGTGGTGGTGGGGGGCAACGACTGGGCCGCAGCCTGGGCCGCCGACGAGCGCGGCCACGGGCTCTATGCCGTCGTCCCAGGCGGCGAACGCCAGCGCGAGACGGCGCTGCGCTTCGGCATCAACCTGGTGATGTACGCCCTGACCGGCAATTACAAGGCCGATCAGGTGCACCTGCCGGCCATCCTGGAAAGGCTGGGGCGATGAATGCCCTGGGGAGTGCCGCCGGACTGGCCTGGGCACCGTTGCTGCCCTGGCCGCTGCTGGCGGCGCTGGCGGCGGCGGCGCTGGCGGTCTGGGGCCTGGCGGCGTGGCGCCGCGCCCGCGGCCGCTGGTGGCGGCTGCTGGCCCTGGCGGCGCTGCTGCTGGCCCTGGCCAATCCCCGACTGGTCGCCGAGGAGCGCCGGCCGCTGCCCGACATCGCCCTGGTGGTGGTCGATGACACGCCCTCGCAGGGTCTGGGCGACCGCCGCGCCGAGACCGAGGCGGCGCTGGCCGGGCTGAGGGCGAAGTTGGCGGCGCTGCCCGGCCTGGAGGTGCGCGTCGAGCGGGTCGGCGGGGCGGGGCAATCGGAGACGCGATTGTTCGAGGCGGTGGACCGCGCTTTGGCCGATGCCCCGCGCCAAAGGCTGGCCGGGGTGGTGATGATCACCGACGGCCGCGTCCACGACGTTCCCGCCGATTCGGGGCGCTCGCTGGGGGCGCCGCTGCATGCCCTGGTCACCGGCCGCCCGGGCGAGCGCGACCGCCGCCTGGCGCTGACCCGCGGCCCCGACTACGCCATGGTCGGGCGCACCGCCACCGTCGGGTTCAAGGTCGAGGAGAGCGGCCCCGCCGCCGCCGCCCGGGTCGAGGTGCGGATCGACGGCCGCCTGCACCTGACGGCCGAGATGCCGGCCAACCGCGAGGCCACCGTCGAGGTGCCGGTGCGTCATGCCGGCGCCACCGTGGTGGAGGTGGCGGTGGAGCCCGGCCCGGGCGAGCTGACCCTGGCCAACAACCGCACCGCCATCACCGTCACCGGAGTGCGCGACCGCCTCAAGGTGCTGCTGGTCTCGGGCCAGCCCCATGCCGGCGAGCGCATCTGGCGCAACCTGCTGAAGGCCGATCCGGCGGTGGACCTGGTCCACTTCACCATCCTGCGCCCGCCCGAGAAGGACGACCTCACCCCCATCCGCGAACTGGCGCTGATCACCTTTCCGGTGCGCGAGCTGTTCGAGGAACGCCTGGGCGATTTCGACCTGGTGGTGTTCGACCGCTACCGCCGCCGCGGCGTGCTGACCGAGCTCTACCACCAGCGCCTGGTCGAGTTCGTCAGGGGCGGCGGCGCCCTGCTGGTGGCCGACGGCCCCGATCCGGCCGGCGGCGGCGGTCTTTACGATTCGGCGCTGGGCGACATCCTGCCGGCCATTCCCACCGGCACGGTGCGCAACGAGGCCTTCCGGCCGCTGCCCACCCCGCTGGGGCGGCGCCACCCGGTGACCGCGGCGTTGCCCGGGGGCGAGGCCGATCCCCCGCGCTGGGGCTCGTGGATCCGGCTGATGGAGGTCTCGCTGCGGCGCGGCAACGCTTTGCTGGCGGGCGGCGGCGAGCGTCCGCTGCTGGTGCTGGACGAGGTCGGCGAGGGCCGCGTCGCCCAGTTGCTCTCGGATACCTTCTGGCTGTGGGCGCGCGGCTACGAGGGCGGCGGCCCCCACGACGAACTGCTGCGCCGCCTCGCCCACTGGCTGATGAAGGAGCCGCAACTGGAGGCCGAGGCACTGGCCGCCGAGGTCAAGGACGGCCGACTCGAGGTGGTGCGCCGCTCGCTGGCGCCGCCGCCGGCCACGGTGACGGCGACGCGGCCGGACGGCTCTCCTGTCGAGGTGGCGCTGACCGACCATGGCGACGGCCGCGCCACCGGTTCGGTGGCGGCCGACCAGCCCGGATTGTGGCGGGTCGAGGACGGCGCCCTGTCGGCGGTCGCCGCCGCCGGCGATCTGGGTGCCCTGGAACTGGCCGAGCCCACCGCCACCGACCGCGTGCTGGCGCCCGTGGCCGAGGCCACCGGCGGCTCGGTCCGCTTCCTCGCCGAGGGCGGGATGCCCGAGCTGCGCCGCACCGGCCCCGGCCGCCTGGCCGCGGGGCGCGACTGGATCGGTCTGGCGGCGCGCGGCGAACACCAGGTCACCGGCATCCGCGACATCGCCCTGGCGCCGGCCCTGGTGCTGCTGGCGGCGGCCCTGGGCGCCCTGATGGCGGCCTGGCGGCGGGAGGGTCGGTAGGAGATCGGAATTTCCGAATTAACCTATCGTTCGGAGTTATTACCTATAGCTTAACGCACACGCCCTGGGTACACTGCCCTCGCCAAAACGGCACCAGCACATCCGCAAACGGCAGGGGAAAGTCACAGTGGCGGACCGCAAACTGGGCCAAGTCCTGGGAAGGAAGCGTGCGAAGGTGGTGGACGCCATCGCCACCCGCGTCCTGCCCGAATGGCAGGTGTTCGTCCGCCGTCCCGATGGCCGCGCCGAGCACTTCACCGTCACCCGCAAGCGCCAGCTGCTGCTGATGGCCGGCATCGCCGCCATGGCCTTCTGGGCCGGCACCGCCACCACCCTGCTGTCGCAGAAGCCCGAGGAACTGGCCGAGAAGTCGCGCGAGCTGGAGGAATTGATGGCCTCCACCCGCGCCGCCCAGCACCGGCTGGCGGCGGCCGAGAAGATGGTGGGCGAGATCGCCCGCGAGGTCGACAGCGTCCACACCAACCTGACCGTGCTGGCCGAGTCCTCGGACACCCTGGCCAAGGATCGCCCCGCCGCCAAGGGCGGGCCGGCGCTGGCCCGGCTGCGGGTGGCGAGCGATCCCGCCTATGACGACGACAGCCAGACCGGCGCCTCCGAGGCCCGCCGGGTGCGCGAGCGCGTGCGCCAGTTGGAGACGTCGCTCGACCGCCTGCGCCAGGCCTATGCCGGTGCCGTCCAACAGACCGCCGAGACCGCCGGCAACCGCATCTCGGAGACCGAGAAGCAATTGTCGCGCCTGGGTCTCGATGCCGCCCGGCTGACCGCCAGACGCTCGCCCGGCCAGGGCGGGCCGTTCATTCCCCTGCGTCCCGGCCTGGGCGACGAGGTCGGCATGGGCGCACTGATCGAGCGCATGCAGCAGTGGAACGGCGTCAAGGCGGCGCTGCAGAAGCTGCCGCTGGCCGAGCCCATCCGCGGCGACTACGACTTCAACAGCGGCTTCGGCACCCGCAACGACCCGCTCAACAAGAAGACCGGCGTCCACGAGGGCATCGATCTGGGCGCCTCCACCGGTACCCCGGTCTACGCCACCGGCGAGGGCGTGGTCACCCTGGCCGGCCCGTGGGACCGCTACGGCAACACCGTCGAGATCGCCCACGGCGCCGGAATCGTCAGCCGCTACGCCCACCTGTCGCGCATCAAGGTGCGCGACGGTCAGCGCGTCACCCGCTCCACCGTCATCGGCCTGGTCGGCAATACCGGCCGCTCCACCGGGCCGCACCTGCACTACGAAGTGCGGGTGAGCGACGCGCCCAAGGATCCCGTCAAGTTCATTTCGGCAGGTCGCGATGTTCCAAAGGCTCGCTAAAGTCAACCAGGCCATGGGTGTCGTCACCCAGCGCTCCTCCGCCGTGCCGCTGTCGGTGATCGGTCCCGACGTGCGCATCGTCGGCGACATCATCACCCAGGGCGAGATGCAGATCGACGGCCAGGTCGAGGGCGACATCACCTGCCACAAGCTGGTGGTGGGCGAGGGCGCCGTCATCTCGGGCGCCGTCACCGCCGAGACGGTGAAGGTCCACGGCACCCTGTCGGGCCGGGTCAATGCCGGCACCATCGTCATCGCCCGCTCGGCCAAGGTGGTCGGCGACATCAACCACGACAGCCTGGAGATCGAGGCCGGCGCCGAGATCGAGGGCCACATCGTGCGCAAGGCGCCGTCGGCCCATGACGGCAAGAAGGCCGCCGCCCCCCACGCCAAGAAGGGCAACGGCGCCGCCCAGCCGCAGCCGCAGCCGCAGCCCGAACCGGCCCCGGCCCCGGCAGAGCCGCCGGTGGAAATCCAGACGGTGAACTGAGACTTCGCCCGGCTTGACGGCGCCGCCCGCGCCACCCATGCTTGGGCGCCATGATCACCGTCTACAACAGCGCCAACGGAAAACTGATCCGCGGCGGCCCCGAGGTCGCCGATGCCAGCGCGCTGTGGCTCGACCTGCTGGCGCCGACGCCAGAGGAGGAGCAGGCCGTCGAAACCCTGCTCGGCATCGACGTCCCCACCCGCGAGGAGATGCAGGAGATCGAGGTCTCCAGCCGGCTGTCGCGGGAAGGCGACGTGTTCTACATGACCACGCCGGTGCTGACCAATTCCACCGGCTTCAATCCCGAGAACGTCGCCGTCACCTTCATCCTGGTGCGCGGCCTCCTGGTCACCGTGCGCTATGCCACGCCGCAGGCCATCGCCGGCTTCGTCGGCCGGCTGGAGCGCATGCAGCCGCCGCCGGCCAGCGCCGGCGAGCTGACGCTGGGCCTGCTGGAAGCCATGGTCGATCGCATGGCCGACGTGCTGGAACGCATCGCGCTGGAACTGGACGGCATCTCGCACCGCATCTTCCACCAGGCGACCCCGGCGCGGCCGCGGCGGCGGACCAATTCGCGCGATCTCGAGGCGACCCTGCGCACCATCGGCCGCGGCGGCGACCTGCAATCCAAGGCCCGCGACACCATCCTGGGCCTGCGCCGCATCGTCGCCTTCCTGCCCACCGCCGCCGACACCCTGGGGGTGCGCGACGCCGGCACCCGCATCAAGACCATCGGCCGTGACGTGCAGTCGCTGTCGGAATACGCCGACTTCCTCAACAACAAGATCGCCTTCCTGCTGAACGCCACGCTGGGCATGATCAGCATCCAGCAGAACAACATCATCAAGCTGTTCTCGGTGGTGGCGGTGCTGTTCCTGCCGCCGACCCTGGTGGCCAGCATCTACGGCATGAACTTCCACTTCATGCCAGAGCTGGACAAGGCCTGGGGCTACCCCTTCGCCCTGCTGGCCATGCTGGCGGCGGCCCTGCTGCCCTACTGGATCTTCAAGCGCAAGGGCTGGCTGTAGCCGGTTTCAGTTTGGTGAAATTTTCCGGCAGCACGCGCCATAGGCGCTGGTTCAGGCGGAAACTTCGCCCCATTCGGGCCTCACCCTTCGAGACGCCGCCTGCGGCGGCTCCTCAGGGTGAGGCTACGGATACGGAATGACCTAGAGCCGGATGCTATCAGGTTGAATCGCGAGGCGATCCAACCTGATAGCTGAATCCGCCTCTAAATCAATAAATTAGAGTGCGATTCAGACATTAGGTCGGCGCACCCCGTGCGCCGACCTAATGTCATCGCGCTCTAAGTCTGCACCTGCGAGGGCGCCGTGCGGTCCTCAGGCCTTGGCGGCCTTCTTCGCCGCCGGCTTGGCGGCGGCCTTGGCCGGGGCCTTGGGGGCCGGGGCCTTGGCGGCCGCAGCCTTGGGCTTGGCCGCAGCCTTGGGCTTGGCCGGGGCCTTGGCCGGCTTGGCGGACTTCAGCTCGGCCTCGGCAGCCAGCCAGTAGTCCAGGTCGCGTCCCGGCGGGCACCCGTCGGTCTGCCACTTCCTGAAGGCCAGGTCCTTGATCTTGTCATGCTCGCTCATCGGTCGATCCCCCTGCGGTCTGGTCCCGGGCACCGGAACACTACCGCAAGGGGGATACCGGTACAATCCCCCCGGCCGGGTCCCCGGGCGGGTGGGTTGGGCTCAGGCGGCGTGGCGGCGCTTGGCCTCGCGGGCGGCGTCCGCTTCCTCGGCCGAATAGGCCTTGCCCTGCCACAGCATGGCGTAGCCGGTCTCCTCGTTGCCGTTCTCGCACAGCTCGAGGACCTGGCGGAACAGCGGCTGGAAGGTGTCGCTGCGGTGGGACCGCTCGTGCTCCTCGAAGCTGCGCCAGAAGGTGACGATCAGCGCCTCGCGGTCCTTCAGCGGCGAATCCACGGTCTGGCCGGTGGTCGAGCCCTCGTTGGAGATGAAGCCGGCATTGAGGCAGACGAAGCCGCCGATGAAGCCGGTGTCGGAATGGTAGGTCTTCACGTTCTCGCACAGCAGCGCCACCCGCTCCTGCAAGTCGTCGACGTCGAAACCCTGCTTGAGGACGACGCGGTTGACGGTGACGACTCCGTCGTGGGGGAAACCGGAAATCAGCATGGCAATCCTCCTGTATCAGCTGAGTCTAATATGGATAGTGAGACGCGATTTCAACAGGGGGTGGCGGCACACCCTTGCGCGAAAGTTACGGCTGCGGCAACAATGAGCGCATGGGGAGCAGCATCAACGACAATCCGCAGATGGAGGCCGGCCGCGCCTTGGCCGCCGGCTCGCGGGCGTGGTCCGAGGGCCGGCTGGGCCAGGCGGCGGCCGATTTCGCCCGCGCCGCCCTGCTGTCGCCGGCCATGCCGCTGGCCCACGGCAATCTGGGGGTGGCGCTGCGCAAGCTGGGCCGGGTCGACGCCGCCATCGTCTGCTACCGCCGCGCCCTGTCGCTGACCCCGGACGAGCCGGCCCTGCATTCCAACCTGGGCAACGCCTTGCGTGAACGCGGCGAACTGACCGAGGCCGAGGAGCATCTGCGCCGCGCCGTCGCCGCCAATCCCACCGCCCAGTTCCGCTACAACCTGGCGCTGCTGCTGCGCGACCGCCGCCGCCATGCCGAGGCCCGCGAGATCCTGTCGGCCCTGCTGGCCGAAGCGCCCGACAACCCCGACTACGCCTGGGACAAGGCGCTTTCCGATCTCTACCTGCTGGATTTCGGCGCCGGCTTCGCCGGCTACGAGGCGCGCTGGCGCCTGGCCCGCGCCCAGGCGCGCGAGCTGCCCGGTCCGCGCTGGCTGCCCGATACCGACATCACCGGAAAGCGGGTGCTGATCCTGGCCGAGCAGGGCTTCGGCGACGCCCTGCAATTCGCCCGCTTCCTGCCCATGGCGGCGGCGCGCTGCGCCGAGCTGACGGTGGAATGCCTGCCCGAGCTGTTGGACCTGTTCGCCGCCATCCCCGGCATCGCGCGGGTGATCCCCAAGGGGGCGCCGCCGCCGCCCCACGATCTGTGGGCGCCGATCATGAGCCTGGCCTGGCTGTTCCGCGTCACCCCGGCCTCGATTCCGGCCCAAATCCCCTACCTGCACCCGCCGGGGCAAGAGCGCCGCCTTCCCCGGCCGCCGGGGACCCAGCTGAACATCGGCCTGATCTGGGCCGGCAAGACCACGCCGCGCGACCGGTCGTGGCCGCTGGTCGAGCTGATGCCGCTGTTCGACGACGTCCGGGCGGCGTTCTGGAGCCTGCAGATGGGCGAGCGCAGCGCCGACCTGCGCAGCACCGGCGCCGACACGCTGGTGCGCGACCTGGCGCCGGCCATCTCCAGCTTCGCCGACACCGCCTGGCTGATGGGGCAGATGGATCTGATCATCACCATCGACACCTCGGCCGCCCACCTGGCCGGGGCGCTGGGCCGGCCGACCTGGATGCTGCTGCGCTACGTCTCGGACTGGCGCTGGCTGGACGAGCCGGAGACCTCGGCCTGGTATCCCACCCTGCGCCTGTTCCGCCAGCCCGACCCGTTCGACTTCGCCACCCCGGTACAGCGCATGAAGGCGGTGCTGGCCGAGGAGCTGCAGCGGGCGGCGGGCTGGCGCCCGGGGGCGTAACGGCTCGTCCCATTCGGGCCTCATCCTGAGGAGGCCGCGTCAGCGGCCGTCTCGAAGGACGAGGCCCGTCGCACGTTGGTCATGGTCCGCCCCAT
>NZ_CACVCG010000043.1 GCF_902729435.1 Magnetospirillum sp. UT-4
TGCGAGTCAACTGCATCGTCCCTGCGAAAAAATGGCCATCGACTTCGGCGCCTCCGGCCCATTCGCGTGCCAGCCCGCATTTGACCGGCACCACCAAACCTTATTAAGCTGCGTCTTCGTCGTATCCTTCCGCCGAGTGGTGCCAATGTCTGTCGACCAGCGTACTTTCCGCAAGGCCCTGGGGTGTTTCGCCACGGGCGTGACCGTGGTCACCGCGATCCACCCCGAGACCAAAGCCCTGGCCGGCGTGACCGTCAGCGCGTTCTCGTCGCTGTCGCTGCAGCCGCCTCTGGTGCTGTTCTGCCTGGGCCACCAGACGTCGAGCCTGGATGCCTTCGTCAAGGCCGGTCGCTTCGCCGTCAACATCCTGGCGGAATCCCAGCGCGACCTGTCCAACCGTTTCGCCAGCCGCGCGGCGGACAAGTGGAACGGCGTCCAGTGGGAAGCCTGGGACAGCGGCGCGCCGATCCTGGCGGGCTGCATTGCCAATCTGGAATGCTCGGTGGTGACCACCCACCAGGGCGGCGACCACATCATCTTCGTCGGCCATGTCGATCGGCTGCGGCAGCAGGAAGGCGGCGCGCCGCTGGTCTATTTCCGTGGCGGCTACGTGGATTACGCCCCGCCCTCCGCCTGATCGGGCTATTCCCCCAATGCGGCGCTGGTGCCCAGCAGGCGCGCCGGATAGCCGGCGGCGCCCAGGGCTTCGACCATGGCCCGGATGTGGGCCGGATCGACCGCTTCCACCACCACGTCCAGTTCGGCGTGCTTGACCGGGACGTCCTGGAACAGCCGCTGGTGGCTGACCTCCAGGATGTTGCCGCCCTGGGCGCCGATCAGGGTGGCGACCTTGGCCAGGGTGCCGGGGGCGTCGGAAATCTCGATGCGAAGGCGGGCCAGACGGCCGGCGCGGACCAGCCCGCGCATCAGCACCGACGCCAGCAGGCGGCTGTCGATGTTGCCGCCCGAGACCACGATGCCGACCCGGCGCCCGGCGAAGGCGTCCGGATGGGCCAGCATGGCGGCCAGGGCGGCGGCTCCGGCGCCCTCGGCGACGATCTTGCGCCGCTCCATCAGTACTGCCACCGCCCGCTCGATGGCGGCCTCGTCGACGCAGAGGACGTCATCGACCAGCGCGTCGACCAGGGGGCGGGTGAGGAGTCCGGGGCGCTTGACCGCGATGCCCTCGGCCAGGGTCTGCAGCGCCATGTTCTGCGGCGAGCGCGCCGGCTGCCGCGGCGAAGCGGCGGGGCGGCGGGCCATGGTGGCGTAGCCCTCGGCCTGCACGCCGACGATGCGGATGGCGGGGACCAACGTCCGGGCGGCCACCGCCATGCCGGCGATCAGCCCGCCGCCGCCGACCGGAACCACCAGGGTGTCGAGTTCGCCGCCATCGGCCAGCAGTTCCAGGGCCACCGTGCCCTGGCCGGCGATGATGTGGGGGTCGTCGTAGGGGTGGACGAAGGTCAGGCCCTCGGCGCGTTCCAGGTCGCGGGCATGGGCCTCGGACTCGGCCAGCCCCTCGCCGTGCAGGACCACGCGGGCCCCCAGGGTCTCGGTGCGCTCGACCTTGGTGAACGGCGTCGCGGCCGGCATCACGATGGTGGCGGGAATGCCGAGCCGGCGCGCATGCCACGCGACACCCTGGGCGTGGTTGCCGGCCGACATGGCGACGACGCCCCGGCCGGCCTCGTCGGGGGCGAGCGCCAGCAGGCGCACCAGGGCGCCGCGCGCCTTGAACGATCCCGAGACCTGCAGGTTTTCCAGCTTCAGCACCAGCCGCGCCGCGCTCACCAGATCGTCGAGGCCGGTGGCCGGGACGGTCGGGGTGCGCTCCACATGGCCTTCGATCTGCCGGGCCGCCGCCTGGATGTCGGCCGCGGTGACGGTCACAGACCGGGTTCCAGGGTAAGGACCGCCGCCCCCTCCGGCGCCGGTCCGATGGGTACGCCCTTGTTGCCCGCCCAAAGGTGCGCCATGTCGCCGAAATGGCGCGACAGGGGATTGCCGGATTGCCCGGTGGCGGTGACGAAGCGGCTGTCGTCGAGGTCGGCGAGGTCGAACACCACCCGCAGCCCGGCGCCGTGCAGGTGGCGGAACCCCTCGGGGTCGTAGCTGCCGCGGCTGATGGTGAAATCGTCGCCGTCAGTGGCGAGGTCGATGCGGAACCATCCGGCCAGAAGCGGCAGGCGGTCGATGACCGGGTCGGCGAAGATCGCGCGGTGGACCGCGCCCCACCTCCAGGTCTCGATGCCGGAGCCATGGCGGGCCGCCAGTTCGGCGACGGCACCATCCAGCGACGCAGCGATCTGCTGGTCGCACGATTCCGCCTCGGTGGTGGCGACGTCGTCGCACCAATGGCGGTTGCGGGTGAGGGCGGCGCCCAGCACATAGGGCCGGAGCAGATCGAACGAGGCGAAATCGGCGCCCAGCTCGTCGGCGAACAGGCGGCGCCACAGGTGCTTCATCCAGGTGGCGAAGATCAGCGGCTCGGGCTTGTCGGCAGCCATGGTGGCGTCCCACGCGGCGATCCGCCGCGCCGCCTCGGCGGCCAGGGGCAGGGCGGCTTCCGGCACCCCCAGCAGGTCCTTCACCTCCGCCGCCGCCAGCGAGAGCGCATCCATCTGCATGGCGGCCATGGCCTCGGTGTCCAGGCCCTGTGCGCGCCCCAGCAGGTCCTGGATGCGCTGGGCGCGGTAGCCCTCGGGCCATGCGGTGGCGATGGCGTAGGGATAGCGCGGGCCGGCCACCCGGTTGTTGGCGTTGACGATGACGCCCGCACGCGGATTGACCACGCGCGGCAGTTTTTCCGGCGGCACCCAGCCGGTCCATTCGGCCTCGCGGGTCCAGCCGCGCAGCGGCACGGCGCCGTCGGCGCCCCGGCGCACGGGCACCCGGCCGGCGGTGGCGAAGGCGATGGTGTCCCTGGTGTCGGCGAAGGCGAAGTTCTGCACCGGGGCATGGAAGTCGGCGAGGGCGACCGAGAAGGTGCGCCAGTCCACTGCCCGGTTCATCCGCAGCAGCGCCTGGGCGGTCCGGTCCTCGGGTTCGAGGAAGGTGGCACGCAACGCCACCACTTGGTCGCCGCCGGTGATCCCCAGATCCGAAATCACCGGCCCGTGGATGGTCTCGCGGATGGTGAGGGTGACGTCGGCGGCGTTCCTGACCCTGATGGTCTCGTCGCGGCTGCGGAAGGGAAGCGGGCCGCGCGGGGTGACATAAGCGCCGTCGCCGGCCGGCCGCTCCACCACCAGATCGACGGTGTCGGCGTGGGTGGTGGTGGTGCCCCAGGCGATGCGCCCGTTATGGCCGATCAGGTGGAAGGGCACGCCGGGAACGGTGGCGCCGGTCAGCGACAGCCCGGGCGCGTCGAGCTTGGCCAGGTACCACAGCACCGGGGCGCGGAAACCGAGATGGGGATCGTTGGCCAGCAACGGCTTGCCGGTGGCCGAACGGCCCCCCGACACCGCCCAGACGTTGGAGGCGAGGTGGGGCTGAGCCGCCTCGGGCAGGGTGGCGAGGATCGCATCGGCGGTCGCCGCCGACAGGGTGACCGGCGCTTCGGCGGGATAGCCGGGCCACAACTCGCCCAGCCGGCGGGTGTCCAGATTCCGGGCCAGCTTGCCCTTCAGCACCTCGTCCTTCCAGTTGTTGCTGAGCTGGAGTGCCAGCAGCCGGCCCCAGACCAGGGAATCGGCGGGCTGCCATGGTTCCGGCCGGGCGCCGAGCATCAGGAACTGGGGCGGCAGGCGGTGGCGATGGCTTGTCAACCACGCATTGACGCCCTCGGTATAGGCGGTCAGGACGTCGCGGGTGGGCTTGTCCAACTGCTCGAACCCGGCCTCGGCGAGACGGTACAGGCCCAAGGTCCGCATGAAGCGGTCATTGCCCAGCCCGGCCTCGCCCACCAGTTCCGCCAGCCGGCCGGCGCCGATGCGGCGCTGCAGCTCCATCTGCCACAGGCGATCCTGGGCATGCACCCAGCCCAGCGCGAAATAGGCGTCGTGGATGGACTTGGCGGCGATGCGGGGGATGCCGGCATCGTCGCGGGCGACCGTCGCCGGCTGGCGCAGCCCGCTCACCGGCACCGTTCCGTCGATACGCGGCAGCGAGCTCATGATCCACAGGAAGGCCGAGGCGGCGACCACCGCCGTGATCAGCAGGACCAGATTGGCCACCTGGGCGGTCCGGCTCATCTCTATGCCGAAGGTCGCCTGCAGGTCGGGCGGCGCGGTGTCGGCGTCAAGCTCGTGCACAGGTCCTGCTCCGGCAACGGGGACCGGCAAGTGGTAGAACGAAGGCCACCCGTGCGCAAGTCCATTAAGGTGGAAACCCGCCGCATTTTCCTGTGGGACCGTCCCATGCTATAGGGTGGGGTACGGACACCACCTGACCGAGGACACCCATGATCGGCAAGCTCAATCACGTCGCCATCGCCGTTCCCGACCTGGACGCGGCCACCCGGCTGTACCGCGACACGCTGGGGGCCAAGGTGTCGGAGCCGGTGCCGCAGCCGGCGCACGGCGTGACCGTGGTGTTCGTCGAACTGCCCAACACCAAGGTGGAGCTGCTGCACCCGCTGGGGGACAAGTCGCCCATCGCCGCGTTCCTCGAAAAGAACGCCGCCGGCGGCATCCACCACATCTGCTACGAGGTCGACGACATCCTGGCCGCCCGCGACAGGCTGAAGGCCGAGGGGGCGCGGGTTCTGGGCGACGGCGAGCCGAAGATCGGCGCCCACGACAAGCCGGTGCTGTTCCTGCACCCCAAGGATTTCTGCGGCACCCTGGTGGAACTTGAGCAGGCGTAGTCCATGAACTGGTACTGCGACGTGGCGCCGGGGCATCCCTACCACCAGCCCTATCACGACCTGGAATACGGCGTCCCGCTGGAGGACGAGGCGGCGCTGTTCGAGCGTCTGTCGCTGGAAATCTTCCAGGCCGGGCTGTCCTGGCTGATCGTGCTGAAGAAGCGGCCGGCGCTGGTGGCGGCGTTCGACGGCTTCGACCCCGACCGCGTCGCCGCCTATGGCGAGGCCGACATCGCCCGCCTGATGGCCGATGCCGGCATCATCCGCAACCGGCGCAAAATCCTGGCGGTGATCGAGAACGCCCGCCGCCTGCCGGCCCTGCGCGCCAGCCACGGCTCGCTGGCAGGCTGGATCAAGGCCAACCATCCGCTCTCCAAGGACGAATGGGTCAAGCTGTTCCGCAAGACCTTCGTGTTCATGGGCGGCGAGGTGGTCAACGAATTCCTGATGAGCATCGGCTATCTGCCCGGGGCGCACCGCGAGGACTGCCCGGCCTTTGCCCGCATCGCCCCGCTGCGGCCGGCCTGGATGGAGGAGATGAGAGCGCTGCGCCGCAACTCATAGGGCGCAGCGCTCCTGCGAGCATTGAGCGAGCGGCCAAGGGCGCGGATGCGCCCGCCCGGCGAGGGCCGGATCAAGACTCTCGGTCCGAAACGCAGAACGGCAGGCCAGCCAAGCTGAACCTGCCGTCCCTGCGTCTCCGCGCCAAGGCGACCCGTGGGCCACCCGGCGACCTCCTCCCTAAACCTGAGCCGCATCTCGGGGCGTCGTTTTCGACTTCCCCAGCACCCACTTGGGCGGGCTTGGCGCGCACTGTAAGCAATTTCGTGATGAGCGTCATCATTTTTTTTCATGAATCTTTCGTGCCGCGGCGTGTGCGGGAAACTTGTCGGCAGGCCCCCGATTGGGGCACCCTGGCAGGGATTGCAGCGGCATCGGGAGTGTCGGTCATGGTGGTGCGTATCGCGATGGCGGCGGCCTGTAGTCTGGCCGTGGCCTGTCTGGCTCCCGGCGTTGCCGCGGCGGAGGAGAAGATCACCATCAGCAAGCGCGATTGCGCCCGCCTGTTGCGCCACCAGCCGCGCCCCGACGTCGCCTATCAGCCCGGCATGGACCACAAGGGGCGCAAGGTGGCGCCGGCCGATCTGCCCGGCAGCGGCGGCGCCGCCCTGCCCAATCTGGTGCCCGAGGTGATCGAGATCCCGTTGTCGGTGATGCCCATGTCGGGCAAGGCCTACGCCACTCATGGGCTGGGGGATTCGCAGATGTCGCTGGGCTCGGTGAAATACGACATGGGCCGGAACAGCTTCACTCTCAACGGCCAGCCCCTGGGCGACCGGGACCAGCAGGCGCTGGCCGACGCCTGCGCCAAGCGCGGGGTGAAGTAGGGCAGCGGCAACGGGACACGTTGTCATCGGCTCAGGCTTTGCCTAAAGTCGGCACCCCGTTTCCGCAGTTCCCGAGGCCGCCATGCGCCTGTCCCGTTTTTTCCTGCCGACCCTCAAGGAAACCCCCGCCGAGGCGCAGATCGCCTCGCACCGGCTGATGCTGCGGGCGGGCATGATCCGGCAGTCGGCCTCGGGCATCTACACCTGGCTGCCGCTGGGCTGGAAGGTGCTGCGCCGGATCGAGCAGATCGTGCGCGAGGAGCAGGACGCCGCCGGCGCCCAGGAACTGCTGATGCCGACCATCCAGTCGGCCGAAATCTGGCGCGAAAGCGGGCGCTATGACGCCTACGGCAAGGAAATGCTGCGCTTCAAGGACCGCCACGACCGCGAGATGCTCTATGGTCCCACCAACGAGGAACTGATCACCCAGATCTTCCGCGACAACGTCAAGAGCTACCGCGAGCTGCCCAAGATCCTCTACCACATCCAGTGGAAGTTCCGCGACGAGGTGCGGCCCCGCTTCGGGGTCATGCGCGGGCGCGAGTTCCTGATGAAGGATTCCTATTCCTTCGATATTGATTTCGAAGGCGCCAAGCGGTCTTACGAGGCGATGTTCAATGCCTACCTCAAGACCTTCAAGCGGATGGGCCTGACCGCCATCCCGATGACGGCGGATTCCGGGGCCATCGGCGGCAACCTGACCCACGAGTTCCACGTCCTCGCCGAGACCGGGGAATCGGGCGTGTTCTACGATGTCGCCTATGACGAGCTGGCGGCCAAGGACGCCATCGACCTGGAGGCGCTGGCCAAGCTTTACGCCGTCACCGACGAGAAGCACGATCCCAACTCCCCCGACTGCCCGCCGCCCGAACGCCTGAAGGTGGCGCGCGGCATCGAGGTCGGCCACATCTTCTATTTCGGCACCAAGTATTCCCAGGCCATGGGGGCGGTGGTGGCCGGTCCCGACGGCAATCCGGTGACGGTGGAGATGGGCTCCTACGGCATCGGCGTGTCGCGCCTGGTCGGGGCCATCATCGAGGCCAACCACGACGAGCGCGGCATCAAGTGGCCCGAGGCGGTGGCCCCGTTCAAGGTCGGGGTGGTCAACCTGAAGACCGGGGACGGCGCCTGCGACAAGGTCTGCGAGGACGTCTACCGCACCCTGTCCGAGCAGGGCGTCGAGGTGCTCTACGACGACCGCGACGAGCGGGCCGGGGTCAAGTTCGCCGACATGGACCTGATCGGCCTGCCGTGGCAGCTGGTGGTCGGGCCCAAGGGCGTGGCCGCCGGGGTGGTGGAGCTCAAGAACCGCTCCACCGGCGAGAAGCACGAACTGTCCGTCGAGGCCGCGCTGGCGCGCCTCACCGCCTAGGAGAGAACCATGGTCTTCGGCGCCTTCGAGCGGATGGTGGCGTTCCGTTACCTCCGCGCCCGCCGCAAGGAGGGGTTCATCTCGGTCATCGCCGGGTTCTCGCTGCTGGGCATCGGCCTGGGCGTCGCCACCCTGATCGTGGTGATGGCGGTGATGAACGGCTTCCGCCAGGAGCTGCTGGGGCGCATCCTCGGCATCAACGGCCATGTCGGCGTCTATGGCACCGCCACCGCGCTGGGCGATTACGATCCCCTGGCCGAGGCCATCCGCCGGCTGCCCTCGGTCACCCGCGCCATTCCCACCGTCGAGGGCCAGGTGATGGCGACCTCGCAGGCCGGCGCCGCCGGCGCCATCGTGCGTGGCGTGCGCCCCGACGACCTGCTGGCCCGCGACATCTTCCGCAAGGGCTTCAGCGGCGATGCCGAGGTGCTGCGCGGCGGCGATGCCGTTGTGATCGGCTACCGGCTGGCCGAGAAGCTGGGCCTGCGCATCGGCGACACCATCTCGCTGATCTCGCCCAAGGGCAACGCCACCGCCTTCGGCACGGTACCGCGCATGCGCGGCTACACCATCGCCGGCACCTTCAACGTCGGCATGTTCGAGTACGACAACGGCTTCATCTTCATGCCGCTGGAGGCGGCGCAGACCTATTTCCGGCTGCCCGGCGCGGTGACCCAGATCGAGGTGTTCCTGGACAACCCCGACCGGGTGCCCGAGGTGCGCGGCGAGATCTTCCGCCTGGCCGGCGGCAACGTCCGCATCTATGACTGGCAGCAGGCCAATGCCAGCTTCTTCAACGCCATCCAGGTGGAGCGGAACGTCATGTTCCTGATCCTGACGCTGATCATCCTGGTGGCGGCCTTCAACATCATCTCGTCGCTGATCATGCTGGTGAAGGACAAGGGCCGCGACATCGCCATCCTGCGCACCATGGGGGCGACACGGGGCATGGTGATGCGCATCTTCTTCCTGGCGGGGGCCTCGGTGGGGGTGGTGGGGACGGTGTTCGGCACCCTGCTGGGGGTGTGGTTCGCCACCAACATCGAAAACATCCGCCAGTTCATCCAGTCCATCATCGGCCGCGAGCTGTTCGCCGCCGAGATCTATTTCCTCACCCAGCTGCCGGCCAAGGTCGATACCGGCGAGGTGGTGGCGGTGGTGACCATGGCCCTGGGCCTGTCCTTCGCCGCCACGGTCTATCCCAGCTGGCGGGCGGCCAATCTGGATCCGGTGGAGGCGCTGCGCTATGAGTAGGCCCCCGGACCCCAACAGCGGCCTCAGGCTCGAGGGCATCCGCCGGTCCTTCCTCCAGGGCAAGGACGAGCTTCGCGTCCTCGACGGCGCCGATCTGGCCATCAAGGGCGGCGAGATCATCGCCCTGGTCGGTCCCTCGGGCGCCGGAAAGTCGACCTTGCTGCACATCGCCGGCCTGCTTGAGCGCCCCGATGCCGGCGAGGTCTGGCTGGGCGGCGAGGCCTGCGGCCGCCTGGGCGACGACCGTCGCACCCAGCTCAGGCGCTCCCATCTCGGGTTCGTCTACCAGTACCACCACCTGCTGCCGGAATTCTCGGCGGTGGAGAACGTCATCCTGCCGCAGATGATCGCCGGACGATCGCGGGCCGAGGCCCGGACCTCCGCGCTGAACCTGCTCGAACGCATGGGGCTGAAGGCCCGCGCCGAACACCGCCCCGGCCAGCTGTCGGGCGGCGAACAGCAGCGGGTGGCCATCTGCCGGGCCCTGGCCAACCAGCCCAAGGTGCTGCTGGCGGACGAGCCCACCGGCAATCTGGATCCCCACACCTCGGAAGCGGTGTTCGCCGAATTGCTGACCCTGGTGCGCTCCACTGGCGTGGCTGCCATGATCGCTACCCACAATCCCGATCTCGCCCGCCGCATGGACCGCATCGTGCGGCTGGAGGAGGGGAGACTGGTGTAGGATGCCTGCTACGCACGCCGATTTCGTCCATCTCCGCGTCCATACCGCCTATTCCCTCTCGGAAGGCGCCATCAAGATCAAACAGCTGGTCAAGCTGTGCGAGAAGGCGGCGATGCCGGCGGTGGCCATCACAGATACCGGCAACCTGTTCGGCGGGCTGGAATTCTCCACCTCCTGCGCCGATGCCGGCATCCAGCCCATCATCGGCTGCCAGCTGGCGGTGCGGCGCGAGGACGGGGCGCCAGCCAAGGACGGCCGCCAGCCGCCGCCCGACTGGGTGGTGCTGCTGTGCCAATCGGAAGGCGGCTACGCCAACCTGCTGAAGCTGATCTCGAAGGCCTATCTCGAGACCGATGCCGGCGAGACGCCGCAGGTGACGCTGCACGACCTGGAGGGCCGCGCCGAGGGCCTGCTGCTGTTGACCGGCGGCCCCGGCGGCCCCGTCAACCGGCTATTGACGGACGGGCAGGCCGACAAGGCCGAAATCCTTCTGGTCCGCCTGTCCCAGGCCTTTCCGAAGCGGACCTACGTCGAACTGCAGCGCCACGGCCTGGAGGCCGAGGACCGGGTCGAGCCGGCGCTGGTGGACCTGGCCTACAAGCACGACGTCCCCCTGGTCGCCACCAACGAGGCCTACTTCGCCGACCGCGGCATGTACGAGGCCCACGACGCGCTGATCTGCATCGCCGAGGGCGCCTACATCGCCCAGGACGAGCGCCGCCGCCTGACGCCAGAGCATTATTTCAAGTCGCCCGCCGAGATGCGGACCCTGTTCGCCGACCTGCCCGAGGCCTGCGACAACACCCTGGTCATCGCCCGTCGCTGCGCCTTCATGGTCGCCAAGCGCAAGCCGATCCTGCCGCCCTTCCGCATGGACGGCCTGACCGAGGCCGAGGTGTTGCGCAAGAAATGCTGGGAAGGGCTGGAGAAGCGACTGACCAAGCACGTCTTCCGCCCCGGCATGACCGAGGAGGAAAAGGAGCACGCGGCGAAGCCGTACCGGGAGCGTATCGAATACGAGATCGGCGTCATCGAGCAGATGGGCTTCCCCGGCTATTTCCTGATCGTGTCCGATTTCATCCAGTGGTCAAAGGCCCACAGCATCCCCGTCGGGCCGGGCCGCGGCTCGGGCGCCGGCTCGGCGGTGGCCTGGGCGCTGACCATCACCGATCTCGATCCCTTGCGCTGGGGCCTGCTGTTCGAACGTTTCCTCAACCCCGAGCGCGTGTCGATGCCCGACTTCGACATCGATTTCTGCCAGGACCGGCGCGAGGAGACCATCCGCTACGTCCAGGACAAGTACGGCTACCATCAGGTGGCCCAGATCATCACCTTCGGCAAGCTGCAGGCCCGCGCCGTGCTGCGCGACGTCGGCCGGGTGCTGCAGATGCCCTACGGCCAGGTCGATCGCATCTGCAAGCTGGTGCCCAACAACCCGGCCAATCCGGTGACCCTGGAACAGGCCCTGGAGGTCGAGCCGCAACTGAAGGACGCCCGCGACCGCGACGAGACGGTGGCGCATCTGCTCGATATCGGCATGAAGCTGGAGGGCCTGTACCGTCACGCCTCGACCCATGCCGCCGGTGTGGTGATCGGCGATCGCTCGCTGGACGAGCTGGTGCCGCTCTACCGCGATCCCCGCTCCGACATGCCGGTCACCCAGTTCAACATGAAATGGGTCGAGGCCGCCGGGCTGGTGAAGTTCGACTTCCTGGGCCTCAAGACGCTGACCGTCATGGTCACCGCGATCAAGCTGATCCATCAGAGCAAGGGCCTCTACGTCGACCTCTCGGCGCTGCCCCTGGATGACCCGGCGTCCTATGAGCTGCTGACCCGGGGCGACACCGCCGGCGTGTTCCAGCTTGAAAGCGCCGGCATGCGCGACGTGCTGAGGAAGATGCGGCCCAACCGGCTGGAGGACCTGATCGCGGTGGTGGCGCTCTACCGCCCCGGCCCCATGGATCAGATTCCGCGCTACATCGCCTGCAAGCACGGGCAGGAGCAGCCCGACTACATGCATCCCCTGCTGGAGCCAATCCTGAAGGAAACCTTCGGCATCATGGTCTACCAGGAGCAGGTGATGCAGATCGCCCAGGTGCTGTCGGGCTACAGCCTCGGCGGCGCCGATCTCCTGCGCCGCGCCATGGGCAAGAAGATCAAGGAGGAGATGGAGGCCCAGCGCAAGATCTTCGTCGATGGCGCCACCAGCCGCGGCGTCGAGGGCGCCCAGGCCTCGATGATCTTCGACAAGGTGGCCAAGTTCGCCGAATACGGCTTCAACAAGTCCCACGCCGCCGCCTATGCCCTGATCGCCTACCAGACCGCCTGGCTGAAGGCCAATCACCCGGCCGAGTTCATGGCGGCGACCATGACCTATGAAATGAGCAATACCGACAAGCTCAATTCCTTCCGCCAGGAGCTGGACCGCCTCAAGATCAAGCTGCTGCCGCCCGACATCAACAAGTCCCGCCACGATTTCTCGGTGGAGAAGACCGCCGACGGGCCGGCGGTGCGCTATGCCCTGGCGGCGCTGAAGAACGTGGGCGAGGGGGCCTGCCGCCAGATCGTCGAGGAACGCGACAAGGCCGGCCCCTACAAGGACCTGTTCGATTTCGCCCGGCGGCTGGACACCAGGCAGCTCAACCGCCGCCAGTTGGAGAACATGGTCCGGGCCGGCGTGTTCGACGGGCTCGAGCGCAACCGCGGCAAGGTCTTCGCCAACTGCGATTCCCTGCTGCGCTACGGCGCGGCCGAGGCGGAGCAGCGCGCCTCCAGCCAGATGAGCCTGTTGGGCGGCACCGTCGCCCCGGCGCCGAAGCTGGAGAACGCCTCCGACTGGTCGCCGCACGAGAAGCTGAACCAGGAATTCGACGCCGTCGGCTTCTACCTGTCGGCCCATCCCCTGGACGCCTTCGGCAAAAGCCTGAAGCGCCTGGGGGTGCTGCGCAGCGCCGAACTCACCGCGCATATCGAGGGCGGCGGCAAGGGCAGGGTGCGGCTTGCCGGTTCGCTGCTGGCCAAGCAGGAACGGACCTCGGCCAAGGGCAACCGCTTCGCCTTCCTGACCCTGTCCGATGCCTCGGGCATGTTCGAGGTCACCTGCTTTTCCGACGTGCTGGCGGCCTCGCGCGACCTGCTGGAGGCCGGCGGTCCGCTGCTGCTGGAGGTGGATGCCCAGTTGGAGGATGAACGCCTGCGCCTGACCTGCCAGCGCATCGCCTCCCTCGACCAGGAGGCGGCCAAGGCCGCCGCCGGCCTCAAGATCTTCATCCGCGACGAGGCCCCGGTCCGCGCCCTGGCCCAGCTGATCGGCAAGGAGCCGCGCGGCCGCAACCGCATCGCCATCGTCTCGCAGATCGGCAGCCGCGAGGTGGAGATCGGCCTCAAGCAGACCATCCAGCTGGGACCGGCCTTCATGTCGGCGCTGCGGTCGATGCCGGGGATCGCCGAGGTCGAGGAGATTTGACGGCCGGGTGGTGTGGATTGCCACAGCTGCCGCGAATATCACGATTATGTCATGCTTCCTCCATCGACCGCCCCTGCGGGAGGATGCCATGCGACGCTCCGTCATCCTTGCTCCCCACGGTTTTCCCTGCTGTGCCGTCCTGACCGGATTGGCGACCCTGGCCGTGGCGATGCTGATCCTTCTCAACCTCTTCGGCATGGCTTCCGTGGGCGGGGCCTTCGTGGTCTCGGCGCTGATCGGCATCGGGGCTTTTGCCGCGCGGCTGGGTTGACAGGGATTGACGCGGCAGGCGGCCCCGCATAATGAAGGGGAATACCCGCCCGGGCGGCTTCGATTCGGAGATGGAATGACCCTGCGCACGGCCGTTCTGGCGGTAATTGCCGCCGCCCTGTTCAGCCTTTTCGGCTGGTGGCTGGGAAACCGGCCGGTACCGGTGGAGCTGTCCTTCGACGAGCCCTTCCCGTCGGTGTCGTTCGCTCCGTTCCGCCGCGGCCAGAGCCCGATCACCGGCGATTACCCGCCGCCGGCCCAGATCGAGGAGGACCTGAAAAGCCTGGTCGGCGTCACCCGCGGCATCCGCACCTACACCAGCCGCGAAGGCCTGGACGTGGTCCCGGATCTGGCGCGCAAATTCGGCATCGAGGTCACCCACTCGGCCTGGCTGGGCAAGAAGACCGACATCAACGCCGCCGAGGTCAAGGCGCTGATCGAGGCAGCCAACGCCCATCCCGATGTCATCAAGCGGGTCATCGTCGGCAACGAGGTGCTGCTGCGCCAGGATCTCGGTCCCGACCAGTTGATCGCCTATATCCGCCAGGTCAAGGCGGCGGTGAAGCAGCCGGTCTCCTATGCCGACGTCTGGGCCTTCTACCTGCGCTATCCCCAGGTGGCGGACGAGGTCGATTTCATCACCATCCACATCCTGCCCTACTGGGAGGACGAGCCGGTCGGCGTCGAGGGCGCCGCCCAGCACATCGTCAAGATCTACCGGATGATGCAGGAAAAGTTCCCCGGCAAGCCGATCCTGATCGGCGAGGCCGGCTGGCCGACCCGGGGGCGGGGCAGGGGACCGGCGGCGGTGAACATGGAGAACGCCGCCTTCTTCGTGCGCACCCTGGCCAAGGTGTCGAAGGAGAACGGATTCGACTACAACGTGGTGGAGGCCTTCGACCAGCCATGGAAGGCCAAGCTGGAGGGCACCGTCGGGGCCTTCTGGGGGGTGGTCGACAGCGACCGCCAGGTCAAGTTCCGCATGTCGGGCCCGGTCGAGGCCAATCCCGGCTGGCTGCGCCAGGCGCTGATCTCGGTCGTGCTGGGGGCCGCCGGCGCCCTGCTGTTCCTGCGCAAGGCCGCCGACTACACCCCGGGCCGCGCCATGGTGATCGCCGCCCTGGCCCAGGTGCTGGCGGCGGCGGTGGTCTGGCAGGCGATGAATGCCCTGTGGATCGCCTACAGCACGCTGCAGGATATCTGGGCGCTGGCCCGCATCGCCCTTCACGCCGCCTTCGCCGCCCTGATCCTGCGCGCCGCCGGGCTGTCCCTGCGCAGCGGCGCCTCCCCGGTCCCCAGCCGGTGGGGCGAGCGGCTGACCATCATCTACGCGGTCTGCGCCTGGGCGGTGACCCTGCTGCTGTTCTTCAACGGCCGCTACCGCGACATCCCCAACCTGGAATTCCTGGTGCCGGCGCTGGGTCTCTTCCTGTGGGGCGTGATCCGCTACGCCGCCCTCGGGCTGGACTGGAAGCGGGCCTTCGCCGTCGGCCACCTGTTCGCCGGCAGCGTCCCGGCCCAGCTTGGCCCGGCCAAGGAAATGACCATCGCCCTGCTGGTCTCGGCGGCGCTGGCGCCGCTGTCGGAATCGCTGGCGCTGTACCTGGGCGAGGACTTCCAGGCCATGCATCCCGACCTGTCGCAGCAGATCCCGATGATGGCCGAGATCGCCGTGGCCAACGGCGAGATGCTGGTGTGGGCCGGGATGCTGCTGGTGATGGCGCTCCCGT
Source organism: Magnetospirillum sp. UT-4 (assembly GCF_902729435.1). Classification (GTDB taxonomy): domain Bacteria; phylum Pseudomonadota; class Alphaproteobacteria; order Rhodospirillales; family Magnetospirillaceae; genus Magnetospirillum. The sequence goes on from NZ_CACVCG010000043.1 coordinate 14,973, forward strand.
TCCTCGCCGAGTGGCGGCTTGCTAGAGCACGCTGCGATTAGATCGCATCGTCCTCCAGCTTCGTTCGTATGCCCTCGCCGGGCGCGGCCCTCCGGCCGCTTGGCCGCCGCCGCAATGGCGGCAGGAGCAGGGTGAATCCTTCGGATATCCCCCTGCTCTAGGAAGCGGGGTTAGTTCCGGCACTCCCCCTTCGAGCCGGCGGCGCAGACCCGTCCGTCCACCCAGGTGGTGCCCGACAGGTTGGCCGCGGTCCAGATCACCCGGCCGATCCGCGCCCCCTTGAGGTTGGCTCCGGCAAGGTTGGCGTCGAGCAGGTTGGCGCCCTCCAGATTGGCTCCGGACAGATCCGTCCCCACCAGATTGGCGGCATGAAGGTGGGAGCCCGAGAAATCGGCCCCCTTCAGGTTGGCCCTGTGGAAATTCACCAATTGCAGGTGCGAGCCGGAGAAATTGGCCCCCGGCAATTCGGCTTCGTCGAAGCGGGTGGCCATGAACTGGCCGTCATGCAGGTCCTTGCCCGGCGCCTTCAGCTTGCGCAACTCGGCCCAACCGCAATTGGCCTCGGGCACCAGCTGACAACTGGGGTTTACATTTTCCATGTCGTTGGCCAATGCCGGCAGTCCGGCAACCGCGAGTACAGATGCCAGAAGGGCTATTCTAACCATGTGCGCCTCCACGCCGTTGAATGGAGACACAATCACTCATCGTCTGGCCATGTGGCTTTGACGTTGGCCAATAACAAATTACAGGTGTTATTATCCCTTCGCCAGGGCGCGCGCAGCCTCGGGCGCGGCATAGGTCAGCACGGCGTCTGCGCCGGCCCGCTTGAAGCCGGCCAGGCTTTCCAGCACCACCTTGTCCCAGTCGAGCCAGCCGTTCTGCGCCGCCGCCTTCATCATGGCGTACTCGCCCGACACCTGGTAGGCGAGGGTGGGGACGGAAAACGCCTCCTTCACCCGCCGGACGATGTCGAGATAGGGCATGCCGGGCTTGACCATCACCATGTCGGCGCCCTCGGCCAGGTCCAGCGCCACTTCGCGCAGCGCCTCGTCGGTGTTGGCGGGGTCCATCTGGTAGCCCTTCTTGTCGCCCTTCAGCGCCGATTTCGACCCCACCGCGTCGCGGAACGGTCCGTAGAAGGCCGAGGCGTACTTGGCGGCGTAGGAGAGGATCTGGACGTTCCTCAAATTCGCCGCCTCCAGCGCGTCGCGAATGGCGCCGATGCGGCCGTCCATCATGTCCGAGGGAGCGACCACGTCGCAGCCGGCCTCGGCCTGGACCACCGCCATGCGGGCCAGGATCTCCACCGTCTCGTCGTTGATCACATAGCCGTCGCGAACCAGCCCGTCATGGCCGTCGGAGTTGAACGGATCGAGGGCGACGTCGCAGATGATGCCGATCTGCGGCACCGCCGCCTTGACCGCCCGCACCGCCCGGCACACCAGGTTGCCGGGATTGACCGCCTCGGCGGCGTCAGGCGTCTTCAGCGCCGGATCGACCGAGGGAAACACCGCGACGGCGGGGATGCCGAGGTCGGCGGCCTGGCGTACCGCTTCGACCAGCAGGTCGATGGACAGCCGCTCCACCCCCGGCATGGACGCCACCGGCTGCCGCACTCCCGTCCCCTCGACCACGAACAGCGGCCAGATCAGGTCGTCGACCGACAGCCGGGTTTCGGCCACCAGCCGCCGCGACCAGTCGAAGCGGCGGGTGCGGCGCAGGCGGGTGCGGGGGAAATCGGCATGCGGCAGGAAGGCTGGCACCTAGGCTTTCTCCAGGGCTTGGGTGAGGTCGGCGAGGATGTCGTCGATGTGTTCCAGGCCGACGGACAATCGCACATAGCCCGGAGTGACGCCAGTCGCCAGCTGATCCTCGTCGGAGAGCTGGGAATGGGTGGTGCTGGCCGGGTGGATGGCCAGCGAGCGGGCGTCGCCGATATTGGCGACGTGATAGAACATCTCGAGCCCGTCGATGAACCGCTTGCCGGCCTCGGCGCCGCCCTTCAACTCGAACCCCAGCAGGGCGCCGTAGCCGCGCTTGAGGATGGCATCGGCGCGGCGACGGTGTTCGCCCTCCATCAGGCCGGGATAGATCACCTTCGCGACCTTGGCGTGGGTGCTGAGGAAGCGGGCCACCGCCAGGGCGTTGTCGCAATGGGCGCGCATGCGCAGCGGCAGCGTCTCGATGCCCTGGATGAACTGGAAGGCGTTGAACGGGCTCATGGCGGCGCCGATGTCGCGCTGCAGGATGACCCGGGCGCGGATGATGTAGGCGATGGGGCCCAGCGGCTTCACCGCCTCGGTCCAGACGGTGCCGTGATAGCTGGGATCGGGCTGGGTCAGCAGCGGGAAGCGGGCGGCGTGCTTCTCCCAGTCGAACTTGCCGGAATCCACCAGCATGCCGCCGATGGAGCTGCCGTGGCCGCCGATGAACTTGGTGGTCGAATAGACCACGATGTGGGCGCCGTGCTCGATGGGGCGGCACAGCACCGGTGCGGCGGTGTTGTCCATGATCAGCGGCACCCCGGTCTTCTCGGCCAGGGCGGCGACCTCGCGGATGGGGAAGGCCTGCAGCTTCGGATTGGGCAGGGTCTCGGCGTACCAGGCGCGGGTGCGCTCGTCGGTGGCGCGCACGAAGGCCTCGGGGTCGGACGGATCGACGAAGCGGCATTCGATGCCGAACTGCTTCAGGGTGTTGGCGAACAGGTTCCAGGTGCCGCCGTAGAGGTCGGTGGAACTGACGAAATTGTCGCCGGCCTGGCAGATGTTCATGATGGCGAAGGTGCTGGCCGCCTGGCCCGACGAGGTGGCGAGCGCGGCGACGCCGCCCTCGAGCGCGGTGATGCGCTGTTCCAGCACGTCCTGGGTCGGGTTCATGATGCGGGTGTAGATGTTGCCCAGCTCGGACAGGGCGAACAGGTTGGCCGCATGCTGGGTGTCGCGGAACAGGTACGAGGTGGTCTGGTGGATGGGAACGGCCACCGACCCGGTACCCGGATCGGCGCGGAAGCCGGCATGGAGAACGATGGTCTCGGGATTGGTGCTTTTCAGCGTCATGGCCTGGCCTCCCTCACAAAAAATCCGCCGACATGGGCGGCGGTCGAATGTCGGAGGCGAGTTGAACACTGCCCAACCCCTATGTCAAGCGGGCGCAGGCATATTATCCACCACTCATTTGTGGAATGCCCGGCTCTTGCCGGAAGCGCCTGTGCCGGACACACTCTCGCCGGAATGGGAGGGGGGGGATTCATGACCGAGACGGAGACGTTGGTGACGTGCCGGGAGGGGGTGGGGCATATCCTTCTCAACCGGCCGAGGGTGCTGAACGCGCTGTCGCCGGTGCAGTATTTCCACCTCGCCGGGCTGCTGGCCGGGTGGCAGCACGACCCGGCGGTGCGGCTGGTGGTGGTCGAGGGCGCCGGCGAACGCGCATTCTGCGCCGGTGGCGACATCCGCGCGGTGTGGGAAGCCGGCCGGCGCGGCGACCACGAGCACAATCGCCGCATCTTCCGCACCGAATATGCCATGAACCGTCGCATCCACCATTTCGGCAAGCCCTATGTGGCGCTGCTGGACGGCATCGTCATGGGCGGTGGCGCCGGTATCTCCATCAACGGCCGCTACCGTGTCGTCACCGAGCATGCCCTGTTCGCCATGCCCGAAGTCGGCATCGGCTTCTTTCCCGATGTCGGCGCCGGGCACTTCCTGGCGCGCTGCCCCGGCAGGGTCGGGCTCTATCTGGGCATGACCGGGGCGCGCATCGGTCCGGCCGACATGGTGTGGGCGGGGCTGGCCACCCATTACGTGCCGCGCGCCGGGCTGAAGGATCTGAAGCTGGCGCTTGCCGGAGCGGCCACGGCTGCCGATGTGGACAACGCGGTGGCCGAGGTGCTGGCCAAGGCGGCGCAGGACCCCGGACCGTCGGCACTGGCCGAAGCCGCCTCGCGCATCGACGAATGCTTCTCGGCCGACAGCGTGGCCGGCATCCGTGACCGGCTGCAGGCGACCGATGCCGAATGGGCGCGCCTGGCGGTGGCGGCCATGGACCGGGCGTCCCCGACCGGGGTGGCGGTGGCCTTCCGTCATGTCGGCACCGGGCGGGACCGCAGTTTCGACCAGGGCATCCGCCAGGATTTCCGGCTTGCGTGTAGGCTGCTGCTGGAGAAAGACTTCCACGAAGGCGTGCGCGCCCTGGTCATCGACAAGGACCGCAATCCGGCCTGGTCGCCCGCCGCGCCCGACCATGTGGCCGAGGCCGATATCGACCGCCTGTTCGCCGGCATCGGCGAGGACCTGTCATTCGATTGAGGAGACCGCGATGGCGGGCCGGGAAGTGCTGTTCGAGTTCATACGGGTCGGGACCTACGTCAAGGTCAGCGCCGTCGATGCCGCCACCGGCATCGAGGTGTCCATCGTCGGGCCGGCCAGTGCCAGTCAGGCCCATCTGAGGCTGACGGCCTTGCGGAAACTCGAATACGTGCTCGCCAAGGGGGGCAAATGAAAAGGGCCGCGCCAACCAAGGCGCGGCCCTGAACTCGGCAGGGGTTTCTCAGCGGCCGCGACGGCGGGCCGGCTTCTCGTCGCCTTCGCCGGCCTTGCGGCCAAGGCCGATCTTCTTGGCGAAATCGGAGCGCTGAGCGGCGTAGTTGGGCGCCACCATCGGATAATCGGGCGGCAGGCCCCACTTGGCCCGGTACTCGTCCGGAGTCATGTTGTAAGTGGTCCGCAGATGACGCTTCAGCATCTTCAGCTTCTTGCCGTCTTCCAGACAGACGATGTACTCGGGCGTCACCGACTTCTTGACCGGCACCGCCGGCTTGGGTGCCTCCGACTTGGCTTCGGGGGCGCCGTTCTCCAACGACGACAACGAGGCATAGACGGTATGGATGACCTCCGGGATTTGCCCGGCGGGCAACGGGTTCTTGCTCACATAGGCGGCGACGACGTCCACGGCCATGCGCAGAATGTCATCGCGGTTGCTCTTGTCGACGTGGGTGTCGTTCATGTCCGCATCCGAAGAAGGTTAAGCCTGCATCCGTGTCAATGAATGCATGGTTCCTCTTTCCTGTCAATTCCTATCTGGAGCCGATGAATAATGATTTCTTTGGCACTCAGCCGTTTTCAGTAAATCTGCCCCTTTATGGAAGGGTCTATACCCCAATGGTCTGTTGCATCAAGGGGGGTTCATTTTGCGCTTTGCCCCGGCAAGGGGACGAACGGGCGGCGAAGCGGGCCATTCGGCCACTGACATCGTGCGGTCCCCATGAGTTTGTGGCGGATTGGCAAGTGGATGCGACATATGGTATCTAGCGCCATTGTCTCGCTCAAATACGATGGAACCACTGGCATGAAGTCGCAAACCATCGCGCTGGCGTCCGACCACGGCGGCCTGGAGATGAAGGCGCTGCTGAAGCAGCACCTGGAAGGCGCCGGTCTCACCGTGATCGATCTCGGCACCAACGACGGCCAGTCGGTCGACTATCCCGACTTCGCCGACGCCATGGCCTCGGCCCTCAAGGGCGGCAAGGCCGAGCGGGGCATCCTGATGTGCGGCACCGGCATCGGCATCTCCATCGCCGCCAACCGCCACAAGCATGTCCGCGCCGCCCTGGTGCACGATTCCTACGGCGCGCGCATGTGCCGCCAGCACAACGACGCCAACGTCCTGGTGCTGGGCGGGCGCACCATGGGACCGGAAGTCGCCAAGGAAGTGGTCGACATCTTCCTGAATACCGAATTCGAAGGCGGCCGCCACGCCCGGCGGGTCGCCAAGCTGGCCGATTCCGGCGAACGCTGAACCCCGGCGAAGCGGTCAAGTGGCACCCGAATGAAAGAGCAGAAATGACCAATACCGAGCCCTTTTTTCGTACCACTCTTGCCGAGCGCGATGGCGACGTCGCCGCCGCCATCGCCAACGAGCTGAAGCGCCAGCAGGACCAGATCGAGCTGATCGCCTCCGAGAACATCGTCTCGCGCGCGGTGCTGGAGGCTCAGGGCTCGGTGCTGACCAACAAGTACGCCGAGGGCTATCCGGGCAAGCGCTACTACGGCGGCTGCGAATTCGTCGATGTGGTCGAGCAGCTGGCCATCGACCGCGCCTGCACGTTGTTCGGCTGCCGCTTCGCCAACGTCCAGCCCAGCTCGGGCTCGCAGGCCAACCAGGGCGTGTTCATGGCCTTGGTCCAGCCCGGCGACACCATCATGGGCATGAGCCTGGCCGCCGGCGGCCACCTCACCCACGGCGCCGCGCCCAACCAGTCGGGCAAGTGGTTCAAGGCGGTCCAGTACGGGGTGCGGCTGCAGGACGCGCAGATCGACTTCGACGAGGTCGAGGCGCTGGCCCGCGAGCACAAGCCGAAGCTTATCATCGCCGGCGGCTCGGCCTATCCCCGCACCATCGACTTCGCCCGTTTCCGCCGCATCGCCGACGAGGTCGGGGCGCTGTTCATGGTCGACATGGCCCATTTCGCCGGCCTGGTGGCGGGCGGGGCCTATCCCAGCCCGTTCCCGCATGCCCACGTGGTCACCACCACCACCCACAAGACCCTGCGCGGTCCCCGGGGCGGCATGATCCTGACCAACGACGAGGCGATCGCCAAGAAGATCAATTCGGCCATCTTCCCCGGCATCCAGGGCGGCCCGCTGATGCACGTGATCGCCGGCAAGGCGGTGGCGTTCGGCGAGGCCTTGCGGCCCGAGTTCAAGGACTACGCCCGCCAGGTGGTGGACAACGCCCGCGCCCTGGCCGACACCCTGGTCCGGCGCGGCCTGGCCATCGTCTCGGGCGGCACCGATTCGCACCTGATGCTGGTCGACCTGCGGCCCAAGGCGCTGACCGGCAAGGCGGCCGAGGCCAGCCTCGAGCACGCCGGCATGACCTGCAACAAGAACGGCATTCCCTTCGACCCGGAAAAGCCCACCATCACCTCGGGTATCCGGCTGGGTACCCCGGCGGGCACCACCCGCGGCTTCGGGGTCGAGGAATTCCGCAAGGTGGGCGAGCTGATCGGCGACGTCCTGGACGGGCTGGCGGCCCATCCCGACGACAATTCGGCGGCCGAGGCCAAGGCGCGGGTGGAGGTGGCCGAATTGTGCCGCCGCTTCCCGATCTATCAATAGCAAGGGCGTCCGCAGCCCCCGGAAGGGGCGGGGGTGGCGGCGATTCCGGGGGGAAGTGCGATGCGTTGTCCGTTCTGTGGTCATGACGATACCCAGGTGAAGGATTCGCGGCCGACCGAGGACAATTCGGCGATTCGACGCCGCCGCTCCTGTCCCGAATGCGGGTCGCGCTTCACCACCTTCGAACGCGTACAGATCCGCGATCTGGTGGTGATCAAGAAGGACGGGGTGCGGGTTCCTTTCGACCGCGAGAAGCTGCTGAAGTCGCTGCGCATCGCGCTGCGCAAGCGTCCCGTCGATGAAGAGCAGATCGAGCGCATCGTCAACGGAATCCATCGCCGTCTGGAAAGCATGGGCGAGAACGAGGTTCCGTCCAAATACATCGGCGAGTTGGTGATGGATGTGCTGATGGACCTCGACAAGGTCGCCTATGTCCGTTACGCCTCGGTCTACCGCAATTTCCGCGAAGCCAAGGACTTCGAGGACTTCCTGGGAAAGATGGTGGGTGGCAGCCGCAACGACGACTGATGGCGACCGCGCCCACATGCGTGCCGCGCTGGCCCTGGCGCGGCGCGGCCTCGGCAACGTCTGGCCCAACCCCGCCGTCGGCTGCGTGATCGTCCAGGACGGCCGCGTCGTCGGCCGCGGCTGGACCCAGCCGGGTGGGCGGCCCCACGCCGAGACCGAAGCGCTGGCCATGGCCGGCGAGGCGGCGCGTGGTGCGGTGGCCTACGTCACGCTGGAGCCCTGTTCGCACCACGGCAAGACCCCGCCCTGCGCCGCTGCCCTGGCCCGGGCCGGCATCGCCCGGGTGGTGGCGGCCATGGAGGACCCGGACGAGCGCGTCTCGGGGCAGGGCTTCGCCCTGCTGCGCGAGGCGGGTATCGAGGTCTCGGTGGGGATCGGCGCGGAAGAGGCGGCGGAACTGAACGCCGGGTTCTTTCTCAAGGTGGCCGAGGGCCGGCCGCTGGTGACGCTCAAGCTGGCGACCACCCTGGACGGACGCATCGCCACCCATGGCGGCGAGAGCAAGTGGATCACCGGAGAGGCGGCCCGCGCCGCCGCCCATCTGCTGCGGGCCGAACACGACGCGGTGATGATCGGCAGCGGCACCGCCCTGGCCGACGATCCCGAACTGACCTGCCGGCTGCCCGGCCTGGGCGACCGCTCGCCCGTCCGCCTGGTGGTGGACGGGCGCCTGCGCCTGCCGTTGACCGGCAAGCTGGTGAGCGGTGCCAACGATGTTCCCACCTGGGTGCTGACCCTCGAGGGATGCGACACGGCGCGGCGCGAGGTGCTTGAGGAAGCCGGCGTCGATGTGGTCGAACTGCCCGCCGGAACCGATGGTTCGGTGGACCTGGTCGCGGCCTTGGCGATGCTTGGTAAGAGCGGCCTTACCCGCGTGCTGGTGGAGGGCGGCGCCCATCTGGCGGCGGCGCTGCTGCGGGCCGGGCTGGTGGATCGCATGGTATGGTTCCGCGCTCCGCGCATGATGGGCGGCGACGGCCTGCCGGCGGCGGTGGCGTTCGGCATCGACCATCTTGGCCGGACGCCCCGCTTCGAACTGGTCGAGGCCCGCCCCGTCGGCCACGACCTGATGGAAATCTACAAGAAACTTTAAGGGAGTACGGTTCGATGTTCACAGGCATCGTCACCGATCTGGGGGAAGTGCGCCGGGTCACCGGCGGGGGCGGCAAGGAGACCCGGTTCGAAATCGCCACGGCCTATGATCTGGCCGGCGTCGAGATCGGCGCCTCCATCGCCCATAACGGCGTCTGCCTCACCATTATCGACAAGGGCGGCGACTGGTACGCGGTCGAGGTGTCGGCCGAAACCCTGTCCAAGACCACCCTGGGCGACTGGCAGACCGGGACCCGGGTCAACCTGGAGCGGGCGTTGAAGGTGGGCGACGAACTGGGCGGCCACATCGTGTCGGGCCATGTGGACGGCGTCGCCGTGGTCGCCTCGATCCGGCCGGAAAACCAGTCCATGCGCTTCGTCTTCGAGGCCCCGGCCGATCTGGCCCGCTTCGTGGCGCCCAAGGGGTCGGTGGCGCTGGATGGCGTCTCGCTGACCGTCAACGAGGTTGACGGGCGGCGCTTCGGCATCAACGTGATACCCCATACCCAATCCGTCACGACTTTCGGCGGATTGCGCGAGGGCAGCCGCGTGAATATGGAAATCGACATGCTTGCGCGGTATGTTGCGCGCCTTCTGGATAAGGAATAGGCCGGTGGTGTCCGAGTACCATCAATATCTGTCGCCCATCGACGAGATCATCGAGGAGGCCCGCCAGGGCCGCATGTTCATCCTGGTCGATGACGAGGACCGCGAGAACGAGGGTGACCTGGTCATCCCGGCGCAAATGGCCACCCCCGACGCCATCAATTTCATGGCCAAGAACGGGCGCGGGCTGATCTGCCTGTCCATGACCCGGGCGCGCTGCGAGCATCTGGGCCTCAGGCCCATGAGCAGCGACAACGGGACGCGCATGCAGACCGCGTTCACCGTCTCCATCGAGGCCCGGGAAGGGGTGACCACCGGCATTTCGGCGGCCGACCGCGCCCGCACGGTGCAGGTGGCCATCGATCCTGAACGCGGACCCGACGACATCGTCACTCCCGGCCACGTCTTTCCGCTGACCGCCCGCGACGGCGGCGTGCTGGTCCGCGCCGGGCATACCGAGGCGGCGGTGGACATCGCCCGGCTGTCCGGGCTCAACCCGTCCGGGGTGATCTGCGAGATCATGAACGACGACGGCACCATGGCGCGTCTGCCCGACCTGGTGAAGTTCGCCCAGTTGCACGGCCTCAAGATCGCCACCATCGCCGACCTGATCGCCTATCGCCGCCGCCACGACAAGGTGGTGCGGCGCGAACTGGAGGCGCCGTTCCATTCGCGCTGGGGCGCCGACTGGCGCATGGTGGTGTATGTCAACCAGGTTGCCTATGCCGAGCATATCGCCCTGGTGAAGGGCGACGTCGCCGGCGACGGGCCGGTGATGGTTCGCGTCCACGCCGTCAACATCCTCGACGACGTCCTGGGCGACCAGGGCTCGGGCAAGGCCGGCCAGCTTCATTCCGCCATGGAGATGATCGCCGGCCATGGCCGCGGCGTGGTGGTGCTGGTGCGCGAGCCGCGGGCGACCAGCCTGTCCGACCGCGTCCGCGCGCAGCTGGAGGCGGCCCCGCCGCCGGTCGAGCTGCGCGATTACGGCGTCGGCGCCCAGATTCTGCTCGACCTCGGGGTCGAGCGCATGATCCTGTTGTCCAACACCCGCAAGACCATCGTCGGCCTCGAAGGCTTCGGCCTGGAAGTGGTCGAGCAGCGCCCGATCCCGGTCGCCTGAACAGGAGGGATGGCTGCCATGAGCGATACCCGCATCCTGGTCATCGAGGCCCGCTTCTATGACCACATCGCCGATCAGCTGCTGGCCGGCGCCACCCAGGCCCTGGACGCGGCGGGGATCGTCTGGGACACGCTGACGGTGCCCGGGGTCCTTGAAATTCCCACGGTGCTGGAGATGGTGGTGGCGGCCCAGGAGCAGGGCGGCATCGACGTCCGCTACGACGGCTACGTGGTGCTGGGGACCGCCATCCGCGGCGAGAGCGACCATTACGACCACGTCTGCTCGGAATGCATGCGCGGCTGCAACGACCTGGCCATCGCCTATCACCTGGCGCTGGGCAACGGCGTGCTGACGGTCCACAACGAGGAACAGGCGCTGAAACGCGCCGATCCCGCGCGCAAGAACATCGGCGGCCTGGCGGCCCGCGCCTGCCTGCGCCTGCTGGACATCAAGCGCGGGCTGAAGCTGGGGTGATGGCAACGGTGAGCAAGTCCAACCCGGCCGCCGCCCGCCGCTCCGCGGCCCGCCTGGCCGCCGTCCAGGCCCTCTATTCCATGGAAATCACCGGCGTTTCCGCCGAGGAGGCGCTGGCCGAGATGCGCCGCCGCCTCGCCGACGAGCCGCGCGGGCGCATGGCCGAACCGGATGCAGGCCTCGCCTCCGATCTGGTGCGCGGCGCCACCGCCGAGACGGCGTTGATCGACGAGGTGGTGGGCAACGCCCTGTCCCGCGACTGGACCGTGGATCGCGTCGAGGCGGTGGTACGCGCCATCCTGCGCTGCGGCACCTGTGAACTGAAGGCGAGGGGCCAGACCCCGGCCCGGGTCGTCATCTCGGAATACGTGGACGTCGCCCACGCGTTCTATGCCGGGCCGGAACCGGGTCTGGTCAATGCCGTGCTCGACCGCATCGCCCGCGTCCTGCGCCCTGAGGAGTTCGACAGGGGCGGCGCCGCGGCGCCGTGACGGCAGCCATGGATGGCGCTCCCGACGAGTTCGACCTGATCGCCCGCCTGTTCGCGCCGCTGACCCGCGGCCATCCCGGCGCTTTCGATTTGACCGATGATGCCGCCTTGCTGGCGGGCGAGGTGGGAACGGATACCGTCGTCACCGTCGATGCCATCGTCGCCGGCATCCATTTCCTGCCCGACGACCCGCCACGGGCCATCGCCGCCAAGCTGTTGCGGGTTAACCTGTCGGATCTGGCCGCCAAGGGGGCGGAACCGGTCGCCGCGGTGATGGCGGCGGCCTTTCCCCGCGACCTTCCCGCCGGCTGGCTCGAAGACTTCGCCGCCGGACTGGGCGCCGACCTGGATCGTTACGGGGTCGCGCTGGTGGGGGGCGACACCGTATCGACACCGGGGCCGCTGACCTTGTCGCTGACCGCCTTCGGCCGGGTTCCCGCCGGCGCAATGCTGCGGCGTGCCGGGGGGCTGGCGGGAGACACCGTCTGGGTCAGCGGCACCCTTGGCGACGCAGCCCTCGGCCTGAGGGTGTTGAAGGGCGACTTCCCCCATCTGGCGGCGGCCGATCGCGACCATCTGACCGAGCGCTACCGTCTGCCGCAGCCGCGGGTGGAACTGGCCTGCGGGCTGCGGGCGATGGCGCACGCGGCCATGGACGTGTCGGACGGACTGGTGCAGGACCTCGGCCATCTGTGCCGGGTTTCCGGCGTCGGGGCCGTGGTCGAGGCCGCGGCGCTGCCGCTGTCGGCGGCGGCCGGAAGCCTGCTGGCGGTGGACGAAACGGCGCTTGCCAGCGTGCTGGCGGGCGGCGATGATTACGAGGTGCTGTTCGCCGCGCCGGCCGACGCGGAGGCGTCGGTGGTGGCCCTTGCCGCCGCCACCGGAATCCGGCTGACCCCGATCGGGCGTCTGGTGGAAGGTGCGGGGGTCAGGGTGCTGGATGGTTCGGCAAATCCCATCGACGTGGGGAAGGGCGGCTGGCGCCACTTCCAGGATTAGGATTTCGGGGGCCGGCGCGTGGTTCGCCTCATCATCATCATCGTTGCCTTCCTGGTCATGATCGGCGGCCTGATCGGCGGCCTTTATTTCTGGGGCATCGATCCGCTGCAGAAGTTCAACGAACTGGTCGGCAACGCCCCCGCCGCGCCGGGCCAGACCGTTGCGGAATCGCCCAAGGCTCCGGCCTATGTGGAGTTCGGGCTGCTCATCGTGCCGGTGGTGCAGGACCGCGAGGTCAGGAAGCAGGCCGAGATGATCCTGCGCCTGGAGGTGCCCCACAACAAACAGGACGTGGTGGCGCAGAACCTGCCGCGCCTGCAGAACGCCTATCTCCAGGACATGATGTCGTTCCTGCCGCGGCATCTGAGGGGGACCGACCAGTTGGACCATGACGTCATCCGGCGCCGGCTGACGCAGCTTTCGGAACGGGTCCTGGGTCCCGGACTGGTCCGCGACGTGCTGATCGAACAATCGACGGTGAAGTAATTCATCGGCCGGGTCTTGCTCGCACCTCCGCCCATTGCCCTATTAGATTTTTCTTATAATTAATCCAAGGGCATAGCTCTTCTAGCAATTCATTGCATCGTCCCTGGGGTTCTGGCAACGTCATTGCCGGTTGCGCCGCCGCCTTGCCGTTGGCCGTATTCGGACATCTCCGAGGCGCGGAAGTCATTCGCTGCACAGGGGATTCGACACCAATGACAACACTCTTCGTCATCGCCTGCGGGTTGCTGGCGCTGCTGTACGGGGCCTATGCCGCACGATCGGTCATGGCCACCTCGGCGGGCACTCCGCGGATGCAGGAAATCGCCGGTGCGATTCAGGAAGGCGCCCGCGCCTACCTGAACCGGCAATATACCACCATCGCCATCGTCGGCGTGGTGATCTTCGTCATCCTGTTCGCCCGCCTGGGGGCGTTCCAGGCCTTCGGCTTCCTGCTGGGCGCCGTCTGCTCGGGCGCGGCGGGCTACATCGGCATGAACGTGTCGGTCCGCGCCAACGTGCGCACCGCCGAGGCGGCCCGTTCGGGCGGCATGCAGCAGGCCCTCGACGTCGCCTTCAAGTCGGGCGCCATCACCGGCATGCTGGTGGTCGGCCTGGGCCTGATCGGCGTCGCCGGCTACTACGCCGTTCTGCAGGCGGCCGGCGTCGAATCCCGCGCATTGATCGAGGCGCTGGTGGCGCTGTCCTTCGGCGCATCGCTGATTTCCATCTTCGCCCGCCTTGGCGGCGGCATCTTCACCAAGGGTGCGGATGTCGGCGCCGATCTGGTGGGCAAGGTCGAGGCCGGCATCCCCGAGGATGATCCCCGCAACCCGGCGGTGATCGCCGACAACGTCGGCGACAATGTCGGCGACTGCGCCGGCATGGCCGCCGACCTGTTCGAGACCTATGCGGTCACCGTGGTCGGCACCATGCTGCTGGGCTCCATCTTCTTCACCGGTGCCGCGCAGGAGGCCATGATGGCCTTCCCGCTGGTGATCGGCGCGGTATGCATCATCGCCTCGGTCATCGGCACCTTCTTCGTGAAGCTCGACGATTCGGGCAAGATCATGAAGGCCTTGTACAAGGGTCTGGTGGTCACCGGCGTGCTGTCGGCGATCCTGATCGCCGCCACCATCATGTTCGCCTTCGGCGGCTTCGGAGCCACCTACGCCATGGGCGACAGGGTCATCACCGGCGGCGGGCTGTTCGTGTGCTCGCTGATCGGTCTGGCGGTCACCGGCCTGATGGTGTGGATCACCGAATACTACACCGGCACCGACTACAAGCCGGTCAAGAGCGTGGCCCAGGCCTCGACCACCGGCCACGGCACCAACGTGATCCAGGGTCTCGCGGTGTCCATGGAATCCACCGCGCTTCCCGTGCTGGTGATCTCCATCGCCATCATCGCCGCCTATTCGGTCGCCGGCCTGTTCGGCATCTCGGTGGCGGCCACCACCATGCTGGCCCTGGCCGGCGTGATCGTCGCCCTCGACGCCTACGGCCCGGTCACCGACAATGCCGGCGGCATCGCCGAGATGGCGGAACTGCCCAAGGAGGTGCGCAAGATCACCGATGCCCTGGACGCCGTCGGCAACACCACCAAGGCGGTCACCAAGGGCTATGCCATTGCCTCGGCCGGCCTCGCCGCGCTGGTGCTGTTCGCCGCCTATACCGAGGACCTCAAGCACTACTTCCCGAACCTGGGCGTCGAGTTCCGCCTGGAGGATCCGTTCGTGGTGGTCGGCCTGTTCATCGGCGGCCTGCTGCCGTATCTGTTCGGTGCCATGGGCATGCAGGCGGTCGGCCGCGCCGCCGGTTCGGTGGTGGTCGAGGTGCGCCGGCAGTTCAAGGAAATCCCCGGCATCATGGAAGGCACCGGCAAGCCCGATTACGGCCGTGCCGTCGACATGCTGACCAAGGCCGCCATCAAGGAGATGATCGTCCCCTCGATGCTGCCGGTGCTGTCGCCGGTGGTGCTTTATGTGGTGGTGGCGGTGGTGGTCAGCCAGCAGGCGGCTTTCGTCACCCTCGGCGCCATGCTTCTCGGCACCATCGTCACCGGCCTGTTCGTCGCCATCTCGATGACCTCGGGCGGCGGCGCGTGGGACAACGCCAAGAAGTACATCGAGGACGGCCATCACGGCGGCAAGGGGTCCGACGCCCACAAGGCGGCGGTCACCGGCGACACCGTCGGCGATCCCTACAAGGACACTGCCGGTCCGGCGGTCAACCCGATGATCAAGATCATCAACATCGTCGCCATTCTTCTGCTGGCGATGGTGGCGGGCTGACCTTGGTTGCTCGCTGAAACGCGAAACCCCGGCCGAGCGATCGGCCGGGGTTTTTCATTGCCGCGGCAGGGTCGCCTACTTGGCTTCCTTGGAGAAGCGGCCGACATTGCCCAGCAGCTGCTCCAGGATGTTCAGCTCCTTGCCGGCGGTGGGGGTCTCACGGTCGACCAGTTCGAGATCCTGGCCGTCCTCCAGTCCACGGGCCGCCACGTCCTTGACCACGCCATCACGGCTGAACGTGATGGAGATCACCGTGCGCTCGGTGAACTTGGGCTTGAAGAACGCCACGGTCTCGGACTTGGCCGAAATGTACTGCCAGCTTTCGTCACCGAATACCGAGGTGGCCGAGGGGGTGCCGAGCAGTGTCTGGACCTCGTCACGGGTGGTCTTGCCAGGCGTGATGCGGGCAAGGGCGTCGCTGTCCGGGATGTTGCCGCGCACGTCCAGGGTCGGCGAGCAGGCGGCGGCGGCCAGGCACAGGGCGGCGGCGAGAACGGCGGGGCGGAGCAGGGTGTTCATCCTCTCGGGAGCCGGGCATTGACGGAGCGAGGCTCCGTGGCCAAAGTTGTCGCGAACATAGCATGCCCTCGCGCGCGGTTGTCAACGACGCCGCGCCGTCTAGGGCATGGTGGGTAGCGACAGGAAGGCGGGGCCATGCCATTCAAGTTTTTCCGTGACCGACGCCGCCGTGACGAGACGGCCCACGCCCTCTACAGGGCGCTGGTGGATCAGGCCCGCGACAGCTGGTTCTACGAACATTACGGGGTGCCGGACACCCTTGAGGGCCGCTACGACATGATCGTCCTTCACGCCTATCTGCTGCTCGGCCGGCTCGGGCGCTGCGGCCCGGACGCGGCCGACCAGGCAAAGGCCTTGTCGCAGGCCACCTTCGACATCATGTTCGCCGACATGGACCAGAATTTGCGCGAGATGGGGGTGACCGACCTGGCGGTGGGCCGGCGGGTGCGCCGCCTCGCCGAGGCGTTCTACGGGCGTGTCGATGCCTATGACAAGGCCGTCGATGCCGGCGGGGCCGATCTGGCGGCGGCCCTGCGGCGCAATCTCTACCAGGCGGTGGAGCCCGATGCGGACCAGCTGCGCCGGATGGCCGAGTATGTGCTGGGCCAGCGGACAGCGCTGGCCGGGCAGGCGGATGCGGCGCTGCTGGCAGGTACCGTGGCCTTCGCGGCACCGGCAGCCCGATGATCGTGCCTGAGACCGAATTCTCGCGGCGGGTGGCGGTGGACTCCATCCCCGCGCGCGGCACCGACATCACCGTGACCGCCAACCCGGAAGAATGCGAGGCCCTGGCCCGCCGCTTCGGTTTGCAGGCGATCGGGGCGCTGACGGCGGAGCTGCGCCTGAAGGCCCTGGCCGGTGGCACGCTGTTCCGCGTCAAGGGGCGGTTGACAGCCGAGGTGGTCCAGACCTGCGTGGTCACACTCGACCCGCTGCCCGCGACGGTCGAGGAGGAGTTCGATCTGACCTTCGGCGCCGGCTCCGACGATGCGGATGCCGGTGGCGAGTTGGACCTGTCGTTCGAGGATGACGATCCGCCGGAGGCCCTCGTCGATGGCGCCATCGACGTCGGCGAGGCGGTGGCGGAACAGCTGGCCTTGGCGCTTGATCCGTTTCCCCGTCGGGAAGGGGCGATGGTGGCGGCGGAGCCGGCCGACCCGGCGCTGGCCCCGGACAAGCGCCCCAATCCCTTCGCGGCCTTGGCGGGCCTGCGGAAAAAGATGGGGTGACCCCCAGCATCCCCTTGCCCCCGGCGGGCTTTTTGTTTAATAAGGCTCCCTTTCCCCGTCAGGGGCCGTGAGCACAGAGAGTTACGACAATGGCTGTCCCCAAGAAAAAGACCTCCAAGTCCCGTCGCAATATGCGCCGCGCCCATCATGCGCTGCCGAAGGTGACCGGGATGGAGTGCCCGAACTGCGGCGAGCAGAAGCTGCCCCACCATGTGTGCGGGGCATGCGGCCATTACGACGGCCGCGAAGTGGTGGCTCAGGCCGAGGCGAGCGCCTAGGCTGGCGCAGAGCATAGCAGGCGGAGTGCAGGCAATTGAGCGCACCCGTGACCATCTCCATCGACGCCATGGGGGGGGACCACGCCCCCGACATGGTCGTGGAGGGGGTGCGGCTCGCGCATGTGCGCCTGCCGCATGTCCGCTACCTGCTGTTCGGCGATGCGGCCCGCATCGATCCGCTGGTTGAGCGCTTCCCCGAGCTGCGCGGGGTCTGTTCCGTCCGTCACACCGACGAGGTGGTGACCAACGACGCCAAGCCCGGTCAGGTGCTGCGCACCGGTCGGCGCTCCAGCATGTGGCTGGCGGTCAGCGCCGTTTCCCAGGGCGAAGCGGCCGGTGTGGTTTCGGCCGGCAACACCGGCGCGTTGATGGCGGTGTCCAAGTTCGTGCTGCGGACCTTGCCGGGCATCGACCGCCCGGCCATCGCCGGGCTGTTTCCGACCGTGCGCGGCGAAACGGTGATGCTGGACCTGGGCGCCAACGTCGACTGCAACGCCAACAACCTGATCGAGTTCGCGGTGATGGGCGAAGTGTTCGCCCGCGCGGTGCTCGGCCTGGAGCAGCCGACCATCGGCATCCTCAACGTCGGGTCCGAGGACCTCAAGGGCCACGACGCGGTGCGCGCCGCCGCCAATGCCCTGCGCGAGTCGCCGCTGCCCATCCGCTTCCACGGCTTCGTCGAGGGCAACGACATCTGCCAGGGCACCGTCGACGTGGTGGTCACCGATGGCTTCACCGGCAACATCGCGCTGAAGACCGCCGAGGGTACGGTGAAGTTCTATTCGAGTTTCCTCAAGGAGGCCTTCCAGAGCTCGCTGCTGGCCAAGCTCGGCTTCCTGTTCGCCAAGCAGGCCATCGCCAAGGTCAAGGTCCGCACCGATCCGCGCCGCTACAACGGCGCCATGTTCCTCGGGCTCAACGGCATCGCGGTGAAAAGCCACGGCGGCACCGACGCCTTCGGCTTCGCCAATGCCATCGGCGTCGCGGTGGACCTGGTGGCACACGGCTACAACGAACGCATCCGCCACGAATTCGAGCGTTTCCACGCCGGCGAGGCCGCCGCGGAAGCGCGCGCCGCCGGACTCGGGTGAGCGCCGGAATGGTCGTTCGGTCCCAAATCATCGGCTGCGGCTCCTATCTTCCGGCCCGCGTGGTGACCAACCGCGAATTGGCGGAGATGGTCGATACCTCGGATGCCTGGATCGCCGAGCGCACCGGCATCCGCCAGCGCCACATCGCCGCCGAGGGTGAAACCACCGCCGACCTCGCCACCCAGGCCGCGCTGTCGGCGCTGCAGGCGGCCGAGGTGTCCGCCGCCGACCTCGACCTGCTGGTTCTGGCGACCGCCACCCCGGATCATACCTTCCCCTCGACCGCCACCAAGGTGCAGGGGCGCCTGGGCATGACCCGCGGCGCCGCCTTCGACGTCCAGGCGGTGTGCTCCGGCTTCCTCTACGCCCTGGCCACCGCCGACAACTTCATTCGCGCCGGTCAGGCCCGCACCGCCCTGGTGATCGGGGCCGAAACGTTCTCGCGCATCCTCGACTGGAATGATCGCGGCACCTGCGTGCTGTTCGGCGACGGTGCCGGTGCCGTGGTGCTGCGCGCCGCCGAGGCGGCCGGGACCAATCGCGATCGCGGCATCCTGTCGACCCATCTGCATTCCGACGGCCGCTACCACGACCTGCTCTATGTCGATGGCGGGCCGTCCTCGACCCAGACCGTCGGCCATTTGCGCATGGAGGGCCGCGAGGTGTTCCGCCATGCCATCGTCAACCTGGCCGAGGTGGTCGGCGAGGCGCTGCAGGCCAACGGCCTGACCGCCGCCGACATCGACTGGGTGGTGCCGCACCAGGCCAACCGCCGCATCCTGGAAGGGACGGCGAAGAAGCTGGGGTTGCCGCTCGAGCGCATGGTGATCTCGGTCGAGCGCCACGCCAACACCTCGGCGGCATCGGTGCCTTTGGCTCTGGCCGAGGCGGTGGGCGAGGGACGGATCAAGTCCGGCGACCTGTTGCTGCTGGAGGCCATGGGCGGCGGCTTCACCTGGGGGTCCGCCCTGGTCAGGTATTGACCCTAGGCCGGCCGCACTTCGCCGCACGCACGAACGTTCCCCCGCATCCCTTTGATATTGACGCTTTTAGGCGAACGGGCTAGGGTCGGTCCAACCTGTCCTTCCCTCCCTGCACGGACGTTCTCGGCATGTCGGAAAACACCATCACACGTGCACAGCTGAGCGAGGCGGTCTACCAGGAGGTGGGACTGTCACGCAACGAATCGGCGGACCTGCTGGAAGCGGTGCTGGGCGAGATTTCCACGGCCCTGGCCCGCGGCGAGGCGGTCAAGATCTCGTCGTTCGGCAGCTTCGCCGTCCGCTCCAAGGGCCAGCGTGTCGGCCGCAACCCCAAGACCGGCGAGGAAGTGCCGATCCTGCCCCGGCGGGTGCTGGTGTTCCGTCCGTCGCAGCTGCTGAAGAAGCGGATCAACGACGGCACTGTGGCGAAGGCCGCCAAGGGATGACCGCCGAGGGCGAGGGTTCGCCCGGCCGCCGCAACGGCAAATCCGAAACGGCCTTCCGTACCATCAGCGAGGTTGCCGAGGACCTGGACGTGCCGCAGCACGTCCTGCGCTTCTGGGAAGGCAAGTTCCCTCAGGTCAAGCCGCTGAAGCGGGCCGGCGGGCGGCGCTATTACCGGCCCGAGGACGTGACGCTGCTGCGCCGCATCCGCGACCTGCTCTATTCCGAAGGCTACACCATCAAGGGCGTGCAGAAGCTGCTGCGCGAGGGCGGCCACCGCGAGGCCGCCGCCCCGGCGCCGGCGCCCCAGCAGGCCCGACTGGATCTCCCCGAGGAGGCCGGCGCGGAGCAGGAACCGGAGCCGGATCCGGAGCCGGAGGAGGACGAAACGCCTCCCGAGGACGTCCCCGAGACATTCGATGACGGCGAGGAAGGCGGCGAGGCCGCGGATGTGGACGATGTGGGTGAGCCGTCGGCCCGCCCGCTCGACCCCGCCCTGCGCCGGGACCTCGAGGCCGTCCTGGAGGAACTCGAGGACCTCCGCCTGCTGCTGCAGCCGCGGGAACGATGAGGGTTGCATGCCCTGGGGCACCTGAGTATAGTGCGCCCCTCTTCCGGCGGGGTTTCCGCCGGACACCCCCACCGGCCAGGATTGAACCTCGGTCCCGCCGGTCATAGGATTTCCCGGGCGGCCCCGCGCCGCCCGCGAACGGTCGGAGCGTAGCGCAGCCCGGTAGCGCATCAGTCTGGGGGACTGGGGGTCGTGGGTTCGAATCCCGCCGCTCCGACCATTTCTTTCTTTTCGCATCCCGTGTGAGCCATGGCCGAACCGCATCTCTGGCTGGCATTGTCGCCCCACGGCTATGGCCATGCGGTCATGACCGCACCGGTGATCGCCGAGGTGCAGCGGCGCCTGCCCGGGCTGCGGCTGACCATCCAGACGGCGCTGCCACGGGCCTTCCTCGAGACGCGATACCAGGGCTTCGCCCTGGTGCCCGAGATCGTCGATTTCGGGTTCGTCATGCGCTCGTCGACCCATATCGACCTGGAGGCCAGCGCCGAGCGCTACCGCAGGATGCACGCGGATTTCGATCGCCTGGTGGCCACCGAGGCTGCACGGCTGGCTTCGGCGCGGCCGGATGCGGTGCTGTCCAACGTCGCCTATGTCCCGCTGGCGGCGGCAGCGAGGGCAGGCCTTCCGGCGCTGGCGCTGTCATCCTTGAACTGGGCCGACATGTACGACCATTATTTCGGCACGCGACCCGAGGCGCCCGCCATCCTGGCCGAAATCCGCGCCGCCTATGGCAGCGCCCGAGGGTTCCTGCGCTGCACCCCGGCCCAGGTGATGACCCTGCCCGACGTCGCCACCATCGGGCCGGTGGCCCGGCGCGGGGCCGATCGGGGCGATGAGTTGCGGGCGACGCTCGGTATCGACCCCCACACCCGGATCGGCCTGATCGCCTTCGGCGGCATCGATCATCGCATGTCGCTGGAATCATGGCCAATTCTGCCCGGATGGGTGTGGCTCTGCGCCCTGCCTGACCTTCCAAGTCGCCTCGACATGGTCGCGTGGGAGCGGGGAGGGGTGCCGTTCAGCGACCTGATCTCCTCGGTGGACGTGGTGGTGACCAAGCCCGGCTACGGCACCTTCACCGAGGCCGCTCTGGCCGGCACGGCCGTGCTTTACGTGCCGCGCCCGGACTGGCCGGAATGCCCGCACCTGGAGGACTGGCTCGGCAACCACGCCCGCAGTTTGCCGGCAGAGGTGGCGGAGTTATGCGGTCCTGGCCTCGAATTACTACTACGAAAGTTGTTTTCCCTTGACCGGCCGCCAGTTGCCGAACCCACCGGGGTGGCGGAGGCAGCCGATGCCGTGCAAAGGCTGCTGTCTTGACTGCAAATGAAGTTGAAGTCATGTCGCGGCAGCATCGAACATCAGGGAGGAGTCCATGACCGAACCCTGCCATCTGGTCTACGTCACCGCCGCCACCGCGGACGACGCCCTGGGGCTGGCGCGGACCGTGGTTGAGGAACGCCTCGCCGCCTGCGCCAACCTGCTGGGACCGATCACCTCGGTCTATTGGTGGGACGGCCGGGTCAACCAGGAACCGGAGGTGGCAATGGTGCTGAAGACCCGCGCCGACCTGGTCGATGCCCTGGTGCAGCGGGTGAGGGAACTGCACACCTATGCCTGCCCCTGCGTCGTCGCCCTTCCCATCGCGGCGGGGAATCCCGACTTCCTGGCCTGGATCGCCGCCGAGACGCGGCGCTGATCAGCGCGGCAGCCACACGGTCGCCGAGGCCTGCGCGGCGATGCCTTCGCGGCGGCCGGTGAAGCCCAGGCCTTCGGTGGTGGTGGCCTTGATACCGACGCGGTCGTGGGCCAGGCCCAGGATCTCCGACAAAGCGCTTTGCATGGCGGCGCGGTGCGGGCCGATCTTGGGCCGTTCGCACAGGATGGTGACGTCGACGTTGACGATGCGCCCGCCCAGGCCCGCCACCAATGCCGCCGCGTGGGCCAGGAACCGGCGCGAGGCGACACCCTTCCAGCGCGGATCGGAGGGCGGGAAGTGATGCCCGATATCGCCGGCGGCAATGGTCCCGAGCAGGGCGTCGGTGAGGGCGTGCATGGCCACGTCGGCGTCGGAATGGCCGTCCAGAGCGGAATCGTGGGGAACCAGCACCCCGCACAGCCAGACCCCTGTTCCCGGCGCGAAACGATGGACGTCGAAGCCGGTGGCGGTGCGGAATTCGCCGGGTCCCTGGAATACCCGGCGGCCGCGCTCGAGATCGGCGGCGGTGGTGATCTTGACGTTGTCCTCGGATCCCTCGACCAGGGCCACCGCCAGGCCGGCCCGCTCGGCCACCGCGGCGTCGTCGGTGAGTTCGTGGCCGGCGCAGGCGCGGTGGGCGGCCAGGATGTCGGCGAAGCGGAAGCCCTGGGGCGTCTGCGCCCGCCACAATCCGGCCCGCTCCACCGTGGCCGCCACCAGGCCATCGGCGCCGCGCTTCAGGGTGTCGGCCACGGCAATTGCGGGGATGGCACCGGGATGCTCCGCCAGCGCGCCGATTACCCGGGCGACGATGCCGCCGTCGAGGAAGGGCCGGGCGCCGTCGTGGATCAGCGCTGCTTGCGGCTCGAGGCCGGCCAGGCTTTCCAGGCCCAGGCGCACCGAATCCTGCCGGGTCTCGCCACCCGCCACCGGCTCGAGCAGGTCGAGCCCCTGGGCGCAGGCATCGTAGAGGTCGCGGTCGTCGGGGTGGATCACCGCGCGCACCGCCGTCACCTGCGGGTTGGCTGCCAGGGCGGCGAGGGAATGCCTCAGCACCGGCCGGCCGCCGAGGTCGAGATATTGCTTGGGGATATCCCCCCCGAAGCGGCGCCCGCGGCCGGCGGCCACCACCAATGCGACGACACGGTTCATTGCGTTCCTCCCGATCCAACCAAGCCTATGCGCCCGGGCCGACGCTGCCAAGAGCGGGACGAGCGTGGGCGGCTCTTTTCGTCGGCGCGAACGGTGCTATAGTTCGCCCATGACTGCGTCTTCCGCCGCCCTCAATGCCTTCGCGCTGCTCAGCCTGCTCCCCGCCGCCCTGCTGCCGGTGCGGCGCCAGCCGGCGCGCGACGCCGCCTTCTGGGCGGTGGCGCTGCTGGCGCTGATCGGCCCGGCGGCGTGGTCGGCGGCGCTGCTGGCGGGGTCGTGGCAGACCGGCGTGGGTGCCACCCTGTGGGTCAGCATCGGCGCCAGCGCGGCGCTGTTCCTGGGCGTGGCGGCGGTCGCCGCGGCGGGATGGCGGCTGG
This sequence comes from Magnetospirillum sp. UT-4, assembly GCF_902729435.1. Classification (GTDB taxonomy): domain Bacteria; phylum Pseudomonadota; class Alphaproteobacteria; order Rhodospirillales; family Magnetospirillaceae; genus Magnetospirillum. Next base: position 38,526 of record NZ_CACVCG010000043.1, read on the forward strand.
CGCCGCTGCTGATGCCCTATCTGGCGGTGCTGGGAATGTTCGCCTCGGCCGCCGCCGGCGAAGCCCGGCCCATGGCGGGCGGCGCGCCGGATTTGTGGATCGACCTGCACATCATCGTATCGGTGCTGACCTACGGATTGCTCACCCTGGCGGCGGTGGCGTCGCTGGGGGTCTTCCTGCAGGAGCGGGCGCTCAAGCTGAAGCGCCCCAACCGGCTGACCCGCATGCTGCCGTCGGTGGTGGAGGGCGAGACCCTGGCCGGCCGGCTTCTCATCGCCAGCGAGGCGGTGCTCGGCATCGGCGTGGTTTCCGGCATGGCCACCCAGTATTTCGAGAGCGGCGCCCTTCTGCGCGCCGACCACAAGAGCCTGCTGTCGCTGATCGCCTTCGTGCTGATCGGTGCCCTGCTGGTCGGGCACCGGGTGTGCGGGGTGCGCGGCCGGATCGCCGCGCGCGTCGTCCTGGTCGCCTATTTGCTGCTCACGCTCGCCTATCCCGGCGTCAAGTTCGTGCAGCAGGTCCTCCTGTAAGCCCTGGCGGGCAGGGAATTCGGGGGCGGCCACGCCTTTTGCCGTTGCATTGAGCAGGGTCTGCATAATAAATACGCACCCATGACCCATGTTCGCTGCCTTCCCCTGACCATCGGTTCGGTCGCCCTTCCCAATCCGGTGATCCTGGCCCCCATGTCGGGGGTGACCGACATGCCGTTCCGGCGCCTGGTGAAGCGCATGGGGGCGGGCCTGGTGGTGTCCGAGATGATCGCCAGCGCCGCCATGATCCGCGCCAACCGCCAGACCATGAAGATGGCCGCCGCCGATGCCGGGGAACAGCCGATGTCGGTGCAGCTGGCCGGCTGCGACCCCGAGCACATGGCCGAGGCGGCGCGGATGAATGCCGATCGCGGCGCCGCCATCATCGACATCAACATGGGCTGCCCGGTGAAGAAGGTGGCGGTCAAGGGCGAGGCGGGATCGGCGCTGATGAAGGACGAGGTCCTGGCGGGGCGCATCATGGAAGCCACCGTCCGCGCCGTCGATGTTCCGGTCACCCTGAAATGCCGCATGGGTTGGGACCGCTCGAACCTCAACGCCCCGCGCCTGGCCCGCATCGCCGAGGAGAGCGGCATCCGCATGGTCACCGTCCACGGCCGCACCCGCCAGCAATTCTATTCCGGCATCGCCGACTGGTCGTTCGTGCGCCAGGTCAAGGAGGCGGTCTCGATTCCGGTGGTGGTGAACGGCGACATCGAGACGCTGGACGACGCCGTCCGCGCCCTGGAGGAGTCCGGTGCCGATGCGGTGATGATCGGCCGCGGCAGCTATGGCCGGCCGTGGTTCCCCGGCCAGGTGGCGCATTTCCTCGCCACCGGCGAGCGCCTGCCCGATCCGGCACTGGAGCACCAGTTCGCCATCGTCGCCGAGCATTTCGAGGCGATGCTGGAGCATTACGGGGCCGAGACGGGGGTGCGCATGGCCCGCAAGCATGTCGCGTGGTACTCCAAGGGCCTTCCCGGCTCGGCCGAGTTCCGCGCCAAGGTCAACCGCCTGGCCGAGGCCGAGGCCGTCCGCCAGGCCATGGCCGAATTCTACCTGCCCCTGCTCGACAAGGCGGCGGCCTGATGGGACGGGTCAACGCCATGCGCCGCCGCGCCACCGTGCCGAGCTTCGAACCCGCCTCGGTGCTGGGCGCGCTGGCCTCGGCGGTGGTGGCGCTGGACGCCGACAATCTCATCCGCTACGTCAACGCCGCCGCCGAGCAGCTTTTCCAATCCGGCGCCCATTACCTGTGCGGGACGCCGATCACCGACCTGCTGCCCTCGGACAGCCCGGTGCTGGCCCTGGTCGAGCAGGCCCGCCACGAGGCCCTGGTGGTCTCCGAATACGGCATCCTGCTCGACACCCCGCGCACCGGGCACCGCACGGTGACGGTCCAGGTGTCGCCGCTGGTCGAGGTCCCCGGTTGCGTGGTGATCTCCCTGCACGAACAATCCATCGCCCTGAAGATCGGCGGATCGTTGGCAAGCCGGAACGCCGCCCGCTCGGTCACCGCCATGGCGGCCATGCTGGCGCACGAGGTCAAGAACCCGCTGTCGGGCATCCGCGGCGCCGCCCAACTGCTCGAGGCGGCGGCGAGCGAGGACGACCGCGTGCTGACCCGCCTGATCGTCGATGAGGCCGACCGCATCGTCGCCCTGGTCGACCGCATGGAGGTGTTCTCGGACAAGGCGCCGGGCGAACGCGGCCCGGTCAACATCCACCAGGTGCTGGAGCACGTCCGCCGCATCGCCGAGAACGGCTTCGCCCGCCATGTCCGCTTCGTCGAGAACTACGATCCCTCGCTGCCGCCGGTGTTCGGCAACCGCGACCAGCTGATCCAGGTGTTCCTCAACCTGGTCAAGAATGCCGCCGAGGCGGCGCCGGCCGAGGGCGGCGAGGTCGTCCTGTCCACCGCCTACCAGCACGGCGTGCGCCTTGCCGTGCCCGGCTCCGAGGCGCGGCGCCACCTGCCGCTGTTGGTCAGCGTGCTCGACAACGGCGCCGGAATCCCCGAGGACCTGCGGCCGCACCTGTTCGACGCCTTCGTGACCACCAAGCCGACCGGGACCGGGCTGGGGCTGGCCCTGGTCGCCAAGATCATCGGTGACCACGGCGGTGTGGTCGAGTTCGACAGCATGCCGCGGCGGACCCTGTTCAGGGTCATGCTGCCCATGGTCCAGGAGGGGGACGGGTACTGACGCCATGACCACCACTTCCACAATCCTGGTCGCCGACGACGACCGCGGCATCCGCACCGTCCTGGCGCAGGCCCTGGGGCGCGCCGGCTACGACGTGCGCACCACCGGCAACGCCTCGACGCTGTGGCGGTGGGTCTCGGACGGCGAGGGCGATCTGGTCATCACCGATGTGGTGATGCCGGACGAGAGCGGGCTGGACCTGCTGCCGCGCATCAAGAAGATCCGTCCCGACATGCGCATCATCGTGATGAGCGCGCAGAACACCCTGCTCACCGCCGTCAAGGCGACCCAGCGCGGGGCCTTCGAATACCTGCCCAAACCCTTCGATCTCAAGGAGCTGGTCGCCGTCGTCAATCGCGCGTTGACGACCCCGCGGGCGGTCGCGTCGCCCGACGGCGCCGAGCGCGAGGAGGAGGAGGGGCTGCCGCTGATCGGCCGCTCGCCGGCCATGCAGGAGATCTACCGCACCCTGGCGCGGCTGATGGGCACCGACCTGACGGTGATGGTCAACGGCGAGTCGGGAACCGGCAAGGAGCTGGTGGCCCGCGCGTTGCACGATTACGGCAAGCGCCGCAACGGCCCCTTCGTCGCCATCAACATGGCCGCCATCCCGCGTGAACTGATCGAAAGCGAGCTGTTCGGCCACGAGCGCGGCGCCTTCACCGGCGCCACCCAGCGCGCCGCCGGCCGGTTCGAGCAGGCCGAGGGCGGCACCCTGTTCCTCGACGAGATCGGCGACATGCCGCCCGAGGCCCAGACCCGGCTGCTGCGCGTCCTGCAGGAGGGCGAGTACACCACCGTCGGCGGCCGCACGCCGATCCGCGCCAACGTGCGCATCGTCGCCGCCACCCACCGCGATCTGACCCAACTGATCCGCCAGGGAATGTTCCGCGAGGACCTGTTCTACCGGCTCAACGTGGTGCCCATCCGCCTGCCGCCCCTGCGCGAGCGCAGCGAGGACATCCCCGAGTTGATCCGCCATTTCCTCGCTTTGGCGGCGGCCGAGGGCCTGCCGCAGAAGACCATCGACGCCCAGGCGCTGGACCGCCTGAAGCGGCACCGCTGGCCCGGCAACGTGCGCGAGCTGGAGAACCTGGTGCGGCGCCTGGCGGCGCTGTATTCCCAGGAGGTGATCGGACTCGACGTCATCGAGGTCGAGCTGTCGGGTGGTGCGCCGGTGGTCGATGCCATGGGCAGCGCCGAGGGCGAGGGCCTGTCGGCCAGCGTCGAGCGCCACTTGCGCGAGTACTTCTCCAGCCACGGCGAGAATCTGCCGCCGCCCGGCATCTACGACCGGGTGTTGCGCGAGGTGGAGCGTCCGCTGATCAGCCTCGCCCTGGAAGCCACCCGCGGCAACCAGATCAAGGCGGCGCAGATCCTCGGCCTCAACCGCAACACCCTGCGCAAGAAGATCCGGGACCTGGACGTCTCGGTGTCCCGGGGCAGCGGCCTCAAGTAAAGGAACGGCATGGCAGGCGAGCGCCGCAGGCTCTGGCCCAGGACGATGGTGTGGGCACGCAGGGTCGGGCTGGCGCGCAAGCTCGCCTTCATGCTGGCGGCTGCAGTGGTCCCCTCGGTGGCCGCCACCTTCCTGGCCATGACCGTTTCGGGGCCGATCGGTCCCGATCCGGTCACCGTGCTGTCGCTGCTGGGGCTCGATCTCGCCCTGCTGCTGGCCCTCGGCGGCCTGGTGGTGGTGCGCATCCTGGCGGTGTGGAAGGCGCGCCGCCACGGCACCACCGGCTCGAAGCTGCATCTGCGCTTCATCGTCCTGTTCGCGCTGGTGGCGGTCACGCCGGCCATCGTGGTCTCCGCCGGCTCCACCGTGTTCTTCCGCTACGGCGTCGAAAGCTGGTTCTCCGACCGGGTGCGCACCGCGCTGCAGGCGTCGCAGGAGGTGGCCAAGGCCTATCTCGCGGAGCACCAGCAGATCATCGGCGGCGACGCCCTGGCGATGGCCAACGACATCAACCGCGAAGGCCTGACGCTGTCACGCACGCCGCAGCGGTTTTCCGGCTTCGTCTCGACCCAGGCGGCCATCCGCGGGCTGACCGAGGCCATCGTGTTCGAACGCCAGGGCTATCGCGTGCTGGCGCGCTCGGGCCTGGCCTTCTCCATCGAGAGCGGGCTGGCGCAGATTCCCGAGTGGGCGCTGGATAAGGCGCGCAACGGCGAGGTCGCGGTGCTCACCAGCGACGATGACGACCGCGTGCGCGCCCTGGTCAGCCTGCAGGGCTTCTTTGTCGAGACCTACCTCTATGTCGGCCGTTTCGTCGATCCCAAGGTGATCGGCCATATGGAGCAGACCTCGGCGGCGGTGGCGGAATACGAACGGCTGGAGGGGCGCCGCCTCGGCCTCGAGCGGGCGTTCTCGCTGGTCTTCGCGGTGGTGTCGCTGCTGCTGCTGCTGGCCGCGGTATGGGTCGGCCTGTCCATGGCCACGAAGCTGGCGACACCCATCGCCCGGCTGATCGACGCGGCCGAGAAGGTGCGGTCCGGCGATCTGTCGGCGCGGGTGCGCGAAGACGGCGCCGACGAGGTCGGGACGCTGATCCGGGCCTTCAACCGGATGACCGGCCAGCTGGACGAGCAGCGGCGCGACCTCATCGACACCAACCGCGAGCTGGATGAACGCAACCGCTTCACTGAAACGGTGCTGGCCGGCGTCTCGGCCGGAATCGTCGGTCTCGACCGCAACGCCTGCGTCTACCTGCCGAACCGTTCGGCCTGCGACCTGTTGGGGCTGTCGCCGGAGGCGCTGATCGGGCGTCCGCTGGCCGAGGCGGTTCCGGAGCTCACCGACGTCCTGGACGAGGTGCGCCGCCGCCCCGACCGCCTGATCCAGCACGAGGTCAAACTGTCCCGCGAGGGGCGGGCGCGCACCTTGCTGGTTCGCGTCGCTGCCGAGTCGCTGGATGCCGAGACCATCGGCTACGTCATCACCTTCGACGACATCACCGAACTGGTCTCGGCCCAGCGCAAGGCCGCATGGGCCGATGTGGCCCGACGCATCGCCCACGAGATCAAGAACCCGCTGACCCCCATCCAGCTTTCGGCCGAACGCCTGAAACGCAAATATCTCAAGGAGATACAAAGCGATCCCGAGACCTACACGACGCTGATCGAGACCATCGTCCGCCAGGTCGGCGACATCGGCCGCATGGTCGACGAGTTCTCGTCCTTCGCCCGCATGCCGGCACCGCAGATGAAGCCCGACGACCTGGCCGACATCTGCCGGCAGGCGCTCTTCATGCAGCGCACCGGCTACCCCGATGTCGGCTTCGAGGCAGAGCTGCCCGATGGTGGCGTGACCCTGGTTTGCGACGGCCGCCTGGTGGGCCAGGCGCTGACCAATCTGCTGAAGAACGCCGTCGAGGGCATCCGGGGGCGGGAAGGGGAGGAACGGCCGCCCGGGCGAGTGAAGCTCGCCCTGGTCCGCGAGGCCGGCAAGGTGGTGGTGGAGGTTACCGACAACGGCAGGGGATTGCCGGTGGAAAACCGGGACCGCCTGACCGAACCCTACGTCACGACTCGCGCCAAGGGCACCGGATTAGGTCTTGCCATCGTCAAGAAAATCATGGAAGACCATGGGGGTGAGCTTTACCTGAAGGACGCTCCCGGAGGCGGGGCCTGCGTCGGGTTGGTGTTCCGCGACGCCGAGCTTCCGGTACCCGAATCGTCCCCCCACGCGACGGCAATCCATGGCGCATGACATCCTGATTGTCGATGACGAAGCCGATATCCGCGCACTCGTCGCCGGCATTCTCGAGGACGAAGGCTATTCCACCCGCGAGGCGGCCAATTCCGACGCGGCGCTCGAGGCGGTCCGGTCGCGCCGGCCCAGCCTGATCATCCAGGACATCTGGCTGCAGGGCTCGAACCTGGACGGCCTCGGCATCCTCGCCGCAGTGAAGCGCGAGCACCCCGACGTGCCGGTGGTGATGATGTCCGGCCACGGCACCATCGAGACCGCGGTCGAGGCCATCCGCATCGGCGCCTACGATTTCGTCGAGAAGCCGTTCAAGGCCGACCGCCTGCTCATCATCATCGACCGGGCCATCGAATCCGCCCGCCTGCGGCGCGAGAACGAAGAGTTGCGTCTGCGCGCCGGCGGCGCGGCGGTGGTGGCCGACGTGGTCGGCGCCTCGCCCTTCGTCCAGCAGGTGCGCCAGTCCATCGAGAAGGTGGCGCCGACCAATTCCCGGGTGCTGATCACCGGTCCCGCCGGCTCCGGCAAGGAGGTGGTGGCCCGCATCATCCACGCCCGCTCGCGGCGCGCCGAGGGGCCGTTCGTGGTGGTCAACTGCGCCGCCATGCATCCCGACCGCATGGAACTGGAACTGTTCGGCAACGAACACGGCAGCGACGACGCCGCCCGCAAGATCGGCACCTTCGAGCAGGCCCATGGCGGCACGCTGCTGCTCGACGAGGTCGCCGACATGCCGCTGGAGACCCAGGGCAAGATCGTGCGCGCCCTGCAGGACCAGACCTTCGAGCGCATCGGCGGCGGTCAGCGGGTCGAGGTGGACGTCCGCGTCATCGCCACCACCAACCGCGACCTGCAGGCCGAGATGGCGGCCGGGCGGTTCCGCGAGGATCTGTTCTACCGCCTCAACGTGGTGCCCATCCGGGTGCCGCCGTTGCGCGACCGCAAGGAGGACATTCCCTCCCTGGCCCGCCATTTCATGGGACTGGCCGCCCAGGCTGCCGGCGTGCAGTCCCGCCCCATCGGCGAGGACGCCCTTGCCGCCTTCCAGGCCTACGACTGGCCGGGCAACGTGCGCCAGCTGCGCAACGTGGTCGACTGGCTGCTGATCATGGCCCCCGGCGAGCCGGGCGAGGCTATCCGTGCCGACATGCTGCCCAGCGAGATCGGGGCCATCACTCCGGCCGTGCTGCGTTGGGAAAAATCAAGCGAAATCATGACATTGCCCTTACGCGAGGCGCGTGAGCTGTTCGAGCGGGAGTACCTGCTGGCCCAGATCAACCGGTTTGCCGGAAACATCTCGCGAACCGCCGCCTTCGTCGGCATGGAACGCTCGGCCCTTCACCGCAAGCTGAAGCTGCTGGGCGTCAATACCGACGAAAAGAAGGGTTGAACGGGGGAACCCCATGAAGGTCATCGTCTGCGGCGCCGGCCAGGTCGGCTTCAACATCGCCCATTACCTCGCCGGCGAGAACAACGACGTCACGGTCATCGACCAGCGGCCGGACCTGATCCGCAAGATCACCGATACCCTCGACGTGCAGGCCATCCTGGGCTACGCCTCGCATCCTTCGGTGCTGGAGCAGGCCGGCGCCGCCGATGCCGACATGCTGATCGCGGTGACCCACGCCGACGAGGTCAACATGGTCGCCTGCCAGGTCGCCCATTCCCTGTTCGACGTTCCCACCAAGATCGCTCGCGTGCGCTCGCAGTCCTACCTGCAGCCCATGTGGGCGACCATGTTCTCGCGCGACCATCTCCCCATCGACGTCATCATCAGCCCCGAGATCGAGGTGGCCCGCGCCATCACCCGGCGCATCCAGGTGCCCGGCGCCATCGACGTGATCCCCATGGCCGGCGACAAGGTGCGGCTGATCGGGGTGCGCTGCGACGAGCAGACGCCGCTCATCAACACGCCGCTGCGCCAGCTGACCGTGCTGTTCCCGGACCTCAACATCGTCATCATCGGCATCGTCCGCGACGGGCGCTCGATCATTCCCAGCGCCGAGGACCAGATGCTGGATGGCGACGAGGTCTACTTCGTCGTCGATACCCAGCACGTCGATCGCGCCCTGTCGGCGTTCGGGCGCGAGGACCGCGAGGCGAGGCGGATCATCATCTTCGGCGGCGGCAATATCGGCCTGTTCCTGGCCCAGCACCTGGAAGCCGAATTCCCCAACGCCTCGGTGAAGGTCATCGAGGCCAACAAGGACCGGGCGGAATATGTCGCCAAGACCTTGCACCGCTCGGTGGTGATCAATGGCGACGTGCTCGATCCCGACATCCTGTCCGAGGCCAGCGTGTCGGCCGCCGAGACCGTGGTTTCGGTGACCAACGACGACGAGACCAACATCCTGGCGGCGCTGCTGGCCAAGCGCTACGGCGCCCGCAGGGCCATGTGCCTGATCAACAAGACCACCTACAACGCCCTGATGGGGCCGCTGGGCATCGACGTGGTGGTCAGCCCGCGGGCCATCACCGTATCCAACATCCTTCAGCACGTCCGCCGCGGCCGCATCCACGCCGTCCACTCGCTGCACGAGGGGTTCGGCGAGTTGATCGAAGCCGACGCCTTGGAAACCTCGAGCCTGGTCGGCAAGCCGTTGCGCGAGGTGAAGCTGCCCAACGGGGTCCTGGTCGGAGCGGTTGTCCGCGACGGCACCGTCATCTCGCCGCGCGGCGCCACAATCGTCCAGGCCGGTGACCGGGTGGTACTGTTCGCCGCCTCGGACGCGGTGAAGAAGGTCGAAAAGATGTTCTCGGTCCGGCTGGAGTATTTCTGAGTGCCGGACGCGACCAGGCCCTCGGCCATCCTGTTCGACTGGGACAACACCCTTGTCGATTCCTGGGTCTGCATCCGCGAGGCCTACAACATCACCTTTCGCCATTTCGGCATGCCGGAATGGAGCATGGCGGAGACGCGGGCCAACGTCGCCAAGTCCATGCGCGATTCCTTTCCCCAGATGTTCGGCGAACGCTGGACCGAAGCCAGGGACGTGTTCTACCAGGGGTTCGAATCCATCCATCTCAGCCATCTGAGGGAACTGCCCGGGGCCGGGGCGATGCTGGCCGACCTGGCGGAGCGAAGAATCTTCCTTGCGGTGGTCAGCAACAAGCGCGGCGCCTTCCTGCGCAAGGAGGCCGAGGCGCTGGGCTGGTCCGGCCTGTTCGGCGCCCTGGTCGGGGCCGCCGATGCCGCCGCCGACAAGCCGGCGGTGGATCCGGTCCATCTTGCCCTGGAACGGGCCGGCGTGGCGGCGGGACCGGCGGTGTGGTTCGTCGGTGATGCGGCCATCGACATGCATTGCGCCGCCAATGCGGGATGTGTCGGCATCGTGATGCGGTCCGATCCCCCCCTCGAGGAGGAGTTCGCCACCTACCCGCCGGCCTACACCCTTGGGGATTGCAGGGCTTTGGTCACTCTTGTGGACGAACTATCGGTTCCCATATCGGCGAATTGATGATAACGAAATGGCTTCAGGGAGGCTCCTTGGAGGCCTTTGACGCTCGGTTCGGGCAATAAGAACGGAAGACCAACCATGTCCGCAGAGAAGTCCCAGAACGTACAGGACGTCTTTCTCAACCATATACGCAAGCATAAGACCCCGGTCACCATCTTCCTGGTCAACGGGGTGAAGCTTCAGGGGATTGTCACCTGGTTCGACAATTTCTCGGTGCTGCTGCGGCGGGACGGCCATACGCAACTGGTTTACAAGCACGCCATTTCCACGGTGATGCCATCGACGCCAATCCAGCTGTTCGAGCCGCCGGTCAAGGAAGGTGGTGAAGAGTAGGTGACGGAAGGTCACGCGGGGACGCAGCGCCAGCGCGCCATGGTCATCCATCCGGCCCTGAAGGCCGGGGACGATGGTGCGCGCGAGCCCGAGGCGCGCCTGGACGAGGCGGTCGGCCTGGCCCAGGCCATCGACCTCGACATCGTTCATTCCGAAGTCGTACCGGTCTCTGCCCGGCGCCCGGCCACGCTGTTGGGCAAGGGCGCGGTGGAACGGCTCGCCCCGCTGGTCAAGGAGCGGGAGATCGCCGTCGCGGTCATGGACGGCCACCTGTCGCCGGTGCAGCAGCGCAACCTGGAAAAGGCCTGGGCGTGCAAGGTCATCGACCGCACCGGGCTGATCCTCGAGATTTTCGGCGAGCGGGCGCGGACCCGCGAGGGCAGCCTGCAGGTGGAACTGGCGGCGCTGAGCTATCAGCGTTCGCGGCTGGTGCGGTCCTGGACCCACCTGGAGCGCCAGCGCGGCGGCTTCGGCTTCCTCGGCGGGCCGGGCGAGACCCAGATCGAGGCCGACCGCCGGATGATCGGCGAACGCATCGTCAAGCTGAAGCGCGAGTTGGACGAGGTCAAACGGACCCGCGAACTGCATCGCAGCGCCCGGCGCAAGGTGCCGTATCCCATCGTCGCCCTGGTCGGCTACACCAATGCCGGCAAGTCCACCCTGTTCAATCGCCTGACCCGGGCCGAGGTGCTGGCCAAGGACATGCTGTTCGCCACCCTGGATCCGACCATGCGCGGGCTCGCGCTGCCGTCAGGGCGCCGGGTCATCCTGTCCGACACCGTGGGGTTCGTCTCGGACCTGCCGCACGAGCTGGTGGCGGCGTTCCGCGCGACGCTGGAGGAGGTGCTGGAGGCCGACGTGGTGGTTCATGTCCGCGACGTCGCCCACCCCGATACCGAGGCCCAGGCCACCGACGTCGAGGCGGTGCTGCGCGAACTGGGATTGGCCGAGATGGTGGATCGCGGGCTGGTCGAGGTGCTGAACAAGACCGACCTTCTGGATGAACACGACCGCATCGAGGTCGCCAACCAGGCTCGGCGGCGGCCCGATACCGTCTCGCTGTCGGCGTGGACGGGCGAGGGGATGGATGATCTGCTGGCCTGCCTGGACCGGCGCCTGACCGAGGGACGGCAGGTGGTGGACGTGGAACTGCCGCTCAGCGACGGTGCCTCCATCGCCTGGCTGTACCGCCATGGCGAGGTGGTGGCGCGGCGGGACGGCGACCACAGTGCCTTCCTGCGGGTCCGCCTCGATCCCGCCGACGCCCAAAGGTTCCAGCGCCGCCAGGCCGAGGGGAGGGGAAAATGAAGCCGGCCGAAGCCGCCCGCGTCACCGCCATCATCCGCGCGGTTGCCGAAGCCGAGGTGCTGCCCCGCTTCCGCAATCTCGGCCGCGACCAGATTCGTGAAAAGGCGCCGCATCAGCTGGTGACCGAGGCGGACATCCAGGCGGAACGGGTGCTGTCAACCGTGTTGACGGCCGAGTTCGGGGGGGCGGTTGTGGGCGAGGAGGGGGTGCACGACAATCCCGGCCTGATGGACGCCCTGGGCCGCCCCGGCATGGTCTGGGTACTCGATCCGGTCGATGGCACCGCCAATTTCGCCCACGGCAATCCGCGCTTCGCGGTCATCGTCGCCCTGGTGGTGGACGGCGAGACGGTGGCGGGCTGGATTCACGACCCGGTGCCGAACCGGACGGTGGTGGCGCTGAAGGGGCAGGGGGCCTTCCGCGACGGCAATCCGGTGCGGGTGGCGGCCGAGGTGCCGCTGGACCGCATGTCCGGCTCGGTGAAGCGCACCGGCGCGGTGGCGTCGCGGGTGCTGCACGTGGCGCGGCGGGGCAGTGCCGCCCACGACTACCTCGACCTCGCCACCGGTCGCCTGCATTTCGCCCATTTCCGCCGGCTGATGCCGTGGGACCACGCCGCCGGCGTTCTGATCCATGAGGAAGCCGGCGGGGTCGCCGCCCTGCTCGACGGGGCGCCCTACACGGCGCTGCCCCATCCCGACCGGCAATTGCTGATGGCGCCGGGCCGGTCGAGCTGGGACCAGCTGGCGCGGCTGATCGGCTGATCTCAGCCTTCCCGGTAGACCGTCAGGCCGGCCGGCCCCTGGGACACCGGCATCATCTCGATGCGGTTGATGTTGACGTGGGCGGGCAGGCAGGTGGCCCACACCACCGCCTCGGCGACGTCCTCGGAGGTGAGCGGCGTGGTGCCGGCATAGACCTTGGCCGCCGCCTCGGCATCGCCCTTGAACCGGACCAGCGAGAATTCCGAGCCGCCGCACAGGCCGGGCTCGATATTGGTCACCCGGATGCGGGTCCGCACCAGATCGGCGATCAGGTTGAGGGAGAACTGGGTCACCGCCGCCTTGGTGGCGCCGTAGGCGTTGCCGCCGGGATAGGGATAGGTGCCGGCGATGGAGGAGATGTTGACCACGTGGCCGCGGTCGCGGGCGACCATGCCCGGCAGAACCGCGCGGGTCACGTACATCAGGCCCTTCAGGTTGGTATCGACCATGCGCTCCCAGTCGTCCAGGTCGGTCTGGTGTGCCGGCTCCAGGCCCAGGGCCAGGCCGGCGTTGTTGATCAGCACGTCGATGGCGGCAAAGTCGGGGGGGAGGGCGGCGATGGCGGCATCGACCGCCTTGCGGTCGCGCACGTCCAGGACCACGGTGGCAAGCCTGCAGCCGTGCAACTCCGCGGCCAGCCCGTCGAGGCGGTCGCGGCGGCGGCCGCACAGCACCAGGCGGGCCCCCAGTTCGGCGTAGCGGCGCGCCATGGCCTCGCCGAATCCGGCGGTGGCGCCGGTGATGAACACGGTGCGGTCGGACCAGGGACTCATTCGGGCCTCACAGGGGGCGGGCGGGATCGGGATCGCGCAGGAACACCAGCGTCGGCGTCGGCGACAGCGCGTTCTCGATGCGCCAGATGAAGACCTGGTAGGCGCCAAAGGCGCGGACTTCGGTCGCATTGTGCTTCATCACCTTGCCGTCGGTGGTGATGCGGAACTCGCCCTCCATGCCGATGCCGAGCTCGGCCATGCGCTGGGCGTCGGACGCCTTGACCCCGTTGGCGTCGATGATGATGGTGCCGTCCTCGTTGGACTTGAGCGAAATCAGGCGGGCGTCGCGGCGCAGGAACGAGGACAGCTGGACCTTGGCCAGCCGGCCCTGGCGCTCGTATTTGACGTGGAAGCGGCCCTTGCCGGCCTTCTTCAGGTCCTTGATGGCGGTGTCGCGCACCAAGTCCTTGTAGATGTTGTTGTGACGCTCTTCCTCGTTTTCCGGGGTGATACGGCCCTCGGCATAAGCGTGCAGAATGGGAGCGAAGATCAGGTCGCCCTCGTAGGTGAGGGCGTAGTCGCCGAAGCGCGAGATGCGCAGCTCGCCGCGGAATTTGTCGGGGATATAGCACGACGACAGCAGCATGATCAGGGACAAGGCGGCGAGGGTCCGCGCCAGATGGCCAATGCGTTTCATTCCCCCGATCCTTTCGTCCGTTCCCCGGTCTTCGCCGCCACCCACAGCGCCTCCATGGCCTCCAGGCTGGCTTGGTCCGGCGTCGTCCCGGCGGCCCGCAGCCCGGCCTCCACGTGGCGGAAGCGCCGGTCGAACTTGCCGTTGGTCCGCTTCAGCGCCCGCTCGGGGTCGATATTGAGCTTACGGGAGAGGTTGACGCAAGCGAACAGCAGATCGCCCATCTCGTCCTCGAGGCGCTCGATGCCCGCGTCGGCGCCGATTTCCGCTTGGAGTTCAGCCAGTTCCTCGTTGATCTTGTCAATCACCTGGGCGGGCTCGGCCCAATCGAAGCCGACCCGCGCCGCCCGCTTCTGCAGCTTCAGCGCGCGGGTCAGGGGGGGCAGGGTGCGGGCGATCCCGTCCAGGACGCTGTCGGCGCCCTTGGCCGCGCGCTCGCCGGCCTTGGTGGCCTCCCAGGCGGCGGTCTGGGCCTCGGCATCGCGGATGCCGTCTTCGCCGAACACGTGAGGATGGCGGCGGACCATCTTGTCGGCGATGGCCTCGGCGATGGCGTCGAAATCGAACACACCGGTCTCGCGGGCCATCTGGGCGTAGAAGACCACCTGGAACAGCAGGTCGCCGAGTTCGTCCTTCAGAGCCGCCATGTCGTTGTGGTCGATGGCGTCGGCGACCTCGTAGGCTTCCTCGACGGTATAGGGCGCGATGGTGGCGAAGGTCTGCTCGCGATCCCAGGGGCAGCCGCGCTCGGGATGGCGCAGGGTGGTCATGATGTCGAGCAGGCGGTCGATGGGACGCGGGGGTGTGGGCATGGGGGGCCTCATTGCGCCATATGCAAAAGTCGCATAATGGAGATTATGGCGTTATCCGGATACGGTCCGCAGCAGCCAACGGCAGGAGTCCGGCCAGAGCCGAAAAAGGAACGCCGGGTCAATGAATTAGCCGACATCGATGACCATCCCGTCGAACCCCGGCTCGACGTTGACCGGCAGCCGGCCACGCAGGGTCTGGTAGTCCAGGCTGGGCGTCATGTGGGTCAGCACGGCGCGCCTTGGGCCGATGCGTTCGATCCAGCCCAGGACCTTGTCCAGGTGCGCATGGGTGGCGTGCGGGTCATAGGTCAGGCAGCCGACGATCCACACCTCGATCCCGGCCAGTGCGGCAAAGGACTCCTCCGGCATCTCCACCAGATCGGTGGAATAGGCCAGCGCGCCGAAGCGGAAGCCGGTGGTGGCGCAATAGCCGTGGTCCTGGGCGATGGGAACCACCCCTACCCCGCCCACCGAGAAGGGGCCTTGGATCACGTGGGGCAGCAGCATCGGCTTGTAGATGGACTGGCCGCCCTCGACCTCGCCCAGGACATAGGGGAAGCGGGCACGGATGCTGTCGAGCACCTCGGGCGCGCCATGGATGGCGATGGGCGCCTGCATGGCCCGGTTGACCTCGCGGAGGTCGTCGATGCCGTGCAGATGGTCGGCGTGGTCGTGGGTGTACAGCACGGCGTCGAGGTGGCGGACGCCTGCGTCAATCAGCTGTTGACGGCAATCGGGCGAGGTATCGACCAGGATGCGGACGCCGCTATCCTCGACCAGGATCGAGGGCCGGCTGCGGCGGTTCTTCGGCTCGGCGGGATCGCAGGCGCCCCAGCCGCGCGAGATGCTGGGAACCCCGGAGGCCGCGCCGCTGCCGAGGATGGTCGCCCTCACCCGGGCACCTTGGCGAACAGGCGGTGGAAGTTGGCGGTGGTGGCGGCGGCCACGGCGGCGGCATCGACGCCCTGCAGCTCGGCCAGCTTGGCCGCCGTGTGGCCGACATAGGCCGGCTCGTTGCGCTTGCCCCGGAACGGCACCGGGGCGAGATAGGGACAGTCGGTCTCGACCAGCAGGCGGTCCAGCGGCAGGCCCCGGACGGTCTGCTGCAGCGCCTCGGCCTTCTTGAAGGTCAGGATGCCAGACAGCGACACATAAAGGCCCAAAGATATAGATTTAGCAGCAAGTTCCGGACCGGAACTGAAGCAGTGAATGAGTCCGGTGAAGGCCCCCTTCTCCATCTCCTCGGCCAGGATGGCGGCGGTATCGTCGTCGGCGTCGCGGGTGTGCACCACCACCGGCAGACCGGTGGCGCGGGCGGCGGCGATGTGGGTGCGGAACGACGCCCGCTGCCGCTCCCTGGGGCTCTTGTCGTAGAAATAGTCGAGGCCGGTCTCGCCGAAGCCGACCACCTTGGGATGGCGGGACAGTTCCACCAGTCGCTCCACCTCGGCCGCCGGCTCGCTGCCCGCCTCGTGGGGATGGATGCCGACGGTGCAGTAGACGTCGGCAAAGCGCTCGGCCACCGCCAGCACCCGGTCGAACCGGGTCAGGTGGGTGCAGATGGTCAGCATGCGGCCGACGCCGTTGCGGCGCGCCCGTTCCACCACCGCGTCCAGCTCCTCCGCGAAGTCCGGGAAATCCAGGTGGCAGTGGCTGTCGACCAGCATCAGGCCGCCCCCTCCTCCTCGACGAAGCGGGGAAACACGCCGGCTGGGGCCGGCAGCGGCGTGCCCGGCTTCAGCGCATGGTGCGAGCCGCAATGGTGCAGGGTGCGGGCATCGGGGCCGATGCCCAGCTGGTCCAGCAGCCGGCCCGAGGCGGCAGGCATGAAGGCCTGGGTCAGCAGGGCCAGGTTGCGCACCGTCTCGGCCAGCACCCACAGCACCGTGCCCATGCGCGCCGGATCGGTCTTCTTCAGCGCCCAGGGAGCCTGACGATCGACATAGCCGTTGGCGGCGCGGATCACCCCCCACATCGCCTCCAGCGCCTCGTGGAAGAGCTGGCGGTCGATGGCGTCGCGGACCTTGGGCAGCAGGCCGTGGGCGGCGTCGAGCATCTCGCGGTCGTCGGCACCGGGCTCGCCGTGCTGCGGCACCTGGCCGGCGCAATTCTTGCCGATCATGGACAGGACGCGCTGGGCCAGATTGCCGTAATCGTTGGCCAGCTCGGAATTCATCCGCTGCACCATGGCGCGGTGGCTGAAATCGCCGTCATTGCCGAACGGCACCTCGCGCAGCAGGAAATAGCGCACCTGGTCGAGGCCGTAGCGCTCGATCAGCGCCACCGGGTCGATGACGTTGCCCACCGACTTGGAGATCTTCTGGCCCTCGTTGGTCCACCAGCCGTGGGCGAACACCCGCCTGGGCGGCTCCAGCCCGGCGGCCATCAGGAAGGCCGGCCAGTAGACCGCGTGGAAGCGCACGATGTCCTTGCCCACCATGTGCAGGTCGGCCGGCCAGTACCGGGCGAACTCGCCGGTGATGTCGGGATAGCCGATGGCGGTGATGTAGTTGGTCAGGGCGTCGAGCCAGACATACATCACGTGGGCGTCGTCGCCGGGCACCGGGATGCCCCACTTGAAGCTGGTGCGCGACACCGACAGGTCCTGCAGGCCGCCCTTGACGAAGCTGATCACCTCGTTGCGCCGCGATTGCGGGCCGATGCAGTCGGGATTGGCCTCGTACCAGGCCAGCAGCCGGTCCTGCCAGGCCGACAGGCGGAAGAAGTAGCTGGGTTCCTTTACCCACTCGACCGGGGCGCCGCTGGGGGCGTGCTTGGTCCCATTCGGCCCGGGAACCAGTTCGTCCTCGCCGTAGAAGGCCTCGTCGCGGACCGAGTACCAGCCCTCGTAATGGCCGACATAGATGTCGCCGGCCGCCACCAGACGCGCCCACAGGGCCTGGACCGAGCGGATGTGGCGGGGTTCGGTGGTGCGGATGAAATCGTCGTTGGAGCAGTCCAGGCGGGCGGCGAGTTCGCGGAAATTGGCCGAGTTGCGGTCGGCCAGCTCCTGCGGACTGGTGCCGAAGCCTTCCGCCGACTTCTCGACCTTCTGGCCGTGCTCGTCGGTGCCGGTGAGGAACTTGACGTCGTACCCATCCAGCCGCTTGAAGCGGGCCAGGACGTCGCAGGCCAGGGTGGTATAGGCATGCCCGATATGGGGCTTGTCGTTGACGTAGTAGATCGGCGTGGTGACGTAGAAGGTTTTGTCCACGCTCATGGTCCTCTCCGAAGTCTTCTTTGAGAGCTTTGGCCCCGCGCCCCCAGGGTCAAGGGTGACGTGTCAAGGGTTTCAGGCCCGGGCCAGCCGCTCCACCGCCAGGAAGGCGGTCAGCAGCGCCTGTTTCCGCTCCAGGTTGACGGCATCGACGCGGGCGAACAGGGCGGTGACCTTTTCCCACAGCTCGAGCCAGCGTTCAAGGCTGCCGGCGGCGAGCAGGCGGCCCATCACCGCCGCCTCGCCCGGCACCACCTCGACCAGGCCCCTGCCCTCGCGCCCGCCGGCCCGCACCAGCCGGGCCAGCCACCAGCCCAGCAGCTCGGTCACCGTGCGCCAGGCGGCATCGGCGTCGTTGCGTCCGACCCGTTCGGAAAAGCCGTGCAGGGCCACCGGATCGAGGCGCGGCAGGGTGGCCAGCAGGCCCATCAGCTCGCGGTAGAGATCGAGCCCGCCCTCCGCCGCCAGGGCCAGCGCCTTGCCGATGCTGCCCTCGCCCAGGCGGGCCAGGGCGGCGACGTCGGCGGGGTCGAGGTCGGGGCGGGCGCGGCCCAGCAGTTCGGCCACCTGGGCCTCGGGCAGCGGGCTCAGCGCCAGCCGGCGGCAGCGTGAGCGGATGGTCGGCAGCAGCCGCCCGGGACTGTGCGACACCAGCAGCATCAAGGCGTTGCGCGGCGGTTCCTCCAGCACCTTGAGAACGGCGTTGGCGGCGTTGCGGTTCATCTCGTCGGCGGCGTCGATGATCACCACCCGCCAGCCGCCCTCGGCCGGGGTGAGCGCCATGAAGCCGCCGATGCCGCGCACGTCGTCGACCACGATCTCGGTCCGCCGCTTGCCCTTCTTGTCGTCGGTGAAGCCCCGCTCCACCACCCGCAGATCGCCGTGGCCGGAGGACGCCACCCGGCGGAACACCGGATGGTCGGGCGAGAGGGCCAGGCTTTCCGGCGGGCCGCCGAACAACCCGCCGCCTTCTCCGCCGCCGGCCAGGACGAAGCGGGCCATGCGATAGGCCAGGGTCGCCTTGCCGATGCCCTTCGGCCCGGTCAGCAGCCAGGCATGGGCCAGGCGGCCGGAGATCCAGGCATCGAGGAAGGCCCGCTCGGCATGGGAATGGCCGGACAGATCGGTATTCTCGCGCGGGGTCGGGGCTTCGCTCATGTCACGCAGAACCCCAGCAGCCGCCCCCGCACCGCCGCCATCACCGCGTCATGGACCTGCTCGGGGGTGCCGGTGGCGTCCACCACCACGCAGCGGCCGGGCTGGCGCTCGGCGATGGACAGGAAGCCCTGGCGCAGGCGCTGGTGGAAGGCGACGCCCATGCGCTCGTAGCGGTCCTCGGCGCCGCCGCGATGGCCGGCGCGGGCCAGTCCGGCCTCGACCGGCAGGTCCAGGATCAGGGTGAGATCGGGCGCGAAATCGCCGATGGCCAGGCGGGTCAGCGATTCGATGAACGAGACCGGCAAGCCGTGGCCGTAGCCCTGATAGGCGACGGTCGAATCGGCGAAGCGGTCGCACAGCACCCAGGTTCCCAAGTCAAGCGCCGGCCACACCGTCCGGACCAGATGGTCGCGCCGCGCCGCACTGTGCAGCAGCGCCTCGGTCTGGCCGTCCCAGCGGCCGACATCGCCGGTCACCAGCAGCGCACGGATGGCTTCCGCCCCTTCCGAGCCGCCGGGCTCGCGGGTGGTGATCGCCGGGGTGCCGGCGGCCGCCAGCGCATCGGCCAGCATTTTCAGCTGGGTCGACTTGCCGGCGCCCTCGCCGCCTTCGAAGGTGATGAACCGTCCGCGTTCCATGACCTCGCCGTCAGCCCTTCGCTCCCCACAGGATGTGCTTCAGCGCCGCGCCGATGCGCCCCGACAGGCCCAGCTTGCCCACATCGGCGCCGGCCGCCAGCGGCAGTTCCACGGTTTCCACGCCGGGTGCGGTGATCACCAGCTTGCCAACCACCTGGCCCTTCTTGATGGGGGCGGCGACGGGTCCGGAATAGACCGCCTTCACCACCATGTCGCGGCGCGACTTGCGCGGCATGGTGACCTCCAGCCGCTCTCCCGCCACCAGCGGCACGGTGGCGGCGTCGCCCAGCCACACCTCGGCGTCGGTGACCGGGTCGCCCGGCTTGAACAGGGCGTAGTTCTCGAACTCGCGGAAGGCCCATTCGACCAGACGGGCGCTCTCCTCGGCCCGGTCCTTCATGGATTTCAGGCCGTTGATGACCATGATGACGCGCCGGTCGCCGCGCTTGACGGTGCCGACCAGGCCGTAGCCGGCGGCCTCGGTGTGCCCGGTCTTGAGACCGTCGGCACCGGAAACGCCGTACAGCAGCGGATTGCGGTTGCCCTGCTTGATCGGCCTGCCGCCCGAGACGTGGGTGAAGTCCCTTTCCGAGTAGATGGGGAAGTACTCGGGGAAGTCGGAGATCAGGCGCCGGGCCAGGATGGCCAGATCGTGCGCGGTGGTCAGGTGCTCGGGCTCGGGCCAACCGGACGCGTTGCGGAAGGTGGAGTTCATCATGCCGAGCTGGCGGGCGCGGTGGGTCGCCACCTCGGCGAAGGCCTCTTCGCTGCCGGAATGGGCCTCGGCCAGCACGCTGCAGGCGTCATTGCCGGACTGGATGATGACGCCGCGGATCAGGTCGCTCACCTTGGCCGACGAATTGACGTCCAGAAACATCAGCGAGCCGCCGGACTTGTAGTGGCGCTTCCAGGCGGTCTCCGAGACCGGCAGCATGTCCTCCATCTTCCAGCTGCCTTCCTTGAGCTTCTCGAAGACCAGATAGGCGGTCATCAGCTTGCTCATGGAGGACGGCACCATCAACTCGTCGGCGTTCTTTTCCAGCATCACGCGGCCGGTCTTGAAGTCGACGATGTAGGCCTGGCGGGCCGAGGTCTCGATGGTCTCGGCGGCGGCCGGGCCGATGGCCAGAAGGATCGCCACGGCCACGAACGGCAACCGGCGGATGGTTTTGGAAAGGAACGTCCCTGTCACCTGGATCACCCTCGACTGCGTGACGAAGCTGCGGAAAAAGCGCCCCGGTCCTATCCGGGAAATGCGTCGGAACTAGGGCGGGGCGGGGTCAGTCGACCACCACCCGGGCATCTTGTTGGCCGCTGGAGATGACCGCGTCCAGTAGCCGGTCGGCCTCCTGGACGTCGGTCAGGGGGCCGAAGCGGACCCGGTAGAGGGTCTGGCCCTTGACGTTGATCTGCTGGATGGCGGGCCTGCCCACGCCGGCCAGCCGCGCCTGCAGCCGCACGGCGTTGTCATGGCGGCTGAAGGCGCCGGCCTGGACGAAGATGGCGTTGCTGCGCGCCACCGGCACCGTCTGCACCTCCTGCGCCGCCAGCATGCGTTCGGTGGCCTCGGCGGCGGCGGTGCCGCGGGACTGGGCACCCTGGGGCGCCGAGGCCAGCACCGGGCGCGGGCGCTCGCTGGCACCGGGCGGCGGCAGGGTCTCGGCGGTCACGCTTTCGCGCGGGGCGGCCGCCACCTGCGGCTCGCCGCGCGACGCCCCGTCGGGCTGCGCCTTGCCGGCGAGGACGCGGCTTTCCTCGGGCAGCACCTGGACCCGGACCTTGGCCGTTCCCTGCCCCTCGAACCCCAGCAGCTGCGAGGCGCGGCGGGACAGGTCGATGATCCGGCCGTTGACGAAGGGACCGCGGTCGTTCACCCGGATCACCAGGGACCGGCCGTTCTCCAGGTTGGTCACCCGCACCACCGACGGCATGGGCAGGGTCTTGTGGGCGGCCGAGACATTGTTTTGGTCGAACACCTCGCCGTTGGCGGTGACTTTGCCGTGGAAGGTGGGGCCGTACCACGACGCGATGCCGGTTTCGTCGTAGTCGAAATCCTCACGCGGGTAGTACCACACGCCCTTGACCTGATAGGGCTTGCCGACTTTGTAGGTGGCGGCGGCGGAGCCGGCGACCGGCGGGGCGTCGGAGGTCGCCTCCTTGGCGAGATGGCCGAACAGGTTCATCTCGGCGCAGCCCGGCAGCACGGCGGTCGATATCATCAGCGCGGCCACGCGCCATCCCCTGCGCCGGACCTTGCGCATGATATTGTGCCCCCCTCTGCCAGCTACCAAAGATGTGGTAGTCTACTTGCCGCCGATGCGTTCCGCAAGATGGCCGACGGCCAGCGCGAAATAGGTCGAGCGGTTCCATTTCAGGATGGTGCGGAAGTTCTCGTAGACCAGGAAGGGCGGCCCCTTCCCCGCCTCCGCCAGCACGATCGAGCCCTCCAGCTCGGTCTTCGGCAGCGGCTTGCCGCCGGATGCCGTCACCCCCAGCCGGGTCCACTCGGCCACCGGCTTGCGGGTGTCGAGGCCGATCAGGCCGGCATCGAACCCGGCCGGCAGCCGGACCGCCCGGCCCCAGGTCTGGTCGCCGTTCCAGCCCGAGCGCAGCAGGTAGTTGGAGGCCGAGGCGAGCACATCGGGAACGGTGCCCCAGATGTCGCGCCGGCCGTCGCCGTTCCAATCCTCGGCGAATTTCAGGAACGAGGACGGCATGAACTGGCACTGCCCCATGGCCCCGGCCCACGATCCCAGCATGGTGGCGGGCGTGACGTGCCCCTCGTCCAGGATCTGCAGGGCGGCCAGCAGCTCGCCGCGGAAGAACGCCGAACGCCGCCCGTCATAGGCCAGGGTGGCCAGCGACGACACCACCGGATAGCCGCCGGTGACGCGGCCGAAATCGGTCTCGATGCCCCACAGGGCGACCACGTATTTGGGCTGGACGTGGTAGCGCCGCTCGATCTCGGCCAGCACCGCGCTGTTGGCGGCCAGCAGGGCGCGGCCCTTCTCCACCCGGGCCGGGTTGACCACGCGCTCCATGTACTGGGCGTAGCTCATGGTGCCTTCGGGCTGACGGCGGTCCAGCTCGATCACCTTGTCGATGTGCTGGACGCCGGCCAGCGCCGCCGTCGCCGTCTCGGCGCGGATGCCGCGGCCCACCGCCTCAGCCTCCACCTCCTTCAGCCAGGCGGCGAAATCCGGACGCGGCGCCGCCTCCTGGGCCGCCGCCGGGCTGCCGGCCGCCAGTGCCGCCGCCATCATCAGTGCCGCCAAGGTCCGCTTGCCTGTCATGTCCGCTTCCGCTCCGCTTCCGGTGAAGGCGCCGTTGTGCCACAGGCGCCAGGGGTGCCGCAACGGCGGCCGGCGATTGTCACATTTGCCCCGCCGGAGCGGGATACAGCGCGTCGCTCCATCCCTGCAGGCGGTAATAGGCGAGACCGTATATCTCGTGCAGGGCGGTCCCCAGCATTCCCAGCCCGGCCCCCACGTCGAAGCGCAGGCGGGGCTCGCCGCCGGCGGTGGTGTAGTCGACCGGGTACGGGATCACCTCCCACCCGGCGGACCGGAAGGACCCGACCGCGCGCGGCATATGCAGGGCCGAGGTGACCAGGACCCAGGTCTGGCCGGGCTGGGGCCGGACCATCTCGCGGGTGAGGACGGCGTTCTCGCGGGTGTTGCGCGAATCGCCCTCGAACAGCACCCGGCCGGACTCGAACCCGATGGCCTCGAGGAAAGCGCGGGCCACCGGCGCTTCCCGCAGGTCGGGATGGGCGACGCTGCCCGAGCCGCCGGTGAACACCATCACCGCCTCGGGATACCGCCGCGCCAGCGCGACCAGGGCGGTCACCCGCTCGATGGCGCCGTTGGCGGCGGGCTGGCCGCGCGCGGCGCTGACCACCGGGTCGAACGCCCCGCCCAGCACCACCACGCCGTCCACCCGGGCGGGCAGCGCCGGCTGCGGGAAACGCTCCTCGATGGGGGCCAGCAGCCAGGCATCCCACGGCGCCACGGCGACCATCCCCAACCCCACGGCCAGAGCGGTCGCCAGAACCCGTCCCAGGCGGCGGAAGCGGGTCCAGGACAGCGCCGCCGCCAGGACCAGGACCACAAGCACAAGGTTGATCGGCTGGAGCAGCAGTCCGGCCACCTTGGAGACGACGAACATTTGAGATTCCTGATAAATGCGGCCGCTTTCCGGTATGCCAGGAATGAGGGCCGCTGTCACGCCTCGGGC
>NZ_CACVCG010000046.1 GCF_902729435.1 Magnetospirillum sp. UT-4
GGACCCCCCGCCTTCGCGGGGGTGACGGATCAGAGGGTGGCAAGCAGAGTATTTCCGCACCCTGCTCAGGCCGCCTGGGGAATGGTGCCGGGGGGGTTGGCCTGGCGCAGCAGGGCGTCATGGGCCAGGGTGGCGAGATCGAGGGCCGCGTCGCGGCCGTCGAGGTTGCGGGCCACCTGCGCCTTGAGGAAGGCGCCGCCCTCGTCGCCCTGGCCGGCCGGCCGGCGAATCCAGGCCTCCAACTCCGCATCGGGCGAGCCCTTGGCCAGCCCGGCATGGACCAGGGCGATCAGGCCCTTGTCCTCGGGATCGGTGAAGGCGGCGCGGACCTGCTCCCAGTCCTCGTCGGGGCTGGCGCCATCGGCCAGGGCCGCCAGGCGCACCGGCAGCAATCCGGGGAAGCGGTGCAAGCGCTGGCGCAGGTCCTGGCGGAACCCGTCATCGCCCAGCGCCATCACCGTGGTGGCGAGAACGTCGTCGGCATCGGCGGCCAGGGCCTGCCCGGCCACCGCCGTCGCCGTCGCCCGGTCGCCGAGGCGAAGGTACAAATCCGCCTCGGTCCCCCAGGCCGCCCGCCGCAGCAGCGGCGCCTCGGCCGCTTCCGCCGCCAGGGCGGCGGCGGCCGCCTCATGGTCGAGGGGGAGACTGGTTTCGGTCGCGGTGTGCCGTTCGGCGAGGAGAGCCCGCACCTGATCGACCCCGCGCGGCCCGGCCTCCAGCCAACGGGTCAAAGTGCCTGCGAAATTATTGTTGCCGAACCGCTCGACATAGCGGTCCCTCACCGCCCGCGCCGCCACCGCTTGGCCTTCGGCGATCAGGATTTCGGCAAGCGTATACAGCGCTGTCGGATTATCGCGCCGTTCCGCCGCCAGGCGGCGGGTGAAGGACCGCAGTCGCTCCACCGCCTCGTCGCCCTGCCCGCCGCGCCACAGCAGACGGGCGAGGTCCCCTTCGGAATGCTCGTGGTCTGGATCACGCTCCAGCGCTTCCCGCAGCAGCCGTTCGGCGGCGGCATCGGCGCCGCGCCCGGCCAGCAGCCGGGCCAGTTGATGGCGGAGCGGCGCGCGGTGCGGCAGGCGGCGGATCGCCTCCCACAGCACCGCCTCGGCCTCGTCGCGACGGCCAAGGCGGGCCAGGCAGTCGGCGCGCAGGCTCCAGGATTGTTCGTGGAAGGGTGACCACCTGGAGGCCCGCCGCATCCATGCCAGCACATGGCCGGGCGCCCCGTCGCGCACCGTCCGGCCGAGATTGCTGCTGCTGGTCACCAGGAAATGGGCATCGCCGGTGGCGACGGCATAGCGTTCCAGAAGGGCGAGCAGGTCCTGCATCTCCGCCAGCAGCCCCGGGCTTGGGGCTTTCCGCCAGGCTGCGCTAAACGCTTTGACCTCGTACTCGACGCTCGGCGGCAAGGTCGGCACTTTGGCAGTTCCAACGCCCGGCTTCTGCAACTCCGGCCACACCGAGCACACCCAATCGCGCACATGCGGCGCCGTCCGCTTGCCGGCCAGGATGGCGCCCCAGCGGTCGAGCCAGAAGTCCCGCGACTGGGGGAAGGCGGCCTTCAGCTGGCGCACCCTGCGGATGAATTGCTGCTGCGCCCGGTGGTCGTTTTCGCCGTCCATGGCGCCGCCCCAGCGGGCGAGGCCGACCAGCACCTCCTGGCGCGGCATGGGCTCGGGTCCGGGCATGGAGGCGACGCCCAGCAGGGTGGCGTCGATGCGGTGGCGCAGGCGGCGATTGGCCGAGGCCTCGCAGGCGCGCAGCCACTCGAACCGGAAGCGGTCGTCGGTCTGGACGTTGGCGGCGGCCCCCAGCACCAGATCGGCCAGGTCGAAGGCGGAATTCTCGACGAAGCGTTCGGCCCAGGCGGCCTCGTCCGGCCAGGCCGAGGCCAGCCAGGCGGCGCAGCGGGCCAACTCGAGGCGATGGACGGCGCGGTACGCCTCGCCCGCCTCGGTGATGAAGCGGCGCACGCCGCCCGGGCGTTCGATCAGGGTGTCGGCCCGCCCCTTCAAACCCTTCAGCCAGTCCAGCAGGGTCTCGTCCAGCAGGTCCCACAGGGTGGGCGCCGGAGAGCGCGGCAGGTCGCCGAACATCACCTCCAACGCCTGGCAGGGCGTGGCCCGCTGCAGGCCGGGCAGATAGGCCTCGCCGGCCAGCAAATCGGCCAATGCCGCCGCCGGCTCGGCCGCGAAACGGTCCAGCCAGGGATGGGGGACGGGCTGCAGCGCAGGGGCGCTCATGGCGTGCCGAAATCCTTCCGCCCTTGCGGGTCGCGGCGCAGACATTCCAGGTGTTCCCGCCGCACGGCCTCGGGATCGGCGAACGCCTTGGCGTCGGCCTTGCCGATGAAGCCGATGGCGTGAATATGCTCCGGTTTGTAGGGCACCCGCAAGCTCAACACTTCGGCTATCTTGGCGGTGCAATCGGCATCGCCGTCCAACTGCAGGGTCCGCCCATAGGGCAGCCCGGCCGGCGACGGGAAGAACCATTCATAAAGGTCGCCGTCCAGCACCGTCGGCACCGCCAGCGGGAAGGCGGCCCGGAGCTTCTTGCCCACCGCATCGACATCCTTGACCGCATAGGTCATGGCCAGCACCGGAATCTGGGGCTTGGCGGCGGTCGGGCGGTAATGGCCGAGGCCGAGGCGGTCGCGCAGCCGGTCGGCCCAGTCCGGGCTGTCCAGGTCGGCGGCCATGCGGTCATCGACGAAGCCCATGAAGCGCGGACGATAGGAATGGCCGCCGTTCAGCTTCTCGCACAGGGCTTCCAGGTCGCCGTCGATGTCGTCGCGGGTCACATCGGTGGACGGATCGGGGGTGAAGGCCCGCCGGCCGCGGACGATGTCCACATAGTCCTTCAGCACGTCCAGCGGCTTGGGTAGCAGGCTGTGCTCGACCGCGTAGTCCAGGGATTCGATGCGCACCAGCCTGTGCTTCTTGCCCAGCCCGCGCACCGCGTCGTCGAGGCTGGCCAGATCATTGGCGGGGGTGAAGGTCTCGGGCAGGTCGGGACCATAGATCCGGCCCTGCAGGAAATTGGCATGGGCCTTCTGCCAGCTTTCGGGGTCGGCGGCGCAATCGCCGGCCACCTGGTCCTCGTAGACGCGCTGGCGTTCCGCTGCCGCCCGCTCTTCCCACAGGTAGTTCTCGGCGCGCGCCCGAGCCGCCCAGTCCTGGCGGCGATAGGCATCGAGGGCGGTGCGGAAGGGGGCGAGAATCGGCGTCATGCCCGGACAGGGAAAGCTGGTGGGCGACCACCATGCCACCATCCCCGTTCGGTTGCAATATGGCGCGGTGGCACCAGCCCGCCGGGTTCGGCGCGTCCCCCCCTACTCCACCGGCTCGCCGTTGAGGCGGGTGGCCAGCATCTTGGTCAGCTCGTAGACGCCGCGGCGGATGTATTCGTCGTCGATGCGGCGGTAGTTGCGCATCATCTCGAGCCCCTCGCGGCCGTAATCGGGCAGCAGCGGCGGTGCCGGGTCCTCGCCCAGGCCGCCGGAATTGCGCGGCATGTCGTCGAAGAAGAAGCTGACCGGGACGTCAAGCGCCTCGGCGATGTGGTAGAGCCGGCTGGCGCTGATGCGGTTGGCGCCGCTTTCGTATTTCTGCACCTGCTGGAAGGTCAGCCCCACCGCCTTGGCCAGTTCGGTCTGGCTCATCCCCAGAAGGGTGCGGCGCAGGCGCAGGCGCGCCCCCACATGCATGTCCACCGGATCGGGATCACCGGATTCGGTGCGGGCCCGGTAGATTCTTTTTGTATTGGTTTTCCCAGCCATCGTGCGCCATCGTCCGCGAGTGTTCGTGCATACAATACTCGCCCAGGTAAATGTATGCAAGGCGGCGCAGGCGGGAAGGTCACTCGCCGCCCCAGCCGCAGGCGGCGAGCAGGTCGCGCATGTGGGGCGGCACCGGGGCGGTGGCGGTGATTGGCGGCTTCCCGGAATGGATGGGGACCGACACCGCGCGGGCGTGCAGGTGCAGGTTCGGGGCGACCAGGTCGGCGGTGCCGCGGCCATAGGTGGAATCGCCGATGATGGGGCAGCCGATGGCGGCCAGGTGGACCCGGATCTGGTGGGTGCGGCCGGTGCGCGGCCGCGCCTCGATCCAGCTCAGCCGGTCGGTGCCGCCCAGCACCCGGTAGTCGGTGACGCTGGGCTGGCCCCTGGGATCGACCACCACCCGCCAGCCGTGGCGGCGCTCCAGCTTCAGCAGCGGCTTGTCGATGGTGCCGGATTGGGCCGGCGGCCGGCCGACCGTCACCGCCCAGTAGACCTTCTCCACCCGGCCGCCGGCGAACAGCTCGCCCAGCCGGGCCAGCGCCTTGCGGTGGCGGCCCAGCACCAGGCAGCCCGAGGTGTCGCGGTCGAGGCGGTGGGCCAGCTCCGGCGGACGCGGCAGGCCGAACCGCAGCGCCCCCAGCAGCTCCATCAGATGGCCGCCCTTGCCCGGCCCGGCATGCACCGCCAGCCCCGCCGGCTTGTCGATGACCAGCATCATCCCGTCGCGGTGAAGCACGCGGGCGACCAACTCCTCGGGACTCATTGCGGAAACGGCGTCGGCGTACAGGTCTGGCCCTTGCCCTTGAGGGCGGCGCACAGCTTGTCGGCCGCCGCCTGGTCCAGCGGGCCGGCGATCAGGCGGTAGGTGGCGCCCAGCTCGCCGAGATCGGCCTTGGCCACCTTGAAGGACAGGGTTGCCAGGTCGGGGAACTCGGTCTTCAGCGCTTCCCACGCCTTGTCGCCGTGGGTGGCCGAGCCCATGGACAGCAGATGCACGCCGACCGGGCCGCCGAACCCGGCCGGCAGCTTGGGCGCCTCGACGCCGGGGGGCGACGGGATCACCTCCAGCCGGCCCGACACCCCGCCTTCCATGCGCTGGCCGCGCCCCGCGCCGGCGGCGGTCTTCTTCTTCGGCTTGGGCTTGGCCACCACCTGGGGCGCCGGCGGCGCCAGCACTTCGGGCAGGGCTTCGCTGGCGATCAGGCCTTCGAGGGCGAGCAGTTCGCCGTCACGTTCGCTCGCGGTGATGAGACCGGCATCCTTCAGCCGGCCGGTGCGTTGGGCGACCTTGCGCGCCGAAGCGACGTCGGGCGGCGCCAGCGCCTCGCGCCGGGCCGGCGCCGCCGGCAGCAGCTGGTCGAGCATGAAGCCGCGCTCGGCCGCGCCCCCGCCCCTGTCCTTGTCCTTGCCCCGCCACAGCCGGTCGAAGCGGTCCGCCACCTCGGCCACCGGCGGGATCGGGCGATCCAGCCCCGCCGCCGGCGGCTGCGGCGCGGTCAAGGGCAGCAGCGCCCCCAGATTGGCATCGCGGCGCACCGCCGCCTCGGACGGCGGAACCAGGCCGCGCTGGGCCAGTTCCTTCAGCGCCAGGAAGCGCAGCGCCATGGGATCGCCGGCCAGCAGGCGCTCGGCGGCGGCGAGGTCGATGGATGCCGAGGGGAACGGCGATGCCGCATCGGACAGCGGCATCGGCACCGGCGGCGGCGGCTCCATGGCGTCCGGCTGGGGCGTGGGCAGGTTCTCCAGCCCGGGGCGGACCATCTTGCGGTCGAGCTGGAGTTGCGCCTCCAGCAAATCGGCCTCGGAACGGGCGATGACGTCGGTGCAGGCCGCCGCCAGGGGAAGCAGCGCGACCAGTGCGAGGACGGAGATGGGACGGCGCATGGACCCTGCTCGGCGGCGATGAAGGCTGGCCCATTTTCACAGACCGGCGCCGAAGCGCAACAGTTTCGCGCAAGCCCGGAACAGCGGCTATGCTGAGCGCCGGAAAAAAGAACGGCCCGCGCGGGGCGGGCCGTGAAGTTCGACAGGGAGGATGCCGGAATGCGGTCCGACACCCAAGTCAACGGCAGCCTTCTACCCCGTCCGGCGAAGGCTGGCATTGAAGATCGTCAATGACCGACGCCGACCAGCTGATTTCACACGCCCGTAGCGAAATGGCATCCAGCCGCTTCGCCTCCGCCTGCGCCCTGCTGGAGCGGGCGGCGGCGCTGGACCCGGACCATCCCGGCCTGCTGGCGGCAAGGGCCGCCGCCTGCCGCCGCGACGCCCGCTACGCCGAATGCATCGCCCTGGTCGCGGCGGCGGGAGCGGCGGCCGGCGTGCAGCCGCTGTATGAACGGGCCATGAGCCTGGCCCATCTCGGGCAGGCCGAGGCGGCCCTGGCCGGCTTCGACGCGGTGCTGGAGCGCGATCCCAACCGCGCCGCCGCGTGGTTCGGCAGTTTCGGCCCGGCGCTGGAGGTGGCCGGCATGGACTCCGCCCTGGCCCGCCTGCGCCGCGCCGCCGCCTGCCCCGGCGCCAACGGCAAGTACTGGGGCGTGCTGGCCGCCACCCTGCGCCTGGCCGGGCGGGCGGACGAGGCCGCCGCCGTCCACGCCCGGGCCCTGGCCCGCCATCCCCGCCGCCGCGCCATGTGGGACGGGGTGGCGGCCATCGCCGCCGACCTTGCCCCCGCCTGCCGCCTGTTCGGCCTGTCGGCGCCGCTGCTGCGCCACGCCCTCGACGCCGCCACGGTGCCCGGGCTGGTGCTGGAATTCGGGGTGAGGCGCGGCACCTCGCTCACCCACCTGGCCGAGGCGGCGGGGCAGACGGTGCACGGCTTCGACTCCTTCCAGGGCCTGCCCGCCGACTGGGGCGGCGAGACCGCCGGCGTGCTCACCACCGGCACCGAGCTGCCCGTGGTGCCGGCCAATGCCCGCCTGCATCCGGGGTGGTTCGAGGACTCCCTGCCCGACTTCCTGGCCGACCATCCCGGCCCGGTGCGGCTGGTCAACATCGACAGCGACATCCATGCCTCGGCCCGCACGGTGCTGTGGCGGCTGGCGGACCGGCTGGTGCCGGGCAGCGTGGTGGTGTTCGACGAGTTCATCGGCAACCGCACCTGGGCCGCCGACGAATTCCGCGCCTGGAGCGAATTCACCGAAGCGTTCGGGGTGCGGGCCACCGTCTTCGCACTCTCCACCGCCACCAAGCAGGTGGCGATGGCGATCGCCCATTCTCCTTGACAGCGGCGCCGCCATGGCGAGAGTCGGGCTCCTTGCACGGGGAGGCACATGACGGTCGGCATCGAGATGGGGACGACGACGACGGGCGCGCCGGCGATCCTCGACCTCGAGGAATTGCTGGCCACCCGGCTGCTGGTGCAGGGCAATTCCGGCTCGGGCAAGTCGCACCTGCTGCGCCGCCTGGCCGAGCAGAGCGCCCCCTACGTCCAGCAGGTGGTGGTCGATCCCGAGGGCGACTTCGTCACCCTGGCCGAGCAGTTCGGCCACGTGGTGGTGGACGCCGCCGCCCATGCCGAGGCGGCGCTGCAGCAGGTGGCGGCCCGGGTGCGCCAGCACCGGGTGTCGGTGGTCCTCAACCTGGAGAACCTGGAGACCGAGCGCCAGATGCGCCACGCGAGCGCCTTCCTGGGCGGGCTGTTCGACGTCGAGCGCGATTACTGGTTCCCCATGCTGGTGGTGGTCGACGAGGCCCAGCTGTTCGCCCCGGCGGCGGCCGGCGAGGTCTCGGACGAGGCCCGGAAGGCCAGCTTGGGGGCCATGACCAACCTGATGTGCCGGGGCCGGAAGCGCGGCCTGGCCGGCATCATCGCCACCCAGCGCCTGGCCAAGCTGGCCAAGAACGTCGCCGCCGAGGCCTCCAACTTCCTGATGGGGCGCACCTTCCTGGACATCGACATGGCCCGCGCCGCCGACCTCTTGGGCATGGAGCGGCGCCAGGCCGAGATGTTCCGCGACCTGGCGCGCGGCCATTTCGTCGCCCTGGGTCCGGCCCTGTCGCGCCGCCCGCTGCCGATCCGCATCGGCGAGGCCAGCACCAATGGGCGGGCCGGCAATGCCCGGCTGCTGCCGCTGCCCGCCACCGCCCCGGCCGATGCCCGCGATCTGATCATGACCGCCTCGGAACACGAGCCGGCGCGGGCGCCGGTCAGCCGGCCGATGGCCACCGCCGACATCCTGGCCCAGCTGGCCGCCACAAGGCCGCCGCCGCCCCCTGGGGAGGTTCTGGCGGGCGAGCTGGCGGCGCTGCCCCGCCCCGCCCCGCCGGCCCGGCCCAGCCACGAGCAGGTGCTGGCCGAG
This sequence comes from Magnetospirillum sp. UT-4, assembly GCF_902729435.1. GTDB lineage: Bacteria > Pseudomonadota > Alphaproteobacteria > Rhodospirillales > Magnetospirillaceae > Magnetospirillum. The sequence continues at coordinate 8,086 of NZ_CACVCG010000046.1, forward strand.
GTGCTGGCCGATCCCGAGGCGATGTTCCGTTCGGTCGCCCAGATCTACCAGGATTTCCTGGTGCGCTGCCGCCAGCACGGGGTCAACGGCCGTGCCCTCGACCTCGCCCAGTTCCGCCGCAAGCTGGCCACCGTGCGGGCCGGAATCGATGCCGAGACCGCCGACACCCCGGAATGGGAGCAGGCCCTGACCCTGTCGGCGGCCATGCCCGAGGATTTGCAGGCGGTGTTCCTGATGCTGGCCCGCGCCGCCCACGACCGCGCCGCCTGCCCCTCCAACGCCCAGATCGCCCGGGCGCGCGGCTCGCGCAGCCCGCGCCGGGCGCTGGGCCTGCTGGAGCACATGGAGGGGCGCGGCCTGATCAGTATCCGCACCGACGCCTTCGGGCGGCGGGTCATCGCCATCCCGGCCCTGGCCTGGGAGACCGAACCGGGCGACGCCGACGCAGCGGACGACGAGGTGGCGTGAGCGCCAATGCGTCGAGCCTGAAACCTGCAACACCCGCCGTCGTCATGACCACTTCTGTCCGGTTTAATTCTCGGCTGGCAATTGCCCCCCCTCGCCCGCTTGCGGGAGAGGGGGGCGAGCGTCAGCGAGCCGGGGTGAGGGCGGCGCGCGTCGGCGCGCCCAAGACCTGGAGAAACCAGCGCTTTCGCTGTCGCGAAGCGCACCTCGCGGCGCGCCCCCTCTCCCTCCCGTCGCTGTCGCGACGGGTCCCTCCCTCTCCCGCAAGCGGGAGAGGGTAATCCTGTCTACTTCGGCCAGCGTCACCCTGGACGCAGCCGTCACCAAGGGCTCCAGACGGCAGTCCGAGAATTAAACCGGACAGCCGTGCGTCATGACCGGGCATGACGAAAGGGGAGCTGTTGCAGATTTACGGCTCGCCGGGTTAAGGCTTCCGGGCCTCGATGGTGGCCGAGACCACGTAGTTCTCGATGCCGGTGCCGGGAGCCCAGTCCTTGATGAGGTCGCGGCTTTCCGGCTTTTCCACGATGCGGATGTCGGTGAAGCCGGCCGCCGCCAGCCAGGTTTCCATCTCGGAGCGGGCGGCGGCGCCGGCGACGCAGCCGCACAGCAGCTTGGGGTCGCTGGCCAGGGCGTCGGGCAGCCGGGTCATGTTGACCACGTCGGAAATGGCCACCCGGCCGCCGGACTTCAGCACCCGGAACGCCTCGCGCAGGACCTGCGGCTTGTCGGGCGACAGGTTGACCACGCAGTTGGAAATGATGACGTCGGCGGTGTTGTCGGCGATGGGCAGGTGCTCGATCTCGCCCAGGCGGAACTCGACGTTGGCGGCGCCCACCTTGGCGGCGTTGGCGCGGGCCTTGGCCAGCATCTCGTGGGTCATGTCGACGCCGATGACGCGGCCCGAGGGCCCGACCTGGCCGGCCGCCAGGAAGCAGTCGAAGCCGGCGCCGCTGCCGAGATCGACCACCACCTCGCCGGGCTTGAGGGCGGCGATGGCCTGGGGATTGCCGCAGCCCAGGCCGAGATTGGCGCCGTCCGGCACCATTGCCAGCTCGCTTTCGCCGTAGCCCATGCGCAGCGCCATGTCCTCGGCCGCCGGCTTGGCCGCCGGCGCGCAGCACGACGACGACGAGGCCGGGGCGGGGGCGCAGCAGCCGGATTTCTCGCCGACGGCGATGGCGCCGTAATTGCGGCGGACCGCGTCCCTGATCTCAACCTTGTCCATGGGGGTCTCCGTCTTCACGAGTGGCCGCTCCTGCCAGGGGATGAGGGCCGAGCGGCGCCCGGCCTCGCCGCTCACCCGGCGGATGAAGGGAATTTCGGCGGCGCCGCGCCGGCGCAGCAGGGGATGAATGGTGCCGCTGGCGAACAGGCTCTGGTTGATGACCCAGGCGAAGGGAAGGATGCCGGCCCGTTCCAGGTCGCGGGCCAGAGCCTCGGCCTCGTGCACCGGGGTGGCCTCGGCCAGGGTGACGATGATGGCGCGGGTGTAGCCGGGATCGCGCAGGCGCGGCAGCAGGCCGCGCACCGCCTCGGGCATCTCGGCCTGGGTGCGCAGCACCTCGCGGTGATAGGCCTCGGCGGCGTCCAGCAGCAGGATGGTGTGCCCGGTGGGCGCGGTGTCGAGCACCACGAAGCGGTCGCGGCCCTGATCGACGGTGCGGGCGAAGGCGCGGAAGACGGCGATTTCCTCGGTGCAGGGCGAGCGCAGGTCCTCGTCCAGCATGGCGCGGCCGGCGGCATCGAGGCCGGCGCCGGCCTTCTCCATCACCTCGTCGCGATAGGCGGCGACCTCGGCTTCGGGGTCGATGCGGGTGACCTCCAGGCCGGAGACCTTGCCCTCGACCGCCTGAGCCACATGGGCCGCCGGATCGGTGGTGGACAGCGTCACCCGGTGGCCCATGCCGGCCAGGGCGACGGCGATGGCGGCGGCGACGCTGGTCTTGCCGACGCCGCCCTTGCCCATGGTCAGCACCACGCCGCTGCCGGAAGCGGCGATCTCGGCGACCAGAGCGTCCAGCCCGCCGGGCAGATCCACCGCCTCGGCCGCCGGCGGCGGCGCGTCGGGCACGACCGCTCCGTTCAGGCGGCGCAGCGCCGCCAGGCCGACGGTGCCGACCGGCATCAAGGCGGTCTCGCTGCGCGGCAGGGCGGCGAGGCCGGCCGGCATGCCGGCCAAAGCGGCGCGGCCGCGTGCGGTCATGGCATCGGCGATGGCGTCGCCGCCGCCGTCGAACACGCCGTTGAGGGCGAGGCGCAGATTGGCCACCCCCAGCTCGGCCAGTTCGCCGCGGGTGCGCTCGGCCTCGCGCAGGGCCGAGGCCTCGGGCCGGCTGACCAGCACCACGGTGGTGGTGGCGGGGTCGGACAGCCGCGCGACGGTGGCGGCGTACAGGGCCTTCTGCCGCTCCAGCCCGGCCAGCGGCCCCAGGCACGAGGCGCCGCCGGTGGACGAGGCGATGAAGCCGCTCCACGCCGAGGGCAGGGTCAGCAGGCGCAGGGTGTGGCCGGTGGGGGCGGTGTCGAAGATGACGTGGTCGAAGCCGGCGGTGGTGTCGGCATCGCCCAGCAGCTTGGCGAACTCGTCGAAGGCGGCGATCTCGACGGTGCAGGCGCCGGAGAACTGCTCCTCCATGCTGGCGATGGCGGCGGCCGGCAGCACGCCGCGATAGGGGGCCACCATGCGCTCGCGATAGGCCCGCGCCGCCGCCTCGGGGTCGATGTTGAGGGCGAACAGTCCCGCCGCCCCGGCGATGGCGGTGGGCTCGCCGCTCAGCCGGGTGCCCAGCACCTCGTCCAGGTTCGAGGCCGGGTCGGTGCTGACGATCAGCACCCTCCGCCCAGCATCGGCCAGGGCCAGGCCGGCGGCGCAGGACAGCGAGGTCTTGCCGACCCCGCCCTTGCCGGTGAAGAAGGCGTAGCGGGTGGCGAGCGGCGGCAGGGTCATAGTGTCCTCAGCAGCACCCGGATTTGGGCGAGCAGCACGAGGAAGCCGGGGCCACGGCGAGCTGCACCGGGGCGGCCAGCCCCAGCTTGGCGGCCAGCTGGGCGCGCGACAGATACACTCCGGTCGAGACGATATGGCCGTCGATGGCGATGAGGGGGAGGCGGTCCATGCCGGCCTCCATCTCCTTGACCACCGCCGCATTGGCGGCGAAGGCCTGCGGCTCGGTGCCGAGGTTGTGGCGCTGCACCGCCACCCCCTGCTCCGCCACCCAGGCGAGGTCGGCGGCGAAGGCCACCAGCACCGGATCGACCTGGGGGCCGCACACGCCGGTCGAGCAGCACATGGCCGGGTCGTACACGTCGAGTTTCTTCATGGGGATCCTCCCGCTTTGGCTTCGTACCAGCCCTTGCTGGCATTGACGATCCTGACCACCGACAGCATCACCGGCACCTCGATCAGCACGCCGACCACGGTGGCCAAAGCGGCCCCCGACTGGAAGCCGAACAGGGCGATGGCGGCGGCGACGGCCAGCTCGAAGAAGTTGCTGGCACCGATCAGCGCCGACGGGCCGGCGACGCAATGGGCGACGCCCAGCCGCTTGTTGAGCCAGTAGGCCAGGCCCGAATTGAAATAGACCTGGATGGTGATGGGCACCGCCAGCATCAGGATCACCAGCGGCTGGGCGATGATCTGCTCGCCCTGGAAGCCGAACAGCAGCACCAGGGTGGTCAGCAGCGCCACCAGCGACGCCGGTCCCAGCACCGCCAGCGTGCGGGGCAACGCCTCGGGACCCTTGGCCAGCAGCGCCTTGCGCCAGACCTGGGCGACGATCACCGGCACCACGATGTACAGGACCACCGACAGGAACAGGGTGTCCCACGGCACGGTGATGGAGGACAGCCCCAGCAGCAGCCCGACGATGGGGGCGAAGGCGAACACCATGATGAGGTCGTTGACCGCCACCTGCGACAGGGTGAAATGGGGCTCGCCGTCGCACAGGTTCGACCACACGAACACCATGGCGGTGCAGGGGGCGGCGGCCAGCAGGATCAGGCCGGCGATGTAGCTGTCGATCTGCTCGGCCGGCAGAAACGGGCGGAACAGCGTGCTGATGAAGATCCAGCCCAGCAGCGCCATGGAGAACGGCTTGACCGCCCAGTTGATGAACAGGGTGACGCCGATGCCCCGCCAGTGCTCGCGCACCTGGTGCAGGGCGCCGAAATCGATCTTCAGCAGCATGGGGATGATCATCGCCCAGATCAGCACCGCCACCGGCAGGTTGACCTGAGCCACCTCCATGCCGCCGATGGCCTGGAAGGGGGCGGGCAGGAAATGCCCCAGGGCGACGCCCGCGACGATGCACAGGGCCACCCACAGGGTCAGGTAACGCTCGAACACACCCATCGGAACCCGGGCGGCCGTCTTGGCCGCCACCTCGCACTGCGCCGACATCACACCTCCCCGGCCCGCTCCGGACCCAACTCGATGAGGCGGCGGATCTTGGCCTCGATCATGCCGTAGACCTCGCGGAACACCGCCAGGCGCTCCTCGTGCGTGCCCTCGGCGTCGGCGGGGTCGGGAAAGCCGATATGGACCTTGGACGGGTGGCCGGGCCACACCGGGCAGACCTCGCCGGCGGCGTTGTCGCAGACGGTGATCACCAGGTCCATCTTGGGCGCGCCGGGCAGCCCGAACTCGTCCCACGACTTGGAGCGCAGGCCCTCGACCGAGTGGCCCTTCTCCTTGAGGATCTCGATGGAGAACGGATTGACCCGGCCGGTCGGCTTCGAGCCGGCGCTGTAGGCCTTCCACTTCCCCTTGCCGAGATCGTTGATCAGGCATTCGGCCAGCACCGAGCGGGCGGAATTGCCGGTGCACAGGACAAGGACGTTGATGGGCGAATCGGTCATGAACTCAAACTCCGGAGGTACCGATATTGTCGAGGTGCGTCTTCAGCGTCAGGCGGTCGAGGGACGCCAGCGGCAGCGAGGTGAAGATGCCGATGCGGTTGTTCAGCATGCGCATCACCTCGCCGCAGAAGGCCGCCTTCTCGGCCTCGGGGCCGGTGAAGCCGGCCGGGTCGGGCACACCCCAATGGGCGGTCATGGGCTGGCCCGGCCACACCGGGCAGACCTCGCCGGCGGCGTTGTCGCAGACGGTGAAGACGAAATCCAGCTCGGGCGCGCCGGGAGCGGCGAACTCCTCCCACGACTTCGAGCGCAGGGACTGGGTCGGGTAATTGGCCTTCTTCAGCAGCGCCAGCACGGTGGGGTCAAGCTCCCCCTTCGGCTTGCTGCCGGCGCTGAACGCCTTGAAGCGGCCGCTGAGATCGCCGTTCAAGATGGCCTCGGCCATGACGCTGCGGGCCGAATTGCCGGTGCACAGGAACAGCACGTTGTAGATCTTGTCGGTCATGGCGATGCCTCGCAACAGGTGGAATCCGCGGCGCCTGGCGCCAGTTCATCGTCAAGGGCGGCAGCCCCCCGTCCGCACAGCACCGCCAAAGGCAGGGCATTGACGCGGACCAGACGCTGCCGGTCGTCGGCAATGGTGGGATCATCGGCCAGCGCCTGCCCGGCCAGGGCCAGGAAGGCGGGGGCATAGGTGTTGAGCGACCGGTCGGCGAGGCGGTAATAGACCCACTTGCCCTCGCGCCGCTGCTGCAACAGGCCGGCGGTCCGCATCATGCCCAGATGCTTCGACACCGTCGCCGGAGCCAGCGCCAGCACGGCGGTGACTTGGCACACGCACAATTCGCCGCTTTCCAGCAGCTTCAGGATGCGCACCCGAACCGGATCGGCAACGGCCCTGGCGACGGTCTCGAACGTCTCAAGCATGGGGGCATGCTAGCATCATTTCGTCAGATTGGAAAATGACAGATATGAGACGGCGAGGGGCAAGAGCCGCGCGGCGCGGCCAAGCGATTGCCGGACAGCGCTTTCCTGCGGAAACGCGGGGATGGCCGCGTCAGGCACACTTCTGTCCGGTTTAAATTTCGGAGAGCCTTCGGGAGCCCTTGGTGTCGGCCACGTCCAGGGTGATGTTGGCGGAAGCGGACAGATTACCCTCGCCCGCCTGCGGGAGAGGGAGGGACCCGTCGCGCCAGCGACGGGAGGGAGAGGGCGCGCGCCGTCAGGTGCGCTTCGCGACAGCGAAAACCTCTGCGTTTTCAGGTCTTGGGCGCGCCGACGCGCGCCGCCCTCACCCCGGCTCGCTGACGCTCGCCCCCCTCTCCCGCAGGCGGGCGAGGGGGCATGGGCCAGCCGAGAATTAAACCGGACAGCCGTGCGTCAGGCACGGCCATGACAAGGAAGGGGAAAGCCCGCCTACACGAACTTGACGTCGACGATCTCGTACGACTTGGAGCCGCCCGGGGTGGTGACCTCGACGGTGTCGCCGATGTTCTTGCCGATCAGGGCGCGGGCCAGCGGCGAATGGACCGACATGCGGCCGGCCTTGATGTCGGCTTCGTGGGCGCCGACGATGGTGTAGGCGACCTCGTCGTCGGAATCCTCGTCGGCCAGGGTGACGGTGGCGCCGAAGCGGACCTGGTTGCCCGACAGCGTGCTGATGTCGATGACCTGGGCACGGCTGATGATGTCCTCGAGCTCGGCCACCCGGCCCTCGATGAAGCTCTGGCGCTCGCGGGCGGCGTGGTACTCGGCGTTCTCGGACAAATCGCCGTGCTCACGCGCCTCGGCGATGGCCTTGATCACCGCCGGCCGCTCGACGATCTTCAGAGTTCTCAGCTCTTCCTCCAGCTGGGCCAGGCCCGGCGGAGTCATCGGAATTCTTTCCATCCCGGAATGCCCCAGTCGCGATGGGCGGGGAGGGCACGCCCCCCTTCCCCTTAGAACGAACTCTTAAAATACGATTGCAGCGGCGCAACATCAAGCGCGCCGGCGCGCAGCGCCTCGATGGCCTCGACCGCTGCCCTGGCTCCGGCGACGGTGGTGTAGTGCGGGATGTTGTATTGCAGTGCCGAACGGCGGATGGAGAAGGAATCCTTCACCGCCTGGCTGCCTTCGGTGGTGTTGACCACCAGGTGGATGTCGCCGTTGGTCATCAGATCGACGCAATGGGGGCGGCCTTCCAGCACCTTGTTGACCACCTCCACCGCCAGGCCGTGCTCGGCCAGGGTGCGGGCGGTGCCCGAGGTGGCGACCAGCCGGAAGCCCATGGCCAGCAGGCGGCGGCCGACCTCGACCATGTGGTCCTTGTCGCCTTCCCGCACCGACAGGAAGGCGGTGCCCTCGGTCGGCAGGGTGCAGCCCGAGCCCAGCTGGCTTTTGGCGAAGGCCCGCGCGAAATCGCGGTCGATGCCCATCACCTCGCCGGTGGACTTCATTTCCGGCCCCAGGATGATGTCGACCCCGGCGAAGCGGGCGAAGGGGAACACCGCCTCCTTCACCGCCACGTGGTCGCAGGCCGGCTTCCGGATGTCGAAGCTGGCCAGGGTCTCGCCGGCCATCACCCGGGCGGCGATCTTGGCGATGGGAATGCCGGTGGCCTTGGCGACGAAGGGCACGGTGCGGCTGGCCCGGGGGTTGACCTCCAGGATGAAGATCTCGCCGTTCTGCACCGCGTACTGGACGTTCATCAGGCCGACCACGTTCAGCGCCTTGGCCAGCATGGTGGTCTGGCGCTCCAGCTCTTCCTGCGTGGCGGCGTCCAGCGAATAGGGCGGCAGCGAGCAGGCGGAATCGCCGGAATGGATGCCGGCTTCCTCGATGTGCTGCATGATGCCGGCGACATAGACGTCTGTGCCGTCGGCCAACGCGTCCACGTCCACCTCGATGGCGTCCTTCAGGTAGTAGTCGATCAGCACCGGATCGTCGCCCGAGACCCGCACCGCCTCGTGCATGTAGCGCTCCAGCGCCTCGTGGTCGTAGACGATCTGCATGGCGCGGCCGCCCAGCACGAAGCTGGGACGGATCACCACCGGATAACCGATGCGCTCGGCCACCGCGATGGCCTCCTCGAGCGAGCGGGCGGTGCCGTTGGGCGGCTGCTTGAGGCCCAGTTCCTTGAGCAGCTGCTGGAAGCGCTCGCGGTCCTCGGCCAGATCGATGGAATCGGGGCTGGTGCCGAGGATGGGGATGCCGGCCTGCTCCAGCGCATGGGCCAGCTTCAGCGGGGTCTGGCCGCCGAACTGGACGATGCAGCCCAGCACCTTGCCGTTGGACTGCTCCTTGCGCACCAGCTCGATCACCGTCTCGGCGGTCAGCGGCTCGAAATACAGGCGGTCCGAGGTGTCGTAATCGGTGGACACGGTCTCGGGGTTGCAGTTGACCATGATGGTCTCGCGCCCGGCATCGTCGAGGGCATAGGCGGCGTGGACGCAGCAATAATCGAACTCGATGCCCTGGCCGATGCGGTTGGGTCCGCCGCCCAGGATCACCACCTTCTCGCGGTCGCTGGGCTCGGCCTCGCACTCGGCCGGATTGACGCCGTCGCCCTCGTAGCAGGAATACATGTAGGCGGTCGAGGACGGGAACTCGGCGGCGCAGGTGTCGATGCGCTTGAACACCGGCTTGACGTTCAGCACCTCGCGGCGGAACGCCGTCTCGGTCAGGGTCTTGCCCGACAGCTGGGCCAGCCGCTGGTCCGAGAAGCCCATCTTCTTCAGGCGCAGCAGGCCGGGGGCGTCGATGGGCAGGCCGTTCCGGCGCACCTCCTCCTCGGCATCGACGATGGCCTTGATCTGCTCGAGGAACCAGGTGTCGTAGGCGCAGGCCTGGTGCACCTCGGCCACCGTCAGGCCCTGGCGGAAGGCCTGGCCGATGACCAGCAGGCGGTCGTGGCGCGGCTTGGCCAGGGCGGCCTTGATGGCGTCCTTGGAATCGCCGGCCGAGGCGCCGGGGATCTCCACCTCGTTGAGGCCGGTGAGACCGGTCTCCATGGAGCGCAGGCCCTTCTGCAGGCTCTCCTGGAAGGTGCGGCCGATGGACATGGCCTCGCCCACCGACTTCATGGAGGTGGTGAGGTTGGGATCGGCGCCGGGGAACTTCTCGAAGGTGAAGCGCGGAATCTTGGTGACCACGTAGTCGATGGTCGGCTCGAAGCTGGCCGGGGTGACGCCGGTGATGTCGTTGGCCAGTTCGTCCAGGGTGTAGCCCACCGCCAGCTTGGCCGCCACCTTGGCGATGGGGAAGCCGGTCGCCTTCGAGGCCAGCGCCGAGGAGCGCGACACCCGCGGGTTCATCTCGATGACCGTCATGCGGCCGGTCTTGGGGTTGACCGCGAACTGCACGTTGGAGCCGCCGGTATCCACCCCGATCTCGCGCAGCACCGCCAGCGAGGCGTTGCGCATGATCTGGTATTCCTTGTCGGTCAGCGTCAGGGCCGGCGCCACGGTGATGGAATCGCCGGTGTGAACGCCCATGGGGTCGATGTTCTCGATGGAGCAGATGATGATGCAGTTGTCCTTCCTGTCGCGGACAACCTCCATCTCGTATTCCTTCCAGCCCAGCACCGATTCCTCGACCAGGACCTCGTGCACCGGGCTGGCGGACAGGCCGCCGGCCACGATCTGCTCGTATTCCTCGCGGTTGTAGGCGATGCCGCCGCCGGTGCCGGCCAGGGTGAAGCTGGGCCGGATGATCGCCGGCAGGCCGACGAAATCCAGGGATTCGCGCGCCTCGGCCAGGGTCTTGACCACCCGCGACTTGGGGCTTTCCAGGCCGATCTTGTCCATCGCCTGGCGGAACAGCAGGCGGTCCTCGGCCTTGGCGATGACGTCGCGCTTGGCGGCGATCATCTCGACGCCGAACTTCTCCAGCACCCCGTCATCGGCCAGCCGCATGGCGGTGTTCAGCGCGGTCTGCCCGCCCATGGTCGGCAGCAGCGCATCGGGGCGCTCCTTCTCGATGATGCGGGCGACGATCTCGGGCGTGATCGGCTCGATATAGGTGGCGTCGGCCAGGCCCGGATCGGTCATGATGGTGGCCGGGTTGGAGTTGACCAGGATGACCCGGTACCCCTCCTCCTTCAGCGCCTTGCAGGCCTGCACCCCGGAATAGTCGAACTCGCAGGCCTGGCCGATGACGATCGGCCCGGCGCCGATGATCAGGATGGAGCGGATATCTGTACGTTTGGGCATGGGTCACTTCACTCGTCGGCAAGCGTCATTGCGGGCGGAACCGGGGGACAAACCACGGCGTCACGGAGACTTTTCATCTGACCAGTCTCCGGACGCCATCCTTCAGCACCGGCACATTGAAATTGATCAGCAGCCCCTTGGGGTAGCCGCCGACCCTGAGATAGGTCAACACCTGAGCATCGTGCAATCGGGTCAGCGCCTCCACGGCCTTCAACTCGATCACCAGGGACTCCTCGACCAGCACGTCGATCCGATAGGCGCAATCCAGCTTCACCGCCTTGTAGGCCACCGGCAGTGGAACCTGCCGCTTGAAAGCGATTTCCGCCTCATGCAGATCGTAGCAAAAGCATTCCTCGTAAGCGCTCTCCAATAGCCCGGGACCGAGCGCCCGGTGGACTCCGATGGCGATGCCGATGACCTTCTCCGTCAAGGGATCGCGTTCGGTGGTCACGTCTTATCCTTCGTATCGTCAACAGCGTGTCAGACGACGCCGGTGGATTTACCACAGAGACACAGAGACACAGAGAAGGCACAGAGAAAAACATAAAATAACAAATTCACCGTCGGGCCGAAGCCCCCCTCAATCTCATATTTTTTCCTCTGTGCCTTCTCTGTGTCTCTGTGCCTCTGTGTTTAACTCACCCTTGAGCCCCCCTCACCCTTGACGTCACGCGTCACTTCGTCCCCTCCATCATCTCCACGAACCGATGGAACAGGTAATGGCTGTCCTGCGGGCCGGGGCTGGCCTCGGGGTGGTACTGGACGGAGAAGACCGGCTTGTCCTTGACGCGGATGCCCTCGACCGACTTGTCGAACAGCGAGCGGTGGGTGACCTCCACATGGGCCGGCAGGGTCGCCTCGTCCACCACGAAACCGTGGTTCTGGCTGGTGATCTCGACCTTGCCGGTGGCCAGGTCCTTGACCGGGTGGTTGGCGCCGCGGTGGCCGGTATCCATCTTGTAGGTCTTGGCCCCCAGGGCCAGGCCCAGCATCTGGTGGCCCAGGCAGATGCCGAACAGCGGCTTGCCCGAGTCCAGCACGCCCTTGATCATCGGCACCGCGTATTCACCCGTGGCGGCCGGGTCGCCGGGGCCGTTGGACAGGAACACGCCGTCGGGGGAAAGGCGCAGCACGTCCTCGGCGGTGGCGGTGGCGGGCAGCACGGTGACCTTGCAGCCGGCCGAGGCCAGGCAGCGCAGGATGTTGCGCTTGGCGCCGAAATCGACGGCGACCACGTGGAAGCGCGGCTCGGCCTGGCGGCCGTAGCCGACGCCCAGGGTCCATTCCGCCTCGTCCCAGGAAAACTGCTGGGTACAGGTGACGTCCTTGGCCAGGTCCATGCCCTCCAGGCCCGGCCAGGCGCTGGCCTCGGCCCAGGCGGCCCTGAGGTCGAACCTGCCGTCGGGGGCGTGCACCAGCACGCCGTTGGGGGCGCCCTTGTCCCGGATGCGCCGGGTCAGCGCCCTTGTATCGATTCCGGCCAGGCCGACCATGCCATAGGATTTCAGCCAGGCGTCGAGATGACGCGCCGCGCGCCAGTTGGCAGGATCGGTGACGTCGGCGCGGACGATCAGGCCGCGGGCGGCGGGAGTGACGGTCTCGATGTCCTCGGCATTGGTGCCGACATTGCCGATGTGCGGGAAGGTGAAGGTGATGACCTGGCCGGCATAGGAGGGGTCGGTGAGGACCTCCTGGTAGCCGGTCATGGAGGTGTTGAACACCACCTCGCCCACCGACATGCCGGCGGCGCCGATGCCCTTGCCCCACAGCACCGTCCCGTCGGCCAGCACCAGGGCGCCGGTGGCCCCGGGGGGGAGGGGGAGGTCGAGGGCGGGCTCCGTCCGGTCGAACTGCGGCATGATTGTCCTTACGTGTCGGCCCCCGGCCCCGGAAGGGCGGACGGCGAGATGGCGGCGCCGGGCCGCAAGAAACCCCGAGGACTCGAACCCGGCGGGGGTGCGACGTCCTCCGGCGGGGGCTTCCACCCCTGAACGCGGCAGGCAAATTGGGCGTGGTGTAATGAAAAGCGCAGCCGGTGTCAAGCCTTCCCGCCCCCGCGACAATCCCTTGATTTTTCAATTCGTTAGACGCCAAGAGAGTCTTTGCCTTGGCGACCGTTTTGGAGTAGCCTGACCCCTTTCCGACACCCCGTCCCCGCTTGATCCGGAGGCCCCATGCTGCGCCAGCAGCTGAACGACGCGCTGAAAACCGCCATGCTGGCCAAGGATACCCGCGCGGTGTCCACCGTGCGCCTGATCCTGGCGGCCCTGAAGGACCGCGACATCGCCGCCCGCGGCCGCGGCGTCACCGACGGCATCGGCGAGGACGAGATCCTGTCCATGCTGCAGTCCATGATCAAGCAGCGGCGCGAGAGCATCTCGCTGTACGAGCAGGGCGGCCGCCTCGAACTGGCGCAGCAGGAAGCCGACGAGATCACCATCATCGAGCGCTTCCTGCCCAAGCAGATGAGCGAGGCCGAGACCGACCAGGCGGTGCGCGACGTGATCGCCGAGATCGGCGCCGGCGGCATCAAGGACATGGGCCGGGTGATGGCGGCGCTGAAGGAACGCTTCGCCGGCTCCATGGACTTCACCAAGGCCAGCGGCATGGCCAAGAAGGCGCTGGGCGGCTGATGCCGGCTTGGCGCGGGTAAGGCGGTCATGGCCTTCCCGCCGCGATTCCTCGACGAACTGCGCACCCGCGTCTCGCTGGTCGGCGTGGTCGGCCGCCGGGTCAAGCTGACCCGCAAGGGCCGCGAGCATTCCGGCCTGTGCCCCTTCCACAACGAGAAGACCCCCAGCTTCACCGTCAACGAGGACAAGGGCTTTTTCCACTGTTTCGGCTGCGGCGCGCATGGCGACGCCATCGGCTTCGAGATGCGGGCCAACCACCTCTCGTTCACCGAGGCGGTGGAGAAGCTGGCCGGCGAATGCGGCCTCGAGGTCCCGGTCGCCACCCCCGAGGAACGCCGCCAGGAAGCCCGCCGCGCCGGCCTGCACGACGCCATGGAGGCGGCCTGCCGCTTCTTCGAGGCGCAGTTGCGCGGCACCGGCGGGCGCGAGGGCATGGCCTATCTTCGGGGCCGCGGCCTGGACGCCGAAACCATCGCCCGCTTCCGCCTGGGCTGGGCGCCGGACAAGCGCGACGCCATGAAGAATGCGCTGATGAGCGAGACCATGCCGGAATCGCTGCTGACCGAGGCCGGGCTGCTGAAGAAGCCCGAGGACGAGCGCGCCGCCTTCGACTTCTTCCGCGGCCGCGTCACCTTCCCGGTCACCGACCGCAAGGGCCGCATCATCGCCTTCGGCGCCCGCACCCTGGGCGACGGCCAGCCCAAATACCTCAACTCGCCCGACACGCCGCTGTTCCACAAGGGCTCGACCCTCTACGGCCTCGCCCTGGCGCGCGAGGCGGCGCGGGACAAGGGCCTGGTGCTGGCGGTCGAGGGCTACATGGACGTCATCGCCCTGCACCGCGCCGGCTTCGACTATGCCGTCGCCCCCCTGGGCACGGCACTGACCGAGGCCCAGATCGAGGAGATGTGGCGGCTGGCCGACGAACCGATCCTGTGCTTCGACGGCGATTCCGCCGGCCAGCGCGCCATGGCCCGCGCCGCCGACCGCGCCCTGCCCATCCTCAAGCCCGGCAAGTCCCTGCGCTTCGCCGTGCTGCCCGCCCCCGAGGACCCCGATTCGCTGATCAAGGCCAGGGGCGCGGCGGCCATGCAGGCGGTGCTCGATGCCGCCCGGCCGCTGTCCGAGGTGGTGTGGGAGCTGGCGGTGGCGGGCCGCCCCCTCGATACCCCCGAACGCCGCGCCGCCCTGGAGAAGGAGCTGAAGGACAAGGCCTTCGGCATCAATGACGAAACGGTGCGCTGGCAGTACCTGGGCAGCTTCCGCGACCGGATGAAGGCACTGACCCGGCCGCAATGGAAGCCGGCGGGCCGCAGCCCCCAGGGCCAGGCCAAGCGGCGTTTTCCCAACGATCCGCCGCTGCGCGGCCCCGACGGGCGGCTGCCGGGGGCGGGCCGCCCGGCCCCGCCTCCCTCGCCCGGGGAACGCCAGGAGCGTCTGCTGCTGGCCATCCTGGTGGTGCACCCCCCCCTGCTGGAAGAGGTCGGAGAACGGCTGGGGGAGACCCCCTTCTCGGATTCCGGGCTTGACAACCTGAGGAGGGGGATTCTAAAGCACCTTGATATCGCCCGCGACCTTGACTCCGAGGCGATGCGGAGCCATTTGAGGGCCGACGGGTTTTCCCGAGTGTTGGACTCCCTGGTGGATGCGAACGCTCAAGCCATCGCCCGGCCCGACGCCATTCACGAGGCCAGGTCGCTTTGGGAACATATTTTCACCCTCTATTCGCGCAAGGAGCTGGCGGCCGATGTCGGTCACGCCGTTGAGGCCTTCGCGCGGGACCCGTCGGAAGCGAATTTTGACTACCTGGCCGCTCTGGTGTCCAGCCGCGGCCGCGGTTTGAACGAGGATGACGGGCACGACTGACCGTGCCCGGGACGGCAATGAACGGGCCGGCCGGCACCTTCCCGGGGGGGGACGGTGCAGGGCCGGTCGTAATCGTACAGAGTTTCGAGGAGCGGTGGTTTAATGGCGACCAAATCCCAGAACACGGCGGAAGTGAACGAAGGCCAGGAAGAGAATCTGGACGGTCCGCTGCTCGACTCGCTTGGCGTGGCGGTCAAGAAGATGGTCACTCGCGGACGCGAGCGCGGCTATGTCACCTATGACGAGCTGAACGCGGCGCTGCCGCCCGACGAGGTCTCCTCGGAGCAGATCGAGGACACCATGGCCATGCTGTCCGAGATGGGCATCAACCTGGTCGAGAACGAGGACGGCGAGGAAGCCGCCCAGCCCGAGAGCGAGGAGGAGGAGAGCGAATCCTTCGCCGGCGGCAACGTCGACGAGGAGGACCTGGGCCGCACCGACGATCCGGTGCGCATGTACCTGCGCGAGATGGGCTCGGTCGAGCTGCTGAGCCGCGAGGGCGAGATCGCCATCGCCAAGCGCATCGAGGCCGGCCGCGAGATGATGATCGGCGGCATCTGCGAAAGTCCGCTGACCATCCGCGCCGTGGTCGAATGGCACGACGCCCTGCAGGGCGGGCGCATGCTGCTGCGCGACATCATCGACCTCGACGCCACCTACGGCGCCGGCGAATTGTCCGAGGAGGAACTGGAGCGCGGCCCCGATGCCGAGGAGGGCGCCGCCGAGGGCGAGCGCGCCGAGGGCGAGGGCGAGGAAGAGGAGCCCGGCGCACCCGAGGGCGAGGGCGAGGAGGAAGGCGACGCCGAGGATCCCGGCATCTCGCTGGCCGCCATGGAAGCCCAGCTGATGCCCCAGGTGCTCGAGACCTTCGAGGCCATCGCCGCCACCCACCAGAAGCTGGAGAAGGTGCAGAAGGACCGCCTCGCCACCCTGTCCAAGGGCGAAGCGGTCTCGGCCAGCGTCGAGAAGAAGTACGACAAGCTGAAGCACGAGATGGTCCGCCTGATGGACGGCGTGCACCTCAACAACGCCCGCATCGAGCATCTGGTCGAGCAGATGAACGGCCTCAACAAGCGCCTGATGGGCATGGAGGGCCGCCTGCTGCGTCTGGCCGAATCCTGCCGGGTCAAGCGCCAGGACTTCCTCGACACCTATTTCGGCAGCGAACTCGACCCCAACTGGGCCGAGACGGTGGCCGCCAAGTCCAAGCACTGGAAGGACTTCGCCGAGAAGCACGGGCGCGAGGTCGCCGATCTGCGCGGCCGCATCGCCGTGGTCTCGGCCGATGCCGGCCTGCCCATCAGCGAATTCCGCCGCATCGTCCAGACCGTGCAGCGGGGCGAGCGCGAGGCGAGCAAGGCCAAGAAGGAAATGATCGAGGCCAACCTGCGCCTGGTCATCTCCATCGCCAAGAAATACACCAACCGCGGCCTGCAATTCCTCGACCTGATCCAGGAAGGCAACATCGGCCTGATGAAGGCGGTGGACAAGTTCGAATACCGCCGCGGCTACAAGTTCTCCACCTATGCCACCTGGTGGATCAGGCAGGCCATCACCCGCTCCATCGCCGACCAGGCCCGCACCATCCGCATCCCGGTGCACATGATCGAGACCATCAACAAGCTGGTCCGCACCTCGCGCCAGATGCTGCACGAGATCGGCCGCGAGCCGACCCCCGAGGAACTGGCCGACAAGCTGAACATGCCGCTGGAGAAGGTCAGGAAGGTCCTGAAGATCGCCAAGGAACCCATCAGCCTGGAAACCCCCATCGGCGACGAGGAGGACAGCCACCTGGGCGACTTCATCGAGGACAAGAACGCGGTGCTGCCGCTGGATGCCGCCATCCAGGCCAACCTGCGCGAGACCACCACCCGCGTGCTGGCCAGCCTGACCCCGCGCGAGGAACGCGTGCTGCGCATGCGCTTCGGCATCGGCATGAACACCGACCACACCCTGGAAGAGGTCGGCCAGCAGTTCAGCGTCACCCGCGAACGCATCCGCCAGATCGAGGCCAAGGCCCTGCGCAAGCTGAAGCACCCCAGCCGGTCGCGGAAACTGCGCAGCTTCCTCGACACCTAGGACGAAAAAGAGCAGCGAGGGGACTCGTCCCCTCGCGCTCCCCCATCCCTTCCGCTATCTTCCCGTTCCGGTGGGGCCTGTAGCTCAACGGTTAGAGCCGGCCGCTCATAACGGTCTGGTTGCAGGTTCGAATCCTGCCGGGCCCACCAACTCCCCCCAACCGAGCCCCTTGCCAGCCCCCCCGCCGACCCCTTATATTCTGGCCCCCGGCGCGGGTGTAGCTCAATGGCAGAGCAGAAGCTTCCCAAGCTTACGACGAGGGTTCGATTCCCTTCACCCGCTCCAATGATTTCAAGGGCTTAGCGCAAGGCGCTGCCTTCAAAAGCGGCCTCTACGGAAAATTTACGGAAAAATCGTTCGCGGATATGCGCGGACGGTGATGGCCGATTTGCGCGTGCCGGTTGGGCGTGGCACGATGATGGTGGTCCTTAGTTAGTATGGGTATCCGCCATGGCGTCCAACCGCACGAAGGTGCTGAGGCATCAGCATCCTCTCGATCCCTCTCTCGTTAAGGTGCTTTCTTCCGAGGAGCGGGAGCGGCTGCGCGCGTGTCTGCCCAGCCATGTCACCAGAGACAGTGCTGAAATTGCCTGTGACGAGCTTGAGCGCGCGTTCGCCATTTATCGTTCTGGCCTCGCCAACCGGGTCAGCAAGCGGCCGGATGAGATCAATGCCGACCTCGACGGTATCGAGGGGTTTATGCGGAGTGAGCTAGGAAGTGAGGACCCTTGGTGGGATGATTTTGCCGATCTTGCACTATCTCGCGTCGGGGCGCACGACCCAAAATCCGTCGAATTGCAGAGTGCGATTAGCAGCGCGATGTCAACTCTCGAATATTACAAGGATAGATCGGTGGATGTACCCTGGATGGCGCAGCAGCTCGCTGATGCTAAGCTATAGCTGTCGAAGTCGTTCGAGTTCTTGCTCGCTGGAGTAGGTATTAACCTGATGGGGTGGGCGGCCCTGGGCCGATGGAGACGGTGTCACCGTCGAACGTTAAGGCGCCGGCGTCTTGATGCCAGGCGGGTTGAAGGCAAGCGGCATCAATCCGGCGACCGTACCCCTGTCCTTCGCGCTGACTTCGTGGCGATCAAGAAGTTCGGGCAGACTGGCCAGCCCCTCCACGAGGTCGGAATAGATCTCCACGGCTTTGCCCCGGTCCAGGCCGAACGCGCCGCTGGTGTCGAGCATGGCCACCGGGTCGGGAATTGCCGCCACGCCTCGCGCCGGGGCGAGGGCATGGGACGGTCGGTTGCACGGCACCAGGTCGAAGGCGGGTGACAGTGTCCACTTGCCGTCGATGCGGCGAAAGCCGTGGTTCCGCAGATGGTCGTCGGTATTGTGGATGAAGGCGTTGAACAGCATCCGCCGGAAGATGGATTCCTCGCACGGCTCGATGCCGGAGCGACGAGCCTTGGCGGCGACGTCGGCATAGGTGACGTTGGTCTGATAGGTCGAGGGCGAAGCCTGCACCAGCGTTCCGGCGCTCATGTATCCTAGCCTGGAATCGCCCTCCCGGTCGAACCGCTGCACGAGAAGGACCGAACGCCCAGCGACATCGACCAGCCGATGAGGCGGTACGTCGATCCCACATTTGTCGGCCAGGTCCAGGCAGACCGTTTCGATTTTGGGGTCGTCGAAGGCGTCTCCCCAGGTCCGGAACTTCGCGATCCACTCCTCGCCATCGATGCGCAGACGGGCCTTGGGCCGAGCGCCGCCCGTGTCGGCGGAGGAACGGAACAGTTTGCGCAGATGGGTCACGGTGGCTTCGCCGGCATCCACAGCCTCTGCCGCTTCCACGAGTTCCTGAAGGCTTTCCGAAGCGTCGGGAAGGGCAAAGAGCGGATCGTCGTGGGGAACCCACTGCATGGGACCGGATTCGGGCGCGGGGCCGAATCTCAAATCGCCCGTACGGTCATCGCCCGCGGCGGCGAGGAATTCAGCCATCCCGAAAACCTGTCGGGCGAAGGCCGCCGTCAGGATGCTGCGACCCCAACCGTCGGGGGCGGCGTCGTAGAACGGCAACGGAAGCTCGTAGGGGGCGCTGACCGTGGCCTTGGCCCGGAGAGGCAGGATGGGGGAGATGGGGAAGCCGCCATCAAGCCACGAGCGGGCATAGGCGAAGCGCGACTGCCGGACAGCCCCCTTGCCCTCGACAGTGATGGCGCCCACGGGAACGGGCTGTCCGTCCACGGTGACGTAGACGACCAAGCGGTCAATGCGTCCGTCTTCAGAAATCTTCCACATCGCGCCGAACTCCAGCCCTCTTGCGTCCATGGACCTGTTCGAGATCTTCTCCGATGGGGTCGGCCTCCAGTAGTCCGGCGATCCTGTCGGGGTAGCCAAGCACGGACATGTAACGAACCAAGGCGGCGATGCTGACGCCTGGCTTGCCGGCTTCGAGGTCGATGCAGGTCAGGCGGCTGATGCCGGCACGTTCAGCCACGTCGGCCTGCGTCAGGTTTCGACGCAGTCGTGCAAGCTTCAGCCTTTTGCCGAGAGCCTCGACGGCGGCGGCTTCGTCACTCGCCAGCGGGATAGAGCGCCGCATAGATATCTGCCTTAATAGACGTAAACCGCTATAATGTAGGTTATTTCATACACTGCCTCAAGGTGTGAATGGGCAATTCGCCATGGGTTGGGAATGGCTGGCCACGTCAATCCCCAAGATACGGTTGGGACGGTGTCACCGAGGGGCGGTTCCCAGGCTCTCCTGCATGCGCCGCCTCACCACCTGATCCGCCTTTGTCGGGCGGCCGGGCTTGCGGACTTCCTCGACCATCTGGGCATCCAGCCAGGCTTCGATGTCCCGACGCCGATAGATGACCTCGCCCATGGCCGCTATTTCGTGGTGTGCCCGGAAACACTGCGGCGCTGGGTTGGTGATTCTGTCTCCCCGGTCTGCCTGGGGGCATGGATGCGCGACCACGGTCACCTCGTCACCACCAGCCGCAACCTCCCCACCCGGCAGGTCATGGTCTCGGGAAGCAAGGGGCGGCGCACCTATTACTGCATCCGGGCCAAGTCGGTCGAGGAGGCGACTTGTTGAAAAATGTGTATTTCACACTGACTTCCCTCCACATGATGGCCGGCGTGGAGGGAAAGAGATGACCCCGCGCGGCCCGATGGCATGATGTGGGGCCGGTCGATGTACCGGGCAGCAGCGAGGGCATGATGGCAACGGCGAGTGCGGTTCCGGATCGGTTGTTGAATCAGGAGGTGTCGGTGTTTCACCCCCGCCGGGTCATCCTGTTCGGCAGCCGGGCGCGCGGCGATGCTCGCGAGGACAGCGACATCGACCTCGTGGCGGAACTGGACGACGATGCACCGCCCGAGATGATGTCGGTCAAGGTGATCCACTCCGCCCGCGCCGGTTATCGCGAGCCGGTCGATATTTTGCCCTGCCGGGAAGGCGTGCTGAAGGAACGGGCACGCGCCATCGGCTCTTTCGCCCATACCGTTCTGACCGAGGGCGTGGTGGTCTATGAGCGGCCCTGACCGCGCTTGCCTCCGCCCCGGTGCTTCCACGCCTCGACGCTGGCCCAGGCGATGCGGGCCATGACGGGGATTTCGGCCAGGGGACGGTCGCCCCGCAATTCGGCGGCAACCAGGGCGAAGGCCGGCCAGTCCTCGTTGGCCTCCTCCTGACGCAGCAGGGCTGCCGTCCAGCCGATGATCTCGGCCCAGCGCAGCCGCCGGGCGGGCAGGATATCGGCCAGCAGCAGGTCCATCCGTTTGGCGTCGCTCATGCGCTTCTTGGCCGATAGTGCCTGGTTGACGTCTTCATCGTCCTCGAACCAGTGGTCGGTGAAGGCGTAATCCTCGGCCCACAGGGCACTGGCCTTCACCGCCTTGTTGGCCGAGGCGGGCTTGCGACGGGCCGGCGGAATCGCCTCCAGCAGCGAGCCGATCAGGCCGTCAACGGACACCCGCCCGGGATTGACCGCCGACAGCCCCGCCGTCTCGACGAAGTCCAGCAGGCCGAAGGGCGGCGCCTTGCCAGCCTCCAGCCCGATGGCGAGAAAATGGGCCAAAACGGCGGCGAGGTGGGGAGCCGAGGCGTCGAACAGCTCCACCTCTTGCTCGATGCGCATGAGGAAGGCATCCGCCTCCCGCTTGCTCAGGCCGTGCTGGACCCAGGCATCGGGAATGCCAGCGCCGAACTTCACCAGCAGCGAAGCCACCGCGTGCTTGCGCCCCTCCTTGACCAGCACGAAGAAACTCTGGGCGCCAGCCCCGTCGATCCCCGATGCCGCTACGTCCACGATGGTGGCCTGGGGAAGAGGCGCGCAGGTCACGTCCTTGCGGCGGCACGTCTGGACCACCGCGTCGAGGCCGGGGCGCTCGCCCTCCGGCAGCCAGTTGCGCAGGAAGATCAGGCGGCGCAGCATCACCGGGCTGATGGCACCGTTTTCCGCCAGACCAGCCAGCGAATCCAGGGCGGCGGCGCGGACCATGGCGCCTTCGTCCAGCAGCCAGCCGATGCCGGCCTCGCGCATGGCCGCTTGCTCGGCATTCAGCCCCGCGTGGGCCATGGCTGTCCGGTGCTCCTCAGGCAAAGCGTGGCCGAACCGGGCCATTTCTCCATGGATGAGGAAGGGATCGCCGCCGGTCTCGCGCACCAGGTCGGCGAAGTGCGCCCCAGGCCCCGCGCCGGGCTGCGGCTGCCGGCCGAATTCCTCCGCCCGCTCCATCAACCCGGCCATCAATTCCCGCAGGCCGTCCCCGGGCGGCAGTTTGGCCGCGCCGTAGTGTTGCAGCACCACCAGCAGCAAGGCGGGGTCCAGCCTGCCCGCCCGCCCCATCTCAAGCAGGCGCCGCTCCAGTTCCGCCACGGTGGCGGCGGCATCGGGCGAGGCGCGATCCAGTCCATAGCGCAGGACCTCGATGCCCTGTCCCAGCATGAAGCCAAAGGCGGTCAGCAATCCCTGGTTGGGACGCTTCTTGCCGTTCTCCGCCACCATCAGGTCCGGCAGGTCGAGGGCCAGTTCCGGGGCCTGCTCCATGATTGCGGATGCCATCCTCCACATCTCCCCGGCCTCGCCACGCGCCAATTCCTTGGGATTACGGTGACGCTGCACTAAATTGACCGCCTGCTCCTGATCCCCAGCCTGCCGCCCCAATGGCCGGTTTCCAGCGTCACACTCAACTCATTGGATGCCCACCTTGCGCGCGAATCAGTCCTGAAAAGGGCCGGTTCCTTAAAGGCGGGTTCGGGAGACGGGGGCGGGAAGGCGGACCGTCGAATTGAGTGCCGGCTCGCCCCCCCCTTCGAACCCACCCCGCACAAACGAAAAACCCGTCAAGCCTTGCGGCTCGACGGGCTTTCGTACCAGAAGATGGTCGGAGTGAGAGGATTCGAACCTCCGGCCCCTGCCTCCCGAAGACAGTGCTCTACCAGGCTGAGCTACACTCCGGTCGCCTGAGAGCGGCCCTTATAGCGCCATCCGCCTTGGGCTGCAAAGGGATTTTGCGGCGGCGGCGGGGCTGGCGGCGGGGTAGGATAGGGCCATGATCTGGTTCACCGAATGCACAATCACCTGCCCGGCCTGCGGCGCCCGCCGCCGGGTCGAGATGCCGGGGTCGCTGTGGCGGCTGGACTGCCCCGCCTGTGGTGCCGCCATGGTCACTCCGGCGGGCGGCTGCTGCGTGTTCTGCGCCTTTGGCGACCATCCCTGCCCCGATGTCCAGGCCTCGTCGTCGTGCTCGTGCGGGGCCGAGGGAGGCTGACCCGCCCCCCTACTTCGCCTGCATGGCGAGGCGGGCGAGTTCCAGGAAGAAGGGGTTGAGCATCTTCTCGGGCGCCATGTTCCAGCGCTTGCTGAACTCCCTGAGGCGGGTCGAATCGAAGGTGTCGATGCGCAATGCGGCGAACAGGGCGTCGAGCACGCGGGCCATGTGGCCCTCGGTGAAGGCCAGCTTGGCCCGTTCCTCGGGCGGCAGCGGGGTGAAGGCGGTGGAGCCCAGCGAGACCGCCGACGGCGTCGCGTTCAGCACCACCAGGAACCAGTCGCGGCGGGCATCGAAGCGCTTGAAGCTGCGGGCGATGCCGACCAGCACGTGCTCGCGGACCAGGGCGGCCTCGGGATCGCCATGGAAGGCCGGCCAATCGACCATGCCGGCCTCGCGGTGGCGCTTCGCCATCTCGGCGGCACGGACGCGCAAGGCTTCGTATTCCTCTTCGCCCAGCATCATGCGGATGGCCAGGAACAGCTGGCCCAGCCGGCGCCGCTCGATGCCGGTGGGAACGTCGAGCAGCGGCTCCAGCGGCTCGGCGATCAGGCGCCCCAGCGCGTCGTGGCGCTGGCGCTCGATGGCGACGCGGCTGAAGGCGGCCTCGCAGCCCAGGCCGGTGTTGCGGTAGACGGTGGCGATGGGACCCTCGCTGCCCAGCACCGCCTCGGCCACCCGCTCGGCATCGGCCAGCGCCACCTTGCCGTCCACCGCCAGCTCGCGCAGCAGGTCGAGCAGGACCCGGACGGCGACGCCCGAGACCTTGCGGCATTGCGCCCCATGGTCGATGCGCGGGCGCTCGTCCTGCCCGCCGTCACTGTCGTCCGCGTCAGCCACGTCCCGAACCTCCCGACAACGCACAGCTATACGCCCGGGCGCGGAAAAACGAAACCCCCGCCGGTGACCCGGCGGGGGCTTGCTGGTTTGAACCTGATGCGGTCGGTCTTAGACCGAGTAGTACATCTGGAACTCGACCGGATGCGGGGTGTGCTCGAAGCGATAGACTTCTTCCATCTTGAGCTCGATGTAGCTCTCGATGAAGTCCTTCGAGAACACGTCGCCCTTGCACAGGAAGTCGCTGTCGGCCTTCAGGGCCTCGAGGGCCTCGCGCAGCGAACCGCACACGGTCGGGACCGCCTTCAGCTCTTCCGGCGGCAGGTCGTAGAGGTTCTTGTCCATGGGATCGCCGGGATGGATCTTGTTGGCGATGCCGTCCAGGCCGGCCATCAGCATGGCGGCGAAGGCCAGGTACGGATTGGCGCCCGGATCGGGGAAGCGGATCTCGACGCGCTTGGCCTTGGGGCTGGTCGCGTACGGGATGCGGCAGGAGGCCGAGCGGTTGCGGGCCGAGTAGGCCAGCAGCACCGGAGCCTCGAAGCCGGGGATCAGGCGCTTGTAGCTGTTGGTCAGCGGGTTGGTGAAGGCGTTCAGCGCCTTGGCGTGCTTGATGATGCCGCCGATGTAGTACAGCGCGGTGTCCGACAGGTCGGCATAGCCCGAACCGGCGAACAGCGGCTTGCCCGACTTCCAGATCGACTGGTGGACGTGCATGCCCGAACCGTTGTCGCCGTAGATGGGCTTCGGCATGAAGGTGGCCGACTTGCCGTAGGACGCGGCCACGTTGTGGACCACGTACTTGTAGATCTGCATGGAATCGGCGGCCTTGACCATGGTCTGGAACTTGCAGCCCAGCTCATGCTGCGAGGAGGCGACCTCGTGGTGGTGCTTCTCGATGGGCAGGCCCATCTCGCCCATGATGGTCAGCATCTCGGCGCGCATGTCGACGTGGCCGTCCACCGGCGGCACCGGGAAGTAGCCGCCCTTGACGCCCGGGCGGTGGCCCAGATTGCCCTCGGCGAAGTCCTTGCCCGACGATTCCGGGCCGTCCTCGGCCGACAGCTCGTAGTAGCCCTTGTTCATGCCGCACGAAATCTTGACGTCGTCGAACACGAAGAACTCGGCCTCGGGGCCGAAGAAGGCGGTGTCGCCGACGCCCGACTCGACCACATAGCGCTCGGCCCGCTTGGCCACGGCGCGCGGGTCGCGGTCGTAGAGCTGGCCGGTGGCCGGCTCGACGATGTCGCAGGTGATGATCATCTGGCCCTGGGCGGCGAAGGGGTCCATGACGGCGGAGGAGCAGTCCGGCATCAGGATCATGTCGGACTGGTCGATGGACTTCCAGCCGGCGATCGAGGAGCCGTCGAACATGATGCCTTCGGTCAGCATGCCCTCGTCGATGGTGGAGACGTGCTGGGCAGTGTGCTGCCACTTGCCGCGCGGATCGGTGAAGCGGAAGTCGACGTACTTAACGTCGTGCTCCTTGATCATATCGAGGACTTTCTTGACGTCGTCGGCCATGGTCAAAGTTCCTGTTTGCGAGTGGAAAAAGGAAAAGGGAGGAAGAAAAGGAAAAGGTGCGCCGCCCTCAGATGGCGTCGCTGCCCCGTTCACCGGTGCGGATGCGGATCGCCTCCTCGACGGTGGAGATGAAGATCTTGCCGTCGCCGATGCGTCCGGTGTGGGCGGCCTGCTGGATGGCTTCGACCGCGCGCTCGACGAGGGCATCCTCGATCACCAGCTCGATCTTCACCTTGGGCAGGAAGTCGACCACGTACTCGGCGCCGCGATACAGCTCGGTATGGCCCTTCTGCCGGCCGAAGCCCTTGGCCTCGGTCACCGTGAGGCCCTGGAGGCCGACCTCGTGCAGGGCCTCCTTCACCTCATCGAGCTTGAAGGGCTTGATGATGGCTTCGATCTTCTTCATGAACCGCGTCTCTCGAAAAAGCGTGGGACCAGCGCCGTGCGCGGGTCCTCATTTAGCACGCCTCGTGCCAGTTCGGCCATCGGGAAAACTGCGTGAACATCGGCGCAAGGCCTTGAAAAACTGCCTTTGATTCGGGCAGTTGCGCCTAATCCTTGGGCATGGCCATGGGCCATCGGCAAGCCGTTCGGCCTGTGCTATTGGTTGGGCATGGCCAATTCCGTCTTCGCCGCCTGCGGCACCACCATTTTCGAGACCATGTCGCGCCTGGCCCAGGCCCACGGCGCCGTCAATCTCGGCCAGGGCTTCCCCGAGGGGCTGGAGCCGCCGGCGCTGATCGAACGCCTGGCCGCCGCCGCCGCCGAGGGGCCGCACCAATACCCGTCGATGATGGGACTCCCCGAGCTGCGCGCCGCCATCGCCGCCCACGAGGCCGCGCACTGGGGCCGCGCCAACGGGGCGGAGGCGGTGCCCGAGGCGGTGATGGTCACCTCGGGCGCCACCGAGGCGCTGGCCGCCTGCCTGTTCGCGCTGATCGAGCCGGGCGACGAAGTGGTGCTGTTCGAGCCGCTCTACGATTCCTACCTCCCCATCATCCGCCGCGCCGGCGGCGTGCCCAGGCTGGTGCGCCTGGAGCCGCCGCACTGGTCGCTGCCGCGCCAGGCCCTGGCGGCCGCCTTCGGCCCGCGCACCCGGGTGGTGGTGCTGAACAGCCCGGGCAACCCCTGCGGCAAGGTATGGGAGGAAGACGAGCTGAGCTTCCTCGCCGGCCTGATGGAGGCCCACGACGCGGTGGCCGTCTGCGACGAGGTCTACGAGCACCTGGTCTACGGGGACCGCCGCCACCTGGGCCTGGCGGGACTGCCGGGCATGGCGGCGCGCTGCGCCAAGATCGGCTCGGCCGGCAAGGTGTTCTCGCTCACCGGGTGGAAGGTGGGATGGGTGGTGGCCGAACCGGCCCTGCTGACCCCCATCGCCAAGGCGCACCAGTACCTCACCTTCACCACCGCACCGGCGCTGCAACGGGCGGTGGCGTGGGGGCTGGAGCACCAGCGCGACTATTACCAAGGCCTGGCCGGCGTGCTGCAGGCCCGCCGCGACCGCCTGTCGGCCGGGCTGGCGCGGCTGGGCTTCGGCGTGCTGGAGACGGCGGGCAGCTATTTCCTGTCGGCCGACATCCGCCCCTTGAGCGGCGGCGGCGACGACCGCGCCTTCTGCACCCGCCTGATCGAGGAGGCCGGCGTCGCCGCCATTCCGGTCAGCGCCTTCTACGATTCCGCTCCGCCCACCCACCTGGTCCGCTTCTGCTTCGCCAAGACCGACGCGATGATCGACGAGGCGCTGGCGCGGCTGGGTCGGGTGTTCGGGTAAAATTCGGCGAGGGCCTGGACGCGGCGGAAACGTCCAGCGTCCATGGCCCTCCGTGGGACGGAACTCGAATACGCGTCCCCTCACTCGTCATCGCCGGGCTTGACCCGGCGATCCACGTGGCGCGGCCTAACTCATTGTTTCATAGGGCGTCCGGGCGGGCCCACGGTAGATGCCCGGGTCAAGCCCACGGCTGTCCGGTTTAATTCTCGGCTGGCAATTGCCCCCTCGCCCGCCTGCGGGAGAGGGGGGCGAGCGTCAGCGAGCCGGGGTGAGGGCGGCGCGTGTCCACGCGCCCAAGACCTGAAAACGCAGAGGTTTTCGCTGTCGCGAAGCGCACCTGACGGCGCGCGCCCTCTCCCTCCCGTCGCTGGCGCGACGGGTCCCTCCCTCTCCCGCAGGCGGGCGAGGGTAATCTGTCCGCTTCCGCCAACATCACCCTGGACGCGGCCGACACCAAGGGCTCCCGAAGGCTCTCCGAAAAATAAACCGGACAGAAGGGGGTCAAGCCCGGGCATGACGGAGAAGGGGGAAAGCGCGCGCCCCCTACGCCGCCTTCCTCGCCCGGTTCTCCATCATGCGGCGCAGGATGGGGGTGAAGATCAGCTCGATGGCCAGGTCGACCTTGCCGCCGGGGACGACGATGGAGTTGCGCCGGCTCATCCACGCGTTCTGGATCTTGTCCATCAGCCAGGGGAAGTCGACGCCCAGGTCCTCGGGCTTGCGGAAGCGGATGACCACCACGCGCTCGTCCAGGGTGGGAATGTCGCGGGCGATGAAGGGGTCCGAGGTATCGACCACCGGCACGTGCTGGAAGTTGATGTCCGAATGCTTGAACTGCGGCAGGATGTAGTGAACGTAGTCGTACATGCGGTCGAGGATGTTGGCGGTCACCGCCTCGGTCGAATAGCCGCGCTTGCCGGTGTCGCGGTGGACCTTCTGGATCCATTCGAGATTGATGATCGGCACCACACCGATCTTCAGATCGACGTGGCGGCCGAGGTCGAAGCCGTCGCCGCGCACCGCCCCGTGCAGGCCCTCGTAGAGCAGCAGGTCGGTGGCGGGCGGCAGGTCCTCCCACGGGGTGAACTCGCCGGCCTTGGCCTCGGGATAGCCCCAGCGGGCGCCGTCCTCGGCCGAATGCAGGTAGAAGCGGCGCGTCCCGGTGCCGTTGGCGCCGTAGGACTGATACAGCTTCTCCTGCTCGTCGAACAGGTTGGCGTCGGGGCCGAAATGGCTGAAGTGGCGGTTGCCCTCGGCCAGGGCCGCGGCCGAGGCCTGCTTGAATTCGGCCCGGTTGTGGCGGTGGAAGCTTTCGCCGGCGACGTAGGCGGCGGTCAACCCTTCTCGCACCAGCACGCGGTTGAAGACGTCACGGACCGACTCGCGGCCGGCGCCGGACGCCCCGGTCAGGGCGATGATGGGATGGTTCCTGGACACGGCTGCGCCTCCCTGGGCCTGGGGGGGCGGTTCATCCGCTCTCTCCCGCATTTCCGAACCATAGCGAAAAACACACCACTCGCGCTTCACCCGCGGGGGATGGCGCGGCACTGGCCCAAGGGGTAGGGAAGATCGGGTCTTGACGGCGTGGCCGCGGTTTCGGTACACATGCGGCCTCCCGGTGGCGGGTGTAGCTCAGTTGGTTAGAGCGCCAGGTTGTGGTCCTGGATGTCGTCGGTTCGAATCCGATCACTCGCCCCACTCCCCCCTTCTCGGCCTGCTTCCGCCCAGCCGCTCCGCGGCTTTGCGTACTGCCGCCCTGCGGCTTTGCACCCGAATTCCCCGCGGCCTTCCCCCCTCGTATTCGGTAGGGCGCCGCGCGAACGGGGCGCGGCTACCGAAAATGCACGTCGCGCTACCTCGTTCAGAAGGTGGGAGCCGGGGCGCCCCATCGGATAAAACTCGCGTCAGAAGATGACACCGGCGGCACACCGCACTGCCTTTCGCGTGAATACCGCGACGCGTCATGCCGTCTACGCGCCGGCTTCCAACCGATGGGGACCGAAACATGCAGAACGTCGATATGCTTCTGATTGATGCCAACAAGCTGTTCCGCGAAGGGCTGAAAAGGCTTCTCGACGGTTCGTCCTTCGTCATCGCCGAGGAGGCCGACAGCATGACCGAGGGGATGCAGAAGCTGGAAGGCGGATTGAAGCCACGGATCGCCCTGGTGGAATTCGACGCCAGCGCCGAGGACATTTCGGTGCTGCAGCAGATGCGCGAGAAACACGCCGACCTCAAGCTGGTGGTGCTGGCCGCCAGCACCCGCAACATCCACAACCTGGCCCGCTGCTTCGAGGCCGGGGCCGACGCCTACCTGCTGAAGAACATTTCGCCCGACGCGCTGAAGCAGTCGCTGAAGCTGGTCCTGCTGGGCGAGAAGGTGTTTCCCACCCGGCTGGCGGCGATGCTGATCTCGGGCCAGGTCGATACCCACCGCCCGGCCGCCGCCTCGCCCGACCTGGAGGGCCTGTCCGAGCGCGAGATCCAGATCCTGCGCTGCCTGCTCAACGGCCACCCCAACAAGGTGATCGCCAAGAAGCTGTCCATCACCGAGGCGACGGTGAAGGTGCACCTGAAGGGCGTGCTGAAGAAGATCAACGCCGCCAACCGCACCCAGGCGGCCATCTGGGCGCTGAACAACGGCCTGTCGGCGGACAACGCCCCGATGACGCCGCGGCGTGGCGCCGCCGGCAATCCGGCGGTGGAGGTGAATGTGTAGGAAGCCTTCTCCCCTCCCCTCGCGGGGAGGGGCAAGGGTTCACTGCAACGGCTTGAGGGTATCGACCATGGCGGTCCATGAATCGATGGCCGCCGAACCGCCGACTCCGCCGACGCCGAACCGCAGCCCGGCAAGGGGTACCGCGGATGACGGGCCGGCCAGCACGTTGGGTTCGCGTTCGGCCAGGAATGCCTGGTTGTCGCGCTCGATCACCCGCAGCAGCTGGCCGTCGCCGGAGCGCACCAGATTGCGCGGCCGCGAGCCGAACAACTCGGCATCCATGATCGCCTGGCGGGCGGCGGTGCTCATGCCGGCGCCGCCGCCGCCATAGGACCAGGGCCGGTCGTTCCATTGCGCCGCGGCCGGTTGGGCCAGAGCCAGCAGCGCCGCGCCGGCAACAAGAAACTTGGCATCCATCAGGCATCTCCCGGACGGTTCATGACCGCGCATGCATCTAGGCCGCTCGCCGGCCGGCGGTCAGTGGGGCAACACCTTATCTTCGGGGTCCACTCCCTTTTCCTTGCCCTTTCGCGCTATGGCCTGGCGGATCAGTTCGTTCTGGCGGGCGGCGAACACCGCCGCCTCGGTGCGGTTCTGGAACTTCAGCGCCTTCAGGATGGCGCGGACCTTGGTCTTGACGTTGGCCTCGGTGAGCCCGAGCGAGCGGGCGATGGCGCGGTTGGTCTTGGCCAGCCGCACCTGATCCAGGATCGACAGCTCGACCGGCGACAGCCGGCCCAGGGTGTCGCAGCGCAGCCGGTCGGTGACGATGTCCATCACCGCCGCCGAGGGCAGGATGGAATAGCCGGACTTGGACAGCTGCAGGATCTCGCGCACCCTCTGCATGGTGGCATCGGCGAAGATGACGCCGTCGACGAATTCCAGGAAGCCGATGGAATCCAGGAATTCCGGGCTGCGGATCAGCAGCACCGCCTTGTTGTTGCGGCAGAACTCGGCCAGTTCGTCGCGATGGAACTTGGCCAGCTGGCGCATCACCGGGAACGAGATGATGGTGACCTCGCCGGGCGATTCGTCGGGATGCTCGATCAGGCTCCGGGGGTCGTCGAGGACCTTGACGTCGTGGCGTTCACCGGGCTCGAAGCGCCCGACGATCTCGCTCACCATGTGGGTGTCCTCCACCGCCAGGGCCACCTGCGGCGGCGTCGCCCCGTGGGCGGAACTCATGCCGGGATCGCTCATTGCACCCTCCGTTGGGAGTGGGCGCATTCGCTCGTCTTCGCCTGGGCCATGGGACGGTCTCCCTGGTTGACGCTGTAGCGGCTGGTGTAGCGGCGCTCGAAGCGGTCGAATTCCTCGTCGGAAAGGGTGTCCAGGACCACCCGCAGGCGGTCACGGCAGTCCGGCTCGCACAGGAATGAACACAGGTCGAGCCTGTCGATCAGGGACAGCAACACCGCCGTCCGGACGTCGGGTTCCGCCCCGGCGGGTCCGGCCCGGCGGATTGGACGGCTTTCGGCTACGCGTTCCCTGCTGTGCGGCATGGTGTTCCTCCCGGCGGTGTTTTGTTCGTTGCTGGGCGACCCGCAAAGCCCTTGGACATACAGACCGGAGGCGAAAATACGGACGGAATTTATACACTGTCCATGCCGATTGTAAGACGGCTCACCGGTGGTATGACTATTTGCTGAATTGGTGCGCGGACGGATTATGGCATTCTGCGGTTGCCGAACGGTATTCTTCATATCCAACTGGAACAAATACTTTGATGCCACTAGCCGCATGCGTCACACCAACAGCTGAGCAGTGGACTATGATCCCCGTCAGGCGATGTCCAATGCAGCCAGAGATGCCATGCCGCCCCACCTCTCCGAGCTCCTCCGCCGCGCCCTCGACGCCGCACCCGTCGGCATCGTCGTGACCGATCCGCACCGCGCCGATCATCCCGTCCTCTATGCCAACCGGGCCATGGCCGACATCACCGGCTACCCGGTGGCGGAACTGGAAGGCCGCAATCTCCGCCTGCTGCAGGGGCCGGGCACCAACCGCGACGTCGCCGCCGCCCTGCGCACCGCCATCGCCGAGGGCCGCGCCGCCAGCGCCGAGCTGCTGAACTACCGCAAATCGGGCGAAAGCTTCTGGATGCTGGTCGACATCCGCCCGGTCCGGGACGAACACGGCGCCGTCATCGCCTTCGTCGGAACGCTCACCGACGTCACCGCGCGACGCCGGGCCGAGGATTTGCTGCGCGAGAGCGAGCAGCGCCTGCGCGCCTTCACCTCGGCGATTCCGCTGCCGACGCTGACGGTCGGCATGGACGAGCGCATCATCGACGCCAATCCGGCGGCGCATCAGGCCCTGGCGGCGGAGCCCGGAACCCTGGCCGGCAGCAGCATCGACGAATTCTCGTCCGCGGTGCCGCGCAGCGACGATCCGCTGTGCCGCGCGCTGGAGCTGCACGGCTTTGCCGAGCGGATCGAGATGCGGGCGCGGCGGCGCGACGGCCAGCCGTTGTGGATCCTGGCCTCGGCCGCGCCCTTCGCCATCCACGGCGAGACCCGCTTCGTGGTGGTGTTCCAGGACGTCACCCGGATCAAGGAGAAGGAACGCCAGCTGGTGGAAGCCAACGAGGACGCCGAGCGCGACATCCGCGCCCGCTCGCGCTTCCTCGCCGCCGCCAGCCACGACCTGCGCCAGCCGTTGCAGGCCATGGCCCTGTTCGCCGCCGCCCTCGACCACCACGTCGCCGATGCGCAGGGCAGGTCGGTCCTGCAGTCGCTCGAGGCCTCGCTGCGGGACATGGAATCCATGTTCAACTCCCTGCTCGACCTGTCCAAGCAGGATGCCGGCGTATTGCGCGCGGAGGTCCGGGTGTTCATGCTGAACGACGTCTTCGAACGCCTGGAGACCTCGTTCGCGCCCCAGGCCGCCGCCGCCGGCCTGACCCTGCGGGTGGTGCCCACCAGCCTGGCGGTCCGCAGCGACCCCGGCGTGCTGGCGCGCATCCTGTCGAACCTGCTCACCAACGCCATCCGCTACACCCGCGAGGGCACCGTGCTGCTGGGGGTGTTCCGCCGCGGCGCCCAAGCCCGGGTGGCGGTGGTGGACACCGGCCCCGGCATCCCCGACCACCGCCGCCTCGAGATCTTCCGTGAATTCCGCCAGCTCGGTTCCCCGGCGGCCGGGCCGGGCGGCGGCTCCGGTCTGGGGCTGGCCATCGTGCAGCGCCTGGCCCGGCTGCTGAACCACCGCATCGACGTGCAATCGGTGGTGGGGCGAGGCTCGTGCTTCTGCATCGACATTCCACTGGCCGAGGACGCCCTGCCGGCGGCGCAGGACGGCGACGGCGAGGAGGAAAGCGCCCCCGTGCTGGCCGGGCGGACGGTGGTGGTGGTCGATGACGATCCCGACATCCAGCTCGGCCTGCGGCTGATCCTGGACGACTGGGGCTGCCGCGCGGTGATCGCCGCCAGTGCCGGCGAGGCGCTGGCGGCCCTCGACGGCGCCGGCGCCCGGCCCGACGTGATCCTCGCCGACCTGCGCCTGGGCGAGTACGGCGGCGGCATCGGCGCCGTCGATGCCATCCGCCGCCACACCGGGGTCGAGGCCCCCGCCCTGCTGTTCACCGGCGACACCGAGGCCCCCGACAGCGGCGCCGGCATCCGGGTGCTGCGCAAGCCGCTGGACCCGCGACGGCTGAAGGCGGAACTGGCCGACCTGCTCAGGGCGGCGGCGGAGTGAGGGCGCCAGCCAGCCGCTCCAGCCCGCCCTCATCCCCCGGCAGGCCGAAGCGCAGCAGGGTCGGGCGGGCGGGAAAGGCGCGGACCAGGATGCCGGCACGGCCCAGGCAATCGTAGAGGGCGGCGGCATGGTCGTGGGCGGCCAGCCGGAACAGGCCGGTGCCGCCCACCACGCGCAGCCCCGCCGCCGCCAGCACGCCGTCCAGGGCCGCCGCCCGGGCCTCCAGGCGCGGCCGCATGGAATCGGCCCAGGACTGGTCCGACAGGGCTTTGGTCCCCACCGCCAGCGCCGGCCCGGACACCGGCCACGGCCCCAGCTGCGCCGCCACGGCGGCGATCACCGCCGGATCGGCGATCAGGAAACCGAGGCGCAGGCCGGCCAGGCCGTAGAACTTGCCGAACGAGCGCAGCACCGCCAGACGGGGGCCGACCCGGCCGGCCACCGACAGCTCCGGCGCCACCTCGCCGAACGCCTCGTCCACCAGGGTGAAGCCGGCCCGCGCCGTCAGCATGGCCGGCGCCACCCTGCGGCCGTCGGGATTGTTGGGATTGACCACCAGCGCCACGTCGGCGCCCTCGGCCTGCTCCAGGCCCGTCACCTCGCGCACCGCATGGCCGGCGGCGGTCCAGGCCGGGGCGTGCTCGCCGTAGGTCGGCCCCACCACCGCCACCGTGCCGGCGGGCAGGCAGCGGGGCAGCGCCCGGATCAGGGCGCCGGTGCCGGGCGCCGCCAGCACCTGGCCCGGGTCGCAGCCGTAATGGCGGGCCGCCGCGTCGCGCAGCCCCGCCTCGGCGGCGGCGCCGGGCAGCCGGGTCCAGGCCTCGGGCGAAAGGGCGGGCAGCGGATAGGGCCACGGATTGATGCCGGTCGAGAGGTCGAGCCAGCCGGCGTGCGGCCGTCCCCAGCGCGCCTCGGCGGCGGCGAGGTCGCCGCCATGGACGGGCAGCGGGTCTAGCGCCATCCGGCCAGCACCTCCTCGGGCGAGCAGCGCTTGAACGGGCGCCGGTGCAGGGCGCGGGCGCCGTCCAGCAGCACCGGCAGCAGCACCTCGACCACGTCGTCCCTGTCGATGCCGGCCTGCACCAGCCCGCGCGCCTTCCATTGCGGATGGTGGGCGACCTCGGCCGGTTCCAGCACCGGCTCGAAACAGCAATCCACGGGGGCCAGCAGCGCCGTCCAGGACTCGCGGTCGCGGCCGGCGAACAGCGCCTCCAGCTCGGCGATCAGCGCCGCCTGCGGCATTGGATCGGACTGGCGGCCGATCCAGTCGGGCCGCTCCACCGCCGCGCAGAAGCGCCGCCAGAACTTGTCCTCCAGCGCCGCCAGGGCGACGAAGCGGCCGTCCCGGGTGCGATAGACGCGGTAGCAGGCGGCGCCGCCGTTGATGATGGCGTCCTCGCGCCCGCCGTCCCCGAACCGTCGGGCCTGGGTCAGCACCCCGCCCATCCAGGCCAGCGCCGCCTCGGACAGGCTGACATCGACCTGGCCGCCCTTGCCGGTGGTGCCGCGCCGCACCAGCGCCGCCAGCACCGCCACCACCACCATGGCGGCGCCGGCATGGTCGGCCAGCGGCGGAAAGGTCATCACCGGGCGCTCGCCGGTGCCGCTGGCCCACAGCCCGCCGGTCAGCGCCACATAGGTGAGGTCGTGCCCGGCCACCGCCGCATGGGGGCCGTCCTGGCCGTAGCCGGACAGCGAGCAATGGATCAGGCGGGGATTGAGCTTGCCCACCGTTTCGGGGCCGAAACCCAGGCGGGCCAGCACGCCGGGGCGGTAGGCCTCGACCAGCACGTCGGCGGCGGCCAGCATCTTGGTGAACACCCGCCGGCCGTCCTCGTCCTTGAGGTCGATGGTCACCACCGCCTTGTTGCGGTTGGCCAGCTTGTAGAACACCGAGGTGCCGTCGCCGTCCAGCGGCCCCATGGTCGCCATGGGATCGCCCGCCGGCGGCTCGACCTTGACCACCTCGGCGCCCAGGTCGGACAGCCACTGGGTGGCGAAGGGGCCGGGAATGTACTGCGACAGGTCCAGAACCCGGATGCCGGCGAGACATTCGGCAAGCATGTGGAGACCTCCGATACGGAACCGTCGTCGCTCCCGCCGACGCGGGGACGACGCTCTGAAATCACCACTGCCACGCCGGCTTGCGCTTCTCGACGAAGGCGTCCAGGCCCTCGCGGCCCTCGGCGCCGGCGCGCTGGTCGGCCAGGCGCTGGGCGGTCAGGCGCATCAGATCGGGGCCCGCCTCGGCGTCGGCCAGCACCCGCAGCAGCTCCTTGGTCGCCGCCTGCGCCCCCGGCGCGCCCTTCAGGCAGGCCTCGACCACCCGGTCGCGGGCTTCGGCCAGGCGGTCAGCGGCGATCACCGCATGCACCAGGCCGAGGCGGGCGGCCTCGCGGGCATCGAAACGCTCGCCGGTCAGGCAGTAGCGCCGGGCCGCGCGCAGGCCGATGGCGTCCACCAGCTGGCGGCCCATCAATCCGGGTTCGAGGCCCAGGCGCACCTCGGGCAGCGAGAAGAACGAATCCTCGGACGCCAGCACCACGTCGCAGGCGGCGGCCAGCCCGGCGCCGCCGCCCAGCACGGCGCCGTGGACGATACCGATCACCGGCTTGGGGCAGCGATCGACGGCATCGGCCATCACCGCCAGCTGCATGGCGTCGCGCAGATTGTCCTCGTGCGGCAGCTGGGCGGCCCGGCGCATCCAGGTGACGTCGGCGCCGGCGCAGAAATCCTTGCCCTCGCCCTCCAGCACCACCACCCGCACCACCTCGGCCACGCCCAGCTTCTGGAAGGCCTGGGCGAGGGTGCCGATGAGGGTTTCGTCGAGCGCGTTGCGCACCTCGGGCCGGGCCAGGGTCACGGTGGCGACCGGCCCCGCCACCTTCACCTTCAGACACGTTCCGGCGTCGCTCATGTTCCCCCCCTCGGCAGTTCCGCCGCCAGGATGCGCCGATCCGGGCGGCTTGTCACCGGGGGAGCGGAGTGCCGCTACATGTTGACCGGGGACTGCCGGGTGAAGCTGCGGTTGGCGGCGATGGCCGCCTGGGTGCGGTTGTTGACCCCCAGCTTCTTCATGATCGACTTGACGTGGACCTTGACGGTCCCCTCGAGCATCCCCAGCGAGCGCGCGATCTCCTTGTTGGAATAGCCCAGGGTCAGCAGCTTGAGCACCTGGGTCTCGCGCGGGGTCAGCGACTTGAAGTCGGGATTGAAGTCCCCGGCCTCGTCCAGCGGCGATCCCTCGTAGCCTTCGGCCGCCTCCTCGTTGGCGACCGCCTGGGCCGGCACGTAGAGTTCACCCGAAAGCACCAACGGCAGCACATGCTTCAAAATCTCGCCGTTGGACGATTTCAGCACATACCCCCGGGCGCCGCATTCGATGGCGGACCGGATGGTGGAGCGCTGGCGGGACCCCGAAACGATCACCACCGGAACCGGCGGCAGCGTGTCGATGAACTTCTTGAGATCCGAGATGCCGTTCAGCCCCGGCATCATCAGGTCGAGAAGAATGAGGTCCAGCCCCTTGGCCTCTTGGGCGATGCGCCGGGTTTCCTCGGCACTGCTCGCCTGCAGGATGGTCACGTCCTTGCCGTACAGGCCCTCAAGCGCGAGCGAGATGCCATAGCGGAACAAGGCGTGGTCGTCGGCAATAAGCACTATCATTTCCACTGCCTCTCAAAAGGCTTCGGCGACCGCTCCATGTATAAAGAGAACGAGGCCGTCCTATAACCTTTCTTTTGGGATTTACCACTCAGTCGGTACAGTGTTGGAGGTACGACCTTCAGATATGTTTTTTAACCCCTGTGTACTGAAGATGAGCCATGTCATCAGTTTTCGTGCCACGCCGGGTATTTAATTATCGCCGGGCCGGTTTCAATCGCGCCGAATTCCGTGAAACGGCCGGTTTGCCTGGGCGCCCGGCCATCACACGTTGGTGATAGGAATGCTGTCGCGCCAGCCGCCCGGCAGCTCATGGGCATCCCAGGCCACATCCGCCCTCAAGGGCAGGTGGTCCGAGGTGATGCGCGACAGCGGCGTGGCGTAGACCGCCAGACGCTTCAGCCCGTCCTCGGGCCATACCCAGATGCGGTCCAACGGCAGGAACGGCAGCCGCGACGGGAAGGTGCGGGGTCTCAGCGAGGTGCCGAAACGGCGGTCGAGATGGCGCAGCGGCCCGCGCGTCGGCTTCCATTCGTTGAAGTCGCCCATGACGATGGTGGGCCGGTCCGCCCCGCCCGGCTCGAGGGCCAGCATCAGGCGGCCGACCTGATGGCGGCGTTCCCGCGGATTGAGGCCGAGATGGGTGACCACCACCCGCATCGGCCGCCCCTCGATCTCGATCTCGGCGATGATGGCTCCGCGCGGCTCGAAGTGCCGGATGGTGAGGTCGACCCGCTGCACCGAGGCCACCGGCCAGCGGGTCAGCAGCGCGTTGCCGAACTTGCCCCGGCGGCCCTTGATGTTGGGGCCGTCGACGGCATGCATGCCCAGCGTCGCCGCCAGGTAGTCGAGCTGGGCGCGGCCGTCCACCAGCAGCCGCATGTCCACCTCCTGCAGCCCGACGATGTCGGCGTCCAGCGCTTCCAGCACCTCCACCGTGCGCTCGGGCGCATAGCGCCCATCGGTGCCGAAGCAGCGATGGATGTTGTAGCTGGCCAGGGACAAGGCCAGTCCGGGGCGGGCGGCATGATCGAGCACAGCGTCTCCTCAGGGTCCGGCGGCCGGCCCCACGCGGCCCAGGCGCCGCATCAGCCCCAGTTGCAGCCCGATCACCAGCAGGGTGGCCAGGGCCAGCACCGCGATGTTGGGCACCGAGGGGTTGCGTAGCACCGCCAGCAGGCGTTCGCCCAGCACGCTCATGGCTAGAATGGCCGGCGCCATGCCCAGCACCGTGCCGGCGACGAAATCGCTGAAGCGCACCCCGGCCGCGCCGGCCACCAGGTTGACCACCGGGAACGGCGCCATGGGCACCAGCCGCAGCAGCAGCACGGCGAGCAGACCCTGGCGGACCAGCCGGCGGCTGACCCGGTTGACCTTCCAGCCGGCGGTGCGGCGGACCCAGGCGCGCCCGGCGGCGCGGCCGAGGGCGTAGGACAAAGCGGCCGAGGCCAGCGTGCCCGCCGCCGCCGCCGCCATGCCCGCCCCCGCCCCCAGCACCGCTCCGGTCAGCAGCACCAGCGGGGCGAGCGGCAGACGCGCCAGCCCGGCGGCGACGAACAGGGCGATGGCGGCGGGCAGCGTCCACGGCCGGCCCGGCAAGGCGGGCAGCAGGGCCAGCCAGGGGGCGGCGGCCCACCACCAGTCCGGCGGCGCCCAGCGCCACATCGTGGCGGCCACCGCCATGGCGCCCAGGCCCAGCATCAGCCCCCCCAGGCGCAGGCGCAGCGGCCGCCGCGCCGGAGCCGGCAGGGCGCTGTCGAGCCAGTCCAGGGTTTCCACCGGTTCCTCGGGATCGGGAAAGGCGCTGTCGGCCATCAGCCGCACCACCGGGCCGGTCTCGACGCCGGGGACCGGGGCCAGCCGGCGCTCGCCCGTGCCCAGCGCCTCGACCGCCGCGAACAGGCCGCCGGCCGCCGCCTCGATTTCGGCCACCCGGGCCGGCGACACCCCCAGATGCTCGGCCATCAGATCGCGGCGGAAGGCGCGGATGCCGGCGGCGACGGCCGCGTCGCCGGCCGCCTCGACCATCAGGTCGCACTCGCTGTCCAGGCCCATGGAGCGGTTGTTGAGGTTGGACGAGCCGATGCGCAGCACCTGGTCGTCCACCACCATCACCTTGGAATGAACCTTGACGTCCGTTCCCGCCACCGCCGGATAGACCAGCCTCAGCCGTCCGAAGCGGTCGGCCTCGGCGAGGCGGGCGGCGAGGCGGGCGCGGGCCACCCCCATGGTCGAGCGTTCCAGCAGGCTGACCGATTCGGCCGGCAGCACCAGCAGGATCTCGGGGCAGTCGGGCCGCGCCAGCCGTTCCGCCAGCGCCTCGCCCACCTGCCGCGAGGCGAGGTACTGGTTCTCGGCATAGATGAAGCGCCGGGCGGCGGCGATCATGTCGCAGTACAGCCGCTCGACCTCGCGCACCGCCGGCGCCCCGTCCCAGGGCGGCAGGGTGCGGGCCAGCGCCACCTCCACCGGCCCCAGCAGGGGCGCCAGCCAGGGCGGCCACAGGGCGTCGCAATCGCCGGCCGCCACCGGGGTCAGGAATTCGCCGGTGGCGGCGTGCCAGCGCGTCCGCGCCAGCGCGCCCAGCGCCGCCGCCGCCGGACCGCTCACCACCGCCATCACGTCGTGGAACGGCGGATAGGCGGGAAAGCCGGGATCGTTGCGGCGCGGATCGGCGGGCAGATGGGCGCGGCTGTCCCAGCGCTGGCTGGTGATGTCGAGGCCGCCGGCGAAGGCCAGCGCCTCGTCCACCACCACCACCTTCTGGTGATGGCAGGCGCCCAGGGGATGGCTGTCGTCGAGGCGGAAATGCAGGCGCGGATGGGTCAGCCAGTCCATCTTGACCAGCCCGGCGAATTCGCGGTTGACCGCGTAGATCAGCGCCGAATCCCAGATCAGCAGCCGCACCGTGAGGCCGGGCCGGGCCCGCACCAGGCGGTCGAGCAGCGGCCCGATCCGCCGGGCGCCGGCATCGCGGCCCAGCCGGGTGCGGCTGTCGAACTCCCAGCCCAGCACCAGCACCGAGCGCCGCGCCCGCCTGAGGGCGTGCTCGAGGGCGCGGAAGTACTCGGCGCCGTCCACCACGGCGGCGAACCGGTTCGCCCGCGCCATCCGCCAGCAATTGACGCCGGGGCGCGCCAGCCGGGGCCGCGCGACCTCCGCCGGGCAAAGGTCGGGGACGTTCATCTCCCGCACATGGTCCGCCCCGCCGGCCGTTTCCGTTCCCCGCCGGAGGTAGCCCCGAAATTCAGCGCCCGGCCTGCTGGACGTCCACGCCCAGCAGCGACACCGTGGCGCGGTCGGCGGTGGCGGTGACGGCAAGGCCGGTGTCGCGCTGGAAGGCGGCCAGGGCGGAGCGGGTCATGGGGCCGATGCGGCCGTCCTCGGGGCCGGCGCCGTAGCCCAGCAGGTTGAGCTCGTGCTGCAGCGCGCGCACCGTGGCGGCGGAATCGGGGTCGGCGAGCAGGTAGCCCTCCTCGGTGGCGCCGGGGGCGGACAGGCGGGCGGGGGCTCGACCCCGCGGGATCACCACGCTCATCCGCGGCTCGACCGCCGCCACTTGGGCCGGCGCCGGCGCGGGTGCGGGTGCGGGTGCGGGAGCGGGAGCGGCCAGGGCCAGCGCCTGACGCCGTTCGGTGGCGGTCAGGATCTCGGCCAGGTTGTCGCGGGCGATGGCGGCCTCCTGGTGCCCGGACCGCGCCGCCAGATCGAACCAGGCCCAGGCGCGCGGCCAGTCCCGGGGCACGCCGTCGCCCAGGGAATGCAGCCGGCCCATCATGTACTGGGATTCGCGGTCGCCGGCCTGGGCGGCGGCGGAGAACTGCCGGGCGGCGGCGGCGAAGTCGCCGTGCCCCCACGCCCGCACCCCGGCCGCATAATCGGCCAGGGCGGGCAGCGCCGTCACGGACAGGACGGCGGCGAAGGCAAGGCGGCGAAGCATGGCGGCGTCCCGGAGCGGTGTCCGTCCCGCCATGTCGGGTCCCGACCCCGGCGCGTCATCCCTGCCGGAAGGGGGAAACCTTATTCGACCAGGTCACGGTAGGCGTGCCAGCTGGCATGGCCGATCAGCGGCAGCGTCACCATCAGGCCGACGAAGAACAGCGCCAGGCCGGCCAGGGTGAGCGAGGCGATCAGCCCCGCCCACAGCATCAGCGGCCGCCAGTTGCGCTGGACCGCTGCGACGCTGGTCAGCATGGCGGTCATGGCATCGGTGTCGGGGCGGTCGATCAGCATCGGCACCGCCACCGCGGTCATGGCGAACACGCAGGCGGCCAGCACCGCCCCCGTCGCCATTCCCACCGCCA
Organism: Magnetospirillum sp. UT-4; assembly: GCF_902729435.1. Taxonomy (GTDB): domain Bacteria; phylum Pseudomonadota; class Alphaproteobacteria; order Rhodospirillales; family Magnetospirillaceae; genus Magnetospirillum. The sequence goes on from NZ_CACVCG010000046.1 coordinate 49,431, forward strand.
GGAAGGGCAGGCTGACGTCGGACAGGAACAGCGCCCCGACCAGATGGTCCAGCGAGGGCGGCGCGGCGCCGTAGAACAGCATGAACACCAGCATCGCCATGCGCACCCAGGCGATGAAGGCGATCAGCAGGAAGGCGCCGACCAGGGCGATCTGGGCGCCGTTGCGGCCAAAGGCGGCGAGCAGACCGGCGATTCCGGGCGTCTCCCCGGCGGCGAGGCGACGGCTGGATTCGTACATCCCCACCGCCGCCACCGGCCCGACCAGGGCGAAGCCGAAGCCCAGCGGCAGGATCAGGTATTCCATGTCGTAATGGCCGAGCCAGAACAGCAGCGCGAAGCCGATGGCGGCGAACACGCCGCCATACAGGAAGCTGATGCCCGGCACCGCCGCCATGTCGGCCCAGCCGGCGGCCAGCCATTGCCAGGGATGGTCCAGGGTGACGCGGCGGATGGCCGCGGGGCGGTGGGCTTCACCGGCACCGGTGGTGGTCATGAGCGGCATCCCCTTCCTCCGTCGATGGGATGGGTACTGTGCCTTCAGTTGGTAAGGGGCGTCGCGGACGTAAAGGGGGTAGTCCCGAGGTCCGTCACGGCCGCGCCCGACCTGCGGGTGGGGACATTCACACACTTTGTTCCAACGTCCCAACCATAGCCGTCATGGCCGGACTTGATCCGGCCATCCACGTGGTGCCGCAAGACCGGCGATCGAGGTGCGAAGAGGCGTGGATGCCCGGGTCAAGCCCGGGCATGACGGTATAGAAGGCCGAACCCGGCCGCCCCTAATGCCCGCAGCCGCAGCCGCCGTGGCCGCAGCCGCCGGTGTCCGCGTCGGGTTCGTCGCCGGGGCGGAAGATGGCGCCGGGATAGATGTGGGCCGACTTGCCGTCGCAGGCCACCGCCACGTAATTGGCGCCTTCGGCATCGGTCAGCAGTTCCATTTCCAGGCGGCCCTGCTCGATGGCGGTCACCACCTCGGTCTCGCTGGTCTCCAGGGCCTTGGCGACGGCGCCGATGAGGGCGGTGATCTCGTCGTACATCTCGCGGTCATCCATCGGGCGCCCTCGCTTTCGGCGGTTGGAGCCCCGGAGATACGCCCTCGCGGGGGAAAAAGGCAAGCGCCCAACTATGCCCCATTCTCGCCTCATCCTTGCCCCGTTGGCCTTAAACGCCGCTTAGGCCCGGTTGGGTAGCGTCCTCCCACATCCGGACACAACCTCTCGGAGGACGAATGACCATCCTCTCCAATCCGCTGTCGTCGGGCTCGTGGAGCACCGAAACCACTCCCGTCGAACATTATTACGGCTGCGCCTGCATCGAGTGCGCCGCCGCCTTCCAGTCCTTGCGCACCCGCGTGGTGATCGAGGACCCCGCCCAGGCCCAGCCCGACCACGTCGAGGCCGCCGCCCTGCCCTATTACACCAGCGCCCTGCTGTACCCGTCGGACTGGCGCTGGAACGCCGATTCGTCGCACGGCACGGCGATCACCGTCAGCTACAGCTTCATGTCCTCCAACCCCGGCACCTACGGCGGCTTCCGCGCCTTCTCGGAGGCCGAGAAGGCGGCCGCCCGCGATTCGCTGGCGGAATGGGCCTCGGTCTGCAACGTCACCTTCAAGGAGGTCGCCTCGGGCGGCCAGATCGCCTTCGGCAACGCAAATGTCGGCGGCGCCTCGGGGATGACCCTGTGGCAGGGCACCAGCGGGCGCGATTCGGGCATGAAGACCACCCATGCCGACATCTACATGAGCAGCACCCAGTCCCTGAGCTACGGCGACGGCACCTTCGGCACCCGCGCCCTGCTGCACGAGATCGGCCACGCCCTGGGCCTCAAGCACACCTTCGACACGTCGGGAACCACGTTGTCGGGCGTCGAGAATACCGCCCAGTACAGCGTCATGAGCTACGACAACCCGCCCTCGACCCCCAATTCCCAGCCCTACACGCCGCAGCTCTACGACATCGCCGCGGTGCAGTACCTGTACGGCGCCAACACGGCCGCCAATGCCGGCGACACCCTCTATCAGTGGTCGTCGTCGAAGGCCGAGGTGATGACCATCTGGGACGGCGGCGGCAGCGACACCATGGACGCCTCGAACCAGTCGGCGTCCTGCACCCTCGACCTGCGCGAGGGCAAGTTCTCCAGCCTGGGGGTCTATAACGGCCAGGCCGCCAAGAACAATGTGGCGGTGGCCTTCGGCACGGTCATCGAGAAGGCGGTGGGCGGCAGCGGCGGCGACACCATCACCGGCAACGACGCCGCCAACGTCATCTTCGGCGGCGCCGGCGCCGACCGGCTGACCGGCGGCGGCGGAAGCGACGCCTTCTGCTACCGCGCCGTGGCGGAGGGCGGCGACACCATCCTCGACTTCCTGTCGGGCAGCGACCGCCTGGAGTTCTCGGCCTCGGGCTTCGGCCTCGCCGCCGGCACCCTGGCGGCATCCGACTTCGCCACCGTCTCGGGCAGCTACGGCGGCACCGCCGATGCCCGCTTCGTGTTCGATTCCACCGGCGCGCTGTGGTTCGATGCCAACGGTTCCGCCACCGGCGGCGCCACCCGCATGGCGACCCTGTCGGGCGGCAGCGTCTCCGCCTCGGACATCAAGTTGGTGGGCGACTTCACCACGCCCGACCCGACCCCCACCCCGACACCGGACCCGACGCCGACACCGACGCCGACGCCCACCCCGACGCCGAGTGTCGTCACCGGCACCACCGGCAACGACACCCTGTCGGGGGCCGGCGGCGACGTCACCATGAAGGGCGGGCTGGGCAACGACACCTACATCGTCGATTCCCTGGGCGACACGGTGGTGGAATATTCCAGCCAGGGGGTGGACACGGTGCAGAGCGCGCTGTCCTACCGCCTCGGCGCCTACGAGGAGAACCTGACGCTGACCGGCAGCGGCAACACCTTCGGCGTGGGGTCGTCCTGGCACAACCAGATGACCGGCAACAACGCCGCCAACGCCCTGTCGGGCATGGCCGGCAACGACACGCTGAAGGGGATGGGCGGCAACGACATCCTGGTCGGCGGCTCGGGCCGGGACCAGTTGACCGGCGGTGCGGGCGCCGACACCTTCAAGTATCTGTCCACCGGCGACCTCGCCTGGCATGCCGGCAACGGCACCAAGGGCGGAATCGCCAACGACACCATCACCGACTTCGCCGCCCGTTCGGACACGCTGTGGTTCGACGACGCGGTGTTCCAGATGGCGGCGGGGACGGGCCGGAACGGGACCAACGTCTCCGAGATCGCCAGCGCCTACAACGGCAGCAACGCCGGCGGCTCCGACTTCCTGGCCGGCAAGGCCAGCCTGGTGATCGACGGCACCGGCACCGTCTACTACGACCCCAACGGCAAGGCGGCCGGCTATTACGTGGTCGCCACCCTGCAGGCGGGCGCCAACGTCCACGCTTCCGACATCGTCATCGCCTGACGCGCGACGGGGCACGGGAGATGGTCTCCCGTGCCCCGCCATCGCCGGCGAAGGGATGCGGTCAGGCCTTGGCGCCTTCCAGCATGCCCTCGGAAATCTGCAGGTTGATGTTGACCAGGCTGCGGATGCCGTCGTCGGAAAGCTTCTCGACCCCTTCGAAGGTCTTGGCGGCGACGAATTCCGACAGCTTCTTCAAATTGTCCTTGGTCTCGGCGGTCAGCGAGCAGTCGCCCGCCATCACCAGCGAGCGGATGGCCACCCAGACCTCCAGGTTGTCGTTGAGGGCGGCGACCAGGACACCCAGATCCTTGGCCTCGCGCGCGTTGTCCAGCGCGATGGCGCAACGGGAAAGCTGGAAGGCCTGTTCCTCGACCAGCGACAGAGACGTATCGTCCATTCCCGGATCCTCCCTTTCAAAACTGATGCAACTATGTACAAAGGCGCGGATGCGCGCAAGTCGCCATCACCGGTTCGGGCAGACGTCGCCGGCCGCCACCCGGCCGCGCCAATACTCGAGCAGGTCGGCCATGGTCGTCTCGAACGAAATTTCGGGCCGCCAGCCGGTATGGGCTGTGAATTTGGCGGTGTCGGGCACCTGCAGGTCGGCATCCACGGGGCGCAGCCGCTCGGGATCGGTTTCGACCCGGATATCCCGGCGGGTGGACAACGACAGCAGGTACCTCAGCATGTCGCCCACCGAACAGCTGAAGGTGCCGCCGATGTTGTAGTATTCGCCCGCCACCGGGTTGACGGTGACCAGCATGTGATAGGCGCGCACGGCGTCGCGCACGTCCGACCAGGTGCGCAGCGACTCGAGGTTGCCGGTGCGCAGCGCCGGCTCCTGCCGGCCCGCCTCGATCATGGCGATCTGCTTGGCGAAGGTGGATTCGGCGAAGACGTCGCCGCGGCGGGGGCCGGTATGGGTGAACATGCGGGTGGTCATCACGCACATGCCGAAGGCCTCGGCGTAGTAGCGCCCGACCAGATCGGTGCCGACCTTGGAGATGGCGTAGGGCGAGGCCGGGTGGAAGGTGCATTCCTCGTTGATGGGCAGCTTGTCGCGGGCCACCCGGCCGAACACCTCGGACGAGGCGCAGACATGGACCACCGGCGTCGCTCCCTCCTGCACCTCACGCAGGGCCTCCAGCAGGCGGGCGGTGCCCAGGATGTTGGTGTCCAGGGTGTCCAGCGGCGAGGTGAAGCTGGTGGAGGGATAGCTCTGGGCCGCCAGGTGGAAGACGTAGTCGGGACGGACCTTGCGCACCATGGCGCGCAGCGACACCTCGTCGCGCAGCTCGGCGTAGATCAGGTGTACCCGGTCCTTGGCGTCGATACGCGGGATCAGGTGGCGGATGTTGTCGAGCGGGCTGCGCCAGCGGCACTGGCCCCACACCTCCCAGTCGGTGGTGGCGAGCAGGTGGTCGGCCAGATGGGAGCCGACCATGCCGGTGATGCCGGTGATCAGGGCGCGGGTCATGGCGAAGCCTCCTGTGCCTGGCCGGCGGAATGGAACACGGGAACCAGCGTTTGCGCCCGGGCCAGGTCCTCGGGCACGCCGATATCGATGAAGAAGCCGTCGAAGACCATGCCGTGCAGGCATCCCTCGGCGGCCAGGGCGGGGAAGATGTCGGCCTCCAGCGAGCAGGGCAGCGCACCGACCCGCTCGACGATGCGCCGCTCCAGCACATAGACGCCGCCGTTGATGAGGCCGGGCCGGCCCGCCTCGCCGCGCTGGGCGAAGCGGGTGATGCGCGTTCCCTCCAGTTCGACCACGCCGGAACGCCCGGTATCGGCCAGCGGCCTGAGGGCGATGCGGCCCAGGCAGCCGGGTCCGGCCGGCAGTTCGGCCAGCGCGCCAGCGTCGCAATCGAACAGGCTGTCGCCGTTGGCCAGGACGAAGCTGGGGTGCAGATGGTCGCGCGCCGCCACCAGCGCGCCGCCGGTTCCCAGCGGTGCCGGCTCGGCGACGCAAGCCACCCTGGCGCCGCCGATGACGCGCCCGTGGTAGCGGTCGCGGAACTGGTCGGCCAGGTAACCGCACAGCAGCAACACCTCGCGCGCGCCCCGGGCGGCGGCGCGTTCGATCAGGATGTCGAGAAACGGCCGCCCGCCCACCTCCAGCAGCGGCTTGGGCACCGCGTCGGTCAGCGCCCCCAGCCGGGTGCCGCGCCCGCCCACCAAGAAGACGGCCTGTTCGGGGGACACGGCTATTCCCGCCCCGCATCCCGCCTGGAGAGGATCGGCGGCCCCTCCAGCGGCCACGGAATGCCCAGCGCGGGGTCGTCGTACATCACCGTCACCTGCCCGGAGCGGTCGTAGAGGGCGTCCTGTTTGTAGTGGAAGATGGCGGTCTCGGTCTGGATGTAATGGCCGTTGATGAACTTGGGCGGGATCAACACCGCCAGGCGGTTCTCGGCCGACAGCTCGAAGGTCTGCCACTGGCGGTATTGCGGCGAATCCGGGTCCCAGTTGACCACCGCCAGGAAGAACTGGCCGTGATGGCACGAAATCAGCTTGGTGGTCACCGCATCGCCGTGCAGCCCCCGCAGCACCCCCTTGCGCGACACCGAGATATCGTCCTGGATGAAGTCGGTCATGATGCCGGCGGCGTGGAAAGCAGGGCGGTTGTAGTATTCCACGTACTCGCCGCGGAAGTCCTGGAAGCGGCTGACCGGCTCGATCAGCAGCAGGCCGTCGAGGCGGGTGGGCGTCACCTTCACCGGGTCGGTCATCTCCCCCTCTCCTCAGATGGTCGCCATGAAGCTGCGGAAGGCCTCGGCCACATGGGCCAGGGCGCCGTCGTCGATGGCCTGGTGGTTGCCGAACGAAAACGCCGCCTTCATCACGTGGCCGGCATGGGGCAGATCGCCCACCACCCGGTGCGCGTAGTATTTCATGGCCGGCTGGGCGGCGATGTTGCCGGCGATGATCGGGCGGTTCTCGATGCCGCGCGCGCTGAAATGGCGGCGCAGATCGGCCACCCCGAACGGAGCCCCCGGCTTCAGCGTCACCGGGATGCCGAACCACGACGAGCGCGCCTTGGGCGTCTCGCCCTGCATGGCCAGGACGTCGCCGTATTGCGCCAGCTCCTTCTGCCAGAAGGCGGCGGTGGCGCGGCGCCGATCGACGAAGCCGGGCAGCTTGGGCAGCTGGGCCAGGCCGATGGCGGCCTGCATCTCGGTGGCGCGCAGGTTGTAGCCGACATTGACGAACAGGAACTTGGGGTCGATGTCGGGATTGGCGTCCAGGTAGGGCTGGCGGTTCTCGACCTCGCGGATCCAGCCGTGCGAGCGCAGGATGCGCATGAGATCGGCCAGTTCCGCGTCGCTGGTGACGCAGATGCCGCCCTCCAGCGTGCTGATGTGGTGCGAGTAGTACAGGCTGAAGGTGCCGACCCGGCCGAACGAGCCCACCGCCTTGCCGTCGTAGAAGGCGCCCATGGATTCGCAGCTGTCCTCGATCAGGATCAGGTCGCGGCGGCGGCAGAGTTCGACCAGCGCGTCCATGTCGCAGGGATTGCCGTAGACGTGCACCGGCATCACCGCGCGGGTCCGGGGGCCGATGGCGCGCTCGATCTGTTCGGGATCGATGTTCAGCGTGACCGGGTCGATGTCCACCACCACCGGCACCAGCCCGCACTGGATGATCGGCCACACCGTGGTCGACCACGACAGCGCCGGCACGATCACCTCGTCGCCGGCCCGCAATCCGTCGGGGGTTGCCGGATTGGCCAGCGCCGCCACCGCCAGCAGATTGGCGGACGAGCCGGAATTGTTCATAACACCGTGGCGGCAGCCATAGGCGTTGGCGTAGTGCTGCTCGAACGCCTTCACCTTCGGCCCCTGGGTGACGAAGGTATCCAGCAGCACCTGCACCGCCGCGAAGATCTCGTCGGCGCCGTTGGTCGGCTCGTGCAGGCGGACCACCGGCGCCTCGGGATGGAACGAGAAATCGTGGTGGGCGTCGCAATAGGCGCGGATGCCGCCTTCGATCGCCTGCAGCAGGCCAGCTTTGTCGGACATGTCCTAATCCTTCTGCTTGGCGGCGTCGCGGAAGCGCTCGGCCATCCAGATGGCGCCGAAAAGGCACAGATCGTCGAGTTCGCCGGCCGCCGCCATCTCGCGGGTGCGGGCGGGCGAGGCGAGGACCACTTCGAACCCGTCCTCGCGGGCGCTGGCCAGGGGCCGGCAGTTCTTCGCCAGGAAGACGTGGTCCAGCACCGCGTAGCGGTTGGGCATCACCCGGATGGGACCCAGGTAATGCAGGCTGGCCGGAGCATAGCCGCTTTCCTCGGCCAGCTCGCGCAGCGCCGCGTCCTCCGGCGCCTCGCCGGGATCGACGTCGCCCGAGGGGAATTCCAGGGTGGAAATCCCGGCGGCGCGGCGGAACTGGCGCACCAGGATGTAGTCGCCCGCCGGCGTCATGGGCACCACCAGCACGCCGCTGGCCCGCACCACCCGGTACCATGGCAGGCCCGAAGCCGCATCGACGCTGTCCCCGATCTCCTCGATCGAGAACCAGGGGGTCGTGAACACGGTCCTGGGCTGGGTCATGAAGGCCGGTCGGAATGAGGCGGAAACGCGCCATCCTCGCGGCGGACGCTCTAACATTCCGTTAACCATAGCGGCACCACAATGGCGCCCGGCCATCCCGAATCCACAGAACCGGCGCGAGGACTTTCCGGCCATGAGAATGGCGATCAGCAGGACCCCGTACCGCGTCTCGTTCTTCGGCGGCGGCAGCGACTACCCGGCGTGGTACCTGCGCGAGGGCGGTGCGGTTCTGTCGTCCACCATCAACCAGTACTGCTTCCTCTCGTGCCGCACCATGCCGCCGTTCTTCAATTCGAAGTACCGCGTCATCTGGAGTCACATCGAGATCTGCAATTCCATCTCCGAGATCCTTCACCCGGCGGTGCGCGAAGGCCTGCGGGCCCTGGAATTCGACGAGTCCCACGGGCTGGAAATCCAGTACCAGGGCGATCTGCCGGCGCGGTCGGGCATGGGCTCCAGCTCGGCCTTCGCGGTGGGCCTGATCAAGTCGCTGCTGTCGTTGCGCGACATCGACGTCAACCGCCACGAACTGGCAATGCGGGCCATCGACCTGGAGCAGAACTGGCTGAAGGACAGTGTCGGCTCGCAGGACCAGGTGGCGGCGGCCTACGGCGGCCTTAACGTCATCCGCTTCCAGACCGACGGCAGGATACGGGTCGAGCCGATCGTGCTGCGCCAATCAGTCAAGGACCAGTTGGCCGCGCATATGGTTCTGATCTTCACCGGCGCCAGCCGCCTGGGCTCGGAGGTGGCCCAGACGGTCATCGGCAACCTGGACAAGAAGCCCCAGGTGATCCGCGAGATGCACGCCATGGTCGATCTGGCGGCCGACGCGCTGCTGGCCGGCGACATCGACTCGTTCGGGCGCATGCTGCACGAATCGTGGATGCTGAAGCGCTCCATCAGCGACATGATCAGCAACGACCACATCAACGAGATCTACGAGACGGCGCGCGCCCACGGCGCCACCGGCGGCAAGCTGCTGGGGGCGGGGCGCTCGGGCTTCATGCTGCTGTTCATCCCGCCCGAACGCCGCGACGAGGTTCTGAAGGCGCTCAAGCACTTCCTCCATGTGCCGTTCAATTTCGACGAATCGGGCTGCCAGATCATCTACCGCTCCCCCGAATAGGAAGGACCAGACCCGGTGCGCACGGTCCAGTTCAACGACATCACCCTGAGGGACGGCGAGCAGGCGCCGGGCGTCAACTTCTTCCCCGAGGAGAAGCTGGAAATCGCCCGCCAGTTGGTGAAGCTGAACATCCCCATCATCGAGGCCGGCTTCGCCGTCGCGTCAGAATCCGACTGGCAGGGCGTCAATCTGATCGCCCGCGAGCTGGGCGGGGCCGGCGGGCCGGTGATCTGTTCCATGTGCCGCGCCCACAGGAAGGACATCGACGCCGCCTTCGAGGCCCTGAAGCCGGCGGCGCGGCCGCGCATCCAGGTGGTGCTGGCGACCTCGGACCTGCACCTCGAGCACAAGCTGAAGATGACCCGCGAACAGGCGCTGGCCACCATCGCCGAGACCGTGGCCTATGCCCGCACCCTGGTCGAGCAGGTGGAATTCGCCGCCGAGGACGCCACCCGCAGCGATGTCGCCTTCCTGCACCACTGCCTGCGCGTCGCAGCCGAGAACGGCGCCAGCGTGCTGGAACTGCCCGACACCACCGGCTATGCGGTGCCGGAAGGCTATGCGGCCCTGGTCAGGGGGGTCATCGACGAGGTGGTGGCCGGCCAGCCGATCACCGTCTCGACCCATTGCCACGATGACCTCGGCCTGGGCACCGCCAACACCCTGGCCGGCATCATGGCCGGGGCGGGGCAGGCCGAATGCACCATCAACGGCATCGGCGAGCGGGCCGGCAACACCGCCTTCGAGGAGGTGATCATGGCGCTGAAGACCCGCCCCGGGCACTTCGGCGTCGATGCCGACATCAACACGCCGGAACTGGTGCCGACCTCGAAGCTGGTGGCGAAGCTGTCCAAGATCGCGGTGGCCTACAACAAGGCCATCGTCGGCTTCAACGCCTTCCGCCACGAATCGGGCATCCACCAGCACGGCATGCTGTGCAACGCCGAGACCTACCAGATCATCAAGCCGGAACTGGTGGGAGCCGAGCCGTTCCGGCTGGAGCTGGGCAAGCTGTCGGGCAAGCACGCCCTGGCCCAGCGGATCGCATCCCTGGGCTTCGACCTGACCGACGCCCAGTTCGACACCGTCTACCACCACTTCAAGGACCTGGCGGCGAAGAAGAAGCTGATCCTCGACGAGGACGTCGCCAACCTGGTCAAGCACCTGCTGGGCTGAAACGAGACCGATGACCGAACCGCGCTCTCCCGACTTCAACCTGATCGATGACCTGCACCACCAGGCCGGCCGCGACTTCTCGCTGGAGCTGTTCCGCCGCCTGTGCCTGTCGCGCGCCTTCGACACCCGCGTCCGCCAGGCCCAGATCGACAAGGACGTGCAGACCCTGATCTACCTGTCGGTGGGCCAGGAAAGCATCGCCGCCGGGGTGTCCATGCATCATCGCGGCGCCTGGGTGCTGCCGCAGCACCGCTGCCATTCCACCTATCTGTCCTTCGACGGCCGCCCCGAGCGGCTGGTGGACGAATTGCTGGGCCTGCCCTCGGGCTGCTGCGCCGGCATGGGCGGCTCGCCGCCGGCGGCCGATTTCGAGCGCCGCATCATCGGCCATGACGGCCTGATCGGCGACCACGTCCCCATCGCGGTGGGCGTGGCCATGGCCAAGCCCGAGGACAAGGTGGTGTGCTTCTTCGGCGACGGCGCGGCGGAGGAGGACTACGTGCTCGCCGCGCTGGGCACCGCCGCCAGCTGGAAAAGCCGCGTCCTGTTCGTCTGCGAGGACAACGACCTGTCGGTGCTGACCCCGACCCGGGACCGGCGCTCGTGGAACCTGGCCGAGGTGGCGCGCGCCTTCGGCCTGGATGCGGTGGACATCGCCGACGACCCCTGGCTGGTGGCCCACCACGCCGCCACCCTGACCCTGCCGGCGCTGATCAACGTCCGCACCTGCCGGGTGCTGTGGCACAACGGCACCGGCCAGGACGGCCCGCCCGAATGGGACCGCTTCGCCATCACCAAGGCCCGCATGGCCGAACTCGGCCTTGCCGCCGAGGCCGAGGCCATCGAGACCGAATGCACGACACAGGTGGAAGACCTATGGCAGTCACGGTTGCAGACACGATCCGGGAACTGACCCGCAGCCACATCGCCGAGACCAACGGCATGACGCTCGGGCAGTGCCTGACCGCCGTCGGCTGGGTGCAGAACACCGTCCCGGCCCAGGCCGAGGGCAACCACGAACTGCCCATGACCGACGTCGCCGGCGCCGGCATCGCCGTCGGCGCCGCCCTGATGGGGCGCCGGCCGGTCTTCGTGCTGCGCTTCCAGAGCCTGCTGTGGCTGAACGTCAGTCCCATCGTCAACTACGCCGCCAAGTCCATGGAGATCTGGGGGGTGCCCTGCCCGGTCCTGGTGCGCGCCATCGGCGTCGAGGGCGGCGGCACCGGCCCGATCCATTCCAACTGCAACCATTCCATGGTCATGTCCATGCCCGGCCTGCCGGTCTGCGCCCCCATGACGCCGGGCGAGTACCGCCGCATCTGGGACCATTGGATGAGCCACGACGACCCCGTCCTGGTCAGCGAGCACCGCCGCTCCTACCTGTCCGACCGCGAGCTGCCCGACATGGTGAAGGACGGCGCGGTGGCCACCATCTACGCCCTGTCGGCCGCCCGCTTCACCGCCGAGGAGGCGGTGGCCCGGCTGGAGGCCGAGGGCATCAGGGTCAACCTGGTCCACGTACTGTGGCTGAAGCCCTTCGACCGCTCGCCTTCGGTGCTGGCGCCGCTGCTGGCCTCGGGCCGCGGGCTGGTGGTGGATTGCGCCTATGAATGCGCCAGCGCCGCCCGCTCAATCGCCTACGAGCTGATGGAGGCGACCGGCAAGCCGGTGCGCGCCCTCGGCCTCGAGGAACGCTCGCCGGGGGCCTCGCGCCACCTGGAGAACGGCACGCCCTCGCCCGAGCGCATCGCCGCCGCGATCCGCGCCCTGATCGCCGTCTGACGCCGCCCATGGCCGGCCCCCGTCGCCTGACCGTCTGCGGCGCCACCGGCTTCATCGGCCGCAATGTCGCCGAGCACTTCGCCGGCCGCGACGGCTGGGCGGTCACCGGCACCTGCCACCGCCGTCCGCCCTTCGACCATCCCGCCATCCGCTGGATCCAGGCCGACCTGACCAACCCGGCCGACGTGGCGCGGGTGACGGCGGAATGCGACGTGCTGGTGCAGGCGGCCGCCGTCACCTCGGGCGCCAAGGACATCCTGGGCCGGCCGCAGATCCACATCGCCGACAACGCGGTGATGAACTCGCTGCTGTTCCGCGCCGCCTTCGAGGCCGGCATCGGGCACCTGGTCTTCTTCAGCTGCTCGATCATGTACCACAGCGCCGACACGCCGCTGGCCGAGACCGATTTCGACGCCAACCGGCCCATGCACCCGGCGTATTTCGCCGGCGCCTGGAACAAGGTCTATTTCGAGAAGATGGCCGAGTTCTACGCCGGCCTGGGCGGACCCCGCTTCACCGCGCTGCGCCATTCCAACGTCTACGGCCCCCATGACAAGTTCGATCTGGACAGGAGCCACGTCTTCGGCGCCACCGTGACCAAGGCGATGACCGCGGAGAAGACGCTGACGGTATGGGGCAGCGGCGAGGAGGCGCGCGACCTCCTGCACGTCTCGGACCTGTGCATGGCGGTCGAGGCCGCCCTGGCCCGCCAGCCGGGCCCCTTCGGCATCTACAACATCGGCGCCGGCAAGGCGGTGCCGGTGCGCGAGTTGGTGCGCAAGATCGTCGCCGCCTCGGGCCGCGATCTCGACATCGTCCACGACCTCGACAAGCCGACCATCAGGACCTCGGTGGCGCTGGACTGCGCCAAGGCCGCCGCCGAGCTGGGCTGGGCGCCCACGGTCGGGCTCGAGGACGGCATCGCCGCCACCCTCGACTGGTGGCGCCGGCATTACGGGAAGGACACGCCATGAGCCGCGGCACCATCGTCATCACCGGCGCCAGCCGCGGCATCGGCGCCGCCACCGCCCGCATGGCCGCCGCCCGGGGCTACGCCGTCTGCGTCAACTACCATTCCAACGCCGACCTGGCGGCCCGGGTGGTGGCCGACATCGAGGCGGCAGGCGGCCGCGCCATCGCGCAGCAGGCCCACGTCGCCGACGAGGCGGCGGTCATCGCCATGTTCGACCGCGCCGAGGCCGAGTTGGGGCCGCTCACCGCCCTGGTCAACTGCGCCGGCCTGTCGGGCGGGCGGCACGCCTTCGCCGATCTCGACATGGCCAATCTCGCCCACGTCTTTTCGGTCAACGTGTTCGGCGCCTTCCTGTGCGCCCGCGAGGCCATGCGCCGCATGGACCCGGCAGGCGGCGGCCAGGGCGGCGGCATCGTCAACCTGGGCTCCACCGCCGGCACCACCGGCGGCTTCCAGCTTACCGCCTACGCGGCGTCGAAGGCGGCTCTCAACACCTTCACCATCGGCCTGGCGCGCGAGGCGGCGCCCATGGGCATCCGCGTCAACATCGTCTGCCCCGGCATCGTCGATACCGACCAGCCGGAACTGCAGCTGGACCAGCCGGGCAAGCGCGAGGCCATCGAGCGCACCATCCCTCTGGGCCGCATGGGCCGCCCTGAAGAAGCCGCAGAGACCATCCTGTGGCTGCTGTCGGACGAGTCCTCGTACGTCGCCGGCGCCAACATCGTGGTGTCGGGGGCACGTTAGGAGGCTAACCCTTTCTTCACCGTTCCTCGTGGAAACTGGCCGACACTGTACCCACCTACAGGTTTGACTTCGCCGACGCGGCGGCGGAAGGTCCCGAAGAAGTCGGGGCTTGGACACCAGAACGAGGGTGAACTGCGATGAAGGTCGGCTTCATCTTTCCCAGCAGCGACTATCTCCACGACCCCTTCCGGGGCGATCCCCATACGCATTACCAGATCCTGACCGTCCTCGACGATCACTTCGGGGAACGAATCACCACGTCGCTGATCGATCTGCGCGGCATCAAGAAGGAATTCGCGCTCTACCACATCGAGCCGTGCGACGTGTACCTGCAATCGGTCTACACCCTGGACTACGAGGAGCAGGTGTCGCTGGTGAAGGGGCTGCGCGCCCTGTTCCCCGAGGCCATCCACATCGCCGGCGGGCCGCATGCCACCGTCTACCAGGAGGAGTGCCTCAAGCACTTCGACGCCCTGGTGCTGGGCGACGGCGAGAAGTCCATCATCCAGGCCCTCGAGGACCTGCGCGACGGCAAGCTGCGCCAGACCTACCGCATGGACGTGCGCATCGACATCAACGATTATCCCGTCCCGCGCCGCCACTGGCTGCCGGTCCAGGCCACCGCGCGCCCCAACATGGTGACGCTGAAGAACAAGCCGGGCTACGACAAGCTGCTGGGCACCACCGTCAACCTGAGCCGCGGCTGCCCCTCCAAGTGCTCGTTCTGCGCCATGACCTCCATCCGCGAGGAGGGCTCGCCCGGACTGCGCTACCGCGATCCCCACTGGGTCGAGGCCGAGCTGGAATACCTGAAGAAGGATTTCGGCATCCAGGGCATCAGCCTGACCGACGAGATCGGCATCCCGCTGTCCATGCGCCGCGCCGTGCCGCATCTGGAGGCCATCGGCCGCACCGGCATCGTCTGGCGCGGCCAGAGCCGCTGCGACGCGGTCAAGCCCGAGGTGATCAAGCTGGCCAAGGAATCCGGCTGCGTCGCCCTGGGCATGGGGGTGGAAAGCGTGTCGCAGGTCTCGCTGGACCTGATCCGCAAGGATCTCGACATCGAGACCGCCAAGCGCGCCATCGGCATCCTCAAGGACTTCGACATCGAGCCCCGGGTCTACATGATCATCGGCCTGCCCGGCGAACCGCCCGACATCGTCGAGCGGACCTGGCGCTTCATCGAGGAGACCGAGCCGTCGCTGGTCTACCTCTCGCTGTTCACCGTGCGCCCCGGCACCGAGGTGTTCGACAATCCCAAGCGTTTCGGCATCCGCGCCATCCAGACCGACTGGCGCAAGACCATGCACATGTACGGCCGCTACGACGACGAGATCCCCAGCCTGACCTTCGAGTACGAGCGCGACGCCCCCTGGGGCCGCGCCTTCAGCAACCGCGAGATCGTCGATAATTACCTGGAGCTGCAGGCCCGCCTGCGGAACAAGGGCCTGGCCTCGCTGACCCCGCACTACGTCGGCGCCGACGACAAGGACGCCCAGGTGGGGAGCCTGTAGCCATGGCCGCCCCCGCCGCCATCCTTGCCGACGATCCGGTCCGCGCCGCCCTGGCGGCGCGCGTGCGCGCGGTGATCCCCGCCGGATGCCGGCGCCTGCTGCTGGTGCAGCCACCGCCCATGGAGGAAGAGAAACTCGACCTCGGCACGGTGCGGCGGCGGCGCTACTACGCCTTCCCGCCCTATGCCCTGGGTGTTCTGTGCACCAACCTGGAGGCGCGCGGCTATTCGGTCGATCTGCTGGACCTGAATTACGAGGTGCTGGCCATGGCCCGCGACCTCGACGCCGCCGACCCCAAGGCGGCGCAGGCCGCCATCCGCGCCTTCTGGCGGCGCCGGCTGGAGGAGGAGATGGAGCGGGTGAGGCCGGACCTGATCGGCTTTTCCTGCGTCTTCACCATGACCCACGAGATCATGCTGCGCATGGCGCGGGCGGTGAAGGAGATCGCGCCCGCCATGCCGGTGGCGGCCGGCGGCGTCCACGTCACCAACGCGCCGGAAGCGGTGCTGCGCGAGGCCGGCGGCGCCATCGACCTGCTGGCCCTGTTCGAGAGCGACCGCGCCTTCGCCGACCTGCTGGACTTCGCCAACGGCAAGGCGGAGGCGACGGCGCTGTCGCAGCTGGCCGCCCTGGTCGATGGCACGATGATGTCGCTGGCGGCGCGCTGTCCGCCCAGCACCGCCGAGATCGAGATCGTGCCGCGCTATCCCGGCCTGCCGCTGGGCGATTACGCCGCCATGGGCGAGATCGGTACCTTCCGCCACTGGCGCGAGCCGGACACCCGCTGCGGCGCCGTGCTGTCGAACCGCGGCTGCCGCGCCAACTGCACCTTCTGCAGCGTGCGCCCCTTCAACGGTCCCGGCGTGCGCGGACGCAGCGTCGCCTCGGTGGTGGCCGAGATCGAGGACCTCAAGGACCGCTACGGCATCACCCACATCGTCTGGCTCGACGACGACCTGTTCTACGACGAGAAGCGCGCCATCGCCCTGTTCGACGAGATCGTCAAGCGCAACCTGGGCATCACCTGGGACGCCTCCAACGGCATCATCTGCTCGGCCGCCGCCGCCCATCCCGAACTGATCCACGCCGCCGCCGCCTCGGGCTGCACCGGCATGTATTTCGGCATCGAATCGGGCAACACCGAGATCCTGCGTAAGGTGCGCAAGCCGTCCAGCGTCAAGCACTACCTGAAGGTGGGCGAAATCATGCGGTCCTATCCGCAGATCTTCACCCGCGGCTTCATGATCATGGGCTTCCCCGGCGAGACCGTGGCGCAGATGAAGGACACCGTCACGCTGACCCGCGAGATGGATCTGGACTGGTACAACATGCAGCTGCTGACCCCGCTGCCATCGACCCCCATCTACCGCGAGATGGTCGAGGCCGGGCTGATCGAGGACGGCAGCCTGAACAAGGACGGCGAAAGCTTCACCCTGTTCATGGTGCGCGAATCCGAACGCCAGAAGGTGCGCGAGGAAAAGCAGGTCGGCCCGCTGCAGAGCTGCAACCTGGACGATTTCGAGGAATCCTACGTCCCCACCCTGGAAGAGCTGCACAATCTCTGGCTGGGCATGGATTACGAGGTCAATTACGGCCGCATCCTGGACCAGCACGACCCCGCCAAGCTGATCAAGGCGCGCCGCTTCCTCACCGATGTCTGCACCCGGATGAGCCTGGACAATCCCCTGGCCGCCCTGTTCCTCGCCCTGGTCTGCGAGCGCCTGGGCGACGAGGGGGAGGCGGCGCGGCGCCGGGCCGATGCCGACCGTTTCCTGGCCTCGCCCTATTGGCGGCAACGCTTCGACGCCCTGCGCCTCAACCATCTGGCCGGACACGCCTGACGGAGACGATCATGGCCCTCGCCGACATCCTCGACGACGTCAACCTGCTGAAGAAATACGACGTGGACGCCTTCGACTACGTCGAGTATCCGCACAAGTCCGCCTGGTCGTCCAAGGTCGGCCATGCCGACCTGGCCCGCTCGCTGGCGACCCTGCTGAAGACCCGGCCGCAGGCGCCGGTGCTGCTGTACCTGCACATCCCGTTCTGCGAGCAGCTGTGCCTGTTCTGCACCTGCCACCGCCAGATCACCCACGACTACGCCAAGGCCACCCGCTACCTGGAATACCTGTCGGGCGAGATCGACGTGCTGCGCCGGGTGTGCGAGCAGGCCGGGGCGATGCCCAACATCACCGACGTCTTCTTCGGCGGCGGCTCGCCCACCTTCTTCAAGGAACCCGAGTTCATCGCCCTGAAGGAGAAGCTCGCCACCATCGTCGATTTCTCGAAGGTGCGCGAGATGGCCATCGAGATCGACCCCCGCCGGGTCGATGTGGAGCGCCTGAAGTTCTACCGCCGCCAGGGGGCGACGCGGCTGTCCTTCGGCGTCCAGGACTTCGACCCCGACGTCCAGGTCGCCATCGACCGCATCCAGCCGCCCGAACTGATGGAAAACCTGCTCACCCCGGAAATCCGCGGCCTCTATCCCAGCGTCAATTTCGACCTGCTGTGCGGCCTGCCGCGCCAGACCAAGGCGACCATCGGGCGTACCATCGACCGGGTGATCGGCATGCGCCCCGACCGCATCACCCTGACCTACGTCCATTACAGCCCCAAGTTCCACCAGCACCAGGTGCGCATGAACAAGGACGGGCTGATCCCGGACTTCTACGAGCGCAAGGTGATCTTCGTCGAGGCCATGGGCCGGCTGCTGGAGGCCGGCTACATCCGCACCGGGTTCGAGCACCTGGCCTGGCCCACCGACAGCGTCGCCCAGGCCTTCCTGGCCGGCAAGGCCGACTACAATCCGCTGGGCGCCTATACCGGCGACTATGCCGACACCATCGGGCTGGGGCGCTCGGCCTATTCCTGCATCGGCGACGACTACTACCAGAGCACCTACGAGGCCGACGAATACGAGGCCGCCATCGGCCGCGGCGAGTTCCCGGTGTTCCGCGGCTGCACCGCCAGCCCCGACGACCTGCTGCGCCGCCAGTTGATCAAGACGCTGCGCACCTATTTCATCATCGACATCCCGGCGCTGGAGGCCAGCTTCGGCATCCGCTTCGCCGAGTATTTCGCCCCCGAGATCGCCACCTTGCGCGAATTCGCCGAAGACGGCCTGCTGACCCTGGACGGCGAGGCGCTGAGGCTGACCGAGAACGGCCGGCACTTCTCGTCCCTGGTGTGCAGCGTGTTCGACAAGTACACCGCCGCGCCCCGCTTCAACGCCGGCATCCGCCCGGCCTTCCGGGCAGCGGGATGAGCGCCGTCACCATCGGCCTGGCCCAGATCAACAACAGCTTCTCGGGCCAGAACTACCTGCCCTATTCGGTGGCGGTGCTGGAAAGCTATGTCCGCCGCCACGCGCCGAACCCCGACCGCTACCGCTTCCTGGCGCCGCTGTTCAAACGCATCCCCATCGACGCGGCGGTCGATCACCTGATCGACGCCGATGTGGTGGGCCTGAGCACCTATGTCTGGAACGCCCGCATCTCGGTCGAGATCGCACGGCGCCTGAAGCGGCGGCGGCCCGACATCGCCATCGTGTTCGGCGGCCCCCACGTCCCCGACCGCCCCGACGATTTCCTGCGCGAGCACCGGGGAATCATTGATTTCTGCGTCCACAACGAGGGCGAGTGCACCTTCCTGGCGCTGCTCGAAGCCTTCCCCGACCGCGCCGCCTGGATGGGCCTGCCGGGGGTGAGCCACCTTGGCCCCGACGGCACGGTCCAGCGCAATCCCAACGCGCCGCGCCTGCGCGACCTGTCCGAGCTGCCCTCGCCCTTCCTCGACGGCACCCTGGACCGGCTGATGGCCGACAACCCCGACGAATCCTGGATCGGGCTGTGGGAGACCAACCGCGGCTGCCCGTTCCGCTGCACCTATTGCGACTGGGGTTCGGCCACCGCCGCCAAGGTGGTGCAGGTCGACATGGAGCGCCTGAAGCGCGAGATGGACTGGTTCGCCGCCAGGCGCATCGAGTTCATCTTCTGCTGCGACGCCAATTTCGGCATCCTGCCCCGCGACGTCGATCTCGCCGCCTATGCCGCCGAGGTCCGCGCCCGCACCGGCTACCCCAGATCGCTGTCGGTGCAGAACACCAAGAACGCCACCGAGCGCGCCTACCAGACCCAGAAAATCCTGTCCGATTCGGGGCTCAGCAAGGGGGTGGCGCTGTCCATGCAGAGCCTGGACGCCCCCACCCTGGCCAACATCAAGCGCGACAACATCTCGCTGGACACCTTCCTCGAACTGCAGCGCCGCTTCACCCAGGACCGGGTCGAGACCTTCTCCGACCTCATCCTGGCCCTGCCCGGCGAGACCTTCGAAAGCTTCGCCGAAGGGGTCTGCCGCCTGATCGAATCAGGCCAGCACAACCGGGTGCAGTTCAACAACCTGTCGATCCTGCCCAACGCCGAGATGGCCGATCCCGAATACCGCGCCCGCTTCGGCCTGGTGACGGTGGACAGCGAGATCATCAACATCCACGGCACCCGCGTCGTCACCGCCGACGACGTGCCCGAATTCCAGGAAATGGTGGTCGGCACCGCCGCCATGCCGCCCGAGGACTGGCGCCGCACCCGCGCCTTGTCCTGGATGGTGGCGCTGGCCCATTACGACAAGCTGCTGCAGGTGCCGCTGCTGGTGTGCCACCACCGGGGCGGCATCGGCTTCCGGCCGCTGTTCGACGCCTTCATGGCGGCCGACGGCGCCCGCTTCCCGGTGGTCGGCGCCATCCGCGACTTCTTCCTGGCCGAGGCGGCCAACATCCAGGCCGGATTGCCCGAGTTCGTGTTCTCCGAGGACTGGCTGGGCATCTATTGGCCGGCGGACGAATACGTCTTCATCCAGCTGACCGCCGAGGGCAGGCTGGACGCCTTCTACGCCGAGGCCGCCACCCTGCTGGCCGAGACCCTGGCGGCGGCCGGCGCGGCGCTGCCCGAAGGCGCCCTGGCCGACGCCCTGCGCTTCAACCGCGCCCTGCTGAAGCAGCCCGGGGCCGAGGGCGACCTGCACCTGACCCTGGGCTTCGACCTGCCCGGGTTCTACCAGAGGGTACGCCAGGGCGGTGACGACCGGCTGGAGGCGGCCGTCACCGACATCCGCATCGACCGCACCACCCAGGTCTGGCCCGACCTCGCCACCTGGTGCCGCGAGGTGGTGTGGTGGGGCAACAAGAAGGGCGCCTATCTGTACGGCGCCGACACCATCGACCGCCGCCCGGCGGGCCATCATTGAGGGCGCCCATGCAGACCCGCCCGCTCGGCCGCACCGGCATCGACGTTTCCGAGATCGGCTTCGGCGCCTGGGGCATCGGCGGCGCCACCCCCGGCGCCACCTCCTACGGCGCCCGCGACGACGCCGAATCGCTGGCGGCGCTGGACCGCGCCCTGGCCGAGGGCATCACCTTCTTCGACACCTCGTCGGTCTATGGCTACGGCCACAGCGAGGCCCTGATCGGGCGGGCCTTCGCCGGCCGCCGCGAGCGGGTGGTGATCGCCACCAAGGCCGGCTTCACCCGCTACGACGCGGCCCCCGACCATTCACCGGCGAGCCTGCGCCGCTCGCTGGAGGGCAGCCTGGAGCGCCTCGGCACCGATCACGTCGATCTGCTGCAGCTCCACAACGCGCCCATCGAGCAATTGCGCCAGGACCCGGACATCCTCGCCACCTTGCAAGCCCTGCGGGCCGAGGGGCGCATCCGCGCCTTCGGCCTGTCGATCAAGACCATGGACGAGGGCGTCGCCGCCATCCGCGACTTCGCCGTTC
The DNA here is from genome assembly GCF_902729435.1 of Magnetospirillum sp. UT-4. GTDB lineage: Bacteria > Pseudomonadota > Alphaproteobacteria > Rhodospirillales > Magnetospirillaceae > Magnetospirillum. Next base: position 70,513 of record NZ_CACVCG010000046.1, read on the forward strand.
CGGTACTGCAGCTCAACCTCAACATGATGGATCTGCGCGCCATCGACAGCGGCCTGCTGGAGCTGGCGGAAGCGACCGGCACCGGCATTATCGCCCGCACGCCGCTGTGCTTCGGCTTCCTGGCCGGCACGCTCTCGCCCGATGCCGAATTCGCCGCCGACGACCACCGCTCGGCCTGGCCGCGCGCGCAGATCCGGGCCTGGGCCGAAGGCGCTGCCCTGACCCTGGGCGCGGTGGCCGACCGGCCGGGCCAGAACGGGGTGGTGAAGGCGCTGCGTTTCTGCCTGTCCTACCCGGCGGTGTCCACCGTCATTCCCGGCCTGCTGCGCCCGGCGGAAGTGTCGGAGGCCGCCGCCGCCGGCCGTTTCGGCGCGCTGTCCCGGGATGAGCGCGCGTCAGTCGAAGCATTGAACAGATCATATGACTTCCTTGTCCGGCGCGCTAAACTCCAGCCATGACCAGCCTCGCCCCACCGCCACCCGCCGATATCGACGAATGCGACTTCTCGGCGCGGGCGCGGGCGCTGGTCGGGCAGGAGATGTTCAAGGTGCTGGACCGCGCCAAGGCCATCGAGGACGCGGGCCACCGCGTCTTCCACCTGGAACTGGGCAATCCCAAGGTCCGCCCGCCCGAGGATCTGATCCAGCGGGTCGGCTGGGAGGTCACCCACGGCAATACCGGCTACACCTATTCCGGCGGCCTGCCCGAGCTGCGCCGGGCCATCGCCGAGCGCTACGCCACCCCGGAGCGCCCGCTGGGGATCGCCAACGTCGTCGTCAGCCCGGCCAACCTGCTGATCAACCAGTTCCTCGATCTGTGCTGCGAGCGCGGCGACCGCGTCGCCCTGTTCTCGCCCGCCTTCCCCACCTACTGGGCGGCGGCCGCCCATATCGGCCTGGAGGCGGTGGCGGTGGAACTGGACCGCGGCATCGGCCTGCAATTGTCGTTCGAGGCGGTGGACCGTGCCGTCGCCGCGACCCCCAAGGCGATCATCGTCAATTCCGCCAACAACCCCACCGGCGCGGTCTATTCCCGCCCGGTGCTGGATTATCTGGTCGAGCAATGCGCCCGCCACGGCATCTGGATCCTGTCGGACGAGACCTACGGCGAGCTCACCTACGACCACCGCTTCCACAGCCTGGTCGGCAGTTCCTATCCCCGCCTGGTGGTGATGTCGTCGTTCTCGAAGGTGCTGTCGGTTCCGGCCTTCCGTGCCGGCTTCGCCATCGCCGATCCAAGGGTGGTGGACAAGCTGGTGCTGTCCAACTCGACCCTTTATTCCTGCCTGCCCGGCTTCGTCCAGGCCGGCCTGGTCGAGGCCATGAAGCGCATCGATGGCTACATCTACAACGTCGCCCGCCACTACCATGACGTCGCCCGCGACTGCGCCGAGGCCCTGCGGGAGAACCCCTGGATGGTGTTCACCCTGCCGCGCTCGGCCTTCTATTTCTTCATCGACATCGGCTTCACCGGAATGACCGACATGGACTTTTGCCGCCGCCTGCTGGAGGAACGCCACGTCGCCGTCACCCCCGGCAGCGCCTTCGGCCCCGCCCATCGCGACCAGGTCCGCATCGCCTTCTGCGGCCAGGCCGACGACGTCCGCGAAGGCATCCGCAGATTGGCCGACTTCGCGAGGCGCGAGACATGATCGAGATCGAGACACCCAACATCCTCGGCATCGAGTTCTGGTCGGGTTGCAATCTGCGCTGCACCTACTGCCCGGTCTCGGACCCCGGGCACAAGGCCGACGAGATGGGGGCGGATATGCTCGACCGCCTCTACGACTACGTCTATGCCCATCCGCCCCAGATCCTGTTCCTGCAATGCGGCGGTGAACTGACGTCGCTGAAGGACTGGGTGGGCAAGACCCAGCGTTTCATGGACCTGCAGATGCCCCATCCCACAATGCAACTGGGCATCACTTCGAACCTGCAAAAGCGGCTGGCCCCGGAGGAAGTGGCGGCCATCGCCCGCTTCAACTACTTCCTGGTCAGCATCGACGCCGCCGACGAGGACTTGCAGCGCGCCATCCGCCCGCCCGCCGAATTGCGCAACGCGGTGATGAACATCGCCAAGATCCGCACCCATTGCCTGGCCGCCGGAACCGAGCCGCCCATCTTCCGCATGAACTGCGTGGTCAGCGACCGCAACGCCCGCCAGCTCGACCGCGTCTTCGCCTTCGCCGCCGCGCTGGGGTTCAAGGAAGTCTACCTGCTCGACGTGGACGAGACGGTGCCGCACGGCGCGGACGGGCCGCGCGGCCTCCGGCACATGGACGACGAGACCTTCCTGGCGGTGCTGCAGCACATCCAGGCCGGCGTGCCGAAGCTGGCGGCCAACGGCATCACCTTCACCCCGGCCAAAAATTTCTGGCACACCCTGATGCTGCGGGCCAACGGTCAGGCCGCCGACCACCGCTTCGGCCCCGGCGAGACCAAGGTCTGCCTGGAACCCTGGACCTATGCCGGCTTCCTCGCCAACGGCACCGTCGCCTATTGCTGCGGCGGCATCCAGGATTCCGGCATCGACCCGGCATGGCCCATCGACCGCCAGGTCAACTGCGAAACGGTGCGGGCGGTGCGCGACGGGCTTCTGGCGGGCGGCGCCGCGGTGCCGGAGCGCTGCCGCACCTGCGCCTTTGCCGAAAAGGGCCATGTTCGGACATTGGCGGGGCAGGTCGCCGACCTTCCCCACATCCGTCCCGATTCCGACCGCCAGGCCCGTTCCATGACGTTTCCATGGACGATCATGCCCGACAGCGCCATTCCGTCATATCCCGACTTGCGCACAGAGCGGTTTCGCGAATTGGTTCCGGCGTCCCTCTTCACCATGCCGCGGTCCGGGACCTGGTATCTCTTTTATTTCTTTGAATTTCTGGATGCCTTGGTGTCGGGGCGGCCGTGGATCAAGACGATCCACGGCTTCGAGGACTATCCGTCGCTCGGCTTCTTCAAACTCCACATGCACGGTATCTACCCAGGCTTTGAATCGGCGGGCCATCCCGACTTCGTCGAGAAATGGCGAGGGATGAACCGCGACGATCCGGCAATCGACGCCAGCCGGGGAACGATCCAGCAATACCAGGACGTGTTCTGTCCCCACCTCAACGAGCGTGCGCGGGTGATCTACGTCTACCGCAATCCGCTCGACCAGATCGTGTCGGCGTTCCATCACAAGGCGCGCCACCGAGTAGAATTGGGAATCGACCGGGATCGATATCAGACGGCCCAGGTCGCATACCTGAACGAGTACGCCCGCACCGAGGGGATCGACCTTTTCCTGGCCCAGTTCATGACCTTTGACCACATGCGCCAGCGCGCGGGCGAGCACCTCCTCATGATACGCTACGAAGACCTGATGGCGGACCCCGCCACCATGTTCCGCCGGATGCTCGCCTTCCTTGGCGCGGACATGGATAGCCCCGAGCGGCAGGCGGCAATCGCCAGGGCCCTTGAAATCACCAGCCGCGATCAAATGCGGGAGTTCGAACGGATGCGAGGCCGGTCACTCGCTGGTGATCGCGGCGAAGCCGGACAGAGCCACATCCAGAGTGGCGCCAGCGGGCGATGGCAGGACGTGGTGTCCGCGGACACCATCGCCGCCATCCGTGCCCGCATGGCTGAATTCGGACTCGATCTGGACTCGTTCCTCGCGATTCCACAGGCTGAATAGCCCATGGCGTCGCCCAATCCCGAAGTCGACGTCATGCCGGTCCTGACCGGTGCCATCGACGCCTTGCGAGCGGGCCAGTTGGACCAGGCCCAGCGCCTGCTGTCCTCGCTCCTGGTCATGCCGGAGCGGCCGGAAGATGCCTTCGGCGTCGTCACCGGGCTTGCGGCCACGGCGGGCGCGGCGGACCCGGTCGATGTCCTTCGCCACCTGCTGGCGGATCAGCCAGCCGCATGGCGCATATTCCTCTGCCTGATCCCGTTTTTCGCCATCAACCGCCGGCTCGACCTTTCCTTCAAGGCGCTACGGTTCGGCCTGGTGGAGCGGACCACGGAATGCGAGAAGCTGGCGGTGGCGAGCCTGACCAAGGTCTTCGAGCTGGGCTTCGTCGAAACGGCGGTGGAGCTGTTCGACTATGCCCACGACCTAGAGCCGCAATTGCTGTCCTTCGGCTTCTTCCGCACCGCGCTCAGGGAATACCTGCACGACCATCCGGAAGCCGAGCGCCGCCGCCTGTACCGTGCCCTGGGCGACGGGCGGGCGGACCACCTGGCGCCGGAATCCAAGCCTTACCGCCTGGACCATCCCGAGCGGCCGCTGACCATCGGCTTCGTCAACGAATACGCCTCGCAGCTGGTGGCGACGCTGGTGCGCCGGCTCGACCCCAAGCGGTTCCGCGCCGTCGCCTATTTCGATCCCGGCCGCCAGGGCGTGGTGCGCCTCGATGACGTGCCCAATCTCGCCACCATCGACATGATGGGCTTCACCGCCCAGCAGATGTACGACCGCGTGGTCGCCGACGGCATCGACGTGCTGCTGGTGGTCGGCTGGGGCGTGCCCGCCCCCATCTATGACGCCATCGCCGCCCGGCCCGCCCCGATCCAGATCAACTGGGCCGACCTGGGGGCGCGCGGCAATCCCGGCATCGACGTATTCCTGACCGACGCCCACCATGTGCCGCCGGGGTGCGACGACGAATATGACGAACGCATCGTGCGGCTGCCGCGCACCAGCAGCATCTTCCAGCCCCTCGACGCCAAGGTGACGGCCAGCCCCCTGCCCTGCCTGGGTGGCGCCCCCTTCACCTTCGGCAGCCTCAACCGACCCAGCAAGATCAACGCCCGGGTGGCGGCGCTGTGGGCCAAGGCCATGCACGCGGTGCCGGACTCGCGCCTGCTGCTGGGCTTCTGGGTCTACGAGAAATTCGAGCCGCGCCAGCGGCTGCTGAAGCTCTTCGCCGCCCACGGCATCGCACCCGAGCGCGTCGAGTTCGTCCAGCAGGGCGACCACGGCAGCTTTCTCGACGCCTATCGCCGCATCGACCTGTCGCTGGACACCTTCCCCTTCAACGGCGGCATCACCACCCTGGAAGCGTCCTGGGCCGGGGTGCCGGTGGTTACGCTGCGCGGCGAGTTCTTCGGCGGCCGGCTGGCCGCCGGCATCCTGCGCGAGCTGGACCTGAACCATCTGGTCACCCACAGCGAGACCGAATACCTGGATCGCGCCGTTTCCCTCGCCCTCGACCGGCCGACCCTGGCCGAGCTGCGCCGCACCGTGCGCGCCCGTGCCGAGGCATCGCGGCTGTGGGACCCGGTCCCCTTCGCCGCCGAATGGAGCGAGACGGTTCGCAACCTGTGGCGCGACAGGGTCAGCCGCGGCTGAGTTCCGGAATGTATTGATGACAGTATTTACCAAAAATTCAACAATGGGCTGACACTGTATTGGCGGCTTTATGTCAGGCCACCCTCAGCGCGAACCAACGCATATCGTCGAGAGCGACCTAGAATGAGCCTGAATATTACACCGGTGCACCCCCATTTCGGCGGCGAGATCATCGACATCGATCTGCGCAAGCCGTTGGAGGCGGACGAGCTCGAAGCCGTTTGCCGGGCTATGGATCGCTACGGCGTGCTGGTGTTCCGCAATCAGGCGATGACCGACGAGGAGCACGTTGCCGCGTCACGTCAATTCGGCGACCTGATCGAGACGAAGACCGCGGGGCATCCCGAAGGGATCACCGTGATCAGCAACGTCGATGAGCATGGCCAGATCCTGACCCGGGATGCGCCCCGATACTGGCAGAATCTGGGCGCGCGTCTGTGGCACACCGACGGCACGTTCCGCACCACGTCGCCGACCTATTCCCTGCTCGCGGCGCACGTTCTGCCGCCAAGCCGCGGGCAAACCGAGTTCGCCTTCATGCCCGCCGCCTACGACGCCCTGGACGCGACAACAAAGGCGCTGGTCGAGGACATGGTGGTCGAGCATTCTCTGCTTTATCTCTGGATGCGTCTCGGTTTCGGCCATTTCACCGCCCAACAGCAACGGGATCATTCGCCGGCACGGCACAGACTGGTGCTTCAGAACACCTTCACCGAACGGCGGTCGCTGTATCTGTCCATGCATATCGGCAGTATCGTGGGTTGGACACTGCCGGAATCCCGTTGTTTCATCGATGATCTTCTGGCGCACGCGACCCAGACCGAGTTCTGCTACACCCATGATTGGCGGCCGGGCGATCTGGTGATGTGGGACAATCGCCAGACCATGCATCGTGGCAGGCCGTATGCCAACGCCCAGGATGTGCGGATATTGCACCGCACCACCATCAAGGGCTCGGCCCCGACCGCCGCCCAGCGCCCAGCCGGGGCGCCTGTTCCATGGCAGGTTTCCGGCGTCCTCAGCCGAACCAATTCCTTTCCCGGCATCGACTCCCCCCGGGAGGAAATGACGGACCACTCGGCCAGGTTCTGCATCGCCTCGACGTGAACGACGACAACCGGCTTGGCCTCACCGGGGAAGGGTGCTTTTCCCCATCTCCGTCAATGTCTCCGTCAGCGATCGGTGCTTCAGGCGATGGCGGGCCGCCTCGGACGCCGCTTCCAGCGCCGTGATGTCCTCCACCGCCCGGATGGTGGCCGCGGCCACCGAAGCGGCCGTTCCCTCGGTGAAGCAGACATGCCCGGCCCCCAGGCGGCGCGCCTCGCGCTCCATGAATCCTCCGGCCGGGATGATCGTCGGCCGGCCGGCGGTCAGCGCCTCCATGAACAGGCCCGACGAGACCTCGGGACTCTTGGTGATATAGGGCACCAGCACCAGGCGGCTGCGCTCCAGGCGGTCGTAATACTGGTCGCTGTCGGCCTCGCCCACCAGCAGATCGACGCGCGGATCGTCACGCATGGCGGCGACGCCGACCTCGAGCCAGGCCAGCATGGATTCGGGCCAGTGGGCGTAGTCGGGATTGACCTGGTAGGCGAAGGCGACGCGATCGCCCAGCGCCGCTCCCACCTCCCGGGCGATCGCCGCCAGCAGATGGGTGCCCTTCTCGACCCGCGAGTGGCCCTGCGAGCAGATGACCACCGGACCGGGCCGGCGCGGGCGTGACGCCAGGTCGAGCAGCCGGCGGGGGAAGATCAGCGGCAGCGCCGTGATGGGCGTGCGCCCGCCGTCCAGGGCCGCCAGCACCTCGGCGGCGGCGGCGTTCTCGGTCCACACCTTGAGCCGGCCGGGATCGAGATCGGCCACCAGATCGAGGAAGCGCCGGTAGGGCGGCACCAGCTCGGGATGCTGGAAATAGCCCAGGTTGCACACCGCGATGGCGCCGATGGGACGGTGAGGCAGGCTGGCGGCCAGCCACTCCCCCACCGCCATGGCCATGGTCGGAGCGATGGAATGGAACAGGACGATGTCGCCATCGGCGACCGACGGGGTCAGGAACTCGGCGAAGGCGGCGGCGAAATAGGTGTTGATGGGCTCCAGCACGCCCGCGCGGTCGAGCCCGTCATAGGGCGAGAACTGGAAGACCGGCCGTGCCCCAAGCTCGGCCTTCACAAGCCGGTCGGACAGGCCGGCATGGGCCAGCAACCGCATGCCCAGCCCGGCCTCCTCGGCCTGCTCGGCCACCGACAGGTCGAAGTGGTAGTGATGCCCGGTCCTGGTCCGCAGGCCGGGATCGACGACAAGGACCTTTCTGCCGGTCATGGGCCGGTCTCCAGTGCCGCCTTGACCCTGTCCATCACCCCGGCCCAGTCGCCGCGCCGGTCCTGCCGGAACAGAAGCAGGCTGTCGTAGAGCGGCGTACGCTCGCCCGCCGCGCCCCAGCGCCAGTCGGGGCTGAACGGCAGCAGCAGCCAGCACGGCACGCCGATGGCGCCGGCCAGATGGGCCACCGCGGTGTCCACCGAGATCACCAGGTCCATGGCCGCCAGTGCCGCCGCGGTCTCGGCCAGGTCGGTGAGGTGCGGCGACAGATCATTCAGCCCGGGGCACCCCGCGCCATCGCCGGCACGCGGCCCGACCTGCACCGAATGGAAGCTCATTCCGTCCAGCTCCAGCAACGGCGCCAGCAGTGCGAAGGGCAGCGAGCGGCGGGCATCGTTATCGAAGCGCGGATTGCCGGCCCAGCACAGCGCCACCTTGCGGCCCTCGCCCAGGCGCCGCCGCCACTGTTCGACCGCGTCGGCCGGCGGCACCAGATAGGGCGCGCCGCCGCCCGGCGGCTCCAGCCCCAGCCCGAGCAGGCGCGGCAGGCTCATCAGCCAGGCGTGACGCGCGGCGGCGGGGCGCGGTCCCGATCTGTCGGCGACCGTCACCCCCGGCAGCACCGCCGCCAGACGCATCAGGGCCGGCGGCACCAGCAAGATCACCTTGGCGCCGCGCCGCGCCGCTTCGGAGGCGTAGCGCAGGAAATGGATGGCATCGCCCAGGCCGCCCTCGGCCTCCACCAGCAGCGGCCCCGGCGTGCCGTCCCAGACCGGTTCCGGCGCCGGCGCCTGGCCCAGGGCCGGGTGGCGCCATTCGTATTCGGACCAGCCCTCGGCGGCGCGGCCGGCCAGCAGCAGGGTCAACGCCCGGTTGAAGCGCACCGGGGCATCGTCGGGGGCCAGCGCCAGCGCCCGGCCGTGGCAGACCAGCGACTCGTCGAGGCGCATCAGTTCCTTGCAGCAATTGCCCAGATTGTTCCAGGCCGGGGCGAGGTCGGGGGCCAGGATGACCGCCGAGCGAAAGCACTCGGCTGCCTCCTCGACGCGGTCCTGGCGGGCCAGGGCGCGCCCCAGATTGTAGGCGATCAGGGGGTGACCCGGCAGCAGGCGGCCGGCGCGGCGCAACGCCGTCTCGGCCTCGGCCGGGTCGCCCTGCTCGGCCAGGCGGGCGCCGTAATTGGCCAGGGCGACGGCCGCGGCCTGCTCCTCGCCCGCTCCCGTCATGCTCAGGCGCCGGCCCGCTTCTGCCCCTCGAGCAGGCCTTCCGAGATCTGCAGGTTGATGTTGATCAGGGTGTCCATGGTGGCGTCGCGCACCGCGCCGTTGATGCGCAGGGTCTGCTCGGCGATGAAGTTGCGCAGGCGCATCAGGTTGTCGCGCACCCCGGCCTCCAGCCCGCTGCCCGGCAGCGCCACCGCGACGGTGAAGGCGGTCCAGACTTCCAGGTTGTTGTCCAGCGCCGCCAGCATCACCGCGGCATCGTCGGCTTGCGAGCGGGCACGGTCGAGCGCGATGGCGGCCTCGGCCAGCTTGTAGGCCTGTTCCTCGATCAGCGTCAAAGTCGTATCGGTCATCGCCCCACCTTTTTCATGGTTTTCCCGATCATGGCACCCGAGGGGTTGCCCAAGGGTAAACACCCCGCGCGAATGGTGCGCCGGGCGACCCGATGCGTCAACTCCCACGCCAGAAAGCCACCGCCCCCGGGGAGACCGGGGGCGGAGCCGTTCGTTCAGGAGGAGGTGGAAATCAGCCGTTGGCGACGGCGCGCAGATCCGGGGCGGCCTGCTGGGCGGCGGCCGAGCCGGGCAGCACGCTGGTGTATTCCCAGGCGGTCTGGTCGGCGAACAGGGTGCGCAGCAGCAGGTTGTTCAGGGCGTGGCCGGAGCGGATTCCGTGGAAGCGGCCGATCAGGGGGGCGCCGGCCAGATAGAGGTCGCCGACCGCGTCGAGGATCTTGTGGCGGACGAACTCGTCGCCGTAGCGAAGGCCGTCGTCGTTCAGCACCTTGCGGCCGGTGCTGTCGATCACCACCGCGTTGTCCAGCGAGCCGCCGCGGGCCAGGCCGGCGGCGCGCAGCATGGTGACGTCCTGCTCGAAGCCGAAGGTGCGGGCGCGGGAAATCTCGGACTTGAAGGCGCCGCGGGTGAGCGCGACGGAAAATTCCTGGCGGGCGATGGCCTGGCTGGCGAAATCGATCTCGAACGTCAGCGAGAACCCGGCGCCCGGGATCAGGGTGGCCGACTTGTCGCCGTCCTTGACCGACACCCGCTTCAGCACCCGGATGGCGCGGCGCGGCGCCGAAAGCTCGACGGTGCCTGCGCATTCGACCAGGAACAGGAAGGGGGCGGCCGAGCCGTCCATCACCGGCACCTCGGCGCCGTTGATCTCGATCAGGCAGTTGTCGACGCCCGAGCCGGCCAGCGCGCTCAGCAGGTGCTCGACGGTGCCCACCGCAACGCCGTCCCCGTTGACCAGGCAGGTATTCATGCGGGTGTCGCCGACATTCGACCACAGAGCGGGAACGATGGCGCCGCGGCCGGCGATGTCGGTGCGCTTGAAGCGGATGCCGGTATCGGGATCGGCCGGGTGCAGCACCATGGTGACCTTGGCACCCGAATGCAGACCGATGCCGGTGCAGGCGATGGCGGTCTTCAGGGTACGCTGGCGGATGGCCATATGATCGGAAGAGTCGGGGGTGGCCTTGATGGTGGAAACCACGTCGGAGTTCGCGAACTTCACTGACTTCACCCCATGTCCGGCGGGAGGTGGGCTTACGGTTACCCGCGATGCCCGGTCGTTCCGGCCTGTTTCGACGCTTGAACACTAGCCCTGGGGGCGCAAGGCCTCAAATCAATCATTGTTTCGTTTTGTTACACCTGCGAAGGGGTTATTGCGCAGTGCAAAAAAAGGCGGCCCGGCGCCGAGGTGGCGGCCGGGCCGAAGTCGTTCAGCAACGCGAATTCCGGTCCCTGCGGGTCAGTTGGCCTGACGGCGCAGGAAGGCCGGAATGTCGAGGTCCTCGGAGGCGCGCGACACCGCCGGCTGGGCGGCCATGCGCGGCTGCGGGGCCGGCGGGGCCGAGGCCGCCTCCTGGCGGGCCGGCTGCGGCGCCGGCTGGGCCGGACGGCGCGAGGCGACCAGGCGCTCGAACAGCGAGCCGGTGCGGCGCGGCTCGGGTTCGGGCTGCGGCTGCGGCCGCGCCTGGGCCTGGGCCGGAGCCGGCTGTGCCGGACGGGCGGCCGGGGCGGCGGCCGGGGCCGGGTTGGCGCGATGCACCGCCGCGGCAATGTCACCCACCGCCTGGGTCAGCGCCGACATGTCCGGGGCCGGCGGGAATTCCGCCTCGGCTTCCGGCTGGCGGGCGAACGAGGGCTCCACCCGCTGCGCCGTCGCGGTTTCACCGCGCTGGCTGAAGCTCGGCTCGGGGCGGGTGAAGGCCGGCTCGGACCGGGCGAAGGCCGGCTCCGGGCGGTTGTTGAACGCGGGTTCGACCCGCTGGTTGAAGGCGGGTTCGACCCGCTGGTTGAAGGCGGGTTCGACCCGCTGGTTGAAGGCGGCCTCCACCCGCGGGTCGCGGGCCAGGTCGGGCTGAATCACCTTGGCGGCGGCGGCGACCGAGACGGTGGCGGTGCCGGCGCGAGCCACCACCGGCTCGGCGATGGCGGCCGCCTGGGTGGCGCCGGCGGTCACCACGCGGGGCTGGAACACCGGGGTGGCGGCCGGAGCGGCGGCGACCTTGGGCTGGGCCGGGGCGTTGCCGCCGACCAGCGAGATCATGGTCGGCCGGGGCTGCTGGGCCGCTTCCGAGGCGATGCCGGTGGCCACCACCGAGACCCGCATCTTGCCGGTCAGGTTCTCGTCGAAGGTCGAGCCGAAGATGATGTTGGCGTCGGGGTCGACCTCGTCGCGGATGCGGTTGGCCGCCTCGTCGACCTCGAACAGGGTCATGTCCGAGCCGCCGGTGATGTTGATCAGCACGCCCTTCGCCCCCTTCATCGAGGTGTCGTCGAGCAGCGGGTTGGAGATGGCGGCCTCGGCGGCGGCGATGGCGCGCTTGTCGCCGTCGGCCTCGCCGGTGCCCATCATCGCCTTGCCCATCTCGCTCATCACCGTGCGGATGTCGGCGAAGTCCAGGTTGATCAGGCCGGGCATGATCATCAGGTCGGTGACCCCGCGCACGCCGGAATACAGCACGTCGTCGGCCATCTTGAAGGCGTCGGCGAAGGTGGTGCGCTCGGTGGCGACGCGGAACAGGTTCTGGTTGGGGATGATGATCAGGGTATCGACGTACTGCGACAGCTCCTCGATGGCGCCCTCGGCGGTGCGCATGCGGTGGGCGCCCTCGAAGTGGAACGGCTTGGTCACCACGCCGACGGTCAGGATGCCTTGGTCGCGTGCGGCCCGGGCGATCACCGGCGCGGCGCCCGAACCGGTGCCGCCGCCCATGCCGGCGGTGATGAACACCATGTTGGCGGCGCCGATCTGGTTGATGATCTCCTCCAGGCTTTCCTCGGCGGCGGCGCGGCCGATATCGGGACGCGAGCCGGCGCCCAGGCCCTGGGTGACGTTGGTGCCCAGCTGGATGCGGCGCTCGGTGCGCGACTGGGCGATGGACTGGGCGTCGGTGTTGGCGACGACGAAATCCACGCCTTCCAGCTTCGAGGCGATCATGTTGTTGACGGCGTTGCCGCCGGCGCCGCCGACACCGACGACGGTGATGCGGGGCTTGAGTTCGTGGGTCGAGTCGGGATGGAAATTGAGCATCTTGTTACCTCCGCGCTGCTGTCGCCGGTCTTTGCCGGCAGTCTTGAAGGGGTTATCTAGAAATTGCGTTTGAGCCACTGTCCGAACCGTCCGAATCCTGAGCCGGCCTCCTCGCCGCCGCCGGCCTTGCGCCCGGCCTTGGCCGGGGGCGCGTGGGCCATGGCGTAGCGGATCAGTCCGGCGCAGGTGGAAAAGGCCGGGCCGCCGGTGGCCTCGGGCAGCCCGTGGAAGCCCACCGGGCGGCCCAGCCGGACCTGCTTGTCGAGCACCAGCCCGGCCAATTCGCGCACGCCCTGCATCTGGCTGGCGCCGCCGGTCAGCACCACGCGCCGCCCGGCCAGCTTGTCGAAGCCGCCATGCTCGAGGTGCGAGCGGACCAGCTCGAAGGTCTCTTCCAGCCGCGGCTGGATGATCTGGATCAGCATGGAGCGCGGCACCTGGTTGGCGGCGCCGTCCTCGTCCTCGCCGACCAGCGGCACCTTCAGCATCTCGCGGTCGTCGGCGGCCGAGGGGATGGCGCTGCCGTACAGGGTCTTCATCCGCTCGGCATAGGCCAGCGTGGTGGACAGGCCGCGAGCGACGTCGTTGGTGACGTGATGGCCGCCCACCGGGATGATGTCGGTGTGCACCAGCTGGCCGGCCAGGAACACCGCGATGGAGGTGGTGCCTCCGCCCATGTCGATGCAGGTGACGCCCAGCTCCTTCTCGTCCTCGACCAGGCAGGCCAGGCCCGAGCCGTAGGGGCTGACCACCCGGCTCTCGATGTCCAAGTGGCAGCGGTGCACCACGGTCTGCAGGTTGCGCACCGGGCCGATGGCGGCGGCGATGACGTGGATCGCCACGCCCAGGCGCTCGCCGTACATGCCGCGCGGATCCTTGATGCCCTCGTTGCCGTCGATGGTGTAATCCACCGGGATGGCGTGGATCAGCTCGCGGTCGGCGGTCTCGTTGTGGGCGCGGCCGTGATCGAGCATGCGGCGGATGTCGGCCTCGTTGACGGCGTGGCCGTTCATGGCCACCTCGACCTTGACGTTGGTCGAGGCGGGCGTGCCGCCGGCGACGTTGACCACCACCGACTTGACGCGCTCGCCGGCCATCTCCTCGGCGGCGTCCACCGAGGCGCGGATGGAATGCTCCAGCTCCTCCATGTCGACCACCGCGCCGGCCCGCATGCCGCGCGCCAGCTGATGGCCGATGCCGATGATGCGCGGAGAGCCGTCGTCCTGGACGCGCGCCAGGAAACAGCACACCTTGGTGCTGCCGACGTCGAGAGCCGCGATCAGTCCGCTACGCATTCCCCCCCGTCCCTCTTCTAGGCCCCGTTGTCCTTGCGCTTCACGGCATCCGCCGCGGCCGCCGGGCGCTCGGTCTTCAGCACCATGCGGTCGGGCACGCGCAGATCGACCATGTCGATCTGGCGCCCTGAAAGCCCCCGATTGCGTTCCACTTCGGCCAGGCGGTGCCAGGCCGCCTCGGCGCCCTCTTCCGGCAGCCGGACCTCCAGGCCGTCCTTGGAATCGTCCAGCATCACGTTCCAGCGGCGGTTGCCGACCCGCACCGCCGCCTTGACCCGCGCCGCCAGCTCCGGCTCGACGGCGATCAGCGCCAGCAATTCGGCGGCGCGCACCCCGGCGCCGTCGCCCACCACCAGCGGCAACCCTTCGAACCCGGCGATGGAGCCGGGAATCTGGTGGCCGTCGCGATCCACCAGGACATGGCCGCCGTTGTTCTGCCAGATGGCCACCGGCTGGCGCTCGGCGATGGCGAGGTGCAGGTTGCCCGGCAGCCGGCGCTCGACGGCGGCGGCCCGCACCGAGGGAATGGCTTCCAGCCGGTCGCGCACCGCCTCGATGTCGATGCCCAGGATGGGGGAGCCGTGGCGGGCGGACAGGGCCGACGAGATGTCGTCCAGCGAGGTTCGGCCGCGCCCGCTGATGGTCACGTCCGCGACGCGGAAGCCGGCCTCGGCGGTGGCGTCCAGCACCATGGCGAATGCGGTGCGGGCGGTCCGCTGCAGCACCCCCGAATGCCACACCACGGCGCCGCCGACCGCCAGGGCGGTGACGGCGACGCCGCCGGCCGCCAGCTTCTGCAGGGGCGTCAGGTCGAAGCGCGGCAGCACCCGCTTGCGCCGCGTCTTCTTCGGCTTCGGCTCGGCCTCGGCGCGCGGGCTTGGCGTGGTGCGCGGGCCGGGCGCAGTGCGGCGCGGCCGCGACGGCGCCGCCGCCGTGGGCTGGATGCGGTCGTCGGCGGTGACGACGATGTCGGTGTCGCTCAGGCGTCGCATGCGGCGTTCTCCACCATCCAGCGCACCAGCTCGGGGAAGGTGATGCCGCCATGGGCGGCGATCTCGGGCACCAGCGAGGTGGCGGTCATGCCCGGCTGGGTGTTGACCTCCAGCACCGCCAGACGGGCGGGCTGCCCGAGCCGGGTGTCGTCGTAGCGGATGTCGGTGCGGCTGACCCCGCGGCAGCCCAGCACCCGGTGCGCCGCTTCCGCCAGCCGGCAGCATTCGGCGGCGTCGGCGGCCGGGATGGGGGCCGGCATCAGGTGGCGCGAGCCGCCCGGCGCGTACTTGGCGTCATAGTCGTAGAAGCCGCGGTCCGAGGTGATCTCCAGCACCCCCAGGGCCTTGCCGCCCATCACCGCCACCGTCAGCTCGCGGCCGGGCACGAATTCCTCGACCAGCACCTGGGCGGCGGCGAACGGCCAGTCGGTCAGGGGATCGCGGTTGTCGCCCTCCTTGATGACGTAGACGCCCACCGACGAGCCCTCGTTCAGCGGCTTGACCACATAGGGGCGCGGCAGCGGCGCGGGCTCGCCCTTGGCCACCACCCGGCCGTCGGCGACCGGGATGCCGGCCTGGACGAACAGGGCGCGGGCGAAGGCCTTGTCCATGGCGGCGGCCGAGGCCAGCAGGCCGGAATGGGTGTAGGGGATCTCCAGCAGATTGAGCACGCCCTGGACGCAGCCGTCCTCGCCGAAGCGGCCGTGCAGGGCGTTGAACACCACATCGGGCCGGCTGGCGACGATCTCGCGCACCATGTCGCCGGGATCGCGGCCGACATCGAGCATGGTGACGGTGTAGCCGGCCTGCTCCAGGGCATGGCCGGCGGCCTTGCCCGAGTTCAAGGACACCTCGCGTTCCGCCGAGGCGCCGCCCATCAGTACGGTGACGCGCTTTACCATTGCTTCGCTCCGCTGCGTGGCCATGGCGTCGCTCCAATAATTCCGTCATGCCCGCGCAGGCGGGCATCCATGGCGCCACCCATGGGCTTCGTGGCCGGCATGGATCCCCGCCTGCGCGGGGATGACGGGATGAAGGCGGTCATGACCCGGCCCTCCCGATACGGCGGATTTCCCACCTGAGCTCGACGCCCGAGGTTTCCCGCACGCGGCGGCGCACCTCCTCGCCCAGGGCCTCGATGTCGGCGGCGGTGGCGTCGCCGGTGTTGAGCAGGAAGTTGCAGTGCTTTTCCGAGACCTGGGCGCCGCCCATGGCCAGGCCGCGACAGCCGGCCTGGTCGATCAGCTCCCACGCCTTGGCGCCTTCGGGATTGGCGAAGGTGGAGCCGCCGGTGCGGGTGCGGGTCGGCTGGCTGGCCTCGCGCGCCTCGCGGATTTCGGCCATGCGCCTGGCGATGGCAGCCTTGTCGCCGGCCGTGCCGCGCATCACCGCGCCGGTGAAGATCCAGTCCTCGGGGATGGCGCAATGGCGATAGCCGAAGCCCAGCTGCTCCAGGCCCAGGCTGTGCAGCGTACCGGACCGGTCCAGCGCGGTGGCGGACAGGGTGACGTCCTTCATCTCGCCGCCGAAGGCGCCGGCATTCATGCGCAGCGCGCCGCCGATGGTGCCGGGCACGCCGGACAGGAATTCCAGCCCGGCGATGCTGCGCTCCTGCGCCGTCATGGCGACGGTGAGGTCGAGGGCGCCGGCCCCGGCGGTCACCGTCTGGTCATCGACCGTGACGGCGGCGAAGGGGCCGGCCAGGCGGATCACCGCGCCCGGCACGCCGCCGTCGCGCACCAGCAGGTTGGAGCCCACCCCGATCACCGTCACCGGCACGTCCTGGGGCAGGCACACCAGGAACTGCGCCAGATCCTCGGCATCGGCCGGACGGAACAGCACCTCGGCCGGGCCGCCGACGCGGAACCAGGTGAGCCCGCCCAAGGGCGCGTCCAGGCTGATCCGCCCGCGCACCGGGGGCAGATCGTCACGCCAGTCGGAGCTGCGCCGCGCCGCCATCATCGGGCTCCTCCCATGCTCAAGCTCCCCTCCCCTTCATGGGGAGGGGTCGGGGGTGGGGTGAGGTCCGCGACAACGCCGACGCGGTTCGCCCCCCACCCCAGCCCTCCCCACCAGGGGGAGGGGGTATGCGTGCGGACGGCGATCATTCCGCGCCCTCCCGCTTCGGAAGCTTTTCCAGCTCACCCGGCAGCGCGTGCGCCCACTGGGTGACGGTGCCGGCGCCCAGGCAGACCACCATGTCGCCGGCGTGGGTCAGGTCGTTGACCATGGCCGGCAGCGCCTCGGGGGCGGGCAGCGCGAAGACGTGGCGGTGGCCGTGTTCCTGCAGGCCCTGCACCAGGGCGTCGCGGCTGATGCCCTCCAGGGGCTGCTCGCCGGCGGCGTAGACGTCGGCGACGATCACCGCGTCGGCGTCGTTGAAGCAGGTGCAGAATTCGGGGAACAGGCTGGACAGGCGGGAATAGCGGTGCGGCTGCACCACCGCCACCACGTTGCCGGTGGTGGCCGAGCGGGCCGCCCGCAGCACCGCCGCGATCTCCACCGGATGGTGGCCGTAATCGTCGATGATGGTGACGCCCTTGGCCTCGCCGGTCTTGGTGAAGCGCCGCTTGACCCCCTCGAAGCCGCCCAGGGCCTTGCGCACCACGTCGTTGGGCAGGCCCAGCTCGTTGGCGACGGCGACGGTGGCCAGCGAGTTGAGCACGTTGTGCTCGCCGTACATGGGCAGCCGCAGATCGTCGATCACCCGGGTGGCGCCGGTGACGCGGTCGGTGATGACCACGTCGTAGCGCGCCCCGCCGGGGCCGGTGCGGACGTTGGTGCCGCGGATCAGCGCCTGCGGCGACAGGCCGTAGGTGACGATCTTGCGGTCGGGCACGCGGGCGATCAGCGCCTGCACTTCCGGATGGTCGATGCAGCAGGCGGCGAAGCCGTAGAACGGGATGTTCTCGACGAAGGTGCGGAAGGCGTCGCGGAGCTTGTCGAAGCTGCCGTAATAATCCATGTGCTCGGGGTCGATGTTGGTGACCACCACGCAGGTCGAGGGCAGCTTGGTGAAGCTGCCGTCGCTCTCGTCGGCCTCGACCACCATCCAGTCCGAGGCGCCCAGGCGGGCATTGGTGCCGTAGGCGTTGATGATGCCGCCGTTGATGACGGTGGGGTCCAGCGCGGCGGCGTCCAGCAGGGCGGCGATCAGGCTGGTGGTGGTGGTCTTGCCGTGGGTGCCGCCGATGGCGATGGAGCTTTTCAGGCGCATCAGCTCGGCCAGCATCTCGGCCCGGCGCACCACCGGCACCATGCGCGAGCGCGCCGCCACCAGTTCGGGATTGTCCGGCTTGACCGCCGAGGACACCACCACCACGCGGGCGTCCTTGAGGTTGTCGGCGGTGTGGCCGACCGACACCGGGATGCCCTTCTTGCGCAGGCGGTCGACATTGGCGTTGTCGGCGATGTCCGAGCCCTGCACCGCATAGCCCAGGTTGAACAGGATCTCGGCGATGCCCGACATGCCGATGCCGCCGATGCCGACGAAGTGGATGGTCCCGATGGACAGCGACATCTTCCTCATCGGGCGGATTCCTTGTCGTGCAAGGCGGCGACCAGGTCGGCCAGGCGCGCCGCCGCGTCGGGGCGGCCGGCGGCGCGGGCGCACGAGGCGGCGCGGGCCAGGGTGCCGGGTTGGGTGAACAGCTGCTCCAGGCGGGCGGCCAGGATGTCGGGGGTGAAGCCCGGCTGCGGCATCAGCCAGCCGCCGCCGCAATCATCGACGGCGTGGGCGTTGGCGGTCTGGTGGTCGTCGATGGCGTGGGGATAGGGCACCAGGATCGACGGGCGGCCGATGCTGGTGAGCTCGGCCACCGTCGAGGCGCCGGCCCGGGCGATCACCAGATGGGCGGCGGCCAGGCGCTCGGGGACGTCGGCGAAGAAGCTGTCCAGGGTGGCGGCGATCCCGGTCCCCTGATAGGCGCGGCGCACCCCGTCCAGGTCCTCGGCGCGGCATTGCTGCGCCAGCTCGATGCGGGCGCGCAAGGGTTCGGGCAGGCGGGCCAGGGCGGCCGGCACCACCTCGGACAGCACCCGCGCTCCCTGGCTGCCGCCCAGCACCAGCAGGCGCACCGGCGAAGCCTCGTCGAGGGCGGGATAGGGGGAGTCGCGCAGGGCGGCGATGGCGGCGCGCACCGGCATGCCGGTATGCACCACCTTGGCCCGCACCGCGTCATCCACGTGGGCGACCTGGGCGTAGGAGGTGGCGACCCGGGCGACCCGGCCGGCCAGCAGGCGGTTGGCGCGGCCCAGCACGGCGTTCTGCTCGTGCAGGGCGGCCGGAATGCCCAGCAGGCTGGCCGCCACCACCGCCGGCACCGAGGCGTAGCCGCCGAAGCCCACCACCACCTGGGGCCGCTCGCGCTTGAGGATGGAGCGGGCCTGGATCACCCCCAGGGCCAGTTCGGCGATGCCCTTGAGGCGCGACGCCAGGCCGCGCCCGGCGATGCCGCCGGCGGCGATGCGGAAGGTCTCGATGCTGCCCAGGGTGCCGCCATAGGCGTGGCCGCGACGGTCGGTCATCAGGCCCAGCCGCCAGCCCTTGTCGATCAGCGCGCCGGCCAGCGCCTCGGCCGGGAAGACGTGTCCGCCGGTGCCGCCGGCCGCCAGCAATGCGAAGGGCTTGGTCATTGATCCAGGCCCTCCGTGCCGTAGCGCTTGCGGGTCAGCGCCAGCACCATGCCCATGCCGAGCGCCAGCGCCAGCATGGACGAGCCGCCATACGAGATGAACGGCAGGGTCATGCCCTTGGTCGGCATCAGCCGCAGGGTCGAGGCCATGTTGATGATCGCCTGCAGCCCGAACTGCACCAGCAGGCCGGCCGAGGCCAGCACCACGAACAGGTTCTCCTCCTTCATCAGCCGCGAGAAGCCGCGCAGCACGATGAAGGCGAACAGCGCCACCACCACCAGGCACAGGGCGATGCCGAATTCCTCGCCGGCCACCGCCAGGATGAAATCGGTATGGGCGTCGGGCAGCACCATCTTGACCCGCCCCTCGCCGGGGCCGCGGCCGAAGATGCCGCCGTTCTTGAAGGCGTTCAGCGCCGTCATCACCTGGTAGGCGTCGCCCGCCCCGGGATCGAGGAAGCGATCGACCCGGCTTTGCACGTGGCCGAAGGTGAAATAGGCGCCGATACCGCCGGCCAGGCCGAGCAGTCCCAGCAGCACCACCAGCACCATGGGCAGGCCGGCCAGGAAGAATTGGGTGCCCCAGATGGCGGCGACGATCAGGGTCTGCCCGACATCGGGCTGCAGCAGCAGCAGCAGCGCGGTCAGGCCGAACAGGGCGGTGGCCACCGCCTTGCCGGGGAAGCCGGGGTTGAGGCGGCTTTCCGCGAACATCCAGGCGGCGACCACGGCGAAGGTGGGCTTGGCGAACTCGCTGGGCTGGATCGACAGGCCGCCGAAGGAGATCCAGCGGGTGGCGCCCTTGACCTCGGGCCCCAGGAAAAGCACCGCCAGCAGCAGCACCGTCGAGCCGGCGAAGCCGATCACCCCCAGCCGCCGCACCTGGCGCGGCGACATCAGCGACACCGCCGTCATGGCCGCCAAGGCGGGGATCAGGAAGATGAACTGGCGGCGGATGAAGTGGAACGATTCGGCGCCGATGCGGTCGGCCACCGCCGGGCTGGCGGCCATGGTCAGCAGGATGCCGATGCCGATCAGCGAGAACAGCGCGGCGATGGTCCAGCGGTCGACCGTCCACCACCAGCGTCCGATTACGGAAGTATCGGTGCGGCCGAAAGTCATGCCAGCCCCCTCACCAATTGGCGGAAGGTGTCGCCGCGGTGCTCGAAGCTGCGGAACTGGTCCCACGAGGCGCAGGCCGGCGACAGCAGCACCACCTCGCCCGGGGCGGCGCGGTTGTGGGCGGCCGACAGCGCGGTGACAAGTTCGTGGCAGACGGTGAAGGGCACCTTGCCGTCCAGGGTGGCGGCGAATTGTTCGGCCGCCTCGCCGATCAGATAGGCGCGGGCGATGCGCGGGAACAGCGGCGCCAGCGCCGCGATGCCGCCTTCCTTGGCCTGGCCGCCGGCGATCCAGTGGACATTCTCGTAGCAGACCAGCGCCTTCTCGGCGGCATCGGCGTTGGTCGCCTTGGAATCGTTGACGTAGCGGACGCCGTTGATCTCGGCCACCAGCTCCTGGCGGTGGGCCAGGCCGGGATAGGTGGCGAGGCCGGCGACGATGGTCTCGGGCGCCAGCCCCAGGGCGCTGGCCATGGCATGGACGGCGCAGGCGTTCTGCCAGTTGTGGCGGCCCGGCAACTGCGGCAGTTGGGCCAGGTCGCAGATCTCGCGGCCCTCGTCGCGCAGGGTGCCGTCGGGGGCGGCGACGTGGGCGTCGTAATGCTCGACCGAGATTTCCGCCAGGTCGAGGCCGCGGGCCAGCAGCTCCTGAGCGATGGTGGTGCAGTGCTGGTCGTCGATGCCGATCACCGCCTTGCCATTGGGGCCCAGGAAGTCGAACAGCCGGCGCTTGGCCGCGACGTAGCCCTCGAGCCCGCCGTGACGGCCCAGGTGGTCAGGGGTGACGTTGAGCAGCACGGCGGCCGCCAGGGTCGGCGAGCGCACCAGCTCCAACTGGTAGCTGGACAGCTCCAGCACGTAGATCCCGCCCTCGCCCAACTCGGGCAAATCCAGGGCGGCGGTGCCGAGATTGCCGCCGGCCGCCACCTCCAGCCCGCCGGCCGCCAGCACGTGGGCCAGCAGGGTGGTGGTGGTGCTCTTGCCGTTGGTGCCGGTGACCGCCACGAAGCGGTTGCCCGGCCGGGCGCGGGCCAGCAGCTCGACGTCGCAGACCAACTCGATGCCGGCCGCCCGCGCCCGCTCGGCCACCGGATGCGGCTCGGGATGGGTATGGGGGATGCCGGGGCTCCACACCATCAGCGCGACCTTTGACAGATCGGCGCTCATCAGGTCGGCGATGGGAATGCCCGCCTCGGCGGCGGCGGCGCGGGCCGCCTCGGAATCGTCCCAGGCCAGCACGGCGGCGCCGCTGTCCAGCAGCGCGCGGGCGGTGGCGGTGCCGGAGCGGCCCAGCCCCATCACCGCCACCTGCTTGCCGTCGAGGAAGGGGACGCGGATCATCGGCCTACCTCAGCTTCAGGGTCGACAGGCCGACCAGCGCCAGGATGCCGGCGATGATCCAGAAGCGGATGACCACGGTCGGCTCGGCCCAGCCCTTCTTCTCGAAGTGGTGGTGCAGCGGCGCCATGCGGAACACCCGCTTGCCGGTCAGCTTGAAGCTGGCGACCTGGACGATCACCGAGACCGTCTCCAGCACGAACAGGCCGCCGACGATGGCCAGCACCAGCTCGTGCTTGGTCACCACGCTGATGGCGCCCAGCGCCCCGCCCAGGGCCAGCGAGCCGGTATCGCCCATGAACACCATGGCCGGCGGCGCGTTGAACCACAGGAAGCCGAGCCCGGCCCCCACCAGGGCGCCGCAGAACACCGCCAGCTCGCCCGAGCCGGGCACGTAGTGGATCTGCAGGTAGTTGGCGAAGACCGCGTGGCCGACCAGGTAGCTGATCAGGGCGAACACCCCGGCGGCGATCATCACCGGCACGATGGCCAGCCCGTCCAGCCCGTCGGTCAGGTTGACCGCGTTGGAGGCGCCGATGATGACGAACACCGCGAAGGGGAGGAAGAACCAGCCCAGTTGGATCAGCACGCTTTTCAGGAACGGCACCGCCAGGGCGCCGGCCAGCACGTCGCGCTGCACCGCGTAGATCCAGACCGCGGCGATGGTGGCGATGCCGATCTGGCCGGCCAGCTTGAGCTTGCCCGGCAGGCCCTTGGGGTTCTTCTTCGACACCTTGAGGAAATCGTCGAGGAAGCCCAGCCCGCCATAGCCCAGGGTCACCATCAGCACGATCCACACGTAGTGGGACCGCAGGTCGGCCCACAGCAGGGTGGCCACCGCCAGGGCGATCAGGATCAGGAAGCCGCCCATGGTGGGCGTGCCCTTCTTGGTCAGCAGGTGGCTTTCCGGTCCGTCGGCGCGGATCGGCTGGCCCTGCTTCTGCCATTTCCTCAGCCAGCGGATCAGGCCGGGGCCGATGACGAAGGCGACGACCAGCGCGGTGATCACCGCCCCGCCGGTCCTGAACGTCAGGTATTTGAACAGGTTGAAGACGGCGACGTCGTCGGCGAGGGGGAAGAGCAGATTGTACAGCATGCCTCTCAATTCCCCTCGAGCAAGGCTTTGACCACACGGCCCATGCGGCTGCCCGCCGAACCCTTCACCATCACCACGTCGCCCGGCCGCACCAGGGTCCTGACCAGCGGCGCCAGCGCGTCCGAATTGGCGGCGGTGGCGCCGCGCGTCTCGGGCGGCAGCGCGTCCCACAGATTGGCCATCAGCGGCCCGGCGGTGCACACCAGGTCGATGCGCCACGCCTCCAGCGCCTCGGCCAGGCCGGCATGCAGGGCGGCCGCGCCCTCGCCCAGTTCCAGCATGTCGCCCAGGACGGCGATGCGCCGCGCCCCCTTGCCCGGCCTGACCGCCGCCAGGGTGGCGATGGCCGCCTTCATGGAGACCGGGCTGGCGTTGTAGCTTTCGTCGATCATCTCGGCGGTGCCGCCGGGCAGGTGCAGCAGATGCCGCTCGCCGCGCCCCTTGGGCGGATTCATGCCGCCCAGCGCGCGGGCGGCGGCGGTGGCATCGGCCCCCAGGGCGCCGGCGGCCAGCACCACCGCCAGCGAATTCATGGCCCAATGGGCGCCCGAAACGCCGATGCGGTAGGCCAGCGGGTGCTCGTCGAACAGGGCGAAGACGCAGGTGTCCTCGGGATTGACGCCGCAATCGAGCAGGCGGGCATCGGCATCGATGTGGCTGCCGAAGGTCAGGATGCGCTCGGTTCCGGCGGCCCTGGCGGCGGTCTCGAGGCGGCGGAAATGCGGGTTGTCGCGGTTGAGCACCGCCGTCCCGCCCGGCTCGATGCCGGCGAAGATCTCGGCCTTGGCGTCGGCGATCTCCTCGACGCTGGCGAAATGGGCCATGTGCACCGCCTCGACGGTGGTCACCACGGCGACATGGGGGCGGACCATCCTCACCAGCGGGGTGATCTCGCCCGGGTGGTTCATGCCCAGCTCGAAGATGGCGAAGCGGCAATCGGCCGGCATGCGGGCCAGCGACAGCGGCACGCCCCAGTGGTTGTTGAAGCTGCCCACCGACCAGTGGGTCGCCCCCTGCGGCGCCAGCGCCACCGCCAGCATCTCCTTGGTGCCGGTCTTGCCCACCGAGCCGGTGACGGCGACGATGCGCGCCCACGACCGGGCGCGCGCGGCGATGCCCAGGGCCTGCAGCCCGGCCATGGTGTCGTCCACCAGCAGCAGCGGCAATCCGTCGCAGCCCTCGGGGACGCGGTGGACCAGGGCGGCGACGGCGCCGCTCTCGATGGCCGCCTGGACGTAGTCGTGGCCGTCATGGCTGGGGCCGGCCAGGGCGATGAACAAATCGCCCGGAGCCACCGTCCGCGAATCGATGGAGACGCCGTCGGCTTTCCAGCCGTCGGGGCCGGCGAGGCGGCCGCCGGTGGCGGCCCGGGCTTCCAGGGCGGTCCACAGGCTCATGGCGCCACCTCGGCCAGCGCCTTGCGGGCTTCCTCGGCATCGTCGAAGGGCAGCACCTGGGCGCCGACGATCTGCCCGGTCTCGTGGCCCTTGCCGGCGATCACCAGCACGTCGCCGGCCGCCAGCAGCGCCACCGCGTGGCGGATGGCGGCGGCACGGCCGTCGATCTCGACCAGGCCGGGGGCGCCGGCCAGCACCTGGGCGCGGATGGCACCGGCGTCCTCGGTGCGCGGATTGTCGTCGGTGACGATGGCGATGTCGGCCAGGCGGGCGGCGATTTCCCCCATCTCGGGCCGCTTGCCGGGATCGCGGTCGCCGCCGCAGCCGAACACCGCCACCAGCCGGCCCGAGGCATGCGGGCGCAGCGCCGCCAGCACGGTGGCCAGGGCGTCGGGGGTATGGGCGTAATCCACATAGACCGGAGCGCCCGCCGCCGCGACGGCGACCAGTTGCAGGCGGCCGGGCACGCCCTCGACCTGCTCCAGGGCAGCCAGGGCGTCGGCGCAATCGGCGCCGCAGCCGATGACCAGGCCCAGCGCCGCCAGGGCATTGGCGGCCTGGAAGCTGCCGGCCAGGGGCAGGCGCAGGGTGGCGGCGCGGCCCATCACCTCCAGCGCCAGGGTCTGGCCGTGTGCCTCGGGGCGGGCCGCCACCAGCCTGAGATCGGCGCCGTTGCGCCCGAAGGCGATGATGCGCTGGCCGCGGGTGGCGGCGAGCGAAAGCAGGCGGTCGGCCACCTCGCAATCGGCGTTGACCACCGCCGCGCCGCCCTCGGGCAGCAGCTCGGCGAACAGGCGCAGCTTGGCGGCGGCGTAGCCGTCCATGTCGCCGTGATAGTCCAGGTGGTCGCGGGTGAGGTTGGTGAAGGCGGCGGCCGACAGCCGCACCCCGTCCAGGCGATGCTGGGCGAGGCCGTGGCTGGAGGCCTCCATGCAGGCATGGTCGATGCCGGCATCGGCCAGCTCGGCCAGGATGCGGTGCAGGTCGGCGGCGTCCGGGGTGGTCAGGCTGGGCGAGGGCGGCATCCCGTCGGCGACCACCCCCAGGGTGCCCAGGGCGGCGGCGCGGTGGCCCAGGCGGCTCCACATCTGGCGGGCGAAGCTGGCGGTCGAGGTCTTGCCGTTGGTGCCGGTGACGGCCGCCATCACCTTCGGCTGGCGGCGGTGGAAGGCGGCGCAGGCGAGGGCGAAGCGGCGGCGCGGATCGGCATCGGCGACGACCGGGACGGCGCCGGCGTCGATCTCCACCCCCTCGGGGGCCAGCACGGCGGCGGCGCCGGCGGCGAGGGCGGCGGAAACGAAGGCGCGGCCGTCGGCCTTGGCCCCGGGCAGGGCGGCGAACAGGAAGCCGGGCGCGACCCGCCGCGAATCGCAGGTGATCCCTGCGATTTCGGGGTCGGCGGCCAGGGGGCGGCCCAGAAGTTCACTCAACCGCGGCAACATCTCTACTCCCGTGTGCGGTGGGGGTCCTGGCCATCGAGGCCGGGGCCGGAACCGCCTTCGGCATCAGTCCCATCAGCGGCGCGACCTGGGCCACGATGCGCCCGGTGGCGGGCGCGGCGGTCCAGCCCGCGGTGATGAAACCGTAGGTCTCCTTGGTCGCTTGCGGCTCGTCGATCATGACAAGGACCACGTAGCGGGGGGCATCCATGGGGAAGGCGGCGACGAAGGAGGACAGTACCGCCTTCTTCCTGTAGGAACCGTTGACGGCCTTCTCGGCGGTGCCGGTCTTGCCGCCCACCTCGTAGCCCGGAACCTCCGCCTTCTTGCCGGTGCCCTCGGTCACCACCATGCGCATCAGCTGGCGCACCTGCGCCGAGGTCCTGGCCTTCACCACCCGCTCGCCGGGGATCTCCTCGCCCTCGGGATGGGGCAGCAGGGTGGCGGGACGGAAGAGCCCGCCGTTGACCAGCGCCGCGACGCCCGAGACCAGCTGCAGCGGCGTCACCGACAGGCCGTGGCCGAAGGCGATGGTGATGGCGTTGATCTCGCGCCAGGGCTTGGGCACCAGCGGGGCGCCGATCTCGGGCAGTTCCAGGGTCGGCGTCGAAAGCATGCCCATGCGCCCGAGGAAGCTGCGCTGGAACTCCACCCCGGCCTCCATGGCCATGCGGGCCGAGCCGATGTTGGACGAGTGGATCAGGATCTCGGAGACGTTCAGCCAGCGGTTCTGGGCGTGGTCGTCGTGGATCTCGTGGTTGCCGTACTTCAAGGGCTTGGTGGCGTCGAAGGACGAGCCGATGTTGACCCGGCCGCTCTCCAGCGCCATCGCCGTGTTGAACAGCTTGAAGGTGGAGCCCATCTCGTAGGCGCCCTTGGTGGCGCGGTTGAACAGCGCCTCGGCCTGGCCGGCCGGCGGGTCGTTGGGGTCGTAGTCGGGCAGCGACACCATGGCCAGCATCTCGCCGGTGGCGGCGTCCATCACCATGCCGGTGGCGCCGACCGCGCGGAAGGTCTCGACGGCGCGCTGCAATTCGTTGCGCACCACCGTCTGGACCCGGATGTCGACGGCGAGGCGCAGCGGCTGCTGGCTGGAGCGCAGTCCCTGGTCGAAGCGGCGCTCGATCCCGGCGATGCCCTTGTTGTCGATGTCGGTCATGCCGACGATGTGGGCCGCCAGGGGGCCATGCGGGTAGACCCGCCTTTCGCCCTTCTCGAAGTACAACCCCGGAATCCCCAGGGCATTGACGTCGTATTGCTGGCGTGGGGTGAGGTTGCGCCGCAGGTAGACGAAGGGCCGGCCGCCGGCCAGGCGCGCCCGCACATCGGCCGGGTCCAGGTCGGGCAGCACCGAGACCAGCTTGGTCGCCGCCTCGCCGGCGTCGAGGACTTCGTTGGCCCGGGCATAGAGCGACACCGTCGGCAGGCTGGTGGCCAGGATGATGCCGTTGCGGTCGGTGATGTCGGCGCGCTCCATCTCGAGCCCGTCGGTGCGGGCCTGGGGCAGGTCGCGCGGCCGCGCCGGATTGGCGTCGAGAACCGCCACGTCGATCATGCGCACCCCGATCACCGCGAAGGCGACGAAGAAGCCGACGGCGGTGGCGATCAGACGCGAGCGGCCCGATTCCAGCGCCCGCATGCGCACGCCGTCCAGGCGCAGCGCCGCCGGCCCGTTCTGCAGGTCCTCGCCGGCATGGACGCCGGGCAGGCGCGGCTTGGGCGCGAACAGGCTCACCGCACCTCCCCGCCGGACGACTGGGACTGGGCGACGTTGGGCGACTGGATGACGATGGTCCGCGCCGGGGTTTGCGCGGCCTGGGCATTGGGCCGGATGGGGGCTTCGGCGACCACCGGGCGCGGCTGGAGCGGCGCCGGCTTGGCGGCGACTACGGCCTGCGGCGGCTTGGCGGCGACTACGGCCTGCGGCGGCTTGGCGGCGACTACGGCCTGCGGCGGCTTGGCGGCGACTACGGCCTGCGGCCGGGCAACCGGCTCGGGCTTCGCTGCCGATGCCGATGCCGCTGCCGCCGGCTTGGCGACGGCGATGGCGGCGACAGGTGCGGCAGCAGGCGCCTCGTCGCGGTTCAGGCTCTGCAGGGTGGCGACCTGGGCCGGGACCATCACCTTCATGCCGAGGAATCGCTCCGACAGGCTGCGCAGGCGGGCGGGATCGTTGAGATAGCTCCATTCCGCCTTGAGCACGTGGATGGCCTCGTGGCTGCGGCGGATTTCCTGGTTGAGTTCGGCCAGGCGCGCTTCCTGCTCCTTGACCTCGTGCTTGACGAAGAAAAGGCCGATGCCGGCGATGCCGGCCAGCAGGGCGAAAACGACGGTGCCGACCAGACCCTTGATCATCGGCCTTCTCCCTGGGGCCAGGCCGGATTGCCGGTGCGGATGGCGGCGCGCAGCTTGGCCGAGCGGGCGCGCGGATTGGCGTGGGTCTCGGCGGTGCCGGGGGCGACGGCGCGGCGGTGCAGCAGCGAGAAGGTGGCGGCGCGGCCGAGGGGGGCCGCCGGCAGGTGGCGCGACGGCGCCGCCTCGGCGCCCGAGCGGGCCTTGAGGAAGCGCTTGACCACCCGGTCCTCGAGGGAATGGAAGGTCACCACCGCCAGCCGGCCGCCCGGGGCCAGCACCCGCTCGGCGGCGGCGAGGCCACGCTCCAATTCGCCCAGTTCGTCGTTCACGTGGATGCGCAGGGCCTGGAAGGTGCGGGTGGCGGGATCGATGCCGTCGGCGGATTTCCTGACCACCCGGCGCACCACCTCGGCCAGTTCGCCGGTGCGCTCGAACCGCTTCTCGGCGCGGGCGGCGACGATGGCGCGGGCGACCCGGCGGGCCTGCCTCTCCTCGCCCAGATGGAACAGGATGTCGGCCAGCTCGGCCTCCTCCGATCCGTTGACCACGTCGGCGGCGCTGGGACCCGACCGCTCCATGCGCATGTCGAGCGGGCCATCCTTGGCGAACGAGAAGCCGCGTTCGGCCTGGTCGATCTGCATGGAGGAAACGCCGATGTCCAGCGCCACCCCGTCAACCTGGTTGACATTGCGGACAGCCAGCAAGTTCTCCATGTCGCCGTAGCGGCCCTCCACGATATCGAGGCGACCCGAGGCCGCCTGCGGCAGCGAGCGACCGCGCGCCGCCGCGTCGGGATCGCGGTCGATGGCGATGACGCGGCAATCGGCGCGCTCCAGCAGCGCCAGGGAATAGCCGCCGGCGCCGAAGGTGCCGTCGATGAAGACCTCGCCGTCCTTGGGCGCCAGGGCGGCGACCACTTCGGCCAGCAGGACCGGGATGTGGGGCTGGGCGGCGGTCATTGCGCCTCCCCGCCCTTGGGCTTCAGCGGCAGGGTCGGGCGGGCCTTCAGGGCGCGGGCGCGCACTTCCGCCTCGACCGCGCGGTAGGCCTCGGGCTCCCAGATCTGGAAGGTCTGGCCCTTGCCGACGAAAGCGGCGGCCTCGCCGATGCCGGCATGGGCCATCACGTCCTCGGGCAGCAGGATGCGGCCCTCGGGGTCCCAGGCGAGCTGGCGGGCATCGGCGAAGATCAGCGCCGACAGATCCTCCTGCTCGGCCGAGAAGGCGGCGAAATCCTGGGTACTGTCGGACAGGCGCTGCATGTAGTCCATGCCGCAGCCCTCGATGCAGGCGTTGGTGAACGAGCGATAGGCGACGATGCCGGCGAAGGGCTGGCCGGCCAGGGTCGCGCGGAAGCTCGCCGGGACGCTGACGCGCCCCTTGCGATCGACCTTGTTCACAAATGTGGAGAGGAACAGCCCCATCTCCGCTCGCCTTGCTGAATGCCCCAACCCCTGGCTCCCCCGCCCGAACGCCGCGCACAGTTCGCCTGTGGGCTGCCTTCAGTGGGTACTCATGGGATATCATGGGTCAACATGGGCGTCAATGGTATCGAATAGTAAAAGTGTGGGGAAATAGAGGTTTGGGACAAATTGCGAAAGTTTTTCCTAAAGTAGTCGAAGATACGGCCGTAGCGCATTGATTCCCAATGCGCTTTCGACGTTAGAAGGTAAATATGGCGTAAATACGTTCATGGGGCGTTCAGTGAACGCATGCGCGCCCATGCCATCCCATGGCGTGGGGCCGTTGCCGGGCGGGAACTGGGAAATCATGGGAAAAGTGCGCCAGATGGCCTGTAAGCCGGGTTCTGTCCCATGGTTTCCCATGGTGACGACCATTCATCTGGGACGCCCGTTACCGGGCGCCTCGCGCGACCGACCCGGGCGGCGACGCGGAAGCGCGTTTCGTCCCCGCGCGAACGCGAGGAACAGCCGCCCCTATTTGGTCTTGCTCCCGGTGGGGTTTACCGTGCCGTCCCCGTTGCCGGGGCCGCGGTGCGCTCTTACCGCACCCTTTCACCCTTGCCTGCCGGTGCCTTGCGGCGTCCTGCCTTGCGGCGGGCCGGCGGGCGGTCTGCTCTCTGTTGCACTTTCCCTGGGGTCGCCCCCGCCGGACGTTATCCGGCACCGTGCTTCCGTGGAGCCCGGACTTTCCTCCCCTCGCCGAAACGAAGGGCGGCCGTCCGGCCATCTGGCGCGGCGCCACTGTGGGGCCGCCGCCCGGGCGGCGTCAAGCCCGCAATCGGCGGGGCGAATACTTGCCGTTGTCTTGGACCAGAATAGGGGCTCTACCCGATGACCGCGGAAAAGACGCGTGCGGGGGGCGGTCGCGTTCCCCCCGCACGCGCTGGTGTCACCGCGGCAGCGCCATGACGCCCATGGCCTCGCCCGAGAGCTGGGTCATCAATTCGGCGATCTTGCGCGATTCCTCGACATACTGGTCGTAGACCTGACGGGTGAGGCGCATCTGCGCCTCGACCATCTCGGCCGGCGACTGGCAGTTGCGCAGTTCCTCGGCCGCGGCCAGGTTGTTGCGCATCGACGTCTGCGCGAGCGAGATGAGGCGACCGTTGACCTGGGTCCAGCCGTCCATCATCCGCACCGACATCCGGAACAGATCGCGGCCGGGCTGGTTGGCTGCCAAGTCCTCGCTCGCCGCGACCGCCTTCAATTCACTTCTCCGCTCGCTCATCTTCTTGTCTCCTTCCCTGGCATGGTCGAACCGGACCAGCGGAAACAAGGTAGCGAATTTGGGAAGACTTGCCGCCTGGGCTGGCGGTGTATGCGGGAGCGGCGGGGTGTTCCAGGCCGTTCGGCCGCCTTGGCCGTTGGTGTGATGGCTGTTGGTGGTGGCTGTCCGACTCAGCCGAACAGCTTGTCGATCTCGTCCTGGCTGATGCCCTGGTTCTCGAGCGCCGGGCCGTTGAGCAGCTTGGCGTCGTCGTCGCGGGTTTCGTCCGGCGGCTTGGGCACGATGTCGGCGATGTTCTCGGGGCCCCAGATGTCGATCATGTTGTTGATGCGGGCCTCGACGTATTGCAGCGTCTTCACCACCTTGGTGATGCGCTGGCCGGTAATGTCCTGGAAGTTGCAGGCCTCGAAGATGGAGACGATGGTCTCATTGATGTCCTCGGCCAGGCGGTGGACGTAGCCGTCGACGCCTTGCGATTGGATCTCGCGGGTCTTGCCCTCGATCCTCTCGGCCGCCTCGAGAATCGATTCGGTGGCGCCCTCGGTGGAATCGACGATGGCGTCGAGCTCGAAGGTCACCGTCATCAGACGGTCGTCCTCGCAATCCTTCGGCCGCAGCAGGGCGATTTCCTGCTTGGTCTGCTCGATGCAGACCGCCAGCGCCCGCAGCTCGGTCTTGAGCATCGAGACCTCGGCCTGCTTCTGGCTGATCACCTCCTCGATCGAGGCCAGTTGGGCCTGCACCGGCGGCGGCTCCTCGCCGCGGATGAGGTGCTCGATGTTGCGTATCTCGCCGCGGATCTCCTGCAGCGTCTTCATGACCTCGTCATTGGCGACGCCGCCCATGGATACGGCGGCACCGTCCTTGCCCGCCATCGCCTTCAGGCGCTGCAGCTCGGCGGTGAACAGCTTGCGTTCGGTCATCATGCGAGGACCCCCCTCCCCCGATCGGTCATAGCCCCCCCCCGGCCGACTCGATCCACGGCCGATATGCTTTATCGGCGCCAAGAATGTGTTCGGTCAACCACTTCTTCAGGAATGCCAGAACCTCGTCGCCCAGCACCTGCCGTTCGCCCGCGCCCCAGCGGTCGCGGATGGCGCGCACCCGCGATTCGAGGTCGCGATGCAGCCGCTCGTGCTCGGCCCGCCCGGGATAGCCGATCTCGGCCATCACCAGCTCCTCGCGGCGGAAATGATGCTCGACGTATTCGGCCAGGACGTTGATGACGCTGCCCACCACCTCGCGGCTCTGGCCGGTCTCCATGGCGTCGTGCAGCTGGCTGAGAAGGTCGAACAGGATGCGGTGATCCGAATCAAGCATGGCATTGCCGACGCCGAAGCTCTCGTTCCAGGTCAACAGCGCCGTCATACCGCCCCTGTCCGCAAAAGACCAATCTGGAATGAATACACCCTGAGGCGGGTACCGTACAAGACGGGGCCGGGGGATGGAGGCCGGGGCATTCGGTGTTATGCTCGCAATGGCCGGCGGGCCGACGCCCGGCCCGCCTTATGGTCTTGCGCAACCGATGCCCAGAGGAAACGGTGAAGCGTCTCAGGATCGCCACCTTCAACCTGGAAAGCCTGGACGACCGCCCGCAGCTGCAGGGCGATTTCGCCGACCGCGTGCTGGTGCTGCGGCCGCAGCTGCTGCGCCTTCGCGCCGACGTGCTGTGCCTGCAGGAGGTCAACGCCCGCGCCGTCTCGAAGCGCGGCCCGCGCGAACTCACGGCGCTGGACCGGCTGCTGGACGGCACCGAGTACCAGCACTTCCACCGGGTGGTGTCCATGAACCGCGGCGGCGCCCGCGCCGCCGACCGCCACAACCTGGTGATTCTCTCGCGCCTGCCGGTGATCGAGCATTGCCAGGTGTGGCACGACCTGGTGCCGCCGCCCGAATACCGCCCGGTCACCGCGCAGCCGCCGGCGCTGGCCCCCGAGGCGCAGGAATGGGACCGGCCGGTGCTCCATGCCGTGCTGGAGGCGCCGGGCGGGCGCCGGCTGCACGTGGTCAACGTCCACCTGCGGGCGCCGCGCGCCGCCTGGCTGCCGGGGCAGAAGGGCGAGCACGGCCGCTGGACGTCGGTCGGCGGCTGGGCCGAGGGCTTCTTCCTGGCCGCCATCAAACGCACCGGCCAGGCGCTGGAGGCCCGCCTGCTGGTCGAGCGCATCTTCGACGCCGAGCCCGACGCCCTGGTGGCGGTGGCCGGCGACTTCAATTGCGAGGACCGCGAATCGCCGCTACGCACCATCCGCGGCGACGAGGAGGACACCGCCAACGGCCACCTCGCCCCCCGGGTGCTGGTCCCGGTGGAACGCTCGGTGCCGGAAAGCCAGCGCTTCTCGGTGATCCATCACGGCCGCAAGGTGCTTCTCGACCACATCCTGGCGTCGCGGGCGCTGCTGGGCTGGTTCCTGGGCGCCGAACTGCACAACGAGGCGGTGGGCGACGAGATCGTCTCCCCCGCCGCGGTCTGGGCCAGCCCGAATTCCTTCCACGCCCCCCTGGTGGCGGAATTCGCCCCGCCCCGAACGGGGTGAGGGTCAGGCCGGCAGGTTCTGGGGTGAAAAAAATGGATTCACCACGAAGGGCACGAAGAGGGCACGGAGAAATAAGCATCCTTCTCTGTGACTTCTCTGTGTCTCTGTGTCTCTGTGGTTATTCCCCCGGCGGGTTCTGAGGGGGTGATGCCTCGTCGCGCGCAATCACCGTCGTCCCCGCGCAGGCGGGGACCCAGGGGGTGCACCGACAGCGTGTCCGCGACTCAATTCAACAATGGAGTGTCCTGCCTGCGCGGTAACGACGGAGGTGTCACGCCGTCTCCACCAGCACGAATTCGGCATCCTCGCCGGCGGCGATGGTCAGCTCGGTTTCGCCCTCGACCGCCACGCCGTCGCGCGGGCCGAGGTCCAGGCCGTTGACCGAAAGGGTGCCGCGCGCCGTCACCAGATAGGCGGGGCGGCCGTCCAGGCGGTGGCGGACGCGGTCGCCCGGGTCCAGGGTGGCGCCGAGCACGCGGGCATCGGCGTGGATCAGCGCCGCCCCCTCCTCGCCATGGCCCGAGGCCAGCAGTTGCAGCCGGCCGTGGGCGAGCGGGAACGGCCGGGTCTCCCAGCGTGGCGCCACCCCTTGCGCGCGCGGCAGGATCCAGATCTGGAACAGGGTGGTATCGACGGCCTCGCGGTTGAACTCGGCATGGCGGATGCCGGTGCCGGCGCTCATCACCTGCACCTGCCCGGCCTCGGTGCGGCCCTGGTTGCCCAGGGAATCCTCGTGGCTGATGGCGCCGGTGCGGATGTAGGTGACGATTTCCATGTCGCGGTGGCCGTGCGGGGCGAAGCCGGTGCCGGCGCGGATGGTATCGTCGTTCCACACCCGGACCTGCCCCACCCGCAGGCGCGCCGGATCGAAATAGTCGGCGAAGCTGAAATGGTAATGGGCGTTCAGCCAGTCGTTCTCGAAGGTGCCGAGGCGGGCGAAGGGGCGGTGGTCGAGCATGTCAGGGTCCCTTGAGGCGGGTGGCGATTTCGGCCAGGTGGCGGCCCTGGAAGCGGGCCATCTCCAGCTCCTCGGGGCTGGGCCGGCGCGAGCCGTCGGACCCGGCGATGGTGGTGGCTCCATAAGGGCTGCCGCCGGTGATCTTGTCCATGGCCGTCTGCTGGGTGGCGGAATAGGGCAGCCCCACCACCACCATGCCGAAATGCAGCAGGTTGACGATGGTGCCGATCAGCGTCGTCTCCTGGCCGCCGTGCTGGCTGCCGGTCGAGGTGAAGACGCCGGCCGGCTTGCCGATCAAGGCGCCGGCCTGCCACAGCTTGCCGGTCTGGTCGAGGAAGTTGCGCATCTGCCCGGCCATGTTGCCGTAGCGGGTCGGAGTGCCGATCAGCATTCCGTCGTAATCGGCCAGCTCGTTGGGGTCGGCGAGCGGCGCGGCCTGGCCGGTCTTGGCGTGGATCTGGGCCAGCACCGGGTCGGGGATGGTCTCGGGCACGCGCTTCACCACGCCTTCGGCGCCGGCCTGGCGCACCCCCTCGGCGGCGGCCTCGGCCATGCTCTCGACGTGGCCCCAGGTGGAATAATAGAGGACCAGGATTCGGGTCATGCACTCACTCCCGGCTATGCATCCCTGGCATATCGTCACGCCGGCCCGGCCCGGCAACCCAGTGTCCCGCCCCCGAAATTCGCATGGCGAAATTCGGCGATAAGCAGGCCACTACCTTTTTGAATTGTGTGGTGATTCCGATGCCCGCATTACGATGCGAATTTCAGAATCACCACACCAGGAGCATGGCGGCAACGGCGCCCTTGGGCCTATACTTCCGCCGAAGGTCTGAGATGGAGGAATGGCGTGTCGGCTTTGGCATGGTGCAGATCGCTGGTCGATGAGCTGCCCCTGGACGCCCCGGCCGACGCGGCATGAGCGAACCCAAGCTGAAGGCCCGGCTGTTCGTCCATGCCGCCATCCGCCGCTGCGACCTGCTGGGGATGTCGGCGGTGGTGGCCCGGCGCGGCGACGCCGATGCCGGCACCATCGTGGTCAAGGCGGTGCGCCGCGACGGCACCGCCGAGGTGTTCACCCAGGTGCGCGACGCCGAGGGCCGCCTGGCCTGGTTCCGCGCCACCGGCCCCGAACCGGTGCCCGAGGACCGGGCCGACGCCTATATCCGCCGCGCCGCCGACGTGGATTCCGACCTGTGGGTGATCGACGTCGATTGCCCCGACGGTCAGGTCCCCTTCATCGAAAGCATAGTCCGGGCCTGAGGTTCCTGCCCGATGACCCGGCGTCGGACGAGCGGCAGGACTGGCACCTGGCGCGTCAGGCGGCCTGAGCCAGCTCGCCGGCCGCCTGGCGGACGATGGTCACCGCCGCCGACAGCGGCAGCCAGGCCAGCACCACCGCCACCATCAGGTCGGGCCACGGCGTGTCGCTGGCCCACACCCCGGCGGCGGCGGCCAGCACCGCCAGATTGCCGATGGCGTCGTTGCGCGAGCACAGCCAGATCGAACGCATGTTGGCGTCGCCGGCCCGGTAGCGGTACAGCAGCAGTGCCACCCCGGCATTGACGGCGAAGGCCAGCAGGCCGATGGCGCCCATCACCTCGGCCTTGGGCAGGGTGCCGTTGGCGAGGTGCCACGCCGCGCTGCCGGCCACCCACAGCCCGACCGCGCCCAGCGACAGGCCCTTGAACAGGGCCGCCTGGGCGCGCCGGCGCGCCGACAGGCCCAGCACCGCCAGGCTGATGGCGTAATTGGCCGCATCCGACAGGAAATCCCCGGAATCGGCCAGCAGCGAGGCCGAGCGCCCGACCACGCCGCCGCCGAATTCGACCGCGAACATGATGGCGTTCACCACCAGGGCGAAGATCAGGATGCGACGATAGAGCGGATCGACGCTGGCCGTCGGCGGTCCGCCGCACCCACACCCGCCGCCGCCGCACGTTGCCGACATGCATCCCTCCGTTGCCGAACACTCCCGGCCGGGCAAGGCCGACCTTGCCCTCTCCGCCAATTTGTATAGAAGAGGGCTTCCGTCAATTCCAGCCGCAAGGACCTTGCCATGACCCGTCGACTGATCTCCTCCGGCTCCCCCTTCGAGGAAGTGGCCGGCTATTCCCGCGCCGTCGTCCAGGATCCCTGGGTGTTCGTCTCCGGCACCTCGGGCTTCAAGGACGGCCAGATCGCCGAGTCCGAGGTCGACCAGGCCGACCAGTGTCTGCAGACCATCGCCGCCGCGCTGGAAAAGGCCGGCGCCACCATGGCCGACGTGGTCCGGGTGGTCTGCTACATCACCGATCCCGGCTATTTCCAGACCGTCGGCCCGGTGCTGGGCAAGTACTTCAAGGTGACCAAGCCGGCCAACACCACGGTGGTGTGCGGCCTGGTCGATCCGCGCATGAAGGTCGAGATCGAGGTCACCGCGCTGAAGGCGGGCTGAGCCCTCACGCCCCCCGGGGGGCTCCGGATCAGGTTCGAGCCCGTTCGATAATCGGCCGGCTCGAACCGGTTCAGTCGGGCAACGCCACGCAGAAGGTGCTGCCGACGCCACCGGGGCCGTCCTCGACCCAAATGCGCCCGCCATGCAGTTCGACGATCTTCTTGGCGCTGGTCAGGCCGATGCCGGTGCCTTGGAATTCGTGGCGGGCGTGCAGGCGCTGGAACAGGCCGAAAATGGTTTCACGGTATTGGGGATCGATGCCGATGCCGTTATCGGCGACCCGGATGATCCATTCGCCGTCCCCGGGCTCCGCCTCGATCGTCACCCGAGGCGCGACGTCGGGGGCGCGATACTTGAGCGCGTTGCCGATCAGGTTCTGGAACACGCGGATCAGTTCCACCGGATTTCCGGACAATACGGGCAGTTGGCCGACGATGCGGACCTTGCCGTCGGTTTCGGTGGTGAGGGCCTGAAGGTTTTCGAGGGCTTCGCGCACCACCTGGCCCAGGTCGATCGCCACGTTCACGCGATCGTGCTGGCCAATGCGCGAGTATTCGAGCAGGTCCTTGATCAGATTGCTCATCCGGAAGGCGCCCTCACGGGCGAAGCCGATGAATTCCCGCGCCTCGTCGTCCAATCGGTCGCCATGACGACGTGACAGAAGATCGACGTAGGACACCACCATGCGCAGCGGTTCCTGGAGGTCGTGGGACGCCACATAGGCGAAACGTTCGAGTTCCCGGTTCGATGCCTCCAGGGCCTCGGTTCGCTCGGCCACCAGTGATTCGAGGTCGTGTCGATAGCGGTTCAGCTCGCTTTCCACCGCTTTGAGGGCCCGGCCGACCTCGACGGCCTCGGCGGGACCGCGGTCGAGAGCCACCACCGGGTCGCCCGATCCCAAGGCGAGCGCCGGCGCCGTCAGGTCGCGGACCGACCGACCGATCTGGCCGCCGATCATCCAGGCGGCGGCGACCCCAGCCAGCAGCAGCAGGCCCACCGTCCCGTAGAGCAGCGCGAGTGTTCCCAGCGTCTCGGTCAGCACCACGGTCCACGGCGTCGAGATTCCCACCGACCATCCGGTCTCGGTCGAGCGCGTGAAGGCGATGATGACCGTGAGACCTTCGAGCGTACGCGACTCGACGATGCCGTGGGTGTCCTTGGCCATGCGCTCGACCAGTTCCGGGATGCCCTTCTTGCCCACCAACTGATCGTGCAGGTGGGTCCGCGCGGCGATCACCCCCTGGCTGTCGAACACGGCGGCCATGCGGCCC
This sequence comes from Magnetospirillum sp. UT-4, assembly GCF_902729435.1. Taxonomy (GTDB): domain Bacteria; phylum Pseudomonadota; class Alphaproteobacteria; order Rhodospirillales; family Magnetospirillaceae; genus Magnetospirillum. The sequence continues at coordinate 108,492 of NZ_CACVCG010000046.1, forward strand.
TCGGGCAGATTCTGGTTGGCCAGCAGCCGCACCAGGGATTGCGGCAGGTAGCCGACGCTTAGCACATAGGCGACCTTCCCGGCCCGCCAGACCGGGACTTCGACGGTGACTACCGGCTTGCCGGTGACGCCGCCGATGTAGATATCAGACAGCAGCGGCTGACCGGACGCGGCCACCCGCTTCAACAGATCGATGTTGCCGTGTTTGGGCAAGGGCTCTCCCGGCGGACGCAACGTGTTGACCAATTGCTGGCCGGTCAGGTCGCTCAGGACGATGGTGAAGCCGGGAAACGGGGCGCCCAGGACGCTGCGGGCTTCGGCGTGGAAGGCCTGCATATTCCCTGACTGCAAGGTCGGCGAGGCGGCAAGCGCCCTGGCCACGCTCAATCCGACCATGAAGTCCCGGTCCACGGCCGCCGCCAGTGCGCGGGTGGTCTGGATCATGTCGATCTCGACCTGCGTCTTCTGGTTGGCGAACAGAAGATAGGCCAGAAGGCCCAGTGCGATGATCGGCGGCACAGTCGTCAGCACGACGACTGCGATCAACCGGGATCGGATACTGGGAAAAATCGACATTATCGCCTGAACCGAAAGCCCGAATATGGGCGCCCATATGGCCTGCGCGACGCGCAGCATGGCATGACACTGGGCGGTCCGGAAGGCGAAACGGCGTCGTCGAATTCGTCATCGGAGAAAAATCACCGACCTGAACGCCCCGATCAGCCGCTTCCGACGCCCCTCACGCCCCCGGCTTGCGGGCGATCACCGCCCACAGCCGGTGGGTCAGGGCCAGCGGTTCGGCGGGAAAGCGGCTGTCGAGCATGCGCCCGTGCTCGCGGTCGAAATCGGCGACCAGCTGCGGCGACAGACTGGCGGCGACGCCGGCGCTGGCACGGATGCGGGCGCGCCATTCGTCCCGCCCGCGCGGCAGGTCGAGGTCGTAGGAGAAGGTCTCCAGCCCGCCGAACCCCGCCATCGCCAGCTCGGACAGCCATTGCGGATAGATGCCGGTGCCGCCGCCCATGGGCCAGTCCGGGTTCCACTTGCGGATCAGATCCTCGGTGGCGGCGACCACGTTGCCCGGCAGCGGCAGCCAGTCGAAATGCAGCACCGCCAGCGATCCGCCCGGCCGCAGGATGCGCAACACCTCGGCCGCCGCGCCGGCGCGGTCGAACCAGTGCCAGCACTGGCCGGCCACCACCGCATCGACGGATTGGTCGTCCAGGCCGGTGGCCTCGGCTGTGGCGTGACGGTACTGGATGCAGAGCCCGGCCCCGGCATCGAGGCGGCGCGCGGCTTCCAGCTGCGCGGCGGCACGGTCGATGCCGGTGACGCGGCAGCCGGCGGCAGCGAACAGGCGCGCCAGCGGGCCGTCGCCGCAGCCCAGATCGACGACATCCTGCCCGGCCAGCCCCACATGGTGCGGCAGCAGGTGATCGAGCACGGTGGACGGGAAGCCGGCGCGGTAGACGCTGAAGTCGGCCGCCGCCTGGCGGAACCCGACGGTCATGGCCTTCCCCCAAGGTTGACGAGTTCTGCTATACCCTAGTTCTCCGGTGGAGGCTTGTGATTTCAAATCGCGGTCCCCATCACCATACCAATGAAAGGAGCTGGGCCATGCCAAACGTCCTGATCACCGGCGCCAATCGCGGCCTCGGCCTGGAATTCGCCCGCCAGTACGCCGCCGACGGCTGGCGCGTCTGCGCCACCGTGCGCGACCCGGCCAAGGGCAAGGCGGCGTCCGATGCCGGCGCCGAGGTCTATGTCGCCGACGTCGCCGACGCGGGCGCCATCGCCCGCCTGAAGGGCACGCTGGCCGGGGTGGCCTTCGATCTGGTGCTCAACAATGCCGGTGTCTACGGCGAGCGCCAGGCCTTCGGCTATGTCGACCCCGAGGAATTCCTGCGGGTGGTGCGCATCAACACCCTGGGGCCGCTGCTGGTGTCCGAGGCCTTCGCCGGCCAGATGGCCGGACGCAAGGTGATCGCCGCGGTATCCTCGAAGATGGGCTCCATCGCCGACAACAGCTCGGGCGGCTTCTATGCCTACCGCGCCTCGAAGGCGGCGCTGGACATGGTGGTGAAATCCATGGCCATCGACCTCAAGGCCCAGGGCGTGATCCCGGTGGCGCTGTCGCCGGGCTGGGTGCGCACCGACATGGGCGGCCCCAGCGCGCCGCTGGACGCGCCGACCGCGGTGGCCGGCATGCGCAAGGTGCTGGGCGGGCTGACCGCCGCCGATGCCGGCCGGTTCTTCCACTTCGACGGCAGCGAGGTTCCCTGGTAGGCTGGGCGGCGGAGGATGCCATGCCGTCGCCCATCGACTTCTATTTCGACTTCTCGTCGCCCTATTCCTACTTCGCCAGCTTCATGGTCGATCTGCTGGCCGACCAGCATGGCCGCAGCTGCGTCTGGAAGCCGATCCTGCTGGGGCCGGCCTTCAAGGCCTCGGGCAACCTGCCGCTGGCCGAGCAGCCGCTGAAGGGCGACTACGCCCGCCACGACTGGGAGCGCATCGCCCGCCTGATGGGCGTGCCCTACCGCCTGCCCGAGCCGTTCCCGGTGTCCACGCTCACCGCCGCGCGGGCCTTCTGGTGCCTGGAGGAGGCGGATTCAGGCGCCGCCCGCGCCTTCGCCGAAGCGGTCTTCGCCGCCTATTTCGCCGCGGGGCGCGACATCTCGCGGCCCGAGGTGGTCGGCGCGGTGGCGGGCGAGATGGGCATCGACGCCGAGGCCCTGCTGGCCGCCGCCGCCACCGACCGGGCCAAGGCGCGGGCGCGGGCCGAGACCGACGACGCCATCGCCCGCGGCGTGTTCGGCGCCCCCTTCCTGTTCGTCGATGGCGAGCCGTTCTGGGGCGGCGACCGGCTGTGGATGGTCCACCAGTGGCTGGAGCGCGGCGGCTGGTAGCCGGCAGCGGCGGGATTGCACCCGGCCGCCCGGAGGTATAAAGGTGGGTGCCTGTCCCGTTCCTGACCGAGGAGTCCCGCGTTGCCCCTGCTGATCGATCTCAAGCCCGGCGAGAAGGTGATCATCAACGGCGCGGTCCTGGAGAACGCGGGGGCCAACACCAAGCTGCGCATCTGCAACGAATCGGCCATCCTGCGCCAGAAGGAGATCATGAGCGATTCCGACGCGGCGACGCCGGCGGCGCGGGTCTATTTCTGCCTGCAATGCGCCTACATCTTCCCGGACCGGCGCGACCACTATCTCCAGCTGTTCGAGCGCTATCTCGCCGATTACGTCCGTGCGTGCCCCTCGGCCACGGAAATCGCCGACGAAGTGCGGTCGGAGGCCGATCTGGGCCACTACTACAAGGCGCTCAAGGCGTCGCGCAAGATCATCGCCCACGAGGGCGGGGTGCTTTCGCAGATGCAGGGCGTGGCCGAGGTGGCGACCGCGTCCGGCGAAGAAAACGAGGCCGGCGGCTGAGGCGCGCGCACTACCCCATATACTTCAGCAGCGACATCTCGCGCACCGTGGCCAACGCCTGGTAGGCCGCCTCCAGCGCCCGCTGGTCGTCCAGCAGGCGGGTGATCACCTCGGTCTTGTCGACGTTCTCGATGTCGATAATGCGCTGGTCGAGAAAGCCGATATAAGCGTTGTGCTTCTTGTCCTTGGTGGCGATCAGGTTGGCCAGCACGCCGATGCTGCTGCCGACCTGCGACAGATCGCTGCTTTCCTCCTCGACGGTCAGGCCGGTCGGCAGTTCGTTGTCGGCCGGGTGGTCGAGGGCGTCCCGGATCAGGAACAGCGCCTGGTCGAGGCGTTCGAAGTGGTGCTCGAGGCCGCCGGCGGTGCCGTACTGGCCCTGGGCGATGATGGACATGGCCCGGATGGCCTTCTCGAAAGCCGGGTCCGAGGCGTTGACGTTCAGTTCCACCGTGCGGTCGGTATCGACCCGGTGCTTCATGGTCAGGGAATCGCCCTTGTACCAGGATTCGGACTGGAGGGTGATGGTGCTGGCCGCCACAGCATCGACCACCTTGTTGCTGGCGATGGTGATGGTGTCGGGCGGACCGGCGACGATGCTTTCGACTTCGTAGACACCGTCGTTGCTGGCGGACCCCGACACGGTGAAGACCTGGCCTGCCGCAAATCCGGTGGAGACGGTGGAGACGATGGTGTCGGCCCCGGGCGCGAAGGTCAGCGTCGAGGCGATGCTGATGGTATCGCCCGGCGGATCGGTGGGATAGCTGAGGGTTGCCGCCACCGCCGCCTCGGTGGTCAGCGGGCTGACCTTCAGCGTGGTCCCGCCGGCGCCGATGGTGGCGTCGGCGGTCAGGGTGAAGACCTTGCCGTCGTTGGGTCCGGCGGCCGAGTCGGAAATGGTGATCTTGCTGCCCTTCTTGAGGTTCAGCGGATTGTCGGTGCTGCTGGTCAGCGACGCGGCGATGATGGTGCCGGTGGCGGCATCGAATTCGATGTCGCCGGTGGTGGTGTTGGTGGTGTCGAGGTCGAGCAGCGCCCCGGCCCGCGAGGTCGGATAGGTGACCTTGTTGCCGTCGAAGATCTCCTGGAAATCGGTGAGGCTGTCGGCGGCGAACCCGACCGGCGCGGTGGAGTTGCGGCCGCCCGAGAACAGGTACTGCCCGTCCACGTCCGAGGACAGGTAGGAATACATGTCCTGCATCGCGTTCCATGCCCAGGTCTGCAGCGCATCGAAATCCGACTGCGAGCGCGATTCGCTTTCATGGAATTCGTCAAGGCGATCGCGGAAGTTCTTCATGGTCTCATGGATGGCGCTCATGGCCGTGTCCGCCGCCTTCAGCCGGGTGGTCGCCAGGGCGTTGTCCGCGAGGAACTGATTGGCCCGCGCCCGTTCCGCCTCGAAGTTCAGCAGCAGGTTGGTGTCCTTGGCGATGCCGGCGTAATGGGGCGACTTCTTCTCGGTCGCGACCTGGACCTGTTCCTTGTAGGCGCGCTGCTGGATTTCCATCATGCGGGCCAGATAGGCTTGGCCGGAGCCGTAGGTGCCGATGCGGGTCATGGCGCGGACTCCCTTACTTGATCATCGAGGTCAGAACTTCCAGCATTTCCTGCAGCACCGTGATGACCTTGGCCGATGCCGAATAGGCCTGCTGGAAGTCGATCATGGCAGCCACTTCCTCGTCCATGTTGACGCCGCTGAAGGAAGTGTATTGGAAATCGAGGGCCTGGTTCAACTTGCTCTGATATTGGTACTGATCCGCCGAGTGGTTGGCCTGGGTCGAGACGATGCCGATGGCGGCGGCGGCATATTGCGAGAAGCTGTAGCTTCCCGCAAAGACGTCGCCGGCGGTTTCCATGGCGGCCCGGTCGCTCATGGCCGCCGCCAATTGCAGGGCGGTGCTGTTGTCGCCTTCGGACAGGTAGTACTGGCTGATGGTCGAGTTCCACTGCACGGCGCCGCGGCTGACCTTTTCCGGTCCGCCGAGCAGGTCCTCGCGCACCGCGATCGAATCGGCGGTGTTGCAGGCGCCGCGCTTCAGGCCCAGATCGGACAGCAGGTTCTTGCCCTGGCCGTCCAGGCTCGACGAGGCGTAAAGCTGGGCGTTGTCGGCATGGACGATGCGCAGGCGGTAGCCGGAGCCTTCGGGCACCGCCGCCGCCAGGATGCGCTGGCGCCCGGTGATGTCGAGCACGGTATCGAGGGTGCTGCTGCTGCCCGAGATGGCGCCGCCCGACACCGAAACCGTCAGTTCCTCACCGCGGGTGTCGAGCAGGCGCAGGCGATAGGACGTTCCTTCCTGCACCACCGATGCCGAGACGCTGGACTGGGTCAGGGTGCCGGCGATCTCCTCCAGCGTCAGCGCGCCGGCTGCGAAAGTCACCGGCGTGTAGATGTTGCCGCTGGAATCGGCGACCGTGAAGGTGGCGGCCGAGGTCAGGGTCCACGAGGCGTTGGCGGCGGTGAGCGGCGCCGATTCGTTGACGTGGCCGTAGCGGTTGATGGTGTCGGCGATGTCCTGCAGGGTCGAGCCCTGCGCGATCGACATGGTGATGCCGATCTGGCCGGTCTCGTCGTAGATGCTGAGGTCGCGGGTCTGCGGCGCCACGTATTTCGACGTTTTGATGCTGGAATCCAGGACCGACTGCGGAATTTCGGTGACGAAGAAATCGTTCAGCCCGAAGAAATTGGCGAAACCCGTGATGGTCTGGTCGGCAGCGCCGTCGCCGTTGACGTCGAAGGTGATGGAGACGTCCTCGGCATCGGAGCCGGCGGCGGTGGCGGTCTGGTCGCGGAATACCAGCGAGACCGCGGTGTCGCCCACGTCGATCTCCAGCTTGCCCTCGGAATTGAGGTTCACCGAGGCCGAGCTGTAGCCCTGCGACTTCAGCCACGATTCCACATGGGCGGTGACCGAGTTGATGCTCCAGTCGCCGTGGCTGGTGCGGTTGTCGAAATCGGTGATCGACCGGTTGGAGCCCGGCGTGCCGCCGTAAGCCACCTGGTAGTCGATCTGCATGATGGTGTCGAGGGTGGTGCGGAACAGCTCGTTGCCCGAGGTGTCGAAGGTGACGATGGCGACGTCGTCGCCGGCGGCCAGCTGCATGGTCTGCGGCGTGCTGACCTTCTCGACGGTGATCGAGGCGGTGCTGGTGAAGGCGGTCACCCGGTAGGTGCCATTGTTCTGGGTATCCTCGGCGCTGTCGATGCTGAACAGCGATCCGACGCCGAACGAGGCGGCGGGGAAGGTGCCGGCGGCGGCGGTCATGGTGGCGCGCCACGGATAGGTGGCGTCGGCGGCGATGACCAGGTTGCCCGGGGTTGCGCTGGTGCCGTTGTAGTACAGGCTCGCGCTGTCATCGTCGGCATTGGGGACGATGCTGGGCTGCTTGGCGAAGACGCGGGTGCCGGTGTAGGTGTCGGAGACGGCCGGCATCGCGGTGCCGCGGTTGTGCACCTGGTTCACCACCTCCTTCATCTGCACCGCCAGCTCGTCCAGCGTGGCCTGCAGGTTGGGGATCACCGTGTCGCGCATTTCGATATAGGCGACGATCTTGCCGCTGCGGATGTCGCCGCTGAGGTCGTCGTCGCCGCCTTCCACCGCGATCTTGCCGAAATGGCCGCCGGCCTGGGTCATCCACGCTTGCGCGGTGGTGGTGGCCGAGTAGTCGAGGTGCTGAGGTTCGTTGTCCAGCAGCATCTGGCCGGAATTGGTGTAGACCAGCACCGAGCCGTCGTTGCGCTTGAAATACTGGATGTCGATGTACTGGGCCAGCTCGGTCAGCGCGCGGTCGCGCTGGTCCTCGAGGTCGGCGGTGCCGGTGGCGATGGCCGAATTCTTCACGACCTTCTGGTTGAGGTCGAAGATGTTGTCGAGCTGCTCGTTGATCAGGTCGACATGCCGCTCGATCTCGCGGTCGGCGTTCAGGCGCAGCAGCTGCAGCTGTTCGGTCATGCTGCCCAGCAGGTCGGCGACGTCCTGGCCGGTCTGCACCGCGGTCCAGTGCACCGACGGCTTCTTGACGTCGGCGCCCAGCAGCTCGAACGACGCCGACAGGTCCGAAAGCTTGTGGGCGATGGAATTGTCGTCGGCCACCTCGCCGAACAGGTCGTCGATGCGTGGGTAGTATTCCTGCTCCACCTCCAGCTTGCCCAGGTTGGATTCCTGGCGCCGGATGTCCTTCAGCAGGCCCTCGTTGACCATGCGGGAAACCGAACCCACCTGGACGCCGGCGCCGACGCCCGCCAGCACCCGCGATTCCTGGTTCATCACCTTGCGGGTGTAGCCCTCGGTATTGAGGTTGCTCACGTTCTGGGCGATCACGTCCAGTCCGCGCTGGCCGGTCATCAGCCCCGAAAGGGCGGTATTCAGTCCGAGTGTGAGCGACATGGTGCGACTCCCGCCGTTCTGGCGTCAGAGGGACTTGTTGAAGGACAGCGAGTTGTTGTCGCCGGCGACCTGGTTTTCGAAGGCGCCGGCGCGGCCGTAATGGGTGGTGTTGGTGGAGGTCTGCTTCACCGCCGAGACCACCGCGTCCATGAACATCTGGGTGGCTTCCATTTCGGCCTTCAGGCGCCGCGCATTCTCCTCGACCAGCCCCTTGAGGCGATGGCCCAGGCCGTGCAGCTCTTCCTTCTGGTCGTCTTCCAGGGCATCGGCGAGCTCGGGCTTGTGCGCCATGGGGGCGACGGCCTGCTCGTAGATGCGGGCCAGCGCCGCCTTGTTCTCGGCCAGCTCGCGCACGGTGCGCGAATCATGGCGGGCCAGCGCGTCGTTCTCGAACTCGATGAGGTCGCACAGATTGGTGCAGGCCCACACGATGTCGTCATACGAAAGGGCGGTGGCGGACATGCCTCAAACCTCCTGATTGGCGAGCAGGGCGCGGGTGACCTGGTCGGCCAGGCCGATCCCGTTGCCGCGGGCGGCAACCATCTTACCGTACTCCTCGAGCAGCAGCGGGCGGAACATGGCTTCGGCATGGCCGCCGCCGAACATGCCGCCGTTCTCGTCCACCCCGGTGAACATGTGCTGCATCATCTGGGTGACGAACATCGCTTCGAACTTCTTGGCGACTTCGCGGGCCTGCTGCGGATCCGAGACCTTCGGCGCCACCTGCTTGGGCGCCAGCAGGGCGTTCTGCGCCTGGTCGAGCTGGGTGGTGGCGGCGTCCATCACATCACCTCGATGTCGGCTTGCAGGGCGCCGGCCGCCTTGATCGCCTGCAGGATGGCGATCATGTCGCGGGGGCCGATGCCGAGGGCGTTGAGGCCGTTGACCAGTTCCTGCAGGGTGACGCCGTGGGGCACCACCGTCAGCTTCTTCTGGCCGGTCTCCTCGACCTCGATGTCGGTGCGGTTGACCACTTCGGTGGAGCCGGTGGTGGAGAACGGCGAGGGCTGCGACACCTGCGGCGTCTCGGTGATGCGGATGGTGAGCGAGCCCTGGGCGATGGCCACCGTGCTGATGCGGACGTTCTCGCCCATGACGATGGTGCCGGTGCCCTCGTCGATGACGATCTTGGCGATCTGGTCGGGCTCGACCTTCAACTGCTCGATGTCGGTGAGCAGGCCGACCACGTTGCCGCGGTAGTCGTTGGGGACCGCCACCTGGACGGTGCCGGGATCCACGGGGCGCGACACTTCCTGGCCGAGGAAGGCGTTGATGGCCTGCGACACCCGGCGCGAGGTGGTGAAGTCGGGATTGCGCAGGCTGACCTTGACGCTTTCCATGTGCGACATCTCGAACGGCAGCTCGCGTTCGACGATGGCCCCGTTGGCGATCTTGCCGGCGGTGGGATTGTTCTTCTGGATGGTGGTCTGGCCGTTGGTGGCGCTTGCCGCGCCGCCGGCCTTCAGGCCGACGCCGGCCAGGCCGCCCTGGGCCACCGCATAGACCTCGCCATCGGCGCCGACCAGCGGGGTGACCAGCAAGGTGCCGCCCGACAGGCTGGAGGAATCGCCCAGCGCCGAGACCGAGACATCGACCTTGGTGCCCTGGCGGGCGAAGGGCGGCAGCACCGCGGTGACCATCACCGCGGCGACGTTCTTGGGCTTGACGGTGGCGATGGTGCCGCCCTGCTCGCGGATGTTGACGCCCAGGCGCTCCAGCATGCCGACCAGCGATTCCTTGGTGAACGGCGCGTTGGTCAGGTCGTCGCCGGTGCCCGACAGGCCGACCACGATGCCGTAGCCGACCAGCAGGTTGTCGCGGACCCCCTCGAATTCGGCGATGTCCTTGATGCGCGACGCGCCGAACGCGGTCTGCGGCATCAGCGCGATGGTCGCGGCGACCAGGCCTGCGGCCAGCACGAAGGCTCGCATTCCGGTGGCAAGGGCGACGGCGGTGGCGGTTCGGATCATGGCGTCCTCTGGGCGCAGGCCTGGATCGATATTCGGCAACCCCGTTGCGAGGGCCGTGCCAGTTGGCAAAATACAGTTAAAACAGTTAATTAGCCGTATGCGAGACGGGCATCGCGGCGTTTCCCCCCGGCAGAAACCGCCGCCACCGGGCAATTCCTGCCGGGCTTCGGCGTCGCCGAAATAGCGGCTTTCGCCCCCGCGCCCCAACGGCTAGAATGCCCAGGCACTTTGCAGACCTGGACATCGTAGGCGGCATGAAGGTTTCCGGCGTCGGGTCGGGTTCCCCGGTCGGGGGCACGCGGCGAGCCGACAAGACTGACGGCAAGAAGGGCGAGTTCAAGCAGGCGCTCGTCGATGCCATGGATTCCATGGAGGAGGTGCACGCCGCCGAGGCGCCCTCCGCCCTGGGCGCCATGGATGCCGTGCTGTTGGTCCAGTCGGTGGGCGACGCCCCCGAGCGCGAGGCCCGCCAGCGCATGATCCGTCACGGCGAACACATCCTCGACCGGCTCGAAGACATCCGCCACGGGCTGCTGCTCGGCACCGTGCCCGAATCCAAGCTGGTCGAGCTGGCCCAGATGGTGCGCAACCGCCGCGACACCTGCACCGATCCCCGCCTGGCCGCGCTGCTGGACGAAATCGAACTGCGCGCCGAAGTCGAGATCGCCAAGTTGTCGCGCGGGCGTTGACGGATCCTGTGGTGGCGTCCCGCCACGGCGGCACGTCTCCCCTTGCGGCATCCCGGCCCTCCCCATATATTCCGACGCAAAATTTGAATGCTGCGCGAATCCTCGCGCGACCAAGTTGGGGGAGCGGATGACCGTCACTCTGCCGCCGGATTACCGCCCGTCCGAGGACGAGCCCTTCATGAACGAGGTCATGAAGGAGTATTTCCGACAGAAGCTGCTGGCCTGGCGGGACGAACTGCTGCGCGAGTCCGACGAGACGCTGGCCCATCTCCAGGAAGGCGGCCTGCAGGAACCCGATATCGCCGATCGCGCCTCGGCCGAGGCCGACCGCGCCCTGGAACTGCGCACCCGCGACCGCGAACGCAAGCTGATCGCCAAGATCGACGCCGCGCTCGAGCGGGTCGCCGACGGCACCTACGGCTTCTGCGAGGAGACCGGCGAGCCGATCACCATCCGCCGGCTGGAAGCCCGCCCCATCGCGACGCTGTCCATCGAGGCGCAGGAACGCCACGAGCGGCTCGAACGCACCCACCGCGAAGACTAGAGCCGGATGCTATCAGGTTGAATCGCGAGGCGATCCAACCTGATAGCTGAATCCGCCTCTAAATCAATAAATTAGAGTGCGATTCAGACATTAGGTCGGCGCACCCCGTGCGCCGACCTAATGTCATCGCGCTCTAAGCCAGAAAACAACCCACCGGTAGTAATTCAACCGCGCCCGCCATCAGCGGGCGCGGTTGCTTGCGTTATTACGTTCATAGAGATTCTAACGTATTGCATCCCGGTTACGGGAATGCCTACAATATATTCAAATTATGTGAATGACGAAATAATGTGCACATGGAGGGGGCAATGGCCGAGCCGGAACGGATCCTGGACCTGACACGGGCGGTCTACGACCTCGCCAACGACAAGATACGCGCCATCAAGAAGGTCACCGGCACCACCCGCATCCTGTCCCTCAACGCCCTGATCGAGGCCACCCGGGCCGGCGAGGCCGGCAAGGGCTTCGCGGTGGTGGCCAACGAGGTCAAGAACGTCTCGCAAAACATCGACAGCATCACCCAGTCGCTGGAAGGCGATCTGTCGGCCACCATCCAGGACCTGATGACCCTGGGCGAGACCTTGATCCAGCAGATGCGCGGATCGCGCCTGGCCGATCTGGCCCTCAACATGATCGAGATCATCGACCGCAACCTTTACGAGCGGTCGTGCGACGTGCGCTGGTGGGCCACCGATTCGGCGGTGGTCGACTGCCTCGCCAACGGCTCCGAGGGCGCCGCCAGCTATGCCAGCCGGCGCCTGGGCGTCATCCTCGATTCCTACACCGTGTACCTCGACCTGTGGATCGCCGATGCCGATGGACGGGTGGTGGCCACCGGGCGGCCCGACCGCTATCCGCGGGCCATCGGCACCGACGTCAGCCGCGAGGGTTGGTTCCGCGATTCCATGGAGACCCGGGACGGCACCGAATTCGCCATGGCCGACGTGGCCGCGATCCCGGCGCTGGACAATTCCCTGGTCGCCACCTACGCCACCGCCATCCGCGAGGGCGGCGAGACCAACGGCCGCCCCATCGGCGTGCTCGGCATCTTCTTCGACTGGCAGCCCCAGGCCGGCACCGTGGTCAAGGGCGTGCGCCTGCGCGACGAGGAGAGGACCCACACCCGCTGCCTGCTGGTGGACCAGAACCTCCGGGTGCTGGCGGCGTCCGACGACCGCGGCGTGCTGTCGGAAGCCATCCGCCTCGACACCAGGAACGGCATCATGGGCGCCTACGCCGACACCGGCACCATCGTCGGCTACGCCCTGACCCCGGGCTACGAGACCTATCGCGGCATGGGCTGGTATGGCGTCATCATCCAGGAGAACGCCGAGGCCGCAGCATTGCATTAATTGTCAATTGCCCCTCGCCGGGCGCGGGCGTCCGCCCGCTTGGCCGCGCCCTCAATGGGCGCTGGAACCCCAGGTCTACGCCGCCAGCTTGTTCAGGCCGATGGCCTCGACCAGGGTGCGCAGTTCCTGGCGGGCGGCGATGTGGCTCATGCTGAGTTCGAAGCCGGGCAGGTCCTGGCGCAGATCCAGCAGGGTCAGCCCCTCCAGGAACATGGAGCGGTAGATCACCCGCTCGCCCAGCCCCGGCACGACGCGGAAGCCGATGCGCTTGGCCAGATCGGCCAGCAGCTTTTCCATCGCCTGCTTGTTGCGGGCGTCCAGGTGGGCCAGCCGGTTCCTCAGCACGATCCAGTCCACCACCGCCTTCTCGCCGCGGATGGCCCGGGCCTTCTTGGTGTCCCACACCATCTCGGCATAGTGGCTGGGGCGCAGGATGCGCATGGTCTCGGGATCGACCCGGGCCAGCACGTCCAGATCCACCAGGCTGTCATTCAGCGGCGTGATCAGGGTGTCGGCGAAGGAATGCCCCAGCCGCGACAGGTAATGGTCGGAACCGGGGGTGTCGAGCAGCACCACGTCATGGGCGGCGGCCAGGCCGGCCACCGTCTCGGCCAGCCGGGCCTCGTCGCCGGCGCGGTCGGCGGTGGGCGGCAGCGCCACGTGCTCGGGCCCGACAAGGCCAAGGCGGTCGGCATCCTTGCGCCCCAGCCGGTTCTGGATGTAGCGGGTCAGCGTCGCCTGGCGGGCGTCGATATCGACCGAGCCCACCGACAGCCCCATGCCCAGCAGGCTGACGATCAGGTGCATGGACACCGTCGACTTGCCGGTGCCGCCCTTCTCGTTGCCGACCACGATGATGTGCGCGCGTTTGGTCATGACACTGTCCCCCGGGGTTCCCGCCGCACCCACACGGCGGTGTCGTGGAAGGCGCCGCCGCCGGCCGGCGGGACCGGGTCGGAGCCGACCAGCAGGTTGATGCCGTTTCCCTCGGCGAAGGACTCCTCGTCCCAGATGCCTTCCACCGCCACCACGCCCCTGGCGATGCCGTCGGTGGGTGCCGCGTGCAGCAGCACCGAGCCGCGGGCATTGCCCAGGCGCACCGGATCGCCGGCGGCGATGCCCAGGCGGGCGCAGTCCTCGGCATGGATCAGCGCGGTCGGGCGCCCGGCCAGCCGGCGCGATGTGGGCGCCTTGGTGAAGCTGGTGTTGAGGAAATGCCGCGACGGCGGCGTGATCAGGCGGAAGGGATGCTCGGGCGTCGCCGCCTCGATATTGGGCACGTGGTCGGGCAGCGGCGGCAGCCCGGCATGGTCGGGGCCCTGCGCCGCCCAGTCGGGGGCGAAGCGGAACCGCCCGCCATGGCCGAAGCCGTCGAGGAAATGCTGGCGCTCGAAGGACAGGGCGCAGTCGATCCAGCCCTTGGCACACAACTCGTCCAGCCCAGACAAACCGGAGGCGGCCAGGCAGCCCTCGATCATCGCCGCCTCGTCCATGCCGAAACTGGCATGCCCGGCCCCCAGCCGCCGCGCCAGCTCGCCCACCACCCGGTGGTTGGAGCGGGCCTCGCCCAGCGGCGGAATGACGGCGCGCCCGGCCTGCAGGAAGGTGTGGCCGTAGGAGGAATAAAGATCGTCGTGCTCCAGGAAGGTGGTGGCCGGCAGCACGATGTCGGCGAAGCGGGCGGTGCGGGTCATGGTCTGCTCGTGCACCACCAGGAACAGGTCGTCGCGGGCCAGGCCGCGCTGCACCAGGCCGCTGTCGGGCGCCACGGTGGCCGGGTTCGAGGATTGCACCAGCATGGCGGTCACCGGCGGCCCGCCCTTCAGCGCGTCGGAATCGCCGCACAGGATGGGGCCGATGCGGCTCATGTCGAGCACCCGCACCTTGGGCTCGGGCAGGTCCAGCGCGTCCATCACCGTGCGGTCGATGGCGAAGGCGCCCGAGGTGGACAGCGCCGCGCCCCCCCCGGCTTGCGCCCACGCCCCGGTCAGCGCCGGCAGGCAGCTCACCGCGTGGACGTTGGCGGCGCCGTTCCTTTGCCGGCTCATGCCGTAGCCGATGCGCAGGAAGCTCTTGCGGGTCGAGCCGTAAAGGCGGGCGAACGCCTCGATGTCATCCGAGGGCAGGCCGCAGACGTCGCCGGCCCAGCCGGGATTGCGCAGCGCCAGATGGGCTTCCAGCCGCTCGGCGCCGTCGGTAAACCGGGCCATGTAGTCGCGGTCGACCAGGCCGTCGCGGAACAGCACGTGCATCACGCCGCAGGCCAAGGCGGCGTCGGTGCCGGGCAGCGGCATCAGGTGCAGGTCGGCCTTCTCGGCGGTGGGGCTGCGATAGGGGTCGATCACCACCAGCCTGGCGCCGCGCTCGCGCTTGGCCTGCATGATCAGGCCCATCAGGTGCATCTGGGTGGCGACCGGGTTGGAGCCCCAGATGACGATCACCTCGGACCCGGCCATCTCGGCCACGTCGACGCCCCACTTGGCGCCCACCCCGGCCATCCAGCCGGCGCCGGCGATGGTGGCGCAGATGGTCTTGGCCTGGCCGGAATAGCCCATGGCCCGGCGCAGGCGGTTGGTGGCGTTGTTCTGCACCAGCCCCATGGTGCCGGCGTAGAAATAGGGCCACACCGCCTCGGGCCCATGGCGGTCGGCGGCCTCGCCGAATTTCGCGGCGACGGTGTCCAGCGCCTCGTCCCACGAGACGCGGGCGAAACGGCCCTCGCCCTTGGCGCCGATCCGCTTCAGCGGATGCAGGACGCGCTCGGGGTGATGCACCAGCTCGGCGTAGCGCGACACCTTGGCGCAGATGGCGCCGTCGGTATAGGGCAGGGCGCCGCCGCGCACCTTGCCGATGCGGCCATCCGCAAGGCGTTCCACCTCGAGCGCGCAGGCCGAGGGGCAGTCGTGGGGGCAGATTGTGGCGTGGGTTGCGGCGGTCGTCATGGCCGGCACTCTAGCGGGGATTTCCCCAGCGGTCACGGGTCAGCCGCCGACGATCACCGCGCCTGCCCGCCCGTAATCGCGGATTTTCGCGTCGCGGCTGAGCAGCAGCAGATCCTCGGCCCGGGCCTGGGCGATCAGCATGCGGTCGAAGGGATCGCGGTGGATGGACGGCAGTTCGGCGATCAGCCGGCAATGCTCCGGCGCCACCGGCAGCAGCTCGAGGCCGCCCGGCAGGTCGTAGAGGCGTGGATCGTCCTCGATACGGCCGGCGCCGACCAGCAGGGCGATTTCCCAGAAGGTGACGGCGCTGACGTGGCGGCGCGGCGCCCGGTCGATCAGGCGCCGCTCGGTCGCGGTCAGCCGCCCGGGGTCGGCGCGCAGCCAAAGCACCATGTGGGTGTCGAGCAGGACGGCCTTGCTCATTCGTCGCGCTCGAAGGCCACCAGCACCTCGCCGGGCAGCGACAGATCCTCGTCCAGGCGCAGGCCGGCGAGATCGCCATAGGCGACCGGATCGGCCGGCAGGTGGGTCAGGCGCGCCACCGGCCGGCCGTTGCGGGTGAGGACGATGTCCTCGCCAGCCTCGGCACGGGACACCAGGGCGGCGAACTCGGCCTTGGCCTGGGCGATGGAGATTCGTGCGGTCATGGCTCTGGCCCTTTTTGACCATTCATGGTCATTATGGTCATTGTTGTGTCCGGATGCAATCACCGCCACCCCCGGCACCTTTCGCCGCGCCGGCCCCGGTGCTATCCTGCCGCCACATCTTGCGCAGCAACGCCGTGACAGGGGCAAGGCTTTGACGGACGGGGGGATCGAGCGGGTCGAGTGCGCGGTTATCGGCGCCGGCGTGATCGGCCTTGCCGTGGCCCGCGCCCTGGCGCTGTCGGGCCGCGAGGTGGTGGTGCTGGAGGCGGCGGGCGCCATCGGCAGCGGCATTTCCGCCCGCAATTCCGAGGTCATCCACGCCGGCATGTACTATCCGGCCGGCAGCCTCAAGGCGCGGCTGTGCGTCGCCGGCAACCGCATGCTGCGGGACTACGCCGCGTCGCGCGGAATCGACTTCCGCATGGTCGGCAAGCTGATCGTCGCCACCGACGCCGCCGAGGAGGCGAAGCTGGCCGACATCCTGGAGAAGGGCCGGGTCAACGGCGTCGAGGGGCTGGCCGCCATCACCGCCGCCGAGGCCATGGCGATGGAGCCGAACCTGTCCTGCACCGCGGCGCTGTGGTCGCCCGCCACCGGCATCGTCGACGCGCACGGCCTGATGCTGGCGCTGCAGGGCGAACTGGAGGCCCAGGGCGGTGCCGTCGCCCTGCACGCCCCGGTGACCGGCGGCCACGCCGGCGCCGACGGCATGGAGCTGGACATCGGCGGGCCGCACCCCCTGCGCCTGCAGGCCCGCCAGGTGGTGGTGGCGGCCGGGCTGGCCGCCTGCCCGGTGGCCCGTTCGCTGGGCCTCGCCGCCGTGCCGGCCGAGCGGCTGTGCAAGGGCAGCTACTTCACCCTATCCGGCCGGATGCCGTTCTCGCGGCTGGTCTATCCGGTGCCGGTGGCGGCCGGGCTGGGGGTGCATTACACCCTCGACCTCGGCGGCGGCGGGCGGTTCGGCCCCGACGTGGAATGGGTGGCGGCCGAGGATTACGCGGTCGACCCCGCCCGCGCCGAGTCCTTCTACGATGCCATCCGCCGCTACTGGCCGGGCCTGCCCGACGCCGCCCTGGAGCCCGCCTATGCCGGCATCCGCCCCAAGATCAACGGCCCCGACCAGGCGGCCGCCGATTTCCGCGTCGCCGGCCCGGCCGAGCACGGCACGGCGGGCGTGGTCGCCCTTTACGGCATCGAATCGCCGGGGCTCACCGCCTGCCTGGCGCTGGCGGAGATGGTGAAGGAGATGCTGGAATGAACCGGCTTCGCCCCTCAGCCGGTGCGGGCCAGGCGATCCCGCGCCGCTTCCGCCAGGAAGCCCGACACGTTGTTGGTGCGCGCCTCGATGCGAGCCAGCAGCGCCTCGTCGATGGTGATGTTGATGCGCTTGGCCCGGCGCGCCAGGCGGACCCCGACCAGGGCCAGCCGCAAATGGCCAGCGTCGTCGGGCAGATCCTCGTACCGGCTCGGTCCGGGGACCGCCTCGCCGTCCTCGATCATGCCGTCGACATGGAACTGAAGGGCCTCGCGGGCGTTGAGCAACGCCTCCTCCACCGAGGCGCCCGCCGTCACGCAGCCGGGAAAATCGGGGAACCACACCCCGATGGGGCCATCCGGCCCGAACTCGACGACGACGAAATACTGCACTTCCATGGCTTGGCCTCGTCACGTCAATTTGATGCCGGGCCGCTCGGGATGCTTGAACTGGGCATGGGAGCCGCGCCGCGCGACCTCGACCCAGCCCTCGGCCTCAATGCGCCGGATCACCTCCCGGCTGTTCATCCGCCCGTTCCCCTCACGGTCAATCCGAGTACATTATACACACCGGCCCTCCCGGTTCAAGGTGAGTGTGGATATGATGTGTAGTCGCAATCGTCTGACCGGCCGCCTCGCCACCCTGCTGGTGCTGCTGCTTGCCGCCCTGCCCGCCCGGGCCATGGACAAGCCGCGGGACTGGGTGCCGCCGGCCCCCGAATCGGTGCCCAACCACCGCGAGCTGTGGCGCAAGGTGGTGATCGGGCTGGCCGAGTACGCCAAGACCCGACGACCCGACTTCATCGTGCTGGTGCGGAACGGCGTCGAGCTGGCGGTGAAGGGCGAGCGCGAGGCCCGATGGGAGGACATCCAGGACCCCGCGGGGAGCACCTTCGAGAAGCGCCTGCCGCTGGGGGCGGTGTTCCGCCCCTACCTCAAGGTCATCGACGGCATGGTGGTGGACGGCCTCTACTGCAGCGACGATGCCTTCGGCAAGCCGCTGGCCGAGGCCATCAAGGACCGCCGCGAGTTGGACGCGATCATCGCCCGCGAGAAGGCCCGCGGCATCCAGCGCCCGCCGGTGCCGCAGCCGGTGGGTCCGTTCAGCATCGACCCGGCGGTCGAGCTGGCCCGCGCCGCTGAGGTGCGCCGCCAGATCGAGCGCGCCGAGCGCCAGCGCCGCCAGGTCTACGCCTTCGACGCCCTGCGCGCGGCCGGACGGTCCCTGTTCGCCATCGAATCCTGCCGCGACCAGAAGGCCGCCGGCGCCGCCTACAAGGACGCCGCCCGCGACCGCGTGGTCGCCTTCGCCACCACGCAGGAGGCCGGCCTCGACCGCCTGCCCCCGGGACGGCCGTGGGGCGAGAACGCCGACCCGGTGGTTTCGGTCGGCACCGTGCGCAACTGGCTGCCCATGCTGAAGGGCGACCGCTTCGGCAGCAAGGGCGAATGGGTGATCGCGCTGTCGAAGCAGAACCACGACATGCTGGTCATCGACCCCA
Source organism: Magnetospirillum sp. UT-4 (assembly GCF_902729435.1). Taxonomy (GTDB): domain Bacteria; phylum Pseudomonadota; class Alphaproteobacteria; order Rhodospirillales; family Magnetospirillaceae; genus Magnetospirillum. The sequence continues at coordinate 127,210 of NZ_CACVCG010000046.1, forward strand.
CCTGGCGCGGCGCCGAGCCGCTGACCAAGGAGGAGGTGCTGCGCCTGAAGTACAAGAACCTGGGGGCGCCGCGCCCCGTGGTCGCCGCCCTGTCGCTGGGCAAGGCGGCAGACACCCGCTGGTACTGGCAGAAGGGCTGGGAGGCCGGCAATCCGCCCTTCCTGTTCGCCCCCGACAGCGACCAGCCGGGACGCTTCATCACCGATGTCGATGACCCCAAATGGAAAGAGGCCCTGGGCAAGTTCCTGATCTGGATCATGGACCTGGGCTTCGACGGGGTGATGTTCGACGACCTCGATACCTATTTATGGTTCGAGGAGCTGATGCCCCTGGACGGCTGACCATGCTGAAAGCGGCGAAAAGCTACGAGGAAGCCTGCCGGACCTTCCGCTGGCGCATCCCCGAACGCTACAATCTGGCCTTCGACGTCTGCGACCGCCAGACCATGGGCGGCGCCGACGGCCACCGCACCGCGCTGATCGTCGAGAGCGCCGCCGGCACGGTGGAGCGCTACACCTTCCACGTCCTGCGCCTGCTGTCGAACCGCCTGGCCAACGTGCTGGCGGCGCGCGGCGTGCGGCCGGGCGACCGGGTGGTGGTGTCGTTCCCGCCCTCGGTGGAGGCGGCGGTGGCGCTGCTGGCGGTGCTCAAGATGGGGGCGGTGGCGGTGCCGGTGCCGCCCGGCCTGGGCGAGGAGCCGCTGTGCTGGCGCCTGGCGAATGCGGTGGCGCGGGCCGCCCTGGCCTCGCCCGACGCGGCGCGGCGGGTGCTGGCCGCCGGCGAGGTGGTGCCGGGGCCAGACCTGGTTCTGGCGCCGGGCGAGGCGCCGCCCGGCTGCGACGAGATGTGGGGCGCCATGCAGGCGGCCTCGGACGCCTTCTCGCCCGCTTTGTGCGCCGCCGAGGACCCGGCCTTCCTGTTCCACCCCAGTGCGGCCGGCGGACGGCCGCCGGGGGTGCTGCACGCCCATCGCGCCCTGCCCGGCTGCCTGCCGGCGGTGGAGTTCGCGCTGGATTTCTTCGCCCAGCCCGGCGACGTGTTCTGGACCTCGGCCGAGTGGATGAGCTACGAGGCCCTGCTGTGGGCGCTGCTGCCGGCCTGGCACCACGGGGTGCCGGTGGTCGCGGGTCCATTGGTGGCTGGGCCGTCGGACTCCGACCCGGCCCGGGCGCTGGCGCTGATGGCCCGGCACGGGGTGCGGGCGGCATGGCTGCCCGGGCACGACCTCGCCCGCCTGACCGCCGCCGCCGCCACCGCCCCCCATCCGCAATTGCGCGCCCTGGCCAGCGGACCGGTGCCCATCGACGACGATCTGCGGGACTCGGCGCGGCGCGCCTTCGGCACCGTTCCCAACACGGTGTGGGGCAGCGTCGAATGCGGCGCGGCGGCGGCCGGCAATGCCCAGGTGATGGAAGCCCGCGCCGGCTCGCCCGGGCGCGCCGCGCCGGGTGTGGTGGTGGAAGCCGCCGACCCGGAGACCGGCCGCGTCCTGCCGGCGGGTCAGCCGGGAATCCTGGCGCTGGCACCGAACACCCCCGGCGCCTGCCTGGGGCGCTGGAACGGCGCCGCCGGGCCGTGGCTACCCTCCGGCTGGGTGGACAGCGGCGTCACCGGCAGCCGCGACCTCGACGGCTATCTGTGGCCGGCGGCCGAGACGCTGGCGCCCGGCACCGTCCGCGTCGATGGCGCCCAGGTGGTGCTGGCAGAGGTGGAGGCCGCGCTCGCCACCCACCCGCTGGTCGCCGAAGCGGCGGTGACGGTGGTCGGTGGCCAGTTGAAGGCGTTCGTGGCGCCGCGGCCGGGGACCAGCGGCGACGCCGATTTCGCCCGCGCGCTGCAGAGCCTGGTGGCGACCCGGCGCGGGGCCGGCGAAGTGCCGAGACGGGTGGAATTCGTCGCGGCGCTGCCGCGCGGCGATAACGGGCTCGATCGCGAGGCGTTGAAAAGCCGCGCCGTCCGCCTCGACGCCCCCGACCCCGAGGACCGGATCCGGTAGGCGATTACCTGCGGCGCGGCGGCGGCCGGCGGGCCGGGCCGGGGCCGGTCGAAGCCCGCTCGTCCTTGTGGCGGAAATTGATGCGCGCCTTGGTCAGGTCGTAGGGGGTCATCTCGACGGTGACGCGGTCGCCGGCCAGGATGCGGATGCGGTTCTTCTTCATGCGCCCGGCGGCATAGGCCATCACCTCATGGCCGGTATCCAGCTGGACGCGGAAGCGCGCATCGGGCAGCACCTCGCTGACCACGCCGTCGAATTCGATCAGATCTTCCTTGGCCATGCGGCCCTCCGGGCTAGAGCCGATGGCATCGCCCCGGCGCACGGAATGCACCGGGCCGATGCCTGAATCGCACTCTAATTCTTTGACTTAGAGGCGGATTCAGCTGACGGATCGGATCGCCATGCGAGTCGATCCGTCAGCATCCGGCTCTGGAACCGGGCGGCGGGGCCGCCGCCCGGGATGCGATGCGGCGTCTACTCCGCCCGGAGGTTGACCGCCGACATCTTGCCGGTGCGGCCGCGCTCCAGTTCGAAGGACAGCTTCTGCCCCTCGGCCAGGTTGGACAGGCCGGCGCGCTCGACCGCCGAGACGTGCACGAACACGTCGGCCGAGCCGTCATCCGGCTTGATGAACCCGTAACCCTTGATGCTATTGAACCATTTCACGGTGCCAGTGGTCATGTGACCCTCCAATAAGGCAGGCGTAGCCCTCGCGCGACGTGCGCGAGCGCATCAAACTCAGAACTGGGGGGATGCCAAGTAATGCGCCATGACGACGCGACCGTGGGAAACGCCCAACGAATTCGATGGCAAACATATAGGACGTCAGGCGCTCCGGATCAAGGATTACGGGGCGGTAGGCGCGGAGGGCCAGCCTCCGGGGAAGACGCAAGCCAGCCAGGGATCGGCATCCTCGCGGCCGCCGGCCACGGCGTCGGCGACGGCGCGGCAGCGGGCGCCATCCAGCGGCGCGGCGGCCGGGACCGCCGCCGACGCTCCGGCCACATGACGGCGCTCCAGGCCCGAGGCGCGCACCGCGTGCCAGAAGGCGCGGTCGGCCACGTCGGACAACGCCGCCGGCAGCTTCGCCCACAGGCCGGCCAGTTCCAGCGCCGGGCCGCGCAGCAGGATGCATTCGGGCGGCGCGAATTCGTCGCCGTCCGCCTCGGGATCGGCGCTGCCGCCCGCCTCCAGCAGCAGCCGGCCGGTGGTGGCCACCGGCGTGCCGGCCTCGATCAGCCGGCCGAGATGGTCGGGCAGCAGGCGGGCGGCGGCGGGCGCGAACAGCAGCGCGTCGGCCCCCTGCTCCCGTGCCCGGGCGGCGCCTTCGGCCCAGTTGGGGGCGCTGATGGCCAGGCAGTCCGCCGATTGCAACGCAATGTCCTGGGCCAGGTGCGGCCCGATGGCGCCGGCCACCACCACAGCCGGGCGCCGCGGTGGCGCCAGGGGGGCCGTGTCCGGAACCTTCCGGTCCGCCCGCCCGTCCCACATCCGCCGGAGGGCGGCGTCGAAATGGCGGGCGAAGGCCGGACCGTCGCCCAGCGGCGAGGAGGCGACGCGGGCACGCAGGCCGGCGCGGATGGCCGCCAGCCCGTCGAGGTCTCCGGCCAGCGCAACGGCGCGGGCGACGAAGCCCTCGCCATCCTCGGCGATCCAGTCCGGCAGGCCGGCGGCGGTCAGGTGCCCGGCGGAATGGCGGCCGGCGAAGGAATTGCCGCGCAGGGTCACCACCGGCACCCCCATCCACAGCGCCTCGCAGGTGGTCAGCCCGCCGGCATAGGGCACCGGGTCGAGGGCGATATCGACGCGGTTGTAGGCCTCCAGCAGCTCGCCATGGGGGACGCCGCCTTCCAGCAGCAGCCGCGCGGGGTCGATGCCGTGGGCGGCGAAGTCGGCGCGGACCCGCTCGGCGATGCCGGCATCGTCGAGGCCGCGGGTCTTCAGCAGCAGCCTCGATCCGGGCACCGCCGCCAGCACCCGCGACCACAATGCCACGGTGGGCGGGGTCAGCTTGGCCAGGTTGTTGAAGCTGCCGAAGGTGACCGCCCCGTCCCTGGCGGCCGGAAGCGGACCCACGGCCGGCAGCGTATCGGGCGGCGCATAGGCGATATAGTCGTGGGGCAGGCGCATGACCCGCTCGACCAGGAAGCCGTCCTCGGCCTCGGGCATGTGGTTGGCATCGGCGATCACCCAGTCCATGGCGGCCAGGCCGGTGGTGCCGACATAGCCGGCCCAGCTGGCCTGCACCGGCGCCGGCTTGGCGGCGAAGACCGGCAGGCGGTTGTCGGCGGTGTGGCCGGCCAGATCGATCAGGATGTCGATGCCATCGGCGCGGATCTGCGCTTCCAGGCGGTCGTCGCTCCAGCCGAAACACTCGACCCAGCTTCCCGCCTGGGCCTTCAGTTCGGCGGTGATGGCATCGCCGCCGGCGCGGTCGTGATAGGCGACGATCTCGAAGGCGCCGCAATCGGCGTGACGGAACCACGCCAGGGTGAAGAAACCCACCGGATGGCTGGCGAAATCCGCCGACACCAGGCCGATCCGCAGGCGGCGGCCGCTGACCGCCGGAACCACGTGCGGTCGCGCCGATACGCTCATCACCGCGTCCCAGACGCGATGCAGCCGCCCCAGGCGCTCGGCGCCCAGCCCGGCGCCGTCGGGGCCGGTGACGAAATTCAGGGCATAGAGCAGGTTGCTGAACGGCTTGGCCCTGGCCGCCCCGCGCGACAGCAGCACCCCGGCGGCCAGGGCGACCAGAGCGGGGCCGAGGTCGCCGCGCAGCTGCAGGGCGGCCCCGAGGTTGCTGTACATCTCGGCGTGGTCGGGGGCCAGGGCGGCGGCGCGGCGGAAGCTGTCGGCCGCCGCCGCGATGCGGCCCAGCCGCGCCTGCGCCACCCCCAGATTGCCGGCCAAATCGGCGATGGCGGGATGGCGCCCGGACGCCCGCTGCAGCAGCTCGGCAGCCTCCGCGAAGCGGCCGCGGGTTATCAGGATCGACCCGATGTTGTTGTGCGCCTGGGGATCGTCGGGATCGAGGATGAGGGCGCGGCGGAACGACAGTTCCGCCTCTTCCGACTGGCCGTCCTGGAGCAGGGCGTTGCCCAGGTTGATGTGCACGGCGGCACTGGCCGGGTCGTAGAGCACGGCAGTGCGCAGAGCCTCGAGCGCCCGGGGCGTGTCGCCGGCCCGGCGCAGGGCCAGGCCGAGGGCGTTGTGGGCCTCGGCCGCCTGCGGCGCCAGCGCGACGGCGCGCCGCGCGGCGTCGATGGCCGCCGTCTGGTCGCCGGCCTCGGACAGGGCGGTGGACAGATTGACGAGGCCGCGCAGATGCCCTGGATTGAGGTCGACCGCCCGGCGGTGGGCGGCCACGGCGGCCCCGATGTGGCCAAGCCCGCGCTCGATCACCCCCAAATTGTTCCACGCCTCGGCATAACTGGAATCGGCGGCGACGGCGCGGGCGATCAGGTCGCGGGCCGCCGCCGCATCGCCCCGGCCGTGCAGGATCACCCCCTTGAGATGCAGGGCGCCGGGATGGTTGGCCATCACGCCCAGCACGGCATCGCACAGGCGCACCGTGTCGTCGAGATCGCCCGCCTGAAAGCGCTCCATGGCGAGGCGGAACGCCCCGTCCAGCTTGCCCAGCAATTCATCCACTTCGGGAGGCTGTGTCACGACCGCACCCGCGGGTTGGGGCCGGCGGGCAGGCAGCCACGGGCGACCAGATGATCGACCAGCCGGAACAGGCGATGGTCGTTGTAGCGGCGCGCCACCAGCTGGGCGCCGAAGGGCAGGCCGGTGGGGCCGGTGAAGGCCGGGGCGCTGACCACCGGCAGCCAGGTCATGGTCCACATCAGGGCCGGATCGCGGGTCTCGGTGACCTCGCGCGGCGGCGCCTCGCCGGCGGTGGACAGCGACACCATGGCGTCATAGCCGGCCAGCAGGGAGTCCATCTCGGCCGCCAGCCGGCTCTGCTCGGCCAGGCCGTCGCGGTAGGTCTGGTCGGGGATGCCCTGGCCGTAGGCGATGATCTCCTGCATGATCGGCGACAGCCGCTCGGTCGACTTGTATTCCTGCTGGAAATAATAGGCGAGGCAGCGGTGGTAGACCGCCTCGTGGATGTCGTGGCAGCGCTCCATGCCGGCCGGCAGGTCGATCTCGACCACCTCCACCTCGGCCTCGCGCGACAGCCTGGCCACCCACTCCTCCATGGCCGCGCGGGCGTAGCCGGGGGCCAGGTCCCAGGTATGGGTGCGGGCGAAGGCAACCTTCCACTTGCGCCCCTGGGGCACCGCCTGGCGGGCCGGGTCCTCCAGGGTTTCGTGCAACATGGGGTAGTCGCGGCCCGAGACCCGCACCGCGTCCAGCGCCAGACCCAGATCCTCGGCGTGGACCACGTAGAAGCCGATGCTGTCCAGGGTGTCGGTGGTCTTCAGCACGCCGGTGCGCGGAATCAGGCCGTAGGACGGCTTGCAGCCCCAGACGCCGCAGAAGCTGGCCGGCCGCACGATGGAGCCGGCGGTCTGGGTGCCCAGCGCCATGGGGGTGACCGCCAGCGCCGTCGCCACCGCCGAGCCGGTGGACGAGGTGCCGGGATTGCGCAGCACGTCGTGCGGATTGTAGGTGTCGGGCAGGTAGTGGACGGCGAATTCGGCGGTGGTGGTCTTGCCCGCCACCATAGCGCCGGCCCGCTTCAGGTTGTAGACGGCGCGGGCGTCGTTGCCCGGGGTGAAGCCGGCCCATAGCGGCGAGCCCATCTCGGTGGGATAGGCCACCGTGTTGAAAATGTCCTTGACCGCCACCGGCATCGCCTCCAGCGGCCGCACCGGCTTGCCGGCATCGAGGCGGTCCTTGGCCTCGCGCGCCTGGGCGCGCAAAACCTCGGGATCGAAGCCCGACCAGACGCGATAGGTGTCGCCGGCCGTCCGGGTCCGCTCGATCACCGCCTCGGCGATGTCCAGGGGAGCGAGGGCGCCGCGGCGCAGACCTTGCGTCAGCGCGCGCATGCTGGAATCGAAGAAGTCGGTCATGCGGGGACTCGGCACCGGCCTACTCCTTGCCGTCGCGGTAGCGTTCGAGCAGCCGCTGCATGTAGGGGCGCAACGGTTCCTCGTGCGGGCGGTTCTTCTGCCGCACCGGCACCTCGACGTCCTTCAACTGGGCCAGGCGGTGGCCCTTCATGATGTCGAGCACCTCGGCCTCGGTGTAGCCGGTGATCTCGCAGTAATAATCCATGATCGCCGGCCGTTCGGAATCGGTCTGGCGGGCCAGCTCGAACCCTTCCTCGCGGGTCAGCAGGCCGTTCCTCACGTCCATGGTGGCGTGGAAGGTGCCGCGCCCGTAGCCGCGCTTGAGGTAGCAGGTGAAGTCGTGCATGCCGGGCATCACGCACTCGGCCGACTTGTAGCACTTGTAGGTGCCTTCCATGGTGGTCTCGCGCCAGCCGTACTCGTCGCGCAGGAACTCGGTCTGGCGCTCGTCGTCCCAGAACATGTAGTCGCCGAGATAGATGCCCTTGATGCCGGCCGCCTCGCATTCCTCGGCCGAGGGCGGCTCGTACAGGACCAGGTCCTTCATGGTGATGCCGTCGCCCACCATCTCGGGCACCCGGCTCTTGGCCGAGATGCGGGTGAAGGTCTCGCGGTCGAAGGCCTGGGGGCCGTCGTCATAGGTGGCGCGGCCCGAGGATTCGGCCAGCGATTCGCCCCAGATCAGCAGCGGAATGCGGAACTTGGTGGCGATGTGCAGCGGGAACGAGCCGACCCCGGCATGGCAGTGCCAGCAGGTGTCGCCGATCTTGACCAGCGACTTGCGGGCCAACCGGTTCACCAGCTTGCGCGCCGGGGTGAACATGATGTGATCGACGCCGAAGGCTTCCAGGCAGAGCTGAAGATTGTACCAGCCCGTCTCGCTGTACCAGTTGTGGCTGTGGGTGACCGCCAGCGGCTTCATGCCGTAGACCTGGGTCAGCACGTGCATCTGGAACATGCTGTCCTTGCCGCCGCTGATCGGGATGATGCAGTCGTAGCCGTCACCGGCCTCGGCCTTGGCCTGTTCCATGATGCGGGCCAGCGCCCGCTCGCGCGCCGCCCAGTCGATGTGCATCTTGATCTCGGTCGAGCGGCACGAGCGGCAGATGCCCATGTCGTCGAAATCCACCCCCTCCTGGGTCTCCGGCATGCAGCAGCGCACGCAGTGCTTCAGGTGGGGAAACATGGGCCGACCGGTCTCGGTCATCGCTAACGGCTCCGGTTGAGGAATTCGTCCTTGAGGATGCCCCAGCATTCCAGGTCGGCATAGGCGCCGTCCACCAGAAGTGCCTGGCGGCGGGTGCCTTCGTGGGTCCAGCCCAGGCTGCGCATGGCGGCGTTGAAGGCGGGGTGGGGCGATTCGGCGGACAGCCGGCGCAGGCCCATGCTGGCGAAGGCGTGCCGGGTGGCCAGGGCGATGGCGTCCTTGCCGTAGCCCTTGCCGCGGGTGGCGGCCGTTCCGATCAAAATGGACAGTACCGCGCTGCCGTGCGGCCACTGGATGCGCTGCAGGCTGATGTTGCCGACATGCTGGGCGGTGTCGGTGACGCAGATGGCGAGGTGCAGGTCACCGGCCCGGCGCGCCGCCTCGGGGTAGGCGCGGGCCTCCTCGATGCCGGTGGGGAAGGCCTTGCGGGCGCTGTAGCGTAGCGTCTCGGGGTCGTTCAGCCAGGACAGATAGGTGTCGTTCACGTCCTCGGGGCGCGGAACCCGCAGGTAGACGCGCTCGCCCACGACGAAGGCCAGGGGATCGCCGCCGGGGGTCATGCCTTGACGGAGAACAGCGAGGCCGGATTGAATTGCAGCATGCCGGCCTTCCTGCCGCCCCTCAGCGCGCTCAGCAGCTCGGAATAGCCGGTCTGCTGCGCCGACAGGGCCATGGTGGCCAGGGCCTTCTGGCGCCCGGCCTCATCCTCGATCTTCTGCTGGGCGTCGGCGCTCTCGACGTTGACCGCCGTCTGTTGGTCGTAGAAGGCATTCAGCACGGTGTCGATGCGGGCCTGGTGGTAGCGCACCACGTCGGCACTGGAGGAATAGCGCCCGAACTCGTTCTTCAACTGGCCGCGCACGGCTTCCAGGTCGGCCAGCGCCCGGGTGCGCCCGGCTTCGGTGGACAAGGATTCGTAATACCAGGCATCCATCACCGGCAGGCCCGACGACACGATGGTGCCGGTGACCGTCTCGGGGCTGGCGGTGCCGGCACCGTAGATGAACGTCACCTCGCTGCCGGTGTTGCTGACGTATTGCAAGCCGTCGGCAAGGTTGCCCGACTGGCCCGACGGGGTGTCGGGGTAGTCGTCCCAACGCTTGATGGTGTCCATGCCGCGATCGACCACCCAGCTCCGCCCGGTGGTATCGTCGATGCGGTATTCGTTGCCGATAAAGCTGCCCTCGACGGTCGCCTCGGCGCCGTGGATGTTGGTCGGATAGGTCAGCGTGGCCCCCTCGCGCAGGCCGGTGAGGTTCGGAACCAGGCCGCTCGCGGTGGCTGTGTTGTGCAGGCTGCGCAGATAGGAATTGAAGGTGACCGCATAGGCGGAGGGGTTGTCGCTGCCGCCGGCGTTGTTGATGGTGCGGACCATGGCGTCGAGCATGTTGAGCATGCCCTGGACGCGCGACTCGATGGCGCCAAGGGTGTCGGCAGCCGCAGAAATCTTGGATTTGAACTTGTTCCACGCATCGGTCTGGGAGCGGATGTCGTGAAGCTTGGCATTGGTGGTATCGACCACCGCCTGCTTCTTGGTTTTCGCCTGGTTCAGAATCCCGACGGTGACGTAGCTGGTGACCTTGCTGACGGAAATCGGGTTCGACATCGCGGCTGCTCCCATTCTGGGGCCGAAGATTCGCTGGCTGGTCATTATACTAAACCATTTCCTAACCGAAGGTGAACCGGAAACGGCACCCTTTGACGAGCTCGCCCCTGTTCAGCCCCCCTTGCCTGGGATACAGTGTCGGCTCGGTCGATCCGGACTCGGCGGGCCATGGCGGAAGAAACCACACGGCAAAGCGATTTCCTGCGCAAATACTACGAAGTGTCGTGGCATTTCCGCTGGCAATGGATGAAGGCCTTCATGGCGTCGGGCCGCCGCCATCCGCTTGAGGTGGTCAAGGCGTTTTCCGGCCACGAGCGCCGCAACACCCTCTATTTCGACGATGGTTACAGAACCTATCTATGGAAGCCGCGCTACCCCGAGGCGCCCGGACAGGAGCTGCTGCCAACCGGCACGCCGGCCTTCCGCGACAGCTCGCTGCGCGGCCATGCCCTGACCATTCCCTTCCATGCCGGCACCGTCTATTCCGATTTCATCGTCGATTACATGGCGACCAACGGCCCCTTCGACCTGGTGGCCGAACTGGGATGCGGCTATGGCCGCAACCTGTTCGAGATCGCCTATGCCGGCCTTGCCGCTCCGCTTCGGCTGGTCGGCGGCGAGTTCACCGCCACGGGATGCGAGGCCACGGCGGCCATTGCCGCCCTCGACCCGGCGCTGGACATGACGGTGCTGCGCTTCGACCATACCCGCCCCGACCTGTCGCAGGTGGCGCCGGGACAGCGGGTCCTGGTCTTTACCTGCCATTCCATCGAACAGGTGGCCGCCATCGATTCCGGCTGGATCGACGCGGTGACGGCCCTGGGCGAACAGGTGACGGTCATTCACCTCGAGCCGTTCGGCTTCCAGTTCGACCCCGACCTGGGACCGGTCACCCGCGCCCATGCCCACGGCTGCCGCGAAAAGGAATGGAATCTGAACCTGGCCCAGGTGCTCAAGCGCGAGCAGGCGCGGGGCCGCATCCGGCTGTCGTACCTGGCGGCCGAGATATTTCTGCCGCTTGACGCCTATAATCCGACGTCGGTGGCCATATGGCACGCCGATAAACGAACTTGAAAGGTTTTCCGGCGTAAAGTAAGCTCATATTGATCGGCTCAGAACGAGCCGGATCGCGATCCCAGAACAGGAGAATTCCCATGGGTGAAGTCACTCTCTCAACAGCAGTCCGCAGCAACCTGCTCTCGCTGCAGAATACCGCCGACCTCGTCGCCCGCACCCAGAACCGCCTGTCCACCAACCAGAAGGTGTCCAGCCCGGTCGATGACGCGGTGAAGTACTTCCAGGGCAAGGCCCTGTCCGACCGCGCCGGCGACTTGTCGTCGCGCAAGTCCGGCATCGAGCAAGGCATCAGCTCGCTGAAGACCGCGACCGAGGCCCTCGGCACCGTCGAAAAGCTGCTGAACCAGATGAAGGGTGTGCTCGAGAACGCCCGTTCCGGTAACGACACGCAGCGCGTCGAGTACAACAAGCAGTTCGGCGAACTGGCGAACCAGATCCAGCGTCTGGTCACCGACTCGTCCTACGGCGGTCTCAACCTGCTGAACTCGTCGTCTTCGACCCTGAGCGTCCGCTTCTCCGACAAGTCGGATTCCAAGCTCGAAGTCACCGGCTACAATCTGAATTCCTCGGGCCTGTTCATCAACACCTCGAACACCGCCCTGGGCCTGACCAGCGCCTCGGTGGTGAGCTTGGCTGTGTCGGCCTTCGGTTTCACCCAGAACCTGTCCGAGTTCCAGGTGACCAACGCGTCCCAGCAGGCGTGCTTGAACTCCAACATCGACACCGCCCTGAAGTATCTCGACTCCACCATCTCGGACGTCCGCGCGAAGGCCGCCACGCTGGGTAACAACGTGGCCATCCTGCAGACCCGTTCGGACTTCACCACCTCCTACGTGAACCTGCTGAACGAAGGCGCGGGCAAGCTGACCCTGGCCGATCTGAACGAGGAAGGTGCGAACCTTCTGGCCCTTCAGACCCGTCAGCAGCTGGGCATTCAGGCCCTGTCGTTCGCCGGTCAGTCGGAGCAGGGCGTCCTGGGCCTCTTCCGCTAATCGTAAACGACGTCATGTTTCCGGAGCCCGGGGGCTTGCCCCCGGGCTTTTTTTGGTTCGGGGCCGCATCCGTGGCGGACGCCTTACCCCGATCCCAAGTGGCCGGAGGCGAATAACCAATTGTTCAGATTCTTCCTGCACGATCAAGTTGGTGCAGCCCTCGTTTGCGCACCGCCGCGTCTGTACGGATCGTGCGCCGATGCGCCGAGCCCGATGCGATCGCCCGTGATACGAAAGGTGCCTGATCATGCCCATGAAGGAACTGTTGAAGAACTACGCCCAGGCGCCCGAGCGCCAGGATGCCCGGATGATCGAGGCGTGGGGGCTCACTCAGGCGGCCCTGCAAATGAAGACCGCCGTCGAGGGCGGCGAGTTCGACGCCGTCGTCGCTTCGTTGCGGCTGAACTGGCGCCTGTGGACTATTTTTCAGGCCGAGCTGCTGGCGCCCGACTGCCCGCTGCCGGCGGACCTTCGCAACAACGTGCTGTCGCTGGCCGCCTTCGTCGACAAGCGGACCATGGATATCCTGGCCAATCCCGACCTCGCCGCGATTCAGGTCCTGATCAACATCAACCGTGAGCTGGCGATGGGTCTTTACGAATCCGTCGACAATCTGCCGCAGCGCCCGGAAGAAGCCGTTCCTGCCCCCGAGGGCGGAACGCTCGGCATTTCCATCTGATCCGGCCGGCCCGGCGACATTCAGAAGGACGTCGTAGTTTCAGAAAGGAACCCGCACGTGACCACCGCATCCATCGACATCGCCGCCTTCCTTGACGAGGCGTTCGCCCTGTTCCAGGCCAAGGATTACGCGGCGGCGGTCAAGCTTGCCGACGAAGCGGTCAAGGACGGCAGCGCACCCGCCGAAGGCCTGCTGGTGCGGTCCGTCGCGGCGTATCTTCTCGGCGACCTGGCCGAGGCCTCCCGCATGGCGGCACGGGCGCAGCAAGAGGCACCGGCGGAACGCACGCCCTCGGACATTCAGGCGGTCCTGCTGTCGCTGGCCGGCGACCTGGTCGGGGCGACGTTCGAGCGCAAGATCGCGGCCACCAAGTCGCAGAACCCCGACCTGCTCCGCTTCATCGACCTGCTGCCGGATTTCACCACCGTGTATCTCGGCATCGCGGAACGGCCGCTGATGGCCCGGGGACGGTCGGCGTTCTTCGACGGCGACCTCGACCTTGCCGAGGATTGCTTCAGCCAGCAGCTCCATTTCGAGCCCACCAACCGCGAGGCCCATCTCGCCCTGGCGCAATGCCGCAGCATGCGCGAGGACCCCTGGTCGGCCATCGATTACCTGCGCGTCGCCGCCCACCAGCTTCCCGGTGATGCCAGGGTTCTGGGCGCCCTGGGTTTGGCGCTTGGCGAGATCGGCCAGTCCTCCGAGGCGCTGGCGTGCCATCGCAGCGCCGAATCGGCGGCGCCCGACGATGCCCACCTCGCCGGAATGCACCTGCTCGATCGCCTGCGCGACCCCGCGCAGGCTCCGTCGTCGCTGGCGTCCGGCTTCGCACAGTGGGGGGCGCGATTCGCCTGGAAGACCGCCGATGCCCTTGCGGCCGCACCCCGGAAGACGCGCCGCACCATCGTCTACGTCGTCGGCTCGCGCGGCCTGTCGAGCTGGGGCCAGGCGCTGGCCGAGGTGATCGTCAACCATGATCCCCGCGCCTTCCGGGTCATCGGCTTCGGCCTGGGGTCGCTCAGCCAGCCCTACAACATGTCGTACCAGAAGTGCTTCGACCGCTGGCAGGACACCGCCGGACTGGAACCGCATACCGTCCGCGCCATGCTGAAGGCCGAGGGAGTGGACATCCTGGTCTATTGCGACGGCCTGCACGACCCCGAGATGCTTCGGCTGATGGGCACGCGGATCGCCCCGGTCCAGCTGCTGTGGGGCGACCTGCCCTATGGCTCCGGACTTCCCGCCATCGACGGCCTGGTGACCGACGCCTTCGTCGATGCCGGCGAGGGCAAGCCGCTGGAACCCGCGGCCTGCCTGGATCTTCCCGCCGGCCTTGCCAGGCTGCCCGACAGCTCCGCCCCACGGGCGACGGGCGAATCGGCTGACGCCGTCTTGTTCGCCGCCGACGCGACCATGCGGGAAATCAATCCGGTCACCGTCGAATGGTGGGCGGCTGCGCTGGCCGCGGTGCCGAACGCCACCCTTCTGCTCAAGGACAATGCCTTGAGCTCGCCCCGCGCCGTCGATCGCCTGCTCGGCCTGTTCGGCAATTTCGGCCTTACCCACCGGATCGACGTGATCTCCGGGCAGTCGCGCGCCGACCTGTTCGCCGATGTCGACCTGGTGCTGGGCGCCTTGCCGCTGAGCGGGGCGCAGGTGGCGGCGGACGCCCTGTGGGCGGGCGTTCCCTTCCTCTGCCCGGTGCCGGCCGGCCGCCACGGCCGCGAGGGTGGCGCCCTGCTGCAGGCGCTGGGGTACGGTGACCTGATGCTGGCCGACCGCCCGGCCGCTTTCGGCCGCCTGGCCGCCCACTGGATTGCCGACCAGCCCGGGCGCCGTGCCCTGGCGGCCGAAGCCAGGGATCGCCTGACCTCCGCCCCCGCCCTTGACCCCAGATCCATCTGCGCCGCATTCGAAAAGGCCGTCGACGGCCTGTGGAATGCGGCTGCGGCCAAGGTCTGACCCAGGTAGTCCCATGCGCAAGTCCGAGGTACCGGAGTTCACCCAGCGCAGCCAGCAGGCGCTTAAGGACCTTGTCCCGGGGTTCTGGGCGAAGTGCGAGGCCCGCGCCACCGATTCTCCGCTGATCCGTGACGGCGCGCGCGTCGCCAATATCGACCTCGGCGAGTTGACGCTTTATCCGTACAACGCCGACCTATGGAGCGAGGAGCAGGAGGCGGCCTACTGGAACCACCCGGACCGGCTGGTCTTTTCCGACCCGTGCCAGTGCAACCTGTCCGAGGTTTCCATCGGCCTGCTCAACGACATGATCGTCACCCTGCGCGGTTCGCCCAACGAGGTGTTGTCGCGCGAACCGGTGGTCGATGCCGGATACATGTTCGTGTTCGGTATCGGCCTGGGCTACCACATCCCGAAGCTGGTGGAGCGGGCCTGCTGCCACCGTCTGGTGCTGATCGAGCCGCTGCCGGAATTCGTCCACTATTCCACCGAGGCCATCGATTGGTCCGAGGTGCTGAAGCTTGCAGAAGAGAAGAAGGTCGATATTTCGTTCATAACCGGCGAGTCCCCGGCCGAAATCTGCAAACAGCTGGAAATGCTGGTCGATGAGAAGGGGAACACCTTCTTCGACGGGTCGTATTTCTATAACCACTATTATTCGTGGGCGCTGAAGGAATCCTTCACGCTGTTCAGCAAGGCCATCAAAAACTATTACCTGTCGACCGGATTCTTTGAAGACGAAATCGACATGATGTGGAACACCTACGGCAATTACGTCGCCCACGATTTCCGCATCATCGGGCTGCGGGAAAAGGTGCTGGCATCGCCCATACCCGCCTTCGTCGTCGGCTCCGGCCCGTCCATCGACAATGATATCGAGGATATCCGGCGTCTCAAGGACAAGGCCATCGTGATTTCCTGCGGCACCGGCCTGCGCGTGCTGATGGCCAACGGCATCCGCCCCGACCTTCATGTCGAGATCGAGAACGTCGAGGCCATCTACCGCGCCATCGAGGAATACAAGCGGACCTACGACCTGTCAGGGGTCATCCTGGTCGGATCGTCGACGCTGCGCCCCAAGGTCGCCGAGTATTTCGATGAATTGTGGATGTTCTACCGGACCGGCCTCAGTTCCTCGGCCATCCTTGGCAAGTTCGCCAAACCCATGGGCGGCTCGGCGCCCCTGGTGTCGAATTCGGGCCACGCTTTGGCGGTGTCCCTGGGGTTCCGCGACATCTATCTGTTCGGGGTGGATTGCGGCAAGCCGCGCCACGGCGAGGCGCACCATTCCCGCCACACCGTTTATTTCCAGGACAACTTCAAGGACCTGGAACTGTTGATGGCCGCCGATTTCGAAAACGACCGGGTGCTGCCCGGCAATTTCGGCGGCGAGTTCGTCACCGGCTGGGCCTACGACAGCTCGCGCCTGAACATGGAGCGCCTGCAGCGCCATTACCGCCGCAACCTGTTCAACTGTTCCAATGGCGTCCGCATCGAGGGCACCACGCCCCAGGTCGCGGCCGGCATCGACCTGTCGAATGTCACCACGCCGAAGGCCAAGGTGATGGAGCTGCTGCGTCAGCAACTGCCCCTGTTCGAGCGCGAGAAGTTCCTGCGCGAGCTGGATATGGAGGCCAATATCGGCCACTGCCGCGATTTCATCAAGGAATTCACCGAGTTGTGCGAGGCCGCCCGCACCGAGGACAAGGGGTTCCGCGACTTCAACGCCCGCGTCAAGGACTGGGTCAATCCCAACCTGGACCGCCTGCCCGGAATCCTGATGATGGTGCGCGGATCGCTGTTCTCGATGGTCCGGCTGGGCGCCTTCCTCGGCACTCGCATATGGGACCAGGACTCCCGCGAGGCGTTCTTCCAGGATTTCATCGGCCTCTATCTCAATCGCTGCCTGTCCATGGCCGAGAAAACCATCGCACTGTTCGAAGAGATGGACGCCCGGCGCAACGAAGAACTCGCCAAGCTGCAGCAGCACTGACCGGGAGTTAACGGGTTCATGACCACCCCCTATTATTCCAACTGCGCCGACGTCTCGGGCAAGTCCATCCTGGTCACCGGCGGCACCGGCTCGTTCGGCAAGCGCTTCATCAAGACGGTGCTGGAGCGCTATAGCCCGAAGCGGGTGGTGATCTATTCCCGCGACGAGCTCAAGCAGTACGAGATGGCCCAGGAGTTGGACCCCAAGCAGCATCGGGCCTTGCGCTATTTCATCGGCGACGTCCGCGACCGGGCGCGGCTCGAGATGGCCATGCGCGGCATCGACATCGTCATCCACGCCGCCGCCCTGAAGCACGTGCCGGTGGCCGAATACAACCCCACCGAATGCATCCACACCAACGTCAACGGCGCCGAGAACGTGGTGATGGCGGCCATGCGCGCCGGCGTGAAGCAGGTGGTGGCGCTGTCCACCGACAAGGCGGTCAACCCCATCAACCTGTACGGCGCGTCGAAGCTGGCCTCCGACAAGATCTTCGTCGCCGCCAACAACCTGTCGGCGGGCGAGACCCACTTCTCGGTGGTGCGCTACGGCAACGTGGTCGGCTCGCGTGGCTCGGTGGTACCCCTGTTCCGCCGCCTGGTCGCCGAGGGCGCGCCCAGCCTGCCCATCACCGACCCGCGCATGACCCGCTTCTGGATCACCATCCAGCAGGGCGTCGATTTCGTGCTGTCGTGCCTGACCACCATGCGCGGCGGCGAGGTGTTCGTGCCCAAGATCCCGTCCATGCGCATGCCCGATCTGGCCCGCGCCATGGCGCCGCACCTGCCGCAGCACACCATCGGCATCCGCCCCGGCGAGAAGCTGCACGAGGTGATGATCACCGAGGACCATGCCCGCGACACGGTGGAGCTGCCCGACCGCTACGTCATCGTGCCGTCGCCGTTCTTCTATACCCAGGGCGTGCTGACCGACGGCGCCCTGCCGGTCGAGGACGGTTTCCGCTATGCCAGCGACAACAACACCGAGTGGCTGGATACCGACGGCCTGATGGCCATGCTCGCCCAGCCATGACCGAAGGCGGGCCGCCCTTCCTTCCCTACGGCTGCCAGACCGTCGAGGAGGACGACATCGCCGCGGTGGCCGAGGCATTGCGCTCGGGCTGGCTGACCACCGGCCCCCTGGTCGGGCGCTTCGAGGCGGAATTCGCGAAGACGGTGCAGGCACCCCACGCGGTGGTCTGCGCCAACGGCACTGCCGCCCTGCACCTGGCCATGATGGCCCTGGGCATCGGCCCCGGCGACGCGGTCTGCGTGCCGGCCCTGACCTTCCTCGCCACCGCCAACTGCGCCACCTATGTGGGCGCCGAGGTGGCCTTCGCCGATGTGGATGCCGCCACCGGCCTGATGACGCCCGAGAGCTTCCGCGCCGTCCTCGACGGGCCGCGCGGCGCCCGCGTGCGGGCGGTGATCCCGGTGCACCTCAACGGCCAGGCCGCCGACATGGCCGGCATCGCCGCCCTCGCGCGCCAACGCGGCATCCGCGTGGTCGAGGATGCCTGCCACGCGCTGGGAACCGAGGGGATCGGCGCCTGCTCCCATTCCGACATGGCGGTGTTCTCGCTGCACGCGGTCAAGACCATCACCGCCGGCGAGGGCGGTGTGGTCAGCACCCGCGATCCGGCCCTGGCCGAGGCCCTGGCCCGCCTGCGCAGCCACGGCATGGTGCGCGATGCCGCCCGCTTCGAAAGCGCCGAACTGGCCATGGCCGCCGATGGCGGCGCCAATCCCTGGTACTACGAAATGCCCGAGCCGGGCTTCAACTACCGCCTGCCCGACATCAACTGCGCCCTGGCCCTCAGCCAATTGGGCAAGCTCGATCGCTTCCTCGCCCGCCGCGCCGACCTGGTCGGGCGCTACGATACCCTGCTGGCGCCGCTCGCCCCCAAGCTGCTGCCCATGGCGCGGGCCGGCGGGTCAGGGGCTGTGGGCTGGCACCTTTATGCCGCCCGCTTCGATTTCGACGCCATCGGCCACGACCGCGCCGCCGTGATGAAGGCACTGGCCGGGCGCGGCATCGGCACCCAGGTGCATTACCTGCCGGTCCACCTGCAGCCCTGGTACCGCAAGCGCAACCCCGATCTGGCGCTGCCGGGGGCGCTGGCTTATTACCGCCATTGCCTCAGCCTGCCGCTGTTCCCGAGCCTGACCGACGCCGACCAGGACCGGGTGGTGGCCGCCCTGGCCGAGGTGCTGGCATGACCACCGCGCTGGTGGTGCAGGCCCGCATGGGGTCGTCGCGGCTGCCGGGCAAGGTGCTGATGGACCTGGCCGGGCGCAGCTTCCTGTGGCATTGCCTGGCCCGCTGCGCCGCCACGCCCGGCATCGACGTGGTGGTCTGCGCCACCACCGACTCGCCCGCCGACGACGCGGTGGCCGAGGAGGCGGCGCGCTGCGGCGCCCAGGTGTTCCGTGGCTCCGAGACCGACGTGCTGGCCCGCTACCAGGGCGCCGCCGCCATGGTCGGGGCGAAGACGGTGATGCGGGTCACCTCGGACTGCCCGTTCACCGATCCGGAACTCAACGGCCGGGTGCTGGCGGCGCTGGCGGGTGCCGATTACGCCTGCAACAACATGCCGCCCGGCTGGCCGCACGGCCTCGACTGCGAGGCCTTTCCCTTCGCCCTGCTGCAGCGCGCCGCCGCCGAGGCCGACCAGCCCTTCCAGCGCGAGCACGTCACCCCCTGGATCAGGACCAACGAGACGCTGAAGCGGGTCAACGTGCCTGGTCCCGGCGGTGCCGCGGCGGCCCATCGCTGGACCCTGGACCACCCCGAGGACCGCGACTATTTCCGCGCCGTGCTGGCCCATCTGCCGCCGCCGCCGGCCCTGCCCGGCACCGAGGCGATCCTGGCGGTGCTGGCCGCCCATCCCGAGCTGTCCGCCATCAACGCCGCCCGCGCCGATCACGGGCGGCTGGCGCAGAGCCCGTGAGCCCCCAGGACATGCGCCCCTTGGCGGTCTTCCGCTGCGACGCTTCGGCCGCCATCGGCAGCGGCCACGCCGTGCGATGCCTGACCCTGGCGGCAGCCCTGGAGCAGGCCGGCTGGCGCTCCGCCCTCGCCACGCCGGCCGAGAGCCTGGGGGTGGTGCCCGCCCTTGGCCGCCATCCCCGCATCGACCCCGACGCATCCGCTCCCGCCGACTTGCTGGTGGTCGACCATTACCGCCTGGACGCCGCCTATGAGGGCACCGCCCGCGCCTGGGCGCGGCGCATCCTGGTCCTCGACGACCTTGCCGACCGGACGCACGACTGCGACCTGCTGCTGGACCAGACCCTGGGCCGCCATGCCGCCGACTACCGGCCGCTGGTTCCGCCCGGCTGCCGGGTGCTCACCGGCCCCGCCTTCGCCCTGCTGCGCCCCGACTTCGCCAGCCTGCGCGGGCAGGCGCTGGAGCGCCGCCGCGGCGTGCTGAAGCGGGTGCTGGTGGCCTTCGGCGGCACCGATCCGGGCAACGCCACCGGCCTCGCCCTGGCCGGCATCGCCGCCAGCGGCCTCGACCTCGCGGTGGACGTGGTGCTGGGTCAGGCGGCGCCGCACCTGGAGGCGGTGCGCGCCAGCCTGCCGGCCAACGCCACCCTGCACGTCGGCACCGCACGCATGGCCGAGCTGATGCTGGACGCCGACCTCGCCATCGGCGCCGGCGGCTCCAGCGCCTGGGAGCGCTGCTGCCTGGGGCTGCCCGCCCTGATGATGGTGATCGCCGACAACCAGCGGGCGGTCACCGCCGCCCTGGAGAGGGCGGGGGCCGCGCTGGCCCTGGGCGATGCCGCTTCCCTGTCCGCCGCGGCGGTGGCCGACGCCCTCGGCCACCTGGATGCCGGCGGGCTTGCCACCATGGCCGCCGCCGGCTTCGGCATCTGCGACGGAATGGGGGCCGGCCGCCTGGCGCGGGTGCTGGCCGGCGACGGCGCTGGCGTCCTGACGGTGCGCCCGGCCGAGGAGCGCGACGGCGCCATCCTGTATGGCTGGAAGAACGAGCCGGCGGCGCTGGCCAATTCCTTGTCGCGGACCCTGGTGCCCTGGGCCGACCATCGCGCCTGGTTCGTCGCCAGCCTGACCGGCGACCGCCGCCGCATCTTCATGATCGAGCGGGACGGCGCCGCGCTGGGCGCGGTGCGCTTCGACCTGGGCGATTGCCGCGCCGTGGTGTCGCTGGTGCTGGCCCCCGAAAGCCGTGGCCTCGGCCTCGGCGCCGAGGTGTTGCGGCTGGGGGTGGAGGCCTTCCTCGCCACCCATTCCCTGCCGCTGGACGCCCGGATCCGGATCGACAACGCTCCCAGCCTGAAGGTGTTCGCCCGCAACGGCTTCGTGCCCGGCGGCGATACCGACGGCGTCGTCACCGCTACGAGGTTGCCATGAGCCGCGCCTTGGCCGATTCTAGGGCGATGATCAGCATCGCCGGCCGCCCCATCGGCCCCGACCACCCGCCCTATGTCATCGCCGAAATGTCGGGCAACCACAACGGCGACCTGAACCGCGCGTTCGCCCTGATGGAGGCGGCGAAAGAGGCCGGCGCCGATGCGGTCAAGCTGCAGACCTACACCGCCGACACCATCACCATCGACCATGACGGCCCGGATTTCCTGATCCGCGGCGGGCTGTGGGACGGCAGGCGGCTGTACGATTTGTACCGCGAGGCCCATACCCCGTGGGAGTGGCATCCGGCGTTGTTCGCCAAGGGGCGCGCGCTGGGGCTGGCGGTCTTCTCCACCCCCTTCGACGCCACCGCCATCGACCTGCTGCGCGGCCTCGACGCCCCGGCCTACAAGGTGGCCTCGTTCGAGGTGATCGACACGCCGCTGGTCGCCCGCATCGCTGCGGAAGGCAAGCCGGTGATCCTGTCCACCGGCATGGCCAATCTGGGCGAGATCGAGGCGGCGGTGGCGGCGGCGCGCGGCGCCGGCTGCGCCGACCTGGTCCTGCTCCATTGCGTCAGCGGCTATCCCACCCCGCCCGACCAGGCCAATCTGCGGACCATGCGCCACCTGGCCCGCGCCTTCGGCGCCGTCCCCGGCCTGTCCGACCACACCCACGGCATCGCCGTGTCGGTGGCGGCGGTGGCCCTGGGCGCCTGCGTCATCGAGAAGCACTTCACCCTGCGCCGCGCCGATGGCGGCCCCGATTCGGCGTTTTCGCTGGAGCCCGAGGAGTTGAAGGCGCTGGTCCAGGGCTGCCGCGATGCCTGGGCCGCGCTGGGACAGGTGGATTATTCCCGCAAGGAGGCGGAGGCCGGCAACGCCATCTTCCGCCGCTCGCTCTACGTGGTCACCGACATGGCGGCGGGCGATGCCTTCACCGAGGCCAACCTGCGCTCCATCCGCCCCGGCTTCGGCCTGCCGCCGTCGCTGCTGCCCGAACTGCTGGGGCGCAAGGCGGCAAGGGACCTGAAGCGCGGCACCGCGCTGGCCCATGACATGATTTCGGCGAAGGAGTGAGGATGCGGACGCTTGCCACCATCGAGGCCCGCATGACCTCGTCGCGGCTGCCCGGCAAGGTGCTGAAGCCCTGCCTGGGCCGGCCCATGCTGGCGCTGATGGTGGAGCGGCTGCGACGGGTGCCGGCGCTGGACGGCATCGTCGTCGCCACCACCACCAACGCCACCGACGATCCCATCGAGGCGCTGGCGGCCGAACTGGGCATCGGCTGCTTCCGCGGCTCCGAGGACGACGTCATGGCCCGGGTGCTGGGGGCGGCGCAGGCGCACCATATCGACGTCATCGTCGAGCTGACCGGCGACTGCCCGCTGATCGACCCGGCCATCGTCGAGGAGTGCATCCTGGCCTACCGGGCGGCCGGAGTGGACTATCTCTCCAACGTGCTGGAGCGGACCTATCCCATCGGCATGGACACCCAGGTCTTCGCCACCCGGGTGCTGGCCGACGCCTTCGCCCGCACCGACGACCCGCAAGACCACGAACACGTCAGCCTGTTCCTCTACCGCCACCCCGAGCTTTATACGCTGAAGGGCCTGACGGCGCCGCCGGAGCTGACCGATCCCGAGCTGCGCCTGACCCTGGACACCGCCGACGACTACACCGTCATCACCGCCCTGTTCGAGCGCCTGCACCCCAAGGACCCCGCCTTCCCCTTGGCCGCCATGCTGGCCGAGCTGAAGGCTGACCCGGCCCTTCGCGCCATCAATTCCCATGTCCGCCACCGCTACGTCTGAGCCCCTTCGCGCCCTCGTCATCGGCTGCGGCGCGGTGGCCGGCGGCTATGACGCGGCACGCGGCCTGTCCCCCGATGGCGAGGTGCTGAGCCACGCCCGCGCCTACGGGCTGCATCCGGGCTTCCGCCTGGTCGCTTGCATCGAGCCCGATGCCGCGCGGCGGGCGGAATTCATGGCCGCGTGGGGCATTCCGCACGGATTCGCATCGCTGGCCGAGTGCGATGTTCCGTTCGACGTCGCCAGCGTCTGTGTGCCGACGGAGGCGCATGTGGAGACGCTGGAGCGGTTGCTGGCAGCCCCCCCACCCCAACCCTCCCCCGCGAGGGGGGAGGGGGCATTCTTTTCTTCACCCTCCCCCCTCGCGGGGGAGGGTTGGGGTGGGGGGGCCGCGCGCACCCTGCGCGCCGTCTGGTGCGAAAAGCCCCTCTCCCTCGACCTCGCCGCCGCGACCCGGCTGGTCGAGGCGTACCGCGCCGCCGGCGTGCTGCTGGCGGTGAACTACATGCGGCGCTGGGACCCCGACATGGTCGCCTTGAGGGACGACATCGCCAGCGGCCGGCTGGGCCGGCTGCAATCGGCCTTCGGGCGCTACACCAAGGGCATCGCCACCAATGGCAGCCACATGCTCGACCTGCTGGCGTTCCTCACCGGCGCCCCCCTGGCGCCGCTGGCGGTGCATCGCCGCCTCGACGACTTCTCCGCCGACGACCCGACCCTGACCGCCACCCTGGCCACCGCCGACGGCGCCCCGGTGCAGCTGGCCGGGCTGGACCGCGCCGCCTTCACCGTGTTCGAGCTGGATCTGGCCTTCGAGCGGGCGCGGGTGACCATCGAGGAGTCCGGCTACCGCATGCGCCGCCAGGCGGTGGTGGACAACCCGCGCTATCCCGGCTACCGCATGCTGGAGGCGGCCGAGTCCCGCCCCACCGGGCTGGGCCGCGCCTTCCTGTCGGCCGCCGACAACATCCACCGCGCCGTCACCGCCGGGGCGCCGCTGGCCTCGGACGGCGCCTCGGCGCTGGCGGTCCAGTCCCTGTGCGCCGGGCTGACCGGCATGGCCGCCCACCTGCCCTGGGGAGAAACCCGATGAGTACCCTGGCCCTGCTGGGCGGCACGCCGGTGCGCGACCGCCTGTTCCCCGCCTACAAGGTGATCGGCCCCGAGGAGGTCGAGGCCGCCAAGGCGGTGCTGGACAGCGGCATCCTGTCCAAGTTCCTGGGGACCTGGCACGCCGATTTCTACGGCGGCCCCGAGGTGCAGGCGTTCGAGGCGGAATGGGCGGCGGCGTTCAAGGCCGGCTTCGCGGTCAGCGTCAATTCCGCCACCAGCGGCCTTTATGCCGCGGTCGGCGCGGCCGGGGTGGGGCCGGGCGACGAGGTCATCGTCTCGCCCTACACCATGAGCGCCTCGGCGGCGGCGGCGCTGGTCTACAACGCGGTGCCGGTGTTCGCCGACATCGATCCCGCCACCTACTGCCTGTCGGCCGAGACCATCCGCGCCCGCCTGACCCCGCGCACCAGGGCGGTGGTGGTGGTCCACATCTTCGGCCAGAGCGCCGACATGGACCCGATCATGGCGCTGGCCGCCGAGCATGGCCTGACCGTCATCGAGGACTGCGCCCAGGCCCCCTTCGCCACCTACCGGGGCCGCCCGGTGGGCACGCTGGGCCACATGGGGGTGTTCAGCCTCAACTACCACAAGCACATCCATACCGGCGAAGGCGGGGTGGTCACCACCAACGACGAGCGGCTGGCCGAGAAGCTGCAGTTGATCCGCAACCATGCCGAGGCGGTGCTGGCGGCCAAGGGCGGGACTGCCGACCTGGTCAACATGATCGGCTTCAACTACCGCCTGGGCGAGATCGAGGCGGCCATCGGCCGCTCGCTGCTGAAGAAGGGTCCGGCCCTGATCGCCCAGCGCCGGGCCAACGTCGCCGCCATCGAGGCCGGGCTGGCCGGCATCGACTTCCTGACCATGCCCACGGTCGGGCCGGGCAACGAACACGTCTATTACGTCCACGTGCTGGGCTACGACGCGGCGCGCGCCGGAGTGAAGCGCGACACCTTCGTCCGCGCCCTGAAGGCCGAGCTGAAGCCCTGCGAGCTGCGCGAGGGCGAGGGTCCGCTGGTCGGCCAGGGCTACGTCAAGCCCCTCTACCTGCAACCCATTTACCAGCAGCGCATCGGCTATGGCACCACCGGCTGTCCCTTCACCTGCCCCCATTACGGCGGCACGGTGTCCTACGCCCCCGGCCTGTGCCCCAACGTCGAGCACGCCCACGCCACAATCATCACCCATGAGCTGATGCGCCCGCCCATCACCCAAGCCGACATCGCCGACGTGGTCGCCGCCTTCCACAAGGTGGCCGACAACCTGTCGGCCTTGCGCGACTGGGAGCGGGCGCAAGGCTGATGGCGACACTGCTGCTGGCCGCCCACGACCCCGGCGGCGCCCGCGTCCTGCTGGCGGCGGCGCCCGAGCTGCGGCGGCGCGGCCATGCCCTGGCGTTCCTGCCGGCCGGGCCGGCGGCGGCGATCTGGGCGTCGGAAGCCCTTGTGGCCGAAGCCGGTTCCGCCGACCTGCTGCTGACCGGCACCAGCTTCCATTCCGGCTTCGAGAAGGCGCTGTGGCGCTGGGCCGCCGAGCGCGGCATGCCCAGCCTGGCGCTGCTGGATGCCTGGACCAACCTGGACATCCGCTTCGACGACGGCCCCCCCGATTGCATCGGGGCCATCGACCATGGCCAGCGGGCCGAGCTGGTGTCGCGGCCGTGGTGCGATTGCCGGGTGTCGGTCACCGGCCAGGCCCATCTGCAGGCGGTGGCGGCGGGGCTGGCGTCACGGCGGACCGGGCGGCGCAACCAGCCGCCGCTGCTGGTCTATTTCAGCGAACCCGTAAGCCTGGATTACCCCGGCGCCGCCTCGCCCGGCTACGACCAGGTCTCGGTGCTGCGGGCCGTCGCCGCCGCCCTGCCGCCCTGCCGCCTGGTGGTGCGGCCCCATCCCCGCGACGATGTGGAGGCGTGGCGGGCGGCGCTGCCGCCGGGGGTGGAACTGGGCGGCGACACCGAGACCCTGCTGGCCGAGGCCGACGCGGTGGTGGGCATGCACACCATGGTGCTGATCGAGGCCGCCCTGGGCGGCATCCCGGTGCTGGCGGTGCAGCCCGGCCGCACCCGCCGCATCAACCCGGTGATCGAGGAGGCGGCCGCCATCCCGGTGGTCACCGCACCGGACGATCTCGCCCCCGCCCTCGCCCGCCTGCTCTCCGGCGCCCCGCCCGCCCCCTGCCCGCTGGCGGCGGCGGTGGCCGGCTCGGACCGCAAGGTGGCGGACGCGGTGGCCATGCTGACACCACTTTAACCCCCTCCCCCTGGTGGGGAGAGCCGGGGTGGGGGGCTACGGTCGGGGGCTGTCCCATGCCCCTCTTCCCCCCGTCCCCGCCCGTGCTATAGTCCAGCCGCAAGCGTGACCCGCGTCCGTTCCAAGGATCAGCATGACCCCTTCCCGTTCCGCCCCCCGCCTCCCGCGCCGCGGCGCGTTCGCGCTGGCCGTCCTTCTTGTCCTGGCCGCCTGCGCCGACAAGACCGAGGACTATGTCGAGCGCCCGGTGGAAGAGCTCTACAACGAGGCCATGGACTTCGTGGACAAGAGCGAATACTACAAGGCCGCCAAGGCCTTCGAGGAAGTGGAGCGACAGCATCCCTACTCGGTCTGGGCGACCAAGGCGCAGCTGATGAGCGCCTATGCCCTGTACGAGCGCAACAAGTACGACGACGCGCTGGTGGCGCTGGACCGCTTCATCCAGCTCCATCCCGGCAACAGGGACACCGCCTACGCCTATTACCTCAAGGGTCTGTGCTATTACGAGCAGATCACCGACGTCCACCGCGACCAGAAGATCACCGAGATGGCGCTGAAGTCGCTGCAGGAGGTGGTCGACCGCTTCCCCGCCTCGTCCTATGCCCGCGACGCCAAGCTGAAGGTCGACCTCACCCGCGACCACCTGGCCGGCAAGGAAATGGCCATCGCCCGCTACTACCATACCCGCAGCCAGTGGCTGGCGGCGCTGAACCGCTACAAGGCGGTGGTCGAGCAGTACCAGACCACCAGCCACGTGCCCGAGGCGCTGCACCGCATGGTCGAGATCTACCTGGCCATCGGCGTGCCCGAGGAGGCGAAAAAGGCCGCTGCCGTGCTGGGCCACAATTTCCCCGGCAGCGACTGGTACGAGGACACCTTCGCCATGGTCAATACCGGCAAGTCGGCGGTCAAGGCCAAGAAGGAGGCCGAGGGCTCGTCGGGCTGGTTCGGCTGGCTGTGGTGAGGGCGGCGGCGTGCTGCAACGGCTGGCGATCCGCGATGTCGTCCTGATCGAGAAGCTGGACCTCGCCTTCGCCCCCGGCTTGTCGGTGTTCACCGGCGAGACCGGCGCCGGCAAGTCCATCCTGCTCGATTCGCTGTCGCTGGCGCTGGGGGCGCGTGCCGATTCCGCCCTGGTCCGCCATGGCGCCGCCCAGGCCAGCGTGATCGCCGAGTTCGATCCCCCCGCCGGCCATCCCGCCCGACTCCTCGCCGCCGAGCAGGACATCGAGGTCGGCGGCGATCCCTTGCTGCTGCGCCGGGTGGTCACCGCCGACGGCCGCTCGCGCGCCTATGTCAACGACCAGCCGGTCAGCGTCGGCCTGCTGCGCCGCATCGGCGACGAGCTGGTGGAGATTCACGGCCAGTTCGAAAGCCACGGCCTGCTGGACGCCACCACCCACCGGCCGGTGCTGGACGCCTTCGCCGGGTCCGAGACCGGGCTGACCCGCACCCGCGCCGCGTGGCGCGAATGGCGGGCGGCGGCGGCATTGCGGGCCGAGGCCGAGGCCATGTTGAAGCGCGCCCGCGCCGAAGAGGACGAGCTGCGCCACGCCTTCGACGAGCTGGCCGGCCTGGCCCCCAGGCTGGGCGAGGAGGCCGAGCTGGCGGAGAGCCGGGCGATGATGCAGCACGGCGAGAAGCTGATCGAGGCCATGAACACGGCCAGCGCCGCCCTGACCCGCAGCGGCGAGGTGGAAGCGTCGCTGCGCAGTGCCCAGCGGGCGCTGGAGCGGGTCGCCGAGCGGGCCGGAGGACGCCTGGACGGGGTGATCGCCGCCCTCGAGCGCGCCGCCATCGAGGCCGCCGAGGCCAATGCCCTGCTGGAGCGCGCCTCGGCCGAGATCGACGTCGATCCCCGCCACCTGGAGCGGGTCGAGGAGCGCCTGTTCGCCTTGCGCGCCGCCGCCCGCAAGCACGGGACCGAAGTGGACGGGCTGGCCCGCCTGAAGGACGAGCTGGGCCGCCGGCTGGCCGCCCTGGACGGCGGCGGCGACGACCTCGCCCGCCTGGCCAAGGCCGAACAGGCCGCCCGCGCCGCCTATATGGAGGCCGCCCGCTCCCTGTCGGCCCGCCGCAGCGAGGCGGCGGGACGGCTGGACTCGGCGGTGGCGACCGAACTGGGGCCGCTGAAACTGGACCGCGCCCGCTTCGCCACCCGGGTCGAGGCCCTGGACGAGACCGCCTGGGGTCCCGACGGCCTGGACCGGGTCGAGTTCCTGGTCGCCACCAATCCCGGCACGCCGCCGGCGCCGCTGGGCAAGGTCGCCTCGGGCGGCGAGCTGTCGCGCTTCATGCTGGCGCTGAAGGTGGTGCTGGCCGGCACCTCGCCCATCCCCACCATGGTCTTCGACGAGGTCGATTCCGGCATCGGCGGCGCCGTGGCGGCGGCGGTGGGCGAGCGGCTGGACCGCCTGGGCGGACAGGTCCAGGTGCTGGTGGTGACCCACTCGCCGCAGGTGGCCGCCCGCGGCAGCAGCCATTACCGGGTCGCCAAGGGCGATGCCGGCGGCAAGGTGCTGACCAGCGTGGCGGTGCTGGGCGAGGCGGAACGGCGCGAGGAGATCGCCCGCATGCTGGCCGGCGAAACCGTCACCGACCAGGCCCGCGCCGCGGCGCAGTCGCTGCTGGGTGTCTGAGGGTCCAGCCCGTTTCCGCCGCAAGCGGAGAAGGGAGGCCGCGGACGGTTCAGCTGACCGGCATCACCAGGTCGACGGCGGCGATGCGCAGCAGGTCCTTGACGCGGGCGGTGGCGTTGACCAGCTCGACGGTGGCGCCGACCTGGCGGGCCTCGTCATTGGCCACCAGGATCAGCGACAGCCCGCCGGAATCCATATAGGTCAGGTTGGCGAGATCGATGATGAAGCGGCTGCCCGAGGCCAGCTCGGCGATGGACTTGATGACCACCAGGAATTTCGCCTGTTCGCTGACGGTGAAGCGGCCGCCGAGGGCGACGCCGTGCTGCGGCGACGGCAGCGGCCGGATGGACAGGTGGTCGGGGGCGCTGGCGGTGACGGCGTGGGTGGGTGCCCCGCTGGCCAGCGGCGGGTCGAACGGCAGTTCGGTCAGCAGCCCCATGTGCTCGAACAGGTCGCGCACCGGCTGGGCGGGACTGGCGAAGGTGAGGGGCACCCCGCGCCGCTCGGCCTCGTCCCGGGCCAGCAGCATCAGCCCGACACCGAAGGAATCCAGATAGTCCAGCCCGGCCAGGTTCAGCGTGATCGCGCCTTTCGCCTCCGCCATTCCAGCGACGATGCCGCTGAACGCTTCGTTGTCGCGAAAAGTCAGCCGGCCGATCAGGAAATAGGTCCGCCCCTTACCGTCCTCAGTGATCCGAAATTCCATCCACAACTCCCCCAATACGACCGACCCAAACCGCAGTCAGGTCGTCTTCCAGCGGCTGCACCACGGCATCTAAGAATCGCTCCAATATATCCTGAACCACGCCCCCCGTCCTCCCCATACTGAGGCCCACATGGGCGGCCAGGCGATCCTCGCCGAACGGCCGGCCGGCGCGGTCGTGGGCTTCGGTGAAGGCGTCGCTGTACAGGAACAGCGCGACACCGGCCGGGAAGGGCGAAGCGTGGGCGGTGTATTCCGCCCCGCCGCTCATGCCCAGCGGCAGCCCGCGGGTGTTCAGCCGCTGCAACTGATGCTCGGTGACCAGGAAGGGCGGCGGCGCCCCAGCCCCGGACCAGGTCAGGGTGTCGGCGGCGGTGTCGATGCAGCCGGCGAACATGGTGGCGAACTGCCCGCGGGGCAACAGCTCGACCAGCGCCTGGTTGAGGCTGTGCAGCAGCAGGGCGGGGTCGTCGGCAAGGTCGGCGTGGTGGCCCATCAGGGTATGCAGGCGGAAGACGTTGAGGGCGGCGCTGACGCCGTGCCCGGCGAAATCGAAGGAATACACCGTCACCCGCCCGCTTCCGGCGTTGAGCAGGCCCCACAGGTCGCCGCCGATGGAGGAGGAGGGCTGGAAATGGCTTTCCACCCTGAGCCCCACCGAGTCCAGCTGCGCCTTCATTTTGGGGCAGCGCGGCAGCAGGTCGAACTGCATGGCCCGGGCGGCGTCCAACTCGGCCTGGACCTTGTTGCGTTCCTCGGTCAGGCGGTCGAACAGCTCCTGACGCTCGACCTCGGCATGCTTGCGGGTGATGGCGTAGCGGATGGCGCGCACCACGGTGCCGCCGGCGTCGTTGCCCTTGACCAGATAGTCCTGGGCGCCGGCCTGAAGGGCGTGGTCGGCGAAGGCCGGGTCGTCGAGACCGGTCATCACCACGATGGGCAGGGTCGGCGCCGCCGCCTGCATGCGCGCCAGCGTGGTCATGCCGAAGGCGTCGGGCAGGTTGAGGTCGAGCAGCACCACGTCGTAGGTCTCGATGGCCAGCATGCCGAGCGCCGCCGCCAGACTTTCCACCGTCGACAGGGCGAAGCGGCCGCGCAGTTCCTCGGCCAGGGCGAGACGCATCAGCGTGGCGTCGCCCGGATCGTCCTCGACCAGCAAAATCCGCAGCTTGGCCTCGGAATCGAGGATTGCGCCGATGGCGTCGCGGGGCGCGACGGCCGGTGCGAGGGCTGCCTGACTCATACTCGACTCCGAAAATATGACGTCAGTATGCCCGTAACCGGGCCTTGCGTCCAGAGGGGGGCAAATAAACCTGGAGACGAAACCCATGGTTTTTCATGGGAGACTTAGCGGTTGCCTCTGGTGTTGAGGAAGGGGCCGTAGGCCTTGTCCATCTCCAGGGTGTGGGTGACGATCCAGCCGTGCAGGAACTCCAGCGCGTCGGCGCCGGGGCAGGCGGCGCGGCCGTGCTCGATCTCCTCGCGCATGCGCGACAGCCCCAGCACCAACTGGTCGTGGGCCGCCTCGTGGGCGCCGGTTCCGGGATAGCCGGCGGCGCGCATGGCTTCCTCCTCGCGGCGGAAATGGTCGTTGGCATAGGACAGCAGGCGATCGAGGACGCCCTTGACCTCGGCCGCTCCCGCCCCGGTGCCGCAGACGGCGAACAGTTCGTTGTAAAGGCCCAGAAGATGTTCGTGGTCGCGGTCGAACTCGTCGACCCCGACCGCCATCGACGGGTCCCAGTGCAAGGTCCTCATGCGGCCCCTCCCGGTGCGCTTGAGTGGTCCGCCCGCTCCAAGAACGAAGCATAGCGAGTCTAGGCTGGGTCAGGCCATAAAATCGACTCGCCGGAAGGCCGGGTTTCCCTGCCGCCGCGTCCCCCCATATGGCAGGGCGATGGAACCGCCCGCATCCGCTCCCTGCCGCCCTCCGCGCTGGCGCCTGCTGGCCACCCTGGCCGTGCTGGCGGCGGTGGCCGCGCTGGCCTACGCCGCCGCCCTGCTGCGCTTCGCCGCCATGCTGGGGAACTGAGCCGTGACCGCCCAGGACCTGCCGCACCTGACCGCCGGCCTCAACGCCCTGACCCTGGTGCTGCTGCTGGCCGGTCTGGCGGCCATCCGCGCCGGCCGGCGGGGTCGCCATCGCGGCTTCATGCTGGCGGCTGCCGCCGCCTCGGCGGCCTTCCTGGTGGTCTACGTGGTCTATCACCTGTCGGCGCCCATCTTCCAATTCCGCGGCGAGGGCATGCTGCGGCCGTTCTACTACACCCTGCTGGTCAGCCATGTGGTCCTGGCCGCATTGGTGGCGCCGCTGGCGGCGGTGACCCTGTGGCGGGGCTGGAGCGGCCAGACCAAGCGCCACCGCCGCATCGCCCGCTGGACGCTGCCGCTGTGGCTGTATGTCGGCGTCTCGGGGCTGGCGGTCTACGCCATGCTCTACCACCTCGTGCCATAGGAGCCGCCTTTGACCTTCCGCCAGGTTTCGGAACTGGTGAAGCTGCGCATCGGCATCATGATCGCCGCCACCGCGGTGACCGGCTACGCCGCCGTCGCCGACGAACTGCGGACGGCGCCGGCGCTGCTGCTGGCCCTGGCCATGCTGCTGGGCTCTGGCGCCGCGGCGCTGTTCAACCACGTCTGCGACCGCGACATCGACCGCCTGATGAGCCGCACCCGCGCCCGCCCGCTGGCCACCGGCCTGGTCCGGCCCGCCGACGCGCTGGGCCTGGCCGGGCTGCTGATGGCCACCGCCATGACGGTGGCGGTGCTGGCCTTCAACTGGGTGGTGGCGTTGCACCTGTTCCTCGGCGCCTTCGTCTACGGCATCGTCTACACGGTGTGGCTGAAGCGGCGCACCTGGCTCAACATCGTGGTCGGCGGCGCCGCCGGCAGCTTCGCCGTGCTGGCCGGCGCGGCGGCGGTCGAGCCGACCCGCTGGCTGCTGCCGGCGCTGCTGGCGGTGACCCTGTTCCTGTGGACGCCCAGCCATTTCTGGTCGCTGGCCATCCTGCTGGCCGACGACTACCGCGCCGCGCGGGTGCCGATGCTGCCGGTGGTGGCCGGCATCGGGCGCACCGCCTGGGCCATCCTGTTCAACTCGGTCCTGCTGGTGGCCTCGTCGCTGGCGCCGTGGCTGCTGGGCGTGGCCGGCCCCGCCTATGCCATCGCCGCCGGGGCGGCCGGCCTGCTGCTGCTCGGGCTCAACCTGGCGCTGGCGCTGCGGCCCGGGCGCAAGCTGGCGGGCTGGAACTTCGCCGCCTCGATCCCCTACCTGCTGGTGCTGTTCGCCGGAATCGTCGTCGATCGGCACTGGTAGGGGGTTACCGGGTTACCCGCTCCAGCCTGCCGCTTTCGACCAGGTCCGAGGTGGCGGCCGCCGCCCGCAGGAAGGCGCGCACCGCGTCCGGGCTGCCGCCCAGGCGGTCCACCGGGCCGGGGCGCAGCGCCACCCCGTGGGCCTTGGCCAGCCGCGCCGCGCCGTCCTTGCCCGGCATGTAGAACACCACCGCGTCGCCCTGCACCGCCGCCAGCAGGGCGATGTGGCGCCCGGCGGCGTAATCGGCCAGCAGCAGGCCGCCGGCCAGTGTCTCGACCCGCACCGTGCCGCCCTCGCCCAGCCGGTACAGCCCGGCGGTTTGGTCCCAGGCCAGGGTCACCACCTGGCCGTCGGCGCGGCGGTAGCTGCCGTCGGCGACGCCCTCGACCCGCCGGCCGCGCTCCACCACCGGCCCGTCCACCTCGTAGCAGGCGGCGAGCAGCAGGGTGACCAGCAGGGTGGCGAGGGCGCGCATGGCCGCCCTGATATCACCCGGCGGCGGCGCGCGACTTGATTTCGGCCAAGCGGCCAGATCAGGTGGTCTTGCGCCCCAGCCCGGCCAGCGGGTGATGCTGCTGCACCAGCCGCGTCTTGGGCTCGTCGAGGACGTGGGTATAGATCTCGGTGGTGGCGATGTCGGCGTGGCCCAGCAATTCCTGCACCACCCGCAGATCGGCGCCGTGGGCCAGCATGTGGGTGGCGAAGGCGTGGCGCAGCACGTGGGGCGACAGCCGGCGCGGATCGATGCCGGCCGTCATGCCGACGCGCAGCAGGCGGCGGGCGAAGTGCGAGCGGCTGAGATGCCCGCTCCGGCCGCTGCCGGGAAACAGCCAGCGCGAGCCGGCCTTGCCCAGCAGCGCCGCCCGCACCGGCTTCCACGCGGCGATGGCGGTGCGGGCGGGGTCGGACAGCGGCACCATGCGCTCCTTGTCGCCCTTGCCGCGCACCACCAGCACGTCGGGGTCGCGGGCCAATGCGGCGAAGGGCAGGCCGACCAGTTCCGACACCCTGAGGCCGGTGGCGTACAGCAGCTCCAGCAGCGCCGTCATCATCTCGCCGTACGGGGTGGCGAGGGCGCGGGCGGCCTCCAGCAGCGCGTCGACCTCGGCCTCGTCCAGCACCTTGGGCAGCGGCCGGCCCTTGCGCGGCGAATCCAGCTTCGAGGTGGGATCGTCGCCGCGCCAGCCCTCGGCGAAGGCGAAACGGTAGAACTGGCGAAAGGCCGACAGCCGCCGCGCCTGGGTCCGCGTCGCCATGCCGACATCGGCCAGGGACTTGAGATAGGCCGACAGATCCGCGGCCTCGGCATCCAGCGCCGTGCGCCCGCGCCGGGCCAGGAATTCCGCCAGGTCGTCCAGGTCGCGGCGATAGGCGTCGAGGGTGTTGGCGGCGGCGCCGCGTTCGACGCTCATCATTTCCAGGAAGGTGTCGATGGGGCGGGAAATCATTTCGTATTTCCCCCTCCCCCCGCGTGGGGGAGGGTCGTTTCCTCATCACCCCCTCCCCCCTCGTGGGGGAGGGTCGGGGTGGGGGGGGAACCGCGTCGGCGCCGGGGTTTGCGACTCCACCCCTCCCCATCAAGGGGAGGGGAGTTTTTCAGCCATCCCTGCAGCGCCGTCCTGACCTGGCGCAGCAGCGGCGGCCAGTCGCCGGGGGCGGGCTGGCGGAACAGGCGGGCCTGCGCGTACCACGGGCAGGTGTCGCCATCGAACCAGCGCCAGTCGGCGCCGTGGTGCAGCATCATCAGGCTGGGCACCCCCAGCGCCCCGGCCAGATGGGCCACCGCGGTATCCACCGTCACCACCAGGTCCAGGGCGGCGATGGCGGCGGCGGTGTCGGCGAAATCGGCCAGATGCGGTTCCAGGTCCATGGCCAGGCGCGTCACCGGCGCCTTCTCCTCCTCGCTCAGGCCCTTCTGCAGGCTGAAGAACCGCGCCCCGTCGATGCCCTCGACCACCGCCTCGGCGAACATGGCGGCGGGCAGGAAGCGATGGGGGTCAAGGCCTTTGCGGGTCGAGGACCAGCACAGGCCGATGCGCGGCCCGCCGCCTTCGACCCGGGTGAAGCGGCCCGGCGGCGGCGCCAGATAGGGGGCGGCAACCATGTGGTCGTCGCAGCCGACGAAGAACCCGGGCAGCGACATGACATAGGCGAAGCGGTCGGCGGCGGGCAGCTTGCGGTCGTCGCGCACCACCTCGATGCCGGGCAGGCTGGCGGCCAGCAGCTCGACCAGCGGAGGCTGGCAGGCGAACACCACCTTGTCGCAGCGTTCGGCGGCGCGCGGCAGGAAGCGGGCGAAATTGATGGAATCGCCGAAGCCGATCTCGCGGTGGACCAGCAGGGTGCCCTTGAACGGGGTGCCGTCCCACAGCGGCGCGGTGGCCGGCGGCTCCGCGAAGCGGCGGCGCTTCAGGCGCCATTCCCACTCGGCCCAGCCTTCGGTGAAGTGGCGCTGGTGCAGCAGCGTCCAGGCCAGGCCGTAATGGGCCTCGGCATAATCGGGCCACACCGCGATGGCGCGGCGGAAGGCAGCCTCGGCCTCGTCCAGGCGGCGCTGCAGCAGCCGGGTCGAGCCCAGATTGTTGAGGATCTCGGGATTGTCGGGCTGCAGCGCCAGGGCCTTGGCATGGGCCTTCTCGGCCTGCTTGAGGTCGCCCACCTGCTGCCACGCCGCCCCCACATAGGACCATGGCACCGGGTCCTTCGGGGTCAGGCGGGCGGCGGCGGCGAAGGCGTCCACCGCGGCGCGGCTCTCCTCCAGGTCGAGGCAGCAGACGCCCAGATTGCGGAAGTACGAGGGATGGGCGCGGATGGCCAGCGCCCGGCGCAGCAGGGCGGCGGCGGCGGCGGGGCGCCGGTTGTCCATCTCCAGCTTGGCCAGGTTGTAGAGCAGGTCGGGATTGGTCGGCGCCAGCGCCAGCGCGCGGTCATAGGCGGCCCGCGCCCCGGCCGGATCGCCCATGGCCTTGAGGGTGATGGCGATGGCGTTCAGCACCGCCGCATCGGGGCGCTGCCGGCGCACCTTCTCGAACAGCGCCAGGGCGCGGTCGTGGCGGCCGGCCTTGGCGTGGGCGACGCCTTCGGCGAACAGTCGCTCACGTCCGCCGGGGCCGGCCATGGGGGATCAGACCCCGTTGGCCAGCAGGGCCTCGACCGCCAGCCGGCGCGCCTCGTCGCCCAGGCCGACCACCGCCAGGGCGCTGACCGCCTCGGACAGGGTCAGCACGTCGAGGCGGTCCAGCGGCGTGTCGCCGATGGCCGCCAGCGCCGCCAGCACGGTGCCGCCCAGCCGGGCGTCAAGGGCCGCCGCCTGCAGCATGGCGAACAGGCCCGGCTTCGGTCCGCCGGTGGGCAGTGCCAAGGTGTCGAGCCAGGCGGCCTCGGGCACCTTGGCCCCCAGCCCGGCGAGCACGCCCAGCACCACCCCGGTGCGCCGCGCCGCGATTTCGGGCGGCAGGCCGGCCAGGGTGGCGCGCCAGGCGGCGAAGCCCTGGGTGCCGGCCGGCTGGCCGGGCATCGCGGCGGCCACCGCCGACAGCGGCCACAGCGCGTCGGCGGCCTTGGCGGCCGGGTCGGCGCGGGCCATGTCGAGCCACTTGGCCGCCGCCTCGGGCCGGTCGAGGGCATACATCGCCCGCGCCAGCGCCGGAGCCGGAGCGGCCAGGGCCGGGTCGGGCTTGATGGTCCACAGGATGGCCTCGAACACGCGGGCGGCGGCGGCGACTTCGCCCTTGGCCGCCGCCAGTTCCACCGCCTTGGCGGCGAATTTCGCCTTCAGCGCCGGATCGGGCTGGTCGGTGGCGGCACGGAACAGCAGCGCCCGCGCCCGCACCCCGGCGCCGTCGGCCTTGGTCAGCGGGGTGGCCATCTCGTCCGGCGCGAACACCATGTCCAGATACAGCTTGCGCAAGCTGTCGATGGGCAGCACGCCGGCCGCCTCGGCCCGCTCGGCGGCGGCCAGGCGCAGCTCGGGCGGGGCGCCGGCCTGCACCGCCAGCCTCTGCGCCACCGCCACCGGCGCCGCCGCCAGCGATTGCGGCGGCAGCGCCATGCGGGCGGCGGAGAAGGCGGCCATGTGCAGCGGCGTGGCCATGCTCAGCTGGATCTTGTCGGCCGGCACCGGCGGCAGCCCGGCCATGACCTCGGCGGCGGCGATGAAGGCCTGGTCGGGGTCCTTGCGCTCGCGCAGCAGATCGAGGCCGAGATTGCCCTGCAGCATGTTGCCGGCGCTGAAATGGCAGAACACCGACAGCTTCAGGCTGTCGGACTCGACGGCCGGCCCGGCGGTGCGGGCGGCATCGGCACAGGCGCCGGCGACGTCGCCGGCGACCAGCGCCGCCTCGGCCTTGAGCCTGGCCAGCAGCG
Organism: Magnetospirillum sp. UT-4; assembly: GCF_902729435.1. Taxonomy (GTDB): domain Bacteria; phylum Pseudomonadota; class Alphaproteobacteria; order Rhodospirillales; family Magnetospirillaceae; genus Magnetospirillum. The sequence goes on from NZ_CACVCG010000046.1 coordinate 164,321, forward strand.
GCCCGGTGGCGGAAGCCGGCACCGCCTTGGCCAGCTTGGTGGCATTCTCGGAATCGCCCATGGCCATCAGCCGCTCGGCGCGCAAGCCGACCAGGCTGGGCGTATCGGTCTCGCGCGCCCCCTCGGGCGGCGGCGCGGCGGTGAGCAGCAGGCGGCGTTCGAGGCCGCGCACCGTGGCCGAGGCTCCGGCGCCGGGCAGCAGCGGCAGCAGGGCGCGGGCGACCGGCGCCGGCGTACCGGCCCACAGAGTGGCGGGGAAGCCGCCCTGGGAGGAATCGAGCACGCCCGCCGCCTCGGGGTTCGGCGGCTTCAGCGCGTCCACCGCGATGGGGCCGGCCACCGACGACGCCGGCGGGTCCATGCGTTCCATGGTCTCGGGGTCGAAGGGGGTGACCGGCGGCAGCACCTGCCCGGTTCCCTGCGCCGCCGCGGAAGCGCCGGACAGCAGGAGGGCGGACAGGAAAAGGGCGGAAACTCTAGCGCGGCAGACGGTCATCGGGGATCACCTTCTCGACCGTCGCCAGGGGCGGCGGCAGATCGAACGTTGCGAGGAAGGCACCGCCGCCGACCACGACGGCGAGCAGCAGGACGACCAGGATTCCGGCGATCTTGCTCATGGGTTGGGATGAACCTTGCTTGAGGACGTTCTGGACACGCCCGGTGCCGGGCGGATAAAAGCGGCAGAAGCGCCCGTCTGGGCGCGTCACCAAGGCTAGGGTCCGACCATGGCGACTTTGGGGCAGTGTATCGGCCTCGCCCCGGCCGATCAACGGCGCACCACCGGCGATGACTAGTCCTCTGCCGGAAGGCGAGCCCGTCCGCCCGCCCCGCCCCATCGTCCTGATCGGATTGATGGGGGCCGGCAAGTCCTGCGTCGGCCGCCGGCTGGCGGCCCGGCTGGGGGTTCCCTTCCTCGATTCCGATGCCGAGTTCGAGGCCGCCGCCGGCTGCACCATCGCCGATTATTTCACCCGCTTCGGCGAGCCCGCCTTCCGCGACGGCGAGCGCAAGGTGATCGCCCGCCTGATGGAGGGGCCGCTTTGCGTCCTGGCCACCGGCGGCGGCGCCTTCTGCGACCCCGAGACGCGGGCCCGCATCCGCGCCGGCGCCGTCACCGTGTGGCTGCGCGCCGAGCTCGACCTGCTGGTCAAGCGCACCGCCGGGCGCGACCACCGGCCGCTGCTGAAGCAGGGCGACCCGCGCGAGATCCTGGCCCGCCTGATGGCGGCGCGCTATCCCGTCTACGCCGAGGCCGACATCGTCATCGACACCACCGACGAGCCGGCCGACGTCACCGTCGGCAAGGTGTACGATGCCCTGGCCGATTTCGCGGAGCACCACCGATGACCACCGATACGCTCACCCTCGACCTCGGCGAGCGCAGCTACGACATCCACATCGGCACGGGCCTGGTCGACCGCGCCGGCACCCTGATGCGCCCGGTGATGCGGGGCTCTCGCGCCTTCGTGGTCACCGACGACACCGTGGCGCCGCTGTATCTCGACCGCCTGCTGGCATCGCTGGATGCCGCCGGCATCACCCACGGCCACACCATCCTGCCGCACGGCGAGCACACCAAGAGCTTCGCCCACCTGGAAGCCCTGATCGAGGCCCTGCTGGACGCCCGCTGCGAGCGTTCGACCACGCTGGTCGCCCTGGGCGGCGGGGTGATCGGCGACCTGGCCGGCTTCGCCGCCGCCATCCTGCAGCGCGGCATCGACTTCGTGCAGGTGCCGACCACCCTGCTGGCCCAGGTCGACAGCTCGGTGGGCGGCAAGACCGGCATCAACACCCGTCACGGCAAGAACCTGGTCGGCGCCTTCCACCAGCCCCGCCTGGTGCTGGCCGATACCGGCGCGCTGGCCACCCTGCCCCGGCGCGAGGTGCTGGCCGGGTACGGCGAGGTGGTGAAGTACGGCGTCATCGACGACGAGGGCTTCTTCGCCTGGCTGGAGGCCGAGGGGACGCGGGTGATCGACGGAGACGAGGCGGCGCGCCGCCATGCCGTCGCCGTCTCGTGCCGGGCCAAGGCCCGCATCGTCGCCGCCGACGAGCGCGAAGGCGGAGTGCGCGCCCTGCTCAACCTGGGCCACACCTTCGGCCATGCCCTCGAGGCCGAGGTCGGGTTCTCCGACGAAGTGCTGCACGGCGAGGCGGTGGCCATCGGCATGGTGATGGCCATGACCCTGTCGGCGCGCCTCGGCCTCGCCCCCCAGGCCGACGTCGAGCGGCTGGCCCGCCATCTGGAGGCGGTCGGCCTGCCGGTCCGCCTGCCCGGCCAGCGGCGCTGGGATGCCGACCGGCTGCTGCACCACATGGCCGGTGACAAGAAGGTCAAGGACGGCACGGTCACCTTCGTGCTGGCCAGGGGAATCGGCGCCAGCTTCCTGACCCGCGAGGTGCCGGCCGAGGCGCTGCGGGCGATGCTGCTGGATTTCACGGGCTGACCCATGGACGACATCGCCTTTTCCCTCGCCGTCATCTTCGCCCTGCTGCTGATGTCGGCCTTCTTCTCTGGCTCCGAGACGGCGCTGACCGCGGTGTCGCGGCCCTACATGCACCAGCTCGAGGCCGAGGGCAGCCGCGGCGCCCGCCTGGTCAACCGCCTGATCGGCGCCCGCGACCGACTGATCGGCGCCATCCTGCTGGGCAACAATCTGGTCAACATCCTGGCCTCGTCGCTGGCCACCAGCGCCATGATGACCATGTTCGGCGAGGCCGGCATCGCCTATGCCACCGCCGGCATGACGGTGATCGTGGTGCTGTTCGGCGAGGTGCTGCCCAAGACCTACGCCATCTACCACGCCAACCGCGTCGCCCTGTTCGTGGCGCCGCCGGTGGCGGCGGTGGTCGGCCTGCTGTCGCCGGTGGTGCGCGGCATCGAGGTGGTGACCCGGGTGATCTTCCGCCTGTTCGGCGCCAAGTTCGCCACCGAGGCCTCCATCGAGACCGCCATGATGGAGCTGCGGGGCGCCATCGAGGTCCATACCTCGCAGGACGAGGTCAGGGAGGAGCGGCGCATGCTGCGCTCGATCCTCGAGCTGGGCGACGTCGAGGTGGGCGCGGTGATGACCCACCGGCGCAAGACCGTCACCGTGGATGCCGGCCTGCCCCCGGACGAGGCGGTCGACCAGATCCTGAAGACCCCCTACACCCGCATCCCGCTGTGGCGCGACCAGCCCGACAACATCGTCGGGGTGATCCATGCCAAGGACGTGCTGCGCGCCGTCCGCGCCCTGGGCGGCGAAGTGGCCCGCCTCGATCTCGGCGAACTGGCCTCGCCGCCTTGGTTCATCCCCGATTCCACCACCCTGCTGGAGCAGCTGCAGGCCTTCCGCGCCCGGCGCGAGCACTTCGCCCTGGTGGTGGACGAATACGGCGCGCTGATGGGGGTGGTGACGCTGGAGGACATCCTGGAGGAGATCGTCGGCGACATCGCCGACGAGCACGACGTGACGGTGGCCGGCGTCCATCCCCAGGCCGACGGCTCCTATGTGGTCGACGGCACGGTCACCATCCGCGACCTCAACCGCCAGCTGGAATGGCGCCTGCCCGACGACGAGGCCGCCACCGTCGCCGGCCTGGTGCTGCACGAAAGCCGCCAGATCCCCAATGTCGGCCAGGTGTTCCGCTTCCACGGCTTCCGCTTCGAGATCCTGCGCCGCCACCGCAACCAGGTGACCTCGCTGAAGGTGACGCCGCCCGCAGAGCCGGCCCGCGAGGGGGGCTGACGCCGGAGCGCCGGACTCGCTATATTCACCCGAGGAGGCAGCATCCATGCGCACCCTCGACGACATCCTGGTCCAATTGCGGGCGATCAAGCCCGAGCTGGAGCGCCGCTACCCGATCCGCGAGCTGGCGGTGTTCGGCTCGTATGCCCGCGGCGAGCAGACCGAGGACAGCGACCTCGACGTGCTGGTGCTGCCGGGCGAGGGGATGACGCTTATTGAGTTCGCGGGTCTGCAGCGGGAACTCAGCGAAAGCCTGGGTCTGGCCGTGGACCTTGTCAGCAAGAGAGCCCTTCGTCCCCGCATCGGCGAACGCATCCTGGCCGAAGCGACGGCCATATGAAGCGAACTGTCCTCGACTTTCTCGACGAGATGCTCGAATACGGCACCCGTGCTGTCAAATTCACCTAGGCCATCGAATTCGGCGAGTTCGAAGCCGACGTCAAGACGCAGATGGCTGTGTCAAAGGCCATGGAGGTGCTGGGCGAAGCTGCGCGCCGGATTCCGGATCACATCCGGGAGTGCCATCCGGACATTCCCTGGCGCGACATCGTCGGCATGCGCAACACCCTGGCCCACGCCTATTCCGGGGTGGATCTCCACATGCTGTTCGCGACGGCGCGGCAATCGGTCCCCCTGTTGCTGAAGGAACTGCCGGCCGTCATCGCCACCGCCAAGGAATTCGGCTGACCTACTCTCCCGGCGCCTTGGTGACCAGGGCCAGGGCATGGACCGGGCCGGCCAGTTCCTCGGCCAGCAGGGTGTTGACCATGCGGTGGCGCTCGATGCGGGACTTGCCTTCGAAGGCCGGCGACACGATCTCGATGGAGAAGTGGCTTTCGCCGTCGTGGCTGCCGTGGCGATGACCGGCATGGCCGGCGTGACGGGCGGAATCGTCGGTGACGGCGAGACGCGACGGAGCCAGCCCCTCGGTCAGTTTGCGCTCGATGCTGGCACGAACCTTCATTCTCCCTCCTCGTGGAACGGACCCATGGCGTTCCCCCGAAGTGGTATGGCCGAAGGCCGCCGTCAAGGTCCCGCAAACCTTGCCAGCGCGAACCTTGCCAGCGCAACCTCCAGCCCTCATTATGCCGGGATGAAGGCCTCCGGCACCAAGCGATCCTGGCGCGTCGCCTATGCTCCCGCCGAGCCCTCCGCTGCGACGCGCGCCTGCGACCACCCCGGCTGTACCCACGAGGGCGAGTACCGGGCGCCGCGCTCGCGCGACAACCTGAACGAATACTACTGGTTCTGCCTCGACCACGTGCGGGCCTACAATTCGGCCTGGGACTACTACAAGGGCATGACCCCCGAGCAGATCGAGGACGAGATCCGCACCTCCACCACCTGGCAGCGCCCGACCTGGCCGCTGGGGAGCAAGACCGGCAACCGCCGCTTCTCGTTCTCCATCCACGATCCCCTGGGCGTGTTCGCCGAGGAGGCCGAGGAGATGGCCAAGGCCAAAACCCGTCCGCCGACCCCGGAGGAGGAGGCCATGACGGTGCTGGAGCTGGTACCGCCGGTGACCGTGAAGGCGCTGAAGGCCCGCTACAAGCAGTTGGTCAAGCAGCACCACCCGGACGCCAACAACGGCGACAAGGACGCCGAGGAACGCTTCAAAGACATCAGCCGGGCCTATACCATCCTGCTCAACAGCCTCACCGCCTGAGCCCGCATCAGGCCATCCACTGGGACCTCGACCATCATGACCGCGACTTCCGCCAGCCCGCTCGCCTCGGACCACCCGCTCGCCATGCCCGACACCGAAGTGTCGGTGCGCGAGGCCTTCGGCATCGACGCCGACCTCAAGGTGCCCGCCTTCAGCGTCGGCTCCGAGCACGTGCCAGAGCTGGACCCCGCCTACCGCTTCGACCGCGACACCACCCTGGCCATCCTGGCCGGCTTCGCCTTCAACCGCCGGGTGATGGTCCAGGGCTATCACGGCACCGGCAAGTCCACCCATATCGAGCAGGTGGCGGCCCGCCTCAACTGGCCCTGCATCCGCATCAACCTGGACAGCCACGTCAGCCGCATCGACCTGATCGGCAAGGACGCCATCGTGCTGAAGGACGGCAAGCAGGTCACCGAGTTCCGCGAGGGCATCCTGCCCTGGGCGCTGCAGCATCCCTGCGCCCTGGTGTTCGACGAATACGATGCCGGCCGCCCCGACGTGATGTTCGTCATCCAGCGGGTGCTGGAGGTCGAGGGCAAGCTCACCCTGCTCGACCAGAACCGGGTGATCCGTCCCCACCCCGCCTTCCGCCTGTTCTCCACCGCCAACACGGTGGGCCTGGGCGACACCACCGGCCTCTATCACGGCACCCAGCAGATCAACCAGGGCCAGATGGACCGCTGGAACATCGTCGCCACCCTGAACTACCTGGAGCACGACGCCGAGGTCGGCATCGTGGTGGCCAAGCTGCCGGGCTGGGCCGACGACAAGGGCCGCGAGACGGTGGGCCGCATGGTGTCGCTGGCCGACCTGTCGCGCCAGGGCTTCATGAACGGCGACATCTCCACCGTCATGAGCCCGCGCACGGTCATCACCTGGGCCGAGAACGCCAAGATCTTCGGCGACGTCGCCTTCGCCTTCCGCCTCACCTTCCTCAACAAGTGCGACGAGGTGGAGCGGCCGGTGATCGCCGAGTACTACCAGCGCTGCTTCGGCGTCGAGCTGCCCGAGACGCCCGCCCGCGTGGCCATGTAGGAGCCCGCCCTTGGCCGCCGAGCGCAACGCCCCGTCCTCGTCCGCGCCGCCCGCCGGCGGCCGCGACGAGACGCCGGCCGATCTGCTGCGCCGCTGCACCACCGCCACCCTGCGGGCCATCGCCGGCCGCGCCGACCTGGAGGTCGGCTACGTCGCCGGCGGCGCCTCGGTGCGCGGCGCCGAGGTGCGGCTGCCGGTGCCGCCGCGGCAGGTGACCGAGGCCGATCTGGTGCGGCTGCGCGGCACCTCGGACGCCGTGGCGCTCCGGTTCCGCTACCACGACGACGCCCTGCACGCCCGGCGCATGCCGCCGGGGCCCGAGGCCCGCCGGGTCTACGAGGCGGTCGAGCAGGCCCGCATCGAGGCGCTGGGGGCGCGCCGCATGGCCGGCGTCGCCGCCAACATCGCCGCCGTGCTGGAAAGCCGCAGCCGCGCCGAGGGCCTGGACCGCGCGGCCAAGCGCGAGGACGTGCCGCTGGCCGAGGCCATGCGGCTGATCGCCCGCCAGCACTTCACCGGCCAGGAACCGCCGCCCTCGGCCCGCATCGCGGTCGAGCTGTGGCGGCCCTATGTGGAGGAGAAGGTGGGCGGCTCCCTCGACCGCCTGGGCGGGCTGATCGGCGACGAGGACGCCTTCTCGGGGGCGCTGAAGGACCTGCTGGGGGCGCTCGACCTGTTCTCGGACAACGAGCTCGAGGACCAGGAGAAGACCGAGCAGGAGGAGGGCCAGGAAGCCCGCGAGGGCGAGGCCCAGGGCGGCCGCGACGAGGAGAAGGATCGCCAGGGCGACGGGGCGAAAAGCGAAGGCCAGCCCCAGGCCGCCCCAGGCTCGGCCGAGGGCGACGGTGAGCAGGAGGGGCTGGAAAGCGCCGGCGAGACGGTGGTGGCCGGCGCCGGCACCGAGGAGCCGGGCGGCCCCAGCCGCCAGCGCCCGATGTTCGCGCCCAAGGGCGATGCCGTCGGCGACAAGCCCTACCGCGCCTTCACCACCCGCTTCGACCAGGTGGTGGCGGCCGAGGATCTGTGCGAGGCCGACGAGCTGGCCCGGCTGCGCGCCCAGCTCGACAGCCAGATGGCCCACCTGCAGGGGGTGGTGGCCCGCCTGGCCAACCGGCTGCAGCGCAAATTGATGGCGCAGCAGACCCGGTCGTGGGATTTCGACCTCGAGGAAGGCATCCTGGATACCGGGCGGCTCGCCCGCATCATCGCCAACCCCACCCATTCGCTGTCGTTCAAGGCGGAGAAGGAAACCGACTTCCGCGACACCGTGGTCAGCTTGCTGATCGACAATTCCGGCTCCATGCGCGGCCGCCCCATCACCGTGGCGGCCCTCAGCGCCGAGATCCTGGCCCGCACCCTGGAGCGCTGCGGCGTCAAGGTCGAGGTGCTGGGCTTCACCACCCGGGCGTGGAAGGGCGGCAGCGCGCGCGAGGCCTGGCAGGCCGAGGGCAAGCCGGCCAATCCCGGCCGCCTCAACGATCTGCGGCACATCGTCTACAAGTCCGCCGACGCGCCGTGGCGCCGGGCCCGGCGCAACATCGGCCTCATGCTGCGCGAAGGCATCCTCAAGGAGAACATCGACGGCGAGGCGCTGATGTGGGCGCACGACCGCCTGCTGGCCCGGCCCGAGCAGCGGCGCATCCTGATGGTCATCTCGGACGGCGCGCCGGTGGACGATTCCACCTTGTCGGTCAATCCCGGCAACTTCCTGGAAAAACACCTGCGCGACGTCATCGGCTTCATCGAGCAGCGCTCGGACGTCGAGCTGATCGCCATCGGCATCGGCCACGACGTCACCCGCTACTACCACCGCGCCGTCACCATCATGGATGCCGAGGACCTGGGCGGCACCATGCTGGCCCAGCTGGCCGCCCTGTTCGACGAGGGCGAGGGATAGGTCCTCTTTCCCCGTCCCCCCGGTTGGCTAGGGGTTTCACAAACCTTCCCCGCCTTTCCATTGCCCTGTCGTCATGGCCGGACATGATCCAAGGCTATCCGGTTTAATTTTCGGCTGGCAATTGCCCCCTCGCCCGCTTGCGGGAGAGGGGGGCGAGCGCCAGCGAGCCGGGGTGAGGGCGGCGCGCGTCGGCGCGCCCAAGACCTGGAGAAACCAGCGCTTTCGCTGTCGCGAAGCGCACCTCGCGGCGCGCACCCTCTCCCTCCCGTCGCTGTCGCGACGGGCCCCTCCCTCTCCCGCAAGCGGGCGAGGGTAATCCTGTCTACTTCGGCCAGCGTCACCCTGGACGCAGCCGTCACCAAGGGCTCCAGAAGGCAATCCGAAAATTAAACCGGACAGCCGTGGACATGATCCAAGGCTATCCGGCTCCGGTCGTTCGACCTCCTTTCCGTCATGCCCGGGCTTGACCCACGGATATCCGGTTAGAGTATCCGTGTTGATCAAGCGGTTTTTGGCATCCATGGACGCCCTGCCTTGAGCAGGGCGTTTGCCAAGACGATGAGCTTTCGCAGTCAGGCCGCTGCTGCTCGGCGGCGTGTGCTGTTCCTATTGAAGGTCATGCCGTGGCGTTCCAACAGGCGCCATACGGTGCGAGTGGCGGTCGCCGCCGAGAGGTTTGGGATCGGCAAGTCCGTCCCGGCGCCAGCGGCTCACCCATTTGATCGCCGTCGAGGCGGCCACCCCGAAACGCTTCGCTGCCGAGCGGCAGGATTGCCCATCCTCCACGGCGGCAATCAGGCGCTGGCGCAGGTCTTTGGAAAGCGGCACCCCGTGGGTGGCCGGACCAAGCCCGGCTATGCGAGCAACGCGTTGAAATATCCTGTAAAAATATGTGAGGCAGCAGGCAGGGCGACGAAAAAATGGGACTACACCACCACCCGCACCGTCTCCGGCATCGGCACCGGCGCTTCCGCCGGAGACTCCCAGCCGCGCGACGCCTCGCCGATATCGTCGCCGGACCTGGCAAAATCGCCGGCGATGTCGTCCAGCTCGCGGTCCTGGGCGTCCTTCTGGCGGGCCAGACGCAGGGCGAAGTCCATCAGCCGCTTCAGCTGCGCGTAAAGCTCGGACGCGTCGTCGAGGCCGGAGCGGTCGGCGATGGCGGCCTGGTTGCGCTGGTACCGGGCCAGGGCGACGTCGCGCATGGCCTCGCCCGGCGGCCGGGCCGCCACCACCTCGCCCAGCGGCCGGGCCGCCACCACTTCGCCCGCCGGCCGGGCCGCCACTTCGGGCGATGTCGCGTCCTTGGCGGGATCGGCCGGCAGCGGATCGGGGCCGGCGTCGCACCAGTCCCGCGCCGCGCCTGCGACCCGCCGCGCCAGGTCGCGGATCTGCCGCGCCGCCGCTTTGGGGTCGAGCATGCTGACCAGCGCCAGCGCCGCGATCTGGCGCTTCAGGGCGTCGAGGGATTGGCGGGCCAGCGCCTTGCGTCCGCGGGCAAGGTCCACCGCCAGCTGGAGCGGCCCGCGCGGAGCCTCGTCCAGCCGCTTCGCCACCGCCGCCGCCTGGGCGGTGCGTTCGGTCATGGGGATTTTCGCCAAGGCGCCCGGCCCCGCCGGCGCCGCACCGATTCTGGTCGTCATGTCCGCCTCCGTTCTGGAGCACCGGACCATTTTCGCGCCGATGGGCAACAAAAGGCAACCAGGACAGTACGGTGAGGGGGCAGCCACTTTCCCCGACGCCCCCTCACCGCGCCGCCGCTCGCGGGGCGTTGCCCGCGGCGGCGGTTTCCGGTTCAGGCGGCGGCCGCCCGGTCGCCGACCAGGGCGACGATGTCGCCCATGATGGCGGTGATGTCGTAATCCTTCGGCGTGTAGATGCGGGCGCAGCCGGCGGCCTGCAGCATGCGGGCGTCCTCGGGCGGGATGATGCCGCCGGCCACCACCGGGATGTCGGCCAGGCCGGCCTGGCGCATGCGCTCCAGCACCTCGGTGACCAGCGGCACGTGGCTGCCCGACAGGATCGACAGGCCGACCACGTGCACCCCTTCCTCCAGCGCCGCGTTGACGATCTGGGCGGGGGTCAGCCGGATGCCCTCGTAGACCACCTCCATGCCGGCGTCGCGGGCCCTGACGGCGATCTGCTCGGCGCCGTTGGAATGGCCGTCCAGGCCGGGTTTGCCCACCAGCATCTTGACCCGGCGGCCCAGCCGGGCCGACACCGCGTCCACCTCGGCGCGCACCGCGGCGATCTTCTCGCCCTTGGACTGGGCGGCAGCGCGGGCGACGCCGGTGGGGGCGCGGTATTCGCCGAACACCTCGCGCAGGGTGGCGGCCCATTCGCCGGTGGTCACCCCGGCATGGGCGGCGGCGATGGAGGGTTCCATCACGTTGCGCCCTTCGGTGGCGGCGGCCCTGAGGCCGGCCAGCGCCGCCGCCACCGCCTTGGCGTCGCGCGACGCGCGAAAGGCGGCCAGCCGCTCGATCTGCTCGCGTTCGGCCGAGGCGTCGACGGTGAGGATGGAGCCGTCACCGGTGGTCAGCGGGCTGGGCTCGGTCTCGGTCCACTTGTTGACGCCGACCACCACCTGCTCGCCCGATTCGATGCCGGCGATGCGCCGGGCGTTGGATTCCACCAGCTTCTGCTTCATGTAGCTGGTTTCCACCGCCGCCACCGCGCCGCCCATCTCGCCGATGCGGCCCAGTTCGTCGCGGGCGTCGGCCATCAGCGCCTCGACCTTGGCGGCGATCTCCACCGAGCCGTTGAAGATGTCGCCGTATTCCAGCAGGTCGGTCTCGTAGGCGACGATCTGCTGCAGCCGCAGCGACCATTGCTGGTCCCACGGGCGCGGCAGGCCCAGCGCCTCGTTCCAGGCCGGCAACTGCACCGCGCGGGCGCGGGCATCCTTGGACAGCACCACCGACAGCATCTCCAGCAGGATGCGGTAGACGTTGTTCTCGGGCTGCGGCTCGGTCAGGCCCAGCGAGTTGACCTGCACGCCGTAGCGGAAGCGGCGCAGCTTCTCGTCGGTGATGCCGTAGCGGTCGCGGCAGATCTCGTCCCACAGAGTGGTGAAGGCCCGCATCTTGCACAATTCGGTGACGAAGCGGATGCCGGCATTGACGAAGAAGCTGATGCGCCCGACCACCTGGGGGAAATCGGCCTCGGGCACCATCGGCTTGACGGTGTCGAGCACCGCCACCGCCGTGGCCAGGGCATAGGCCAGCTCCTGCTCGGGCGTCGCCCCGGCCTCCTGCAGATGGTACGAGCAGACGTTCATGGGGTTCCACTTGGGAACCTCGCGGTAGGTGAAGGCGATGACGTCGCCGGTCAGCTTCAGGCTGGGCTGCGGCGCGAAGATGTAGGTGCCGCGCGACAGATACTCCTTGATGATGTCGTTCTGGGTGGTGCCGTTCAGGCTGGACCGCGCCGCCCCCTGCCGCTCGGCGGCGGCGATGTAGAGGGCGAGCAGCCACGGGGCCGGCGCGTTGATGGTCATCGAGGTGTTCATCTTCTCGAGCGGGATGCCCTCGAACAGGGTCATCATGTCGCCGAGGTGGCAGACCGGCACGCCGACCTTGCCGACCTCGCCCTTCGCCAACACATGATCGGAATCGTAGCCCGTCTGCGTCGGCAGGTCGAAGGCGATGGACAGGCCGGTCTGGCCCTTGGCCAGGTTGGTGCGGAACAGCCGGTTGCTCTCCGCCGCCGAGCTGTGGCCGGAATAGGTCCGGAACAGCCAGGGCTTCTCGCGGGCGGGGATATGGTCGGTCATTCCGGCTCACCTTCCTTTATGATGCAGTGCAGCATAAGGCACTGAAATAGCACCACTTGCGACGTAAAATTACCCATCACCGGGGTTGCGCGAAACAAACTATCATTTTGTGCATTGCGAAGAAAGTCGGAAATCGCTACAACTCGGGTGCGGCCCCACGCTTGCGGAGAGGGGACAGCTACCCGCCGGGGCAAACCGGCGGCCTTTTGTTGCATTGCAAGGAGTGACTGGCATGAGCGAAGCGGCGAAGCTGGCCGATGTCCGGCCCGGACAGGTGGTCAAGGATCTCTACGAGATCGGCGAGATTCCGCCGCTCGGCCATGTGCCGAAGCAGATGTACGCCTGGGCCATCCGCAAGGAGCGCCACGGCACGCCCGACACCGCCATGCTGGTCGAGGTGGTCGAGACCCCCGAGATCGATCCGCACGAGGTGCTGATCATGGTGATGGCCGCCGGCGTCAACTACAACGGCGTGTGGGCGGCGCTGGGCAAGCCGATCTCTCCGTTCGACTACCACAAGGCGCCCTATCACATCGCCGGCTCGGATGCCTCGGGCATCGTCTGGGCGGTGGGCGCCAAGGTGAAGCGCTGGAAGGTCGGCGACGAAGTGGTGGTCCACTGCAACCAGGACGACGGCGACGACGAGGAGTGCAACGGCGGCGACCCGATGTTCTCGCCCAGCCAGCGCATCTGGGGCTACGAGACCCCCGACGGCTCCTTCGCCCAGTTCGCCCGCGTCCAGGCGCAGCAGCTGATGCACCGCCCCAAGCACCTGACCTGGGAAGAGAGCGCCTGCTACACCCTGACGCTCGCCACCGCCTACCGCATGCTGTTCGGCCACCGCCCGCACATCCTGCGGCCCGGCCACAACGTGCTGGTGTGGGGCGCGGCCGGCGGCCTGGGGTCCATGGCGATCCAGCTGATCGCGGTGGCCGGCGCCAACGCCATCGGCGTCATCTCGGAAGAGGACAAGCGCGACTTCGTCCTCGGCCTGGGCGCCAAGGGCGTCATCAACCGCAAGGACTTCGACTGCTGGGGCCAGCTGCCCGACGTGGACGGCGACCAGGGGGCGTTCAAGGACTACATGAAGAAGGTCCGCGAGTTCGGCAAGGCCATCTGGGACATCACCGGCAAGGGCAACGACGTCGATTTCGTGTTCGAGCACCCGGGCGAGGCCACCTTCCCGGTGTCGTGCAACGTGGTCAAGCGCGGCGGCATGGTGGTGTTCTGCGCCGGCACCACCGGCTTCAACCTGACCTTCGACGCCCGCTTCGTGTGGATGCGCCAGAAGCGCATCCAGGGCAGCCACTTCGCCAACCTGCTGCAGGCCGCCCAGGCCAACCAGCTGGTCATCGAGCGGCGCCTCGATCCCTGCATGTCCGAGGTGTTCAGCTGGGACGAGATCCCCGCCGCCCACATGAAGATGCTGAGGAACGAGCACAAGCCGGGCAACATGGCGGTGCTGGTCCAGGCCCTGAAGCCCGGCCGCCACACCGTCGAGGACTGCATCGAGGGCGAATAAGTCTCGCATTGAGCCGCCGGCAGGGTGCGCCTTGCCGGCGGCATCTTTTTAACGTAAAAATTTTTACGTTATTCAGAAAAGCCGCCTAACCATGCAGCAGAGCTGGGGATTTTACGGTCGAGCCCGTGAGATCGCCGAGATCCGGACCATCCTGGATCGCGGCCGCTGGTTCTTTTGCGCGATCTCGGGCCGCCGCCGCATCGGCAAGACATCGCTGATCAGGGAGGCATTGCAGGCATCAGGAAAGCCGGTCATTTACGTCCAAATTCCAGATAGCGACGAACGCGGTGTCATACAAGCGTTTCAAGACGCCCTGGAAAGTTCAGGCCACACTGAAAAAAGCGCCCATAGCGTACGCACGTTCCAGGATGTCGTTACGCTCATTGACTTATATTGCGACCTCGGCGTCGTCATTGTCCTTGATGAGTTCCAGTATTTTCACCGGAAAAGTATTTCGTCATTTCAATCCCTTCTCCAGGCCGAGGTTGACCAATTGCGCGATACCTCTGGGGGCGGCCTGTTCGTGCTGGGCTCCATCCACACCGAGATGTCGGCCATTCTGGAAGAGCGCAACGCCCCGCTGTTCAGCCGCATCACTGACCGCCTGACCCTGGAGCACTGGGATTTCGAGACCCTGTTCGAGATGTTCGCCGCCCACGGCATCGATGATCCCCATCACCAATTGTTCCTGTGGTCGCTGTTCGAGGGCGTGCCGAAATTCTACCGCGACGCCTTCGACCAGGGTGTGCTGATTCCCCATATCGACCATCGCCACCGCACCCTGCGCCGGCTGTTCTTCGAGGGCAGCTCACCGTTGCGGGACGAGGCCGACAATTGGTTCCTGCGGGAATTCCGCGGCCGCTACGACACCGTGCTGCGCCTGCTGGCCCGCCTGGGTCCCTGCAGCCACGGCCAACTGGCCGAGGAATTCGGCCGCGCCGGTACCGAGACGGAAAAGCAGCTGGGTGGCTACCTCAAGATTCTGGTCGACAACTACCGCATGGTGGAACGGCAATTGCCGATCTTCGCCGGCAGGAAGGACCGCAAGGGCCGCTATGCCATCACCGACAACTTCCTGATGTCGTGGCTGGGGGCCCTGGCCAAGAACGTTTCCGCCGCCCGCATCATGCCTCTGGAAAAGCCGCTTGCCGCCGCCGACGAGGCCCTGGCTGCCGTCGAGGGCTTCACCTTCGAAAGGATGGTCCGCCAGTTGACCGTCGAATGTTCGCGCAAGGGGCTGGGCGACTTCGCCTTGACCGAGATGGTCCAGGGCTACTGGAACAGCGCCGACATCGAGATCGATCTGGTCGCCATCGACGAAACGAACCGACGCATCCGTTTCGGCGCGTGCAAGCGCAACGCGGACAAGCACGATACCGGCGCCTTCGAAGGCCATGTCGGCCGCTTCCTGGACAGCAGGGAAGGCCGCCGTTTCCGCGACTGGACGGTGGAAAAGGCCTTGTACTCCCCGGCCTTCACCGGCTCCGCTCGAACTCATCTTGAGGCCAGCGGCTATCTCTGCCGCGACCTCGACGATTTCCGCCACCTGTTGTCCCCTCAGAAGGATTAGGCCATGACCATCCTGCTCCCCGACCTTCTCGCCACCTGCCGCGACGCGCTGGCCACCGTCAAGGGCCTGCACGGCGCCGCCAAGGAGGCGGTGACGGCGCTGGTCGCCGTGAACGGCAAGGTCGATGGCGCCAGGCTGGAGGCCAACCAGCAGGCCGCCCACGGCTATGCCTGGCTGACCACCTACGTGGCGGCGCTGGAGCAGATGCTGGCCTGGGCCGAGCGGCTGGAGGCTGCGGGCAGGTTCGGCGAACTGGAGCAGCTGATGGTCCAATCGGCCTTCGGCGAATACGTGGCGCAGATCTACGGCGGCATCCCCATGAGCCAGGGCGAGCTGATCCGCCCGGCCGATCTCGGCCTCGACGCCAAGGGCTGCCACCTGCACGCCTCGGCCGCCACCGGCACCCTGCGCCGCCAGGGCAATGCCGCCCCGGTGCGCATGCGCATCGCCGAGCTGATCAAGGACGGCCACCATTTCGGCGAGCCCGGCCTGGACGACGAGACCCTGGACCTGATCCGCGAGCAGTTCCGCCGCTTCGTCGAGGACCAGGTGGTGCCCTATGCCCATGACTGGCACCTCAAGGACGAGCTGATCCCCATCGAGGTGGTCGATGCGGTGGCCGAGATGGGCGTGTTCGGCCTGACCCTGCCCGAGGAATACGGCGGCCTCGGCATGGGCAAGACCGCCATGTGCGTGGTCACCGAGGAATTGAGCCGCGGCTATATCGGCGTCGGCTCGCTGGGCACCCGCTCCGAGATCGCCGGCGAGTTGATCCGCCTGGGCGGAACCGAGGAACAGAAGCGGGAATGGCTGCCGAAGATCGCCACCGGCGAGATCCTGCCCACCGCCGTGTTCACCGAGCCCAATACCGGATCGGACCTGGGCAGCTTGCGCACCCGCGCGGTCAAGGACGGCGACACCTACGTGGTGACCGGCAACAAGACCTGGATCACCCACGCCGCCCGCACCGACGTGATGACCCTGCTGGTCCGCACCGATCCCGCCACCAAGGACTGGAAGGGGCTGTCCATGCTGATCGCCCCCAAGCCGCGCGGCACCGAATCCGATCCGTTCCCGGCCGCGGGCATGACCGGCGGCGAGATCAAGGTGCTGGGCTATCGCGGCATGAAGGAATACGAGCTGGGCTTCGACGGCTTCCAGGTGCCCGCCGCCAACCTGCTGGGCGGGGTCGAGGGCCAGGGCTTCAAGCAGCTGATGGAGACCTTCGAATCGGCCCGCATCCAGACCGCCGCGCGGGCGGTCGGCGTCGCCCAGAACGCCATGGAGATCGGCCTGAAATACGCCAACGAGCGGGTCCAGTTCGGCAAGCCCATCTACGCCTTCCCGCGCGTCGCCTGCAAGATCGCCTGGATGGCGGTGGAGACCATGGTCGCCCGCCAGCTCACCTATTTCGCGGCGCGCGAGAAGGACGGCGGCCATCGCTGCGACATCGAGGCCGGCATGGCCAAGCTGCTGGCCGCCCGCGTCGCCTGGTCCAACGCCGACAACGCGCTGCAGGTCCACGGCGGCAACGGCTATGCCGAGGAGTACCAGATCAGCCGCGTCCTGTGCGACGCCCGCATCCTCAACATCTTCGAGGGGGCCGCCGAAATCCAGGCCCAGGTCATCGCCCGCGGCCTGCTGTCGGGCGGACGGGGATAATTCCGGTCACCCCCGGGCTTGCCCCACTTCTGTCCGGTTTAAATTTCGGCTGGCAATTGCCCCCCTCGCCCGCTTGCGGGAGAGGGGGGCGAGCGCCAGCGAGCCGGGGTGAGGGCGGCGCGCGTCGGCGCGCCCAAGACCTGGAGAAACCAGCGCTTTCGCTGTCGCGAAGCGCACCTCGCGGCGCGCACCCTCTCCCTCCCGTCGCTGTCGCGACGGGCCCCTCCCTCTCCCGCAAGCGGGCGAGGGTAATCCTGTCTACTTCGGCCAGCGTCACCCTGGACGCAGCCGTCACCAAGGGCTCCAGAAGGCAATCCGAAAATTAAACCGGACAGCCGTGGGCTTGCCCCGGGGGTCGATGGCGCCCTCGAACCTAAATGCCCGGGGCTGATGCTGCCGGGCGACCGCGAGAGCGTCGAGCCGATGGCGGCACGGATTGAGCCTAGAGCGCGATGACATTAGGTCGGCGCACGGGGTGCGCCGACCTAATGTCTGAATCGCACTCTAATTTATAGATTTAGAGCCGGATGCTATCAGGTTGGATCGCCTCGCGATTCAACCTGATAGCATCCGGCTCTAACAGGGTGCGGAAAAACCCCTGTTTTTCTTTCGTCATTCCCGCGAAGGCGGGAATCCATGCCTCAGCACACAATATATTGCGGCCAGAACGCCATATTGCCCCTGCATGGACCCCCGCCTTCGCGGGGGTGACGGATCAGAGGGTGGCAAGCAGAGTATTTCCGCACCCTGTTAAGCCTACGAATAGTCCCGCCCAAGCTGCCCGTAGGCGCGCAGGAACTGTTCGGCCCGCGCCTGCGCCTCGCCCAGGTCGGCGAAGCTTTCGCGGCAGACGATGCCGCCGCCCGGCAGTTCGATCTCCAGATGGAAGCGGTGGCGGGACAGGCGGTGGGGGCGGTCGGGCGGGATGGTCTCGGTCACGATGGTGCCGTAGGTGTGCTGCTGGAACTCGTCGGTGATGCGCAGCCGCCCGGCCATGGGCAGGAACAGAAGCGTCTCGCCCCGCATGTCCTAACGACCCTCGCCAGACGCGCGCATCAGCCCAGCAGCCCGTCGATTTCGGCCTGGTCCATGGTACGGGCGGTGCCGTGGATGTTGGCCGAGGCGCAGTCCATCAGCAGCTGGGCGGCCCGCGCCAGCGCGGTGCAATGCTCGCGCAGCTGGTCCTCGCCGGCGCCGGCGGCGATCTCGCGGTCGATGCGGTCGATGCCCTCGAGGATCAGGGTGTTGATCTGGGCGACGGTCTCTTCGAACGGGGCGCGGAACTTGGACGGCACCCGGTCATAGGCCTCGATGGCCAGCTGCTTGTCGCGGAAGGTGGAATCGGCGAAGTGGGCCTTGTAGTCCTTGGGCTGCCAGGCCTTGCATTCCTCGATCATGTCCGGCATGTCCGGCAGCATGTCGAACAGCATGACGATCTCGTTGAAGTGATTCAGGTAGTCGGTCGCCAGCAGGGTCTGGGGACTGATGTTGGTCCCCTCGACCATGGCGCGGTATTCCTCGAATGCCGCCAGTTCGTCCGCCGGAATGTCCCCGTCCACCATGATCCGCCCTGTCGCTTCCCCTGGCGCATCCTCGCAAGCCGGGGCCGGATATTCAAGAGCGGACTCAATACTTTGGCCGTGACGGCTAAACCCTGTGGTAGGGATGGCCGGCCAGGATGGCCTGGGCCCGCCACAATTGCTCGGCCAGCATGGCGCGCACCAGCATGTGCGGCCAGGTCAGGGCGCCGAAGGACAGCAGCAATCCGGCGCGCTCCCGCACCGCCTGGGCATGGCCATCGGCGCCGCCGATGAGGAAGGCGAGGTCGCCCACCCCGTCGTCGCGCCACCGCCCCAGCATCCCGGCGAAGGCCTCGGAGCCCAGGCTGCGCCCCCGTTCGTCGAGGGCCACCACCACCGCCCCGGCGGGGATGGCGGCCAGCAGCAGCTCGCCCTCGCGCGCCTTGCGTTCGGCACCGGGCAGCGGCCGCTTCTCCTCGACCTCGCGCAGGGTCGGCGGCGCCGTCAGGCGGCGGACGTACTGGTCATAGAGGTCGCGCTCGGGGCCGGCCTTGGCGCGGCCGACCGCCGCCAGCCACAGGCGCATGCTAGAGCGAGGCCGGGGCGGCCGGGCGGGCGCCGGACGAGATGGCGGCGGCGGCCTCGGCGGCGCGCGGAATGCCCCACATCTTTTCCAGGTTGTAGAAGGCGCGGACCTCGGGCCGGAACAGGTGGACGATGATGTCGCCGGCGTCGATCAGCACCCAGTCGCACTGGGGCATGCCCTCCGCCGCCACCCTCTGGCCGGCCGCCTTCAGCTTCTCGGACAGGTGGTCGGCCATGGCGCCGACCTGGCGGGCGGATCGGCCGGTGGCGATGACCATGTGGTCGGCCATGCTGGACTTGCCGCGCAGGTCGATGACGGTGATGTCTTCCGCCTTGCCGTCTTCAAGCGAGGCGGTGACAAGGTCGACCAAGTCTTCCGCGGTCGGGGAAGCGGGTCTAGATCGGGGTGTTATCGCGTCTCTCCTTTTGTCTGCCCAATGGCTGCCTGTCTTATGGCTGTCGCCGAGGCGGGATGCAGCCGGGTGTGGAAGAAGGTCCACACCGGCGGCGCCATCCCGGCCAACCCACGCGCCCGCCCCTCGGCCAACCGGTAGCGGCCCATGCGGCGGGCGGCCTTGGCGGCCATTGCCCTTTGAGAATAGGGAGAGCGGGCGAGAATCGCAACCGGAACGGCCGCGAAGATGCGGCGCCAGCGGTCCCAGCGCGCCATCTGCACCAGGTTGTCGGCCCCCATCAGCCAGACGAAGCGGGCGCGGGGGAAGCGGGTCGCCAGCCTGGCCAGGGTGTCGGCGGTGTAGCGGGTGCCGAGAGCGGTCTCGATGGCGGTGGCCAGCAGGCGCGGATGGCCGGCGCACACCCGGCGGGCCGAGTCCAGGCGATCGGCCAGCGGCGCCATGCCGGCGGCCGCCTTCAACGGATTCTGCGGACTGACCAGCAGCCACACCTGATCGAGGCCGAGCCGCGTCAGCGCCGTCTCGGCGACGAAGCGATGGCCGCCATGGGCCGGGTTGAACGACCCGCCCAGCAGCCCGATGCGGACATTGCGGCGGTCACCCCAGGGGTTGGGCGAGAGCATCGGCTTTCACCCGATCAATGCAACACGGATGAACGCGGATGGCCGCAGATGGACACGGATAGGACTCTCCCATCTGCGTCCATCTTGTTCATCTGCGTTCATCCGTGTTGCCATGGACAGCTCTCACCCGGGACGCACCTGTCCGGTTCCCAGCACCTTGTACTTGAAGGTGCACAGCTGCTCGACGCCGACCGGGCCGCGGGCGTGCATGCGGCCCGTCGAGATGCCGATTTCGGCGCCCATGCCGAACTCGCCGCCATCGGCGAACTGGGTCGAGGCGTTCCAGCAGACGATGGCGGAATCGCAGCCGTCGAGGAAGGTCTCGGCGGCGGCCGGGTCCTCGGCGATGATCGCCTCGGTATGCTGGCTGCCGTAGCGGTTGACGTGCTCCACCGCGCCCGCCACGCCGTCCACCACCTTCACCGAGATGATGGCGTCCAGGTACTCCGTCTGCCAGTCCTCCTCGGTCGCCGGCAGGACGCGGGGATCGGCGGCCTGCGCCGCCTGGTCGCCGCGCACCTGGCAGCCGGCATCGGCCAGCATGGTCACCAGGGGCTTCAGGTGGGTGGCGGCACAGGCCTGGTCGACCAGCAGGGTCTCGGTGGCGCCGCAGATGCCGGTGCGGCGCATCTTGGCGTTCAGCACCACCGTCTTCGCCATCTCCAGGTCGGCCGAGGCATCCACATAGGTGTGGCAGATGCCCTCCAGGTGCTGGAACAGCGGCACCTTGCTTTCTTCCCGCACGCGGGCGACCAGCGACTTGCCGCCGCGCGGCACGATGACGTCGATGTGGTCGGTCATGCCCAGCATCACCCCCACCGCCGCGCGATCGGTGGTGGGGACCATCTGCACCGCGTCCTCGGGCAGACCGGCGGCGCGGATGCCGGCGCGCACGCAATCCATGATGGCGCGCGAGGAATGGAAGCTTTCCGAGCCGCCGCGCAGGATGGCGCCGTTGCCCGATTTCAGGCACAGGGCGGCGGCGTCGGCGGTGACGTTGGGCCGGCTCTCGTAGATGATGCCGATCACCCCCAGCGGCACCGCGACGCGCTGGATGCGCAGGCCGTTGGGCCGGTCCCACGCGGCCAGGGTGCGGCCGACCGGGTCGGGCAGGGCGGCGACCTCCTCGAGGCCGCGGGCCATGGCCTCGATGCGCTTCTCGTCCAGCATCAGGCGGTCGAGCAGGGCCTTGGACAGGCCCTTGGCGGTGCCGGCCGCCATGTCCTCGCCATTGGCCCGCTCGATGGCGGCGACGCCCTGGCGCAGCGCCTGGGCGGCGGCCAGCAGCGCCCGGTTCTTGGCCTCGGCCGGCGCCAGCGCCAGCACGCGCGAGGCGGCACGGGCCTTGCGGCCGATCTCGGTCATCAGGTCGCGGATGTCGGTCATGATTCCATCACCAGATCGTCGCGGTGGATCAGTTCGTCGCGGCCGCGGTAACCCAAGGCGGCCTCGATGCCCGAGGATTTGCGGCCCATGATGCGCCGGGCCTCGTCGGCGGAATAGGCGACCAGGCCGCGGGCCAGGATGCGGCCGTCGCCGTTGGCCACCAGCACGCAATCGCCGCTGTCGAACTCGCCCTCCACCGCGGTCACCCCAGCCGGCAGCAGGCTTTTGCCCGCCGCCAGGGCCTTGGCGGCGCCGGCATCCAGGTGGAGGGTCCCGGCCGGCTTCATGGAGCCGAAGATCCACTGCTTGCGGGCGGTGCGCGCGCTGGCCGAGGGAACGAACCAGGTGGCCGGGGCGCCGTGCTCCAGCACCAGCAGGGGATTGAGCGGCTCGCCCTTGCAGATGGCCATGCGGCATCCCGCCGACAGGCAGATGCGGGCCGCATTCAGCTTGGTCACCATGCCGCCCGAGCCGTAGCCTGTGCCGGGATCGCCGGCCATGGCCTCGATCTCGGGGGTGATGTCGCGCACTTCCTCCAGCCGCTGGGCGGTCGGGTCCTTGCGCGGGTCGGCGGTGTACAGGCCGTCGATGTCCGAGAACAGCACCAGCGCGTCGGCCGAGACCATCTGCGCCACCCGGGCGGCCAGACGGTCGTTGTCGCCGAAGCGGATTTCCGCCGTGGCCACTGTGTCGTTCTCGTTGATCACCGGCACCGCGCCCAGGTGGAGCAGGGTCTCCAGCGTGGTGCGGGCGTTGAGGTAGCGCCGCCGGTCCTCGGAATCCTCGAGCGTCAGCAGCACCTGGGCCACGGTGATGCCGTGGGCCTCCAGCGCCTCCTGATAGGCGTGGGCCAGCCTGATCTGCCCCGTCGCCGCCGCCGCCTGCTTTTCCTCGAGCCGCAGCGGCGGGGTGAGTCCGAGATGGCGGCGCCCCACCGCCACGGCGCCCGACGAGACCAGAAGGACCTCCTGGCCGCGGGCGCGGCAGCGGGCGACGTCGTCGCACAGGGAATTGAGCCAGGCGCGGCGGACACGCCCGCTGGCCTCGTCCACCAGCAGGGACGAGCCGATCTTGACGATCAGGCGCTTAGCGTCAGCGATCATCCCCCTCTTCCCCCTCCTCGGCCTCCTGCTCGTACCATATCCATTCGCCGTCGGGACCGTAATGGCCCTCGTCCTCGTCCGCCGCCTCGGCGTCCTTCATGCGGCGGTAGAAGCCCTCGTTGCCCTTCTTGCCGACACCGGCGGCGGCCGACGCGGCCAGGATCTCGGGGTCCTCGGCCTTGGCCTCCTTGATGTGGCCCAGCAGCTCGCCCAGCACCGGCTTCAGGCCGATGCCGGAGACCGCCGACAGGGTGTGGACCGGGCGGCCGACCGCTTCCGCCAGCGCCTCCAGCTTGGCCTTGATGTCCTCGGCCGGCAAGGAATCGCACTTGTTCAGCGCCACCACCTCGGGCTTCTCGTCGAGGCCGCCGCCATAGGCCGACAATTCCCCGCGCACCACGCGATAGGCTTCGGCGACGTCGTCCTCGGTGCCATCGACCAGGTGCAGCAGGACGCGGCAGCGCTCGATATGGCCGAGGAAGCGGTCGCCGATGCCGGCACCCTCGTGGGCGCCCTCGATCAGGCCGGGAATGTCGGCCAGCACGAATTCGTCGCCGCCCAGATAGACCACGCCCAGATTGGGATGCAGCGTGGTGAAGGGATAATCGGCGATCTTCGGCCGCGCCCGGGTGACGGCGGCGAGGAAGGTGGACTTGCCGGCATTGGGCAGGCCGACCAGGCCGGCATCGGCGATCATCTTGAGGCGCAGCCACACCCACATTTCCTGGCCCGGCCAGCCGGGATCGCCGCGGCGCGGGGCCTGGTTGGTGCTGGTCTTGTAGTGCAGGTTGCCGAAGCCGCCGTCGCCGCCGCGCAGCAGCACCAGCCGCTCGCCGGCGGCGGTCAGGTCGGCCAGCACCTCCTCCTTGTCCTCGGACAGGATCTGGGTGCCCACCGGGACCTTCAGGACAACGTCCTCGCCCTTGCCGCCGGTGCGGTTGCGGCCCATGCCGTGATGGCCGCGCTCGCCCTTGAAATGCTGCTGATAGCGGTAGTCGATCAGGGTGTTGAGGTTGGCGACGCATTCGACCACCACGTCGCCGCCCCGGCCGCCGTCGCCGCCGTCGGGGCCGCCGAACTCGATGTACTTCTCGCGCCGGAAGCTGACCGCACCGGCCCCGCCATCGCCGCTCTTGATGAAAATCTTGGCCTGATCGAGAAATTTCATGGGACGGTCCGGGATAGATTCACCACAAAGACACAAAGATCACGAAGGAAAGAGAAGACGTCGTCATGCCCGGGCTTGACCCGGGCATCCAGCCGCCGTCCGACACGTGGATCGCCGGGTCAGGCCCGGCGATGACGGCAAGGTTTTCCTTCGTGGCCTTTGTGTCTTTGTGGTGAAAGACTCGAAAAAACAAAAAGGGGAACGGACGAACCGTTCCCCTTTCGCGAAATCTCTCCGTGGGAGAACGGCCGATTACTCGGCGGCCTCCGGCAGCGGGGCGATGTCGATGAAGGTGCGCTCGCCGCGATGGCGGAAGCTGACCGTGCCGGGGGCGGTGGCGAACAGCGTGTGGTCCTTGCCCATGCCGACATTGACGCCGGGATAGAACTTGGTGCCGCGCTGGCGCACGATGATGTTGCCGGGGATCACGAGCTCGCCGCCGAACTTCTTGACGCCCAGGCGCTTGCTTTCCGAGTCGCGACCGTTGCGGGACGAACCGCCAGCCTTTTTATGAGCCATGGTACTACTCCTTGCCCCGTCCGGTTCAGCCGGCGGCGATGTCGGTGATGCGCAGGATGGTGATGTCCTGGCGATGCCCGTTCTTGCGGCGCGAGCTCTGGCGGCGGCGCTTCTTGAACACGATCAGCTTCGGCCCGCGGGCCTGGGCGACCACGGTGGCGGTGACCTTGGCGCCGGCCACGGTGGGGGCGCCGATCTGGTCGCCGACCATCAGCACCTGGTCCAGGACCACTTCCGCCCCGGCCTCGCCGGCCAGCTTCTCGACGCGGATGACGTCGTCCTTGGCAACCTTGTACTGCTTACCGCCGGTCTGGATGACTGCGAACATCGGGGATCGTCCTACGCAAAAATGAACTGACGCGCCAAGGGGTGACCCGGCGCGAGAGGGCGCAACTATACTCGGGCGAACCCCGGAGTCAAGCGTCTGATGCGCCCTCAGCCCCGCAGCACGTCGCCCAGGTGGTCGCGGATGGCGTGGGCCGGCAGATGGGTGAGGTCCTTGCCGATCTCGGCGGTGACCATGCGCCGCACCGCCGGGTCGAGAGCGCGGCGCAGATCGCCCAGCATCTCGGGCGGCGCCACCAGCACCAGGCGGGCGAAGGCGTGGCGGCGGGCGGCCTCGGCCAGTTCGTCGGCGACGGCGCGGGCAAGCAGGGTCTTCTCGCCCGCCTTCCAGTCGGAATGGGGCTCGATGGCGTGGCGGCCCTCGCCGGCGCTGTCGAAGCTCCGCCCCGGGCGATCGCTGCCGACGTCGCGCGGATGGGCGCGAGTGGGCATGGCCAGATCGTGGTCGAGGGCGGGGATGAGGGCGGTCTTGTCGTCGCGATAGAACTGGGCGCGCGCACCGTCGGCGACCAGGACCCAGGTCGGCGTAGCAGCCATGTCGTCCTCCCGAAACTGTTCTTCCGGCCCATTATAGGCCGCCGCCGCCCGGTCATGCAGCGACGCCTCGGTGTAGGAGGGGCCGGATATTCGCCGGACCCACCCCTGCGAAATGGGCAGCGGCGCGCCCGGCTTCGCCCTGGCGCGATGGGCGTGATTGCAAAATTGTTCGTTTTATGTTCTAATGCCGGCCATGCTGACGCCCGACATTGAGCGCCGTTACGACGGCCCCGTCCCGCCCGCCGATCCGGCGCATCCGGCAATCCCGCCGGCCGCCGCCCGTATTCGCCTGTTCGACCGCCTGGCGGCCGAGGCGCGGGCCGGGGCGGCCCGCTGCCGCCTGGTGCGCGATTGCGGCGCCGACCGCCATGCCGGCGCCCTGGCCTGCTACCGGGCGCACGCGGTGGCGTGGCGGGGAATGGGTCCCGGAAGCCCGGTCACCGCAGCACCCGCCAGGTGGGAAAGGTGACGGTGACCGTGGTGCCGTGGCCGGGCTGGCTGTCCACCGCCAGGCTGGCGCCGTGCAGTTCCGCCAGGCTGCGGGCCAGCGGCAGCCCGATGCCGGTGCCTTCGTGCTTGCGGGCCAGCCCGGATTCGACGCGGCCGAAGCGGCTCATGGCCTTGGCGATGTCCTCGGTCGTCATGCCGATGCCGGTGTCGGTCACCGCCAGCCGCAACCCCCCGGCGGGAGTCAGGACGGCGGTGATCTCGACCCGCCCGCCGGCCGGGGTGTACTTCACCGCGTTGGAGGCCAGGTTCAGCACCACCTGGGTGAGCCGACGCTCGTCGCCGCGCAGCCGCGGCAAATCCGCCGGCAGGCTGGCGGACAGGGCGACGCCGCCGGCCTCGGCCTGGATGCGGAGCAGGCGCATCACCGCCTCGACCATCCCGTCCACCGCCACCGGACGGTCGTCCAGCTCGAGCCGGCCGGCCTCGATGGCGGACAGGTCGAGGATTTCGTTGATCAGCCGGAGCAGATGCTCGCCCGACGCCTTGATGTCGCCGAGATATTCGCGGTGGCGGGCATTGGCGACCTCGCCCAGCATCCCCGACAGCAGCGCCTCGGAAAATCCGATCACCGCGTTCAGCGGGGTGCGCAGCTCGTGGCTCATGTTGGCCAGCAGGTCGGACTTGGCCTGGCTGGCGATCTCGGCGCGATGGACCGCCTGGGCCAGCGCGTCGGTGGCGGCGCGGCGGGCGCTGATGTCGCGCACCACCGCCCACATGCCGACCGCCTCGCCCGCCGTGTCGCGCAGCAGGACGGTGCGCATCTCCACCGGAATGACGCTGCCGTCCTTGCGCCGGTATTCCTTCTCGTAGATGTCGGAATAACCGCGGCCCAGCACCTGGTCCCGCACGATGGCCGCCTCCATGGCGTGCCAGGGCGCCGGCGTCAGGTCGAGATAGGTCAGCCGGCGCAGCTCGTCGTCGTCATGGCCCAGCATGTCGCGGAAGAACGCGTTGCAGTCGGCGATGCGGCCGTCCAGGTCGACCTGGACGAAGGGATCGAACAGGTTCTCGCGGAAGGCGCGGTAGCGCGCCTCGCTGGCCTTCAGCGCCTGTTCCGCCCGCACCCGTTCGGTGACCAGCTCGGACAGGATGACCAGGCCGCCGACCTCGCCGTCGTAGCGCCGCCACGGCCGGATTTCCCAGCGCACCCATTCCAGCGTGCCGTCGGCGCGGGGAAAGGGGTCGGCATCGCTACGCTCGGTGTGGCCGTCGAGGCAGCGGCGGTGGATGGCCTGCCAGCGTTCGGGCAGATCGGGAAATATTTCGTAGTGGCTGCGGCCGATCACGGTCTGGCCGGTCAGGCCGTAATCCTTCATCCAGCGCCGGCTGGCGGCCAGATAGCGCATGTCGTGGTCGAACACCGCCATCCCCGCCGGCGCGGCATCCATGAACGCCGACCAGATGTCGCCGCTGAGGTGAAGATCGTCGCGCATCCCCTGGGCCACGCATGCGGATTGCTACCGCCTATAACGTGCTGGGCGGAACTCACGTGCGCAATATGCCCTGAGGTTGGGGGCCGGCCTGGGCCATCGTATGGCCCAGGCCGATTCGCCAAATTCATTCGACCCTCAGGCGCCGGGCAGGCTTCTCCGAAACCCTTGGCTTCCGCCGCAGGGGCAGCGCGGGCGCCTTGCGCCCGGCCAAACCCGATGGGCCGCGCCGACCGGCTTTGGCTTCACCCGACGATGTGGTAGCCGCCGTCGATGAACATGGTGGTGCCGGTCACCGCCTTGGCCAGGTCGCTGACCAGGAAGGCGGCATAGGCGCCGCAATCCTCGATGGTCGCCAGCTGGTGGGTGGGGGCGCGCGAGGCGGCGGCCTCCATCAGCTCGTCGAAGCGGTCGATGCCCGAGGCGGCGCGGGTCTTCAGCGGACCCGGCGACAGGGTGACGACGCGGATGCCCTTGGCGCCCAGCTCGGCCGCCATGTACTTGGTCGAGGCCTCCAGCGCCGCCTTGACCGGACCCATGACGTTGTAGTGCTCGACCACCTTGCGGCCGCCGTAGAACGACACCGTCATCAGGCAGCCGCCATCGACCATCAGCGGCTCGGCCAGCTTGCCCATGCGCATGAAGGAATGGCACGAGACGTCCATGGCCATCTGGAAGCCCTCGCGCGAGCAGTCGACGACGCGGCCGTGCAGGTCCTCGCGGTTGGCGAAGGCGATGGAGTGGATGACGAAGTCGAGGCGGCCCCAGGTCTTGGCGATCTTGTCGAACACCGCCTCGAGCTGGCCGTCCTCGCGCACGTCGCAGGGCTCGAAGATCTCGGCGTCCAGGCTCTCGGCCAGCGGACGGACCCACTTCTCGGCCTTGTCGTTGAGGTAGGTGACGGCGAGGTCGGCGCCGTAGGCGCGGCAATAGGTGGCGCAGCCATAGGCGATGCTCTGGTCGTTGGCGATGCCGACCACCAGCCCCTTCTTGCCGGTGAGGTCGAGCTTGGGCAGGGTCATGTACGGCTTGGCGATGGCGTCCATCAGGTCAACCTTTCGGGCAGGGTCTGCTGCACCGCAACATACACCGGTCGGGCAGGTCCGGGAAGCCACCCCGGCCCCATGCGCGCCGGATTTCCCCGATCCGTCACGAAGTGCCATATTCCGTGGGGTCTTTGCGGCCTTGACGCGGGAGGCGGTGGGCGGCTAATGGTTGGCTTCGTGGTGATTTGTCCGACCGGCTTGCGGCCACGTTAAACCAAGCGCTAAAGAGGTCCGGCCCCGAGGTCCGCCCGGGTTCCGGCCTTGTCAGGTCGGGGCAATCGTGGCGAAAGGACCGGCCCCCATGACGGATTGCGATACCCCGAAGCGGCCCCTGCGTCCCCGCACCCTGCAGGTGCGCGCGGGCCTGAACCGCAGCAATTTCAGCGAGACCTCCGAGGCGCTGTTCATGACCTCGGGCTACGTCTACGGCTCGGCCGCCGAGGCCGAGGCCAGCTTCGACGGCAGCCTCGACCGCATGGTCTATTCCCGCTTCAAGAACCCCACCGTCGCCGCCTTCGAGGAGCGCCTGGCCGCCGTCGAGGGGGCCGAGGCGTGCCGCGCCACCGCCTCGGGCATGGCGGCGGTGCATGCCGCCCTGGTCTGCCAGCTGAAGGCCGGCGACCGGGTGGTGGCGGCCCGCGCCCTGTTCGGCTCGTGCCAATGGATCATCGCCGATCTGCTGCCGCGCTTCGGCATCGAGGCCGTATTCGTCGACGGCACCGATCTCGCCCAGTGGGAAGCGGCGCTGTCGCAGCCCACCGCCGCTGTGTTCCTGGAAACCCCCTCCAACCCGACGCTGGAGATCATCGACCTGGCGGCGGTGGCCGAGCTGACCCACCGGGCCGGCGGCCGGCTGGTGGTGGACAACGTCTTCGCCACCCCGGTGCTGCAAAGCCCGCTGGCGCTGGGCGCCGACGTGGTGGTCTATTCCGCCACCAAGCACATCGACGGCCAGGGCCGCTGCCTGGGGGGAGCGGTGCTGGGCTCGGCCGCCTTCTGCAACGACGTGCTGGCGCCCTATCTGCGCCATACCGGGCCGGCGCTGTCGCCGTTCAACGCCTGGCTGCTGCTGAAGGGGCTGGAGACCCTGGATCTCCGGGTCGAGCGCCACGCCGCCAACGCGATGAAGGTGGCCCGCTTCCTGGAAACCCGGCCCGAAGTGGCCCGCGTGCTCTACCCCGGCCTGGAGAGCCACCCCCAGCACGACCTGGCGAAGCGCCAGATGAAGGGCTTCGGCGGCATCGTGGCGTTCGAGCTGAAGCAGGGCAAGGCGGCGGCCTACCGCCTGCTCGACGCCCTGCAGGTGATCGACATCTCCAACAATCTGGGCGACGCCAAGAGCCTGGCCTGCCACCCCTGGACCACCACCCACCAGCGCCTCGCCGCCGAGGCCAAGCTGGCCATGGGCATCGGCGAGGGAATGCTGCGCCTGTCGGTGGGGCTGGAAGATGCCGACGACCTGGTCGACGATCTCGCCGCGGCGCTGGGAGCCCCGTGACCTCGGCCGAATTCCGCGCTAGTATGACCCCGATGTGACGGCGGCGGCCGCAGGCCGGGCAGGGGCTGCCGTCATGGGATGGGAAGACCTGAGGTTCTGCCATGTACACCGAGACCACACGGGGCATCACCGTCACCGTCAAGCCGGTCTATCTCGATGACCAGTCCTCGCCTTCCGATGGCCACTACGTGTGGGCCTATCGGGTGCGCATCGAGAACAACGGCGGCGAGACGGTCCAGCTCAAGCGGCGCCACTGGAAGATCACCGACGCCATGGGCCGCATGCAGGAGGTCAAGGGCGCCGGCGTGGTCGGCGAGCAGCCGGTGCTGCGCCCCGGCGAGACCTACGAATACACCAGCGGCACGCCGCTGCCGACGCCGTCGGGCATCATGGTCGGCGCCTACCAGATGGAAGCCGAGGACGGCGAATGCTTCGACGTCGGCATCCCCGCCTTCTCCCTGGACAGCCCGCATCAGGCGGTCCGCCTGAACTAGCACCCTTGCAACCGGGACGAACCGGCGCCACATCCCGTTGGCGTTAGACCGAAGGGGGCATGCCGCCCCGAACGGGGGATGAGCCAGTGAAGAGCGACGACCAGATCACCCTGCCCCAGGAATTGCGGCCCGTTGCGCCGCGCCGCCCGACCCGCGAGGAAGCCGAGGAGGCGGTGCGCGTGCTGCTGCGCTGGGCCGGCGACGACCCCGGCCGCGAAGGCCTGGTCGGCACCCCCGACCGGGTGGTGCGCGCCTACGAGGAATTCTTCGAAGGCTATGGCCAGGACCCGGTGGAGATGCTGCAGCGCACCTTCGAGGAGACCGAGGGCTACGACGAGATGGTGGTCCTGCGCGACATCCGCCTGGAATCCCACTGCGAGCACCACATGGTGCCGATCATCGGCAAGGCCCATATCGCCTATCTGCCCGATCGCCGGGTGGTCGGCATCTCGAAGCTCGCCCGCGTCGTCGAGGTGTTCGCCAAGCGGCTGCAGATCCAGGAGAAGATGACCAGCCAGATCGCCAACGTCATCAACGACGTGCTGCAGCCCAAGGGGGTGGCGGTGGTGATCGAGGCGGCGCACGCCTGCATGACCACCCGCGGCATCCGGAAGCCCGGCGTCACCATGGTCACCAGCCGCATGCTGGGCGCGTTCCGCGACAACCCCGCCACCCGACGCGAATTCATGGCGCTGATCCAGGGCCAGCACGGCCCCGGCCTGTCGAACGCGTAGCCGGCCGCACCCCGGGCAGTCGGGTATTGTTCGTCACCCCCACGAAGGCGGGGGTCCATGGCGGGGGCAGTCGAAATCCCGGGTCGGCAACCGCACTTGCGGACGCATGGATTCCCGCCTTCGCGGGAATGACGACTCTTGGCAGGATCATCTCCCTGCTGCCGATTGCCCTGCGGCCACCCACCTTTCCCTTTACAGCCCCTCGGAAGCGCGCCATTAGAGTCCAGCTTCTGAGGGGGAGCGCGTGATCGATTTCCGGCCGGTCATTTTCGTCAACGGCATCCTGCTGCTGGTGCTGGCCGCCGCCATGGCGGTGCCGGCCCTGGTCGATCTGGCGTCCGACGATCTCGACTGGCAGGTCTTCGCCCTTTCGGGCATCGTCACCGCCTTCGTCGGCCTGGCCATGATGTTGGCCACCCGCCGCGACGACCGCCCGCCGTTTTCCACCCGCCAGGCCTTCCTGCTGACCACCTCGGTGTGGGTGCTGATGGCCGGCTTCGCCGCCCTGCCCTTCAGTTTCTCGGCCCTGGGAATGAGCTTCACCGACGGCTATTTCGAGGCCATGTCGGGACTGACCACCACCGGCTCGACGGTGATCGCCGGACTGGACACGGCGCCGCGCGGCATCCTGATGTGGCGGGCCCTGCTGCACTGGCTGGGCGGGGTGGGGATCATCGTCATGGCGGTGGCGATCCTGCCCATCCTGCGCATCGGCGGCATGCAGCTGTTCAAGATGGAAAGTTCGGACAAGACCGAGAAGGTCAAGCCGCGCACCTCGCAGGTGGCCAGCGGCATCGTGGTGACCTATGTCGGCCTGACCCTGGTCTGCGGCATCCTGCTGTGGTGGGCCGGCATGACGCCCTTCGAGGCGGTCTGCCATGCCATGTCGGCGCTGTCCACCGGCGGCTTTTCCACCTCGGACGGGTCGGCCGGGCATTGGTCCAGCCCGCTCGTTCACTGGATTCTGATCGTCGGCATGGCCGCCGGCGGCACCACCTTCGTGCTGTTCATCACGCCGTGGCGGCGCGGCCGCTGGGCGATCCTGACCGACACCCAGGTGCGCTGGTTCCTCGCCTTCCTGGGGTTCTTCTCCGTGGTGCTGGCGCTGTGGCAGTGGATCGTCAACGACATGGATGCCGGCGAGGCGCTGACCCACGCCAGCTTCACCGTGGTCTCGCTGGTCACCACCACCGGCTTCGCCTCGACCGATTACAGCCTGTGGGGCGGTTTTCCCCAGGTGGTGGCGTTCGTTCTGACCTTCATCGGCGGCTGCACGGGTTCCACCGCCGGCGGGGTCAAGGTGTTCCGCTGGCAGGTGCTGTTCCAGATGGCCGGCACCCAGTTGAAGCGGCTGCTGCACCCGCACGGCGTGTTCGTCATCGACTTCAACCGCCAGCGCATCTCGGACGCGGTCGTGGATTCGGTGCTGGGTTTCGTCGTCGTCTATTTCCTGACCTTCTCGCTGTTCGCCCTGGCGCTCACCGTCACCGGGCTGGACCTGGTCACAGCGGTGACCGGCTCGGCCCAGGCCATCAGCAATGTCGGCCCCGGCCTGGGCGACATCATCGGCCCGGCGGGCAACTTCAAGCCGCTGCCGGACGCCGCCAAGTGGCTGCTGTCGTTCGAGATGATGCTGGGCCGCCTCGAGCTGTTCACCGTCATCGTCCTGTTCTCGCGAACCTTCTGGCGGGTGTGAGATGATCGACTTTCGCCCCGTCCTGTCCATCGTCGGCCTGGTGCTGTGCCTGCTGGCGGCGGCCATGGCGGTTCCGACCCTGGTCGACCTGGCCGCTGGCGAGCCCGAGTGGCAGGCCTTCCTGACCGCCGGCGGCATCACCCTGGTGGTCGGGCTCGGCCTGGTGCTGGGCGCGCGAGGCCACACGGGCGCCCTGTCGGTGCGCCAGATCTATCTCGCCACCGGGCTGGCGTGGCTGGTCCCCTGCCTGTTCGCCGCCCTGCCCTTCGCGCTGGCGCCGCTCGGCCTGTCGACCGCCGATGCGGTGTTCGAGGCGACCAGCGGCATCACCACCACCGGCTCGACGGTGATCGCCGGGCTCGACCGCCTGCCCTCGGGCCTGCTGCTGTGGCGGGCGCTGCTGCAGTGGCTGGGCGGCATCGGCGTGATCGTGATGGCCATCACCGTGCTGCCGCTGCTGAACGTCGGCGGCATGCAGATGTTCCGCATCGAGGTGGTGGCGGCGCACGAGCGGGCCAGCCCGCGGGCGGCGCGGGTGGGATCGACCATCGTCACCGTCTATATCGGCCTCACCCTGGTGCTGGGGCTGGCGCTGTGGGGTGCGGGCATGGGCGGCTTCGACGCCATGGTCCATGCCATGAGCACCATCGCCACCGGCGGCTTCTCGACCCGCGACACCTCGCTGGGCGCCTTCGACAGCGCCATGGTGGAACTTATCGTCGGAATCGGCATGGTGGTGGGCGGCATGCAGTTCGCGCTGTTCTTCCACCTTGCCCAGGGCAACTGGCGCCGGCTTGCCTACGACCAGCAGCTGCGCTGGTACCTGGGGCTGATGGCGCTGGGCGGAGCGGCGGTGACGCTGTGGCTGATGGGCGAGCGCGGCCTCGACCCGCTATCGGCCGTCCGCTTCGGCTTCTTCACCGTCGCCTCGGTGATGACCGGCACCGGCCTGGTCACCATGGATTTCAGCGACTGGTCGGGACTGTCGGCGGCGGTGCTGTTCTTCCTCACCTTCGTCGGCGGCTGCGCCGGCTCGACCGCTGCCGGCATCAAGGTGTTCCGCTTCCAGTTCCTGTTCGCCGACGCGCTGATGCAGGTCCGCCAGCTGCTGCGGCCGCATGCGGTGATGTTCCCCACCTTCAACCGCAAGGCCATCCCCAAGGACGTGCTGGGCTCGGTGATGGGCTTCATCTTCGTCTACGCGCTGGCCTTCGCCGTGCTGGCCATGGCGCTGGCGCTGATGGGGCTGGACTTCGTCACCGCGCTGTCGGGGGCCGCCTCGGCCATCGCCAATGTCGGCCCCGGCCTGGGCGAGGTCATCGGCCCCGGCAGCACCTACGCCGCCCTGCCCGACGCCGCCAAGTGGCTGCTGGCGGCAGCCATGGTGTTCGGGCGGCTGGAGATGTTCGCGCTGCTGGTGCTGTTCGTGCCGGCGTTCTGGAAGCAGTAGGGCGCGGGGAACGCCCCCCTACATCACCCACTTGGCGAGATACGTCCGGATCAGGCCGTCCATCTGGCCGTCGACGTCGCGGATCAGCGCCTCGGAGATTTCGTGCATGGCGCGGTCGCGCTCGTTCAGGCTGGCCCCTTCCGGGATGGTGCGGGTGCGGGTGGCGCGCGCCACCACGTCGGCGATGGTGAAGCCGCGCTGGTCCTTGATCTCGATGGCGACGTCCAGCGCGCCGTCGTAGCGCTCCGCCTGCTCCTGCTTGAACAGGCCGGCGAAGCCGGTATCGGTCTTCAGCGGCACCTCGACCACGCGGGCGTCGCGGATGACCACCCGGGCCGAGCCCGAGCCGGCGCCGCCCATGGGCTTGAGGCGATCCTTGACCCAGCGCACGGTGGCGCCTTCGGGCGACACCGGCATCAGGTGCTCGACATTGGGCTTGCGCCCCGGCGGCTGGTATTCCGGCACGATCTCCAGCGACGCCACGTTGAGCTGGATCGGACGCTTGTCGGCGAAGCCGATGTCGGACAACTTCTGGGCCGCCGGCGGGCTTTCGCAGGCGGCGAGGCTGAGGGCGGCGAGAAAGGCCATCGCCAGGTGGGAAATGCGCACGGTCATGGGGCATCGGTCCGGAAAAGGTTGGCGGCCGGCGCCCATTCTGGCATGTGCGCCGTGCCCGTCAAGGCGCGTAGACCCGCTCCAGCTCGTCATCGCCGAAGGTATAGGCGGTGCGGCAGAACTCGCAGGTGATCACCACCCGCCCGGACTCGTCCTTCAGCCCGGCGATCTCGGCGCGCGGAATGCCGCGCAGCATGCGCGCCACCGCCTGGCCGGAACAGCGGCAGCGGGCCTCGAGCGGCTTCGCCGCCCAGACCGTCACGCCCTCCAGACGGAACAGGCGATCGACCAGCGCCTCGGGGGCCAGCGCGGAATCCAGCATCTCGGCGGCGGTGACGCTGCCGAGCAGGGCCCGGGCGGTGCGCCAGGCCTCCTGCGATTCGTCGGCGGTCAGGATCGGCGCCCCCGGCTGGCCGCCCGGCATGCGCTGGATCATCAGCGCCGCGGCGGCCCATTTCGGGTCGACGCGGGAGACCAGGACGATGTCCGTGTCCAGCTGCTCCGACTGGGTGAAATAGGTGCGGGCGCAATCGGCCAGGGTGGCGCCTTCCAGCGCCACGATGCCTTGGTAGCGGTCGACCTTCAGCCCCTGGTCGACGGTGAAGGCCAGGTGCCCCTTGCCCAGCAGCGTCGGCACCGGGTCGCCAGCCGGCGCCGCCGGCATCTTGTCGCCAGCCGGTGCTGCCGCCACCGCCTCGGCGTCGAAGCGGGCATAGCCGCGCAGGGCGCCCGCACTGGTGACGTCGGCCACCACCAGCGTCACCGGCCCGTCGCCCTGGGCCTGCAGGGTGAACACCCCCTCGTATTTCAGCGCCCCGGCCAGCACGGCAGCCAGCGCCAGGGTCTCGGCCAGCAGCGCGCCCACCGCCGGCGGATAGGCGTGGCCGCCAAGGATGCCGTCGAGCGCCGCATCGAGGCGCACCAGACGACCGCGCACCGCGCCGCCGCCGACCTGGAAGGGAAGGATCAGGTCGCCCGCAGGCAGACTCACAGCAGGCACCAGGTAAGGATGCCCTTCTGCACGTGCAGACGGTTCTCCGCCTCGTCCCACACCACCGAATGGGGGCCGTCCATGACCTCGTCGGTGACCTCTTCGCCGCGGTGCGCCGGCAGGCAGTGCATGAACAGGGCATCCGCCTTGGCCAGCGCCATCAGGCCGCCATTGACCTGGAACGGCATCAGCCGCCCGGCGCGGTCGGTTTCCTCGCAGCCCATGGAGACCCAGGTGTCGGTGATCACCAGGTCGGCCCCGGCGGCGGCGGCCCTGGGATCGTGGCCGATGGCGACGGCGGCGCCGTTGCCGGTGGCCCAGGCGACAACGCCGGCATCGGGCTCCAGACCGGGCGGGCAGGCCACCCGCATCTCGAAGCCGAAATGGGCCGCGGCCTGGATCCAGCTGGCACAGACGTTGTTGCCGTCGCCGCTCCACGCCACCACCTTGCCCTCGAGACTGCCGCGATGCTCCTCGTAGGTCATGATGTCGGCCATCACCTGGCAGGGATGGGTGTCGTCGGTGAGGCCGTTGACCACCGGCACGCTGGCGAATTCCGCCAGGCCGCACAGCTTGGCCGGGTCGTCGGTGCGGATCATCACGGCATCGACGTAGCGCGACAGCACCCGGGCGGTGTCGGCGATGGTTTCGCCGCGGCCCAGCTGGGTGTCCGAGCGGGTGAGCACGATGACGTCGCCGCCCAGCTGCTTCATGCCGGCCTCGAACGACACCCGGGTGCGGGTCGAGGGCTTCTCGAAGATCATCGCCAGCAGGCGGCCCGACAGCGGCTTGTCCTTGCCGAACGGCTTGTCGCCGCGCTTGTAGGCGGCCCCCAGGTCGAGGATGCGGCGCAGGGTCTCGGTGTCGAAGCGGTCGAGATCGAGGAAATGACGGACCTGCCCGGCGCGGGTCCGACCGGGAGTGACGGTCATGCGCTCACCTCGGAAAGGGTGCGTTCGATGATGCCAAGCGCCTCGGCGATTTCGGCCTCGCCGATCACCAGCGGCGGCAGCAGCCGCACCACGTTGTCGCCGGCGGCGATGGTCACCAGCCCATTGGCCAGCAGCCGCGCGATCAGCTCGGTGTTGGGGATGCGGGCCTTCAGCCCGATCATCAGGCCGATCCCGCGGACCTCCTCGATCACCGCCGGATAGCGACTGCACAGCGCGTCCAGCCCCGCCCGCAGCCTGGCCCCCATGGCGGCGCCGTTGGTGAGGAAGCCCGGCTCCAGCATGGCATCCAGCACCGCCTCGGCCACCGCCATGGCCAGCGGGTTGCCGCCGAAGGTGGAGCCGTGGCTGCCGGCGGTCATGCCCTTGGCCGCCGCCGCCGTGGCCAGGCAGGCGCCGACCGGAAAGCCGCCGCCCAACCCCTTGGCCAGCGGCATGATGTCGGGGGCGATTCCGCAGGCCTGGTGGGCGAACAGCGGGCCGGTGCGGCCCATGCCGGTCTGCACCTCGTCGAAGATCAGCAGCACGCCGAACTCGTCGGCGGCGGCGCGCAGGCGGCGCAGGTAGTCGGGATCGCCCGCCACCACGCCGCCCTCGCCCTGCACCGGCTCGACCAGGATGGCGGCGGTCTGCGGCCCGATGGCGGCGCGCAGGGCGTTGAGGTTGCCGTAGGGGACGTGGACGAAGCCCGGGGTCACCGGGTCGAAGCCCTTGAGGTGCTTCTCCTGGCCGCCGGCGGCGATGGTCGCCAGGGTGCGGCCGTGGAACGCCCCGGTGGCGCAGACGATCTCGCAGCGGCCGGGCTCGCCCGATTCGGCGTGGAACTTGCGCGCCATCTTGATGGCGCACTCGTTGGCCTCGGCCCCCGAATTGCAGAAGAAGACGGTGTCGGCGAAGCTGTTGGCCACCAGCTTGGCGGCCACCCGCTCCTGCCCCGGCGAGCGGAACAGGTTCGAGACGTGCCACACCTTGCCGGCCTGCTCGACCAGCGCCCGCACCAGCCGGGGATGGTTGTGCCCCAGCGAGGTCACCGCCACGCCCGACCCGAAATCCAGGTAGCGGCGCCCGTCGGTCGCCCACAAATGGGCGCCCTCGCCGCGTTCGAACGCGACGTCGGCCCGCGCATAGGTCGGCATGACGACAGGAAACACCGGCACTCCTCCCCCGTCGGAAAAGCCGGATGGCTTCGCCCCGGACGGACGAATTGGACCGGCGTGCGCTTGGGAAAGGCGGGAATATCCTCGCATCGACAGGGAAAGTCAACCGTCGCGCGGGGGGCTATGGCGAGGCGATCGCCTGCGCGGCCCGGCGTCTCGACAATGCCGGTGTGCCTTGCCATATTGGACAGGCGGAACACAGCCTGCGTGCAAGGTCCACTCCCATGCCATCCATCGACTTCAGCCACCTGTCGCGGCAAGAGCGCATCGACCTGATCGGCGATCTGTGTGAAAGCCTAGACGATGCGGCCGTGACGGTGACGCCGGCGCAGAAGGACGAGATCGACCGGCGCGTCGCGAGTTTGGACGAGGACGCCGGTCATGCCCGCGGCGTGGACGAGGTGGTTTCGCTGTTAAGACGCCGCTACCGCTGATGCGCGTCGTCCTTACCTCGGCTGCCGAAGCGGACTTGGCGGCTGCCCTGGAATGGTACGACGGCCGCAGCCCCGGCATCGCACCTCGCTTCCTTGAGGAATTCCAGGCGCTGGCCCACCGCCTCGCGGACGGCCTATGCCAGTTTCCACGGGTTTACGGCGAAACGCGACGTGCGGGCTTCCGCCGCTTTCCCTATGGTCTGTTCTTTCAAGTCAAAGGGGACAAGGTGGTGGTTTTCGCGTGCTTCCATGCAAGTCGCGACCCGGCCCGTTGGCGGAGCCGAAGCTAGGGTCCAGAGTCCCCTTACGCCTTCAGCTTGTACCCGGTCGCCAGCATGCGCCAGGTCAGCAGCAGCAGGCCCAGATCGGCCAATGCCACCACCGCCACGCCCACGCCCAGCGGGCCGTCGGCATGGCCGATGAAGCCGTAGCGGAAGCCGTCGATCATGTAGAAGAACGGGTTGGCCAGGGCGAACAGGTGGAAGCCCTCGGGCAGGCGCTCGATGGAATAGAAGGTGCCCGACAGGAACGACAGCGGCGTCACCACGAAATTGGTCACCGCCGCCATGTGGTCGAACTTGTCGGCCCAGATGCCGCCGATCATGCCCAGCAGCGACAGCATCAGCGAGCCCATCGCCGCGTGGAAGATGATGAAGAACGCCGAATGCAGGTGGATGCGCACGAACAGGGACATGGCGAGGCCGACCACCACGCCCACCAGCAGGCCGCGCGCCACCCCGCCCAGCGCCACCGCCGCGGTCTGCTCGGCGGCCGAGAGCGGCGGCATCAGCAGATCGACGATGTTGCCCTGGACCTTGGCGATGATGATCGAGGACGAGGTGTTGGCGAAGGCGTTCTGCACCATGGCCATCATGATCAGGCCGGGGGTGAGGAACTCGACGAACGGCACCCCGCCCACGTCGGCCGCCACCCGCCCCAGCGCCAGGGCGAAGACGGCCAGGAACAGCAAGGTGGTGACCACCGGCGCCATCACCGTCTGGAAATGCACCTTGAGGAAGCGGCGCACCTCCTTCAGGAACAGGGTGCGGGCCCCCAGCCAGTTGACGGCGCCGTAGCTGCGCGGGACCGGGGGAAGGGCGGCGGGCTGGGACATGGAAACCTCGTGCGGAACCGGCTAGGCTGGGGCATGCGCAAGGCGCCGCCCAAGATCACGCCATCATACCTGGAGAATGCCGCGCTGCATTACCTGGAACGCTTCGCCGCGTCCAGTGCCTCGGTGCGCCGGGTGCTGATGCGCAAGGTCGACCGCGCGCTGGAGCATTGGGGCGGCGAGCGATCGGAAGCGGCGGCCCAGGTCGATGCCACCATGGCCAAGCTGGCCCGGCTGGGCTATCTCGACGATTCCGCCTATGCCGCCACCAAGGCCCGGGCGCTCAACCGCCAGGGCCGCCCGGTGCGGGTCATCCGCGCCGCTTTGGCGACCAAGGGGGTGGATGGCGACACCACGGCGGCGGCGCTGGACGGCCTGACGCAGGAGCTGGCCGAGCCCGACCTGGCGGCCGCCATCCGCTTCGCCCGCAAGCGCCGGCTGGGGCCGTTCCGCAAGGCGGACGCCGCCGCCGATCCGCGCAAGGAGCTGGCCGCCATGGCGCGCGCCGGCTTCGACCTCGACACAGCGCGCCGGGTCCTGGCGGCGGCGGACGAGGAGGCGGCGGAGGCGCTTGCTACACCTTGACCGGCACCTGCACCTTGTCGCCGAACCACAGGGTGGTCTGGGGGAAGGGGATCTCGATGCCCAGCTCGTCGAAGCGCTGCTTCATGCGGCGGTTGAAGGCGCGGCCGATCTTCCACTGGCTGCCCGGCTGGGTCTTCAGGCGCACCCGCACCACCACCGCCGAGGCCTCGAAGCGGTCCACCCCCATCACCTCCAGCGGCTCCAGCAGCTCGGGGCCGAGTTCGGGATCCAGCGCCAGCTCGGCGGCGATGCCGGAGAGCACCTCGACCACCCGGTCGATGTCCTCGCGATAGGCGACGCCGGCGTCGATGAGGGCATAGCTGAAGTCGCGGGTCATGTTGACCACCGTGCCGACCGAGCCGAACGGGATGGTGTGCACCGCCCCGGTGATGTCGCGCAGGCGGATGGCGCGGATGGACATGCCCTCGACCACCCCGGCATGGCCGTCGAGCTTGACCACGTCGCCGATGGCGATGGTGTTCTCGAACAGGATGAAGGCGCCGGTGATGACGTCCTGCACCAGTTTCTGGGCGCCGAAGCCGATGGCGATGCCGACCACGCCGGCACCGGCCAGCAGCGGCGCGATGTTGATGCCGACCTCGGACAGCACGATCAGCACCACCATCACCACCAGCGCCACGAACAGCACGTTGCGGGCCAGCGGCAGCAGGGTGCGGGCCCGGGCGGTGCGATAGGCGCCGGCGCCCTCGCAGTCGAAGCGGGCCAGCCAGCGCTCGACCCCGCGCGAGGCCAGGTGCCACAGCACCACGGCGCCGCTCACCACCAGGGTGATGGTCACCGCCGACGACAGCACCCGCCGGCCGATGGGCGAGACCACCACCTCGCGCAGCTCGGTGCCCCAGCCGCGGACGGCGACCAGCAGGCCCTCGGGCTCGGCCGCCAGGGCGGCGGCGGACAGCGCCGACAGCAGCACGACAGAGGCGAGGACGAGGCGCAAGGGGGGCATTGCCGGCGGCACTCCGCAAGGGGAAGACGGACCGGGAATAACGGCCGACTTTGACGAAACTATGGCGTGCGCCTACCTTTGGGGCAGTCCCTGGCAACGGAACCCAGTCATGAACGACGTCACCGTCTACCATAACCCCCGCTGCAGCAAGTCGCGCGAGACCCTGAAGCTGGTCGAGGACAGGGGCGTCACGCCGCGCGTGGTGGAATACCTGAAGACCCCGCCCGACGCTGCCGAGCTGGCCCGCATCCTCGCCCTGCTGGGCAAGCGCCCGGCCGACATCCTGCGCCGCAAGGAGGCGGCCGAGGCCGGCATCGATTCGGGCGCGCTGACCGACGACCAGCTGATCGCCGCCATGGTCGCCCATCCGGCGGTGATCGAACGGCCCATCGTGGTGGCCAACGGCAAGGCGGCCCTGGGGCGGCCGCCGGAAAGCGTGCTGGCGATCCTGTAGAATTCCCTCCCCGTCCGGGGGAGCGCCCTATCCCCCAAGCATGGTTGCGCGGGCAAGCCGCCGCGGCGCAGGCTGATGCCGAAAGCGTGCGGAGGGCCGATGGGCCGGGACGCCTACCTCAACGGCATGGAGCAGGGCCTGCGCGATCTCTCGCTGAGGATCGAGGGGGTGCGCCTGCGCCTGCTCGATTCCCCCGATGGCGGGCTGAAGCGGGAGATGCTGCATCGCCTGGCGATGATGGAGCGGCGCCGCGACAGCATCCGCGACATGCTCGACGCGCTGACCGACGAGCCGGACGGCACCTGGGCGGACCTCAAGGCCGAGATCGACGGCGAATGGGACGCCCTGGTGGAATGCTTCGAACAGGACGTGGCCGGGTTGATGTGAGGGTGTCGCAGCCCTCCCGGCTTCGCCCCGCTTGCGCCCTAGGGTCCGTACTCAATTAGGGTGTGGCCTGCGCCGAGACGAATTGGCCCGCCTGGCAGGAAGGACGCGCAGCGCGATGTGGACCATCGCGCAAGCGGCCTGACGCACCGGGAGGGCCCACGTAGATCGCCGGGTCGTGAAGTTTACCGCCGGGCTGGCCGAGGGCCAGACCCGGTGGCCCGGCGATGACGAGTGGGGCGGGCGATTTCGAGTCCTTTCCAGCACAAGGCCATGGAAGCTGAAGGTTTCCGCGACTTTCATTCCCTCACCCCAGCAGCGCCTCGACCGTGCGGATCATCCGCGCCAGATCGGCGGGGCGGCTGAGGCGGTGCTCGCCGTCCTTGACCAGGGTCACCTCGACGTCGTCGCCGACCAGGCATTCGGCGATGCGCAAGGCGGTGCGCCAGGGAACGTCGGCGTCGTTCTGGCCGTGGATCAGCCGCACCGGGCAGTCCAGGTTGATGGCGTCGCGCAGCAAAAGGTGGTTGCGCCCCTCGTCGATCAGCAGGCGCGGGATCGACCATGGATCGTCGGGGTCGTAGCAATTCTCCATCATCACCCGGCCGGTCTCGCGCATCTCGCGCCGCTGGGCCTCGTCGAAGCCGGCCCACATCAGGTCCTCGGTGAAGTCGGGAGCGGCGGCGATGCCGACCAGGCCGGCGACGCGGCGCGGCCGCTCCAGTGCCGCCAGCAGGGCGATCCAGCCGCCCAGGCTGGAGCCCACCAGCACCTGCGGCCCCGCGGTCAGGGTGTCGATCACCGCCAGGGCGTCGTCCTTCCAGCGGCCGATGCAGCCGTCCTCGACCGCACCCGAGCTTTGGCCGTGACCGAACAGATCGAAGCGGAGGAAGGCGGTGCCCCGGGCGGCGCAGAAGGCTTCCAGCGCCAGCGCCTTGTCGCCCTCCATGTCGGAGTGGAAGCCATGCAGGAACACCACGCCCGGACCCGTTCCGGCGGCACGACGGTAGGCGATGGACGCGCCGTCCCCGCGTGCTAATATCCCGGCCCCGACGGGCAGGGTCCCGTCATTCGTTGGGTTCGTCATAGCATCCATCCATGTCCACCGAGAATTCCACCGCCATCGAAGCGCCTGCCGCCCCCGGCCGTCAACCCCCAGACCGTCAGGCCCCAGACCGTCAGGCCCCCGACCGTCAGCCCGTCGTCCTGCAGGTGCTGCCCGCCCTGGTCACCGGCGGCGTCGAACGCGGCACCGTCGAGGTCGCCCAGGCGCTGGTCGAGGCCGGCTGGACCAGTATCGTCGCCTCGTCCGGCGGCCCCATGGTGCGCGAGCTGACCCGCGTCGGCGCCGAGCACGTGGAGATGCCGCTGGCCTCGAAGAAGCCGTGGGACATGCGCGCCAATGTCGGCCGGCTGGAGGCGCTGATCCGCGAGCGCGGCGTCGATATCGTCCACGCCCGCAGCCGCGCCCCGGCCTGGAGCGCGCTGGCCGCCGCAAACCGCACCGGCGCCCACTTCCTCACCACCTTCCACGGCACCTACAACCTGGGTTGGTTCGGGCTCAAGCACGTCTACAATTCGGTGATGACCCGCGGCGAGCGGGTGATCGCCATTTCCGATTTCATCGCCGAGCACGCCCGCCGCATATACGGTGTCGATGCCGCCCGCATCCGGGTCATCCATCGCGGCGTCGATCTCAGGAAGTTCGACCCGGTGCGCGTCAGCCCCGAGCGCATCATCCAGCTGGCCCACCGCTGGCGCCTGCCCGACGGCTTCCCGGTGATCATGCTGCCCGGCCGCCTGACCCGCTGGAAGGGGCAGGAGGTGCTGATCCGGGCGCTGGCCGAACTGGGCCGCCACGACGTGCGCTGCCTGCTGGTGGGCTCGGACCAGGGCCGCACCGGCTATCGCCAGGACCTGGTGAACCTGATCCGCAAGCTCGACTTGGTGGACGTGGTGCACATCGTCGACGAATGCAACGACATGCCCGCCGCCTACATGCTGACCGACATCGCGGTGTCGGCCTCCACCGATCCCGAGGCCTTCGGCCGGGTGGTGGTCGAGGCCCAGGCCATGGGCCGGCCGGTGATCGCCACCGACCACGGCGGCGCGCGCGAGACCATCCTGCCCGGGCGCACCGGCTGGCTGGTCACCCCCGGCGATCCGTCGTCGCTGGCCTCGGCCCTGGCCCGCTTCCTGACCCTGACCGCCGAGGAGCGCGGCGACATGGCGGTGCTGGCGCAAAGCTTCGTGCGCGAGAACTTCACCCGCGAGGCCATGTGCGCCAAGACCCTGGCAGTCTACCGCGACGTGCTGGCGGGAGAGGCGGAGGCGGAGACCGATTGAGCGCCGAGCGCATCCTGGTGGTCAAGCTGGGCGCCCTGGGCGATTTCGTCCAGGCCTTCGGCCCCTTCGCCGCCATCCGCGGCCATCATGCCGGCGCCGAGATCACCCTGCTCACCACCCGGCCTTTCGCCGAACTGGCCGCCGCTTCGCCGTGGTTCGACCACGTCTGGATCGACGACAAGCCGAAACCGTGGCACTTCGCCCGCCTGGCCGGCCTGCGCGACCGCCTCAAGGGCGGGCGCTTCACCCGGGTCTACGACCTGCAGACCTCGGACCGCTCGTCGTCCTATTTCCGCCTGATGGGCGGTGGCGTCCAGTGGTCGGGCATCGCCCGGGGCTGCTCGCATCCCCACGCCAATCCGCTCCGCGACGCCATGCACACGGTGGACCGCCAGGCCGAGCAGCTGGCCATGGCCGGCATCGAGGCGGTGCCGGCGCCCGATCTGTCCTGGGCCGGCGCCGATGCGGCGCGCTTCGGCCTGCCCCGTCCCTACGCCCTGCTGTGCCCGGGCGGCGCCCCCCACCGCCCGGCCAAGCGCTGGCCGGCCGAGCGCTTCGCCGCCCTGGCCGGGTGGCTGGCGGCGCGCGGGGTGGCGCCGGTGCTGATCGGCACCGACAAGGAACGCCAGGCGCTGGGCACCATCACCGCCGCCTGCCCGCGGGCGGTGGACCTGGGCGGGCGCACCTCGTTCCCGGACATCCTGGGGCTGGGCCGGGGCGCCCTGGCGGCGGTGGGCAACGACACCGGACCGATGCACCTGATCGCCGCCTCTGGGTGTCCGTCGGTGGTGTTGTTCTCCCACGAATCGGACCCCACCTTGTGTGCACCGCGCGGATTGGTACGCGTGCTGCGCGTCCCCAGCCTCGACGGCCTGGAGAGCGCGGCGGTCGAAGCCGCCATCGCCGAACTGACGGGTTAGAACTCGCATGGGGCACGACGAACGGGTCCTGGCACGTGCCGCCTGGCGCGCCCAGCGCATCGCCTTCGAGCGCGACCTCGGCCGGCGCATCCGCCACGGTGTCGGCGGCCCGGCCC
This sequence comes from Magnetospirillum sp. UT-4, assembly GCF_902729435.1. Taxonomy (GTDB): domain Bacteria; phylum Pseudomonadota; class Alphaproteobacteria; order Rhodospirillales; family Magnetospirillaceae; genus Magnetospirillum. The sequence goes on from NZ_CACVCG010000046.1 coordinate 209,269, forward strand.
GCATCTCGTGGCGCGAGCCGCTGCTGATCGGCCTCGACCGGATGGCATCAAGGCTCGGCATGCGCCGGCTGGGGGTGCGGCTGGCCAGCGGCTTCGTCATCAGCCGCCACGACATCGCCGTGCCCGGCCTGCCGGCGCCGTTCGACGGCTATCGCATCCTGCACCTGTCCGACCTGCATGCCGACATCGTCCCCGGCGCGGTCGAGGCGGTGGCACGGCGGCTGGCCGGCGAAGCCTTCGACCTGGTGGCGCTGACCGGCGATTACCAGACCGACCACGGCCCGCCTCTGCCCGAGGTTTACGCCGGCATCGGCCACGCGCTGGCGATGCTGGCGCCGGTGGACGGGGCGTTCGCCGTATTGGGCAACCACGACCACCACGACACGCCCGAGGCGCTGGAGGCGCAGGGGGTGACCCTCCTGCTGAACGAACGGTCGGTGATCGGGCGCGGCGGCGCCTCGCTTTCCCTGGTCGGAACCGACGACGTCCATGCCTTCTGTTCGGCGGCGGCGCTGGCGCTGCTGGGGGCGCCCGCCCCGGGCCCCTCGGTCGCCCTGGTGCATTCGCCCGAGGCCGCCGACATCGCCGCCGCCGCCGGCCATGCGCTCTACCTGTGCGGCCATACCCATGGCGGCCAGATCTGCCTGCCCGGCGGCCGCCCGCTGGTGACGGTGCTGGAACGCCACCGCGACCTGGCATCGGGGCGCTGGCGGCTGGGCGGGATGCAGGGCTTCACCAATCGCGGCCTGGGCGCCAGCGTGCCGCCCATCCGCCTGAACTGCCCGGCCGAGGCGGCGGTGTTGACCCTGATCCGTCAATCTTGACTTGGCCCCCAAAGGCCGTAGAGTCCCGGATTCCCGTTTTTCCGCAAACGCGAACAGCAAGCGAAGGTCGCTCATCATGGTCGCCATCACGCTCCCCGACGGCTCGGTGCGCTCCTATCCCGGTCCGGTGACCGGGCTGGACGTCGCCAGGGACATCGGCCCCGGCCTCGCCAAGGCGGCGCTGGCCATCCGTGTCGATGGTGCCATGAAGGACCTGGCCACCACCCTGGACCGCGACACCAACCTGGCCATCGTCACCGCCAAGGACGGCGCCGACGCGCTGGAGCTGCTGCGCCACGACGCCGCCCACATCATGGCCGAGGCGGTCAAGGAGCTGTACCCCGAGACCCAGGTGACCATCGGCCCGGCCATCGAGAACGGGTTCTATTACGACTTCGCCCGCCCGGTTCCGTTCACCCCCGAGGACCTGGAAAAGATCGAGGCGCGGATGAAGGAGATCGTCGACCGCGACGAGGCCATCACCCGCGAGGAATGGGACCGCGACGAGGCGGTGAGGTTCTTCGACTCCCTGGGCGAGAAATACAAGGCCGAGATCATCGCCTCGATCCCGGCGGGCCAGCCCATCGGCCTGTATCGCCAGGGCCAGTTCATCGATCTGTGCCGCGGCCCGCATTTGCCGTCCACCGCCAAGCTGGGCAAGGCGTTCAAGCTGATGAAGCTGGCCGGCGCCTATTGGCGCGGCGATTCCCGCAACGAGATGCTGCAGCGCATCTACGGCACCGCGTGGTTCGACAAGAAGGACCTGGAGGCCTATCTCCACATGCTGGAGGAGGCCGAGAAGCGCGACCACCGCCGGCTGGGCCGCGAGATGAACCTGTTCCACCAGCAGGAAGAGGCGGTGGGATCGGTGTTCTGGCATCCCAAGGGCTGGACCCTGTACCGCGCCGTCGAGAGCTACATGCGCAAGCGCCTCGACGCCAACGGCTATGTGGAGGTCAAGACGCCGCAGCTGGTGGATTACTCGCTGTGGGAGGCCTCGGGCCACGCCGACAAGTTCTCGGAAAGCATGTTCACCGTGCGCACCCAGGACGAACGCCACCTGGCGGTCAAGCCCATGAACTGCCCCTGCCACGTCCAGATCTACCGCCAGGGCATCAAGAGCTACCGCGACCTGCCGCTGCGCATGGCCGAGTTCGGCTCGTGCCATCGCTACGAGCCGTCGGGGGCGCTGCACGGCATCATGCGGGTGCGCGCCTTCACCCAGGACGACGCCCACATCTTCTGCACCGAGGACCAGATCACCGCCGAGACCATCGCCTTCTGCGAGCTGCTGAAGACGGTCTACACCGATTTCGGCTTCACCGAGGTGCGGGTCAAGTTCTCGGACCGCCCCGAGAAGCGGGCCGGCTCCGACGAGGTCTGGGACAAGGCCGAAGGCGCGCTGAAGCAGGCGGCCGAGGCGGCCGGCCTGGAGATGACCCTCAATCCCGGCGAGGGCGCCTTCTACGGCCCCAAGCTGGAATTCGTGCTGAAGGACACCATCGGCCGCGACTGGCAATGCGGCACCTTGCAGGTGGACTTCGTCCTGCCGGAGCGCCTGGACGCCGCCTATACCGCCGAGGACGGCAGCCGCAAGCGCCCGGTGATGCTGCACCGGGCCATCCTGGGCTCGTTCGAGCGGTTCCTGGGCATTCTGATCGAGCACCATGCCGGGCGCTTCCCGCTGTGGCTGGCCCCCACCCAGGTGGTGGTGGCGACCATCGTGTCGGACGTCGATGGCTTCGCCGAGGAGGCGGTCAAGGCGCTGCGCGCCGCCGGCCTGCGCGCCGAGGCCGATCTGAGGAACGAGAAGATCAACAAGAAGGTGGCCGAGCATTCCCAGGCCAAGGTGCCGGTGCTGCTGGTGGTCGGCCGGCGCGAGGCCGAGAACGGCCAGGTCGCCATGCGCCGTCTCGGCAGCCCGGACCAAGAAATCGTTGCGCTGGATCAGGCGGTTGCTAAACTGACGGCGGAATCCGCGCCGCCCGGCTGAGCCCGGGCGAGCGCGCATTGCAGGAGCCGGACCGGAAAACACCGCGGGGGACAGGCGGCCGGTCCATTATCGAGTTCGAACCGATGGAGAGGTTTACATAGCCAGGCCACCCATGCAGACGCCGCCCAAGAACGACGGGCCGCGCGTCAACCGAGAGATCGACGCCCGTTCCATCCGCCTTGTCGGGCCGGAAGGGGAAATGATCGGAGTCGTGTCCCTGCGCGAGGGACTCACCATGGCGGAGGAAGCCGGCCTCGACCTGGTCGAGGTGTCGCCCAACGCCGACCCGCCGGTCTGCAAGATTCTGGACTTCGGAAAATTCAAGTACGAGGACCAGAAGAAGAAGAACGCGGCACGCAAGAAGCAGAAAGTCATCGAGGTCAAGGAGATCAAGCTCCGGCCCAACATCGATGACAATGACTACGGCGTGAAGATGCGCAACATGCGCAAGTTCCTGGAGGAAGGCGACAAGGTCAAGGTCACCCTGCGCTTCCGCGGCCGCGAACTGGCCCACCAGGATCTCGGCATGAAGGTGCTGGAGCGGGTGCGCGACGACCTCGAGGATCTGGGCAAGGTCGAGCAGATCCCCAAGATGGAAGGCCGCCAGATGGTGATGGTGATCTCGCCGCGCTGAGGCGCCGGCGACCCGTCACCTCACCCGTTTCGACGGGGTTGCGGAGACCGGCCCTTTGCGCTAGTCTCCGCGCCTTCCCGTCGATCGGGTGCTTCCTTTTCCTGCGGAGAGGTGCCAGAGCGGTCGAATGGGCCGGTCTCGAAAACCGGTGTGGGGGCAACCCCACCGTGGGTTCGAATCCCACCCTCTCCGCCATTCATCCGCCGACAGGAAAGTCCTGTCGCCTCGGGGCGGGGGCGGTGGTGCGTGATCCCCTGGTTCGCCGGCGCTTCCGCACCTGCTGCGTCCCGCCCTCCTCGGGTCTTCGTGCCAGCCTCTCCGATTGAGCTCGCTACGTTGGAACCGGAATGACGTCCTTCGCGCCTTCCTTTCTGACACACCTGGTGGTCCCGCCGCGTCTGTTGCGCATGGTGGCGGCCCTGACCGAGTACCGCGGCAAACAAAGCCTATGGGCGCAGACCAAGCCCGAGGTGCTCAAGCGCCTGCGCCAGGTAGCGGTTATCGAGAGTGTGGAGTCCTCCAGCCGGATGGAGAACGTCGAGGTCGGCCCCCACACCTTCGACCGCATCGTCCGAAATGCCGCCGATCCCGAGACCACCGACCGGTCCCAGGCCGAATTGGCCGGCTATCGCGATGCCCTGGCGTTGATCCATCAGAATGCCGCCGATATGCCGCCGACCGAAAACGTCGTTCGCCAACTGCATGGCATGCTGATGCGGTTCACTGCTGCGGGGGGCGGCACTTACAAGCTGGCGACCAACGACATCGTCGAGAAGGACGCCACCGGCGCAATCATGCGGGTGCGGCTCCGCACCGTCACACCGGCGCTGACCGCGGCAGCCATGACCGAACTGCACGAGGCGCTGGCCCGGGCACTCGACGAGGGCGAGATCGAGCCGGTCCTGCTGGTGCCGCTATATGTGCACGATTTCCTGTGCATCCACCCTTTCCCCGACGGGAACGGCCGGGTTGCCCGCCTGGTGACTCTGCTGCTGCTCTACCGCATGGGATACGAAGTCGGCCGTTACGTCAGCTTGGAGCGCCTGATCGAGGACAGCAAGGCTACCTATTACGACAGCCTCGCCCTATCCGACGTTCGCTGGGCGGATGGTGGACACAACCATGTCCCGTTCACCGAATATCTGCTGGGCACGGTGCTTGCCGCCTACCGCGAATTGGAGGAGAGCACCGCCATCGACCTTGACCATGGAGCCCGTACCCGGATGGTGGAGAGGGCGGTCATGGCTCTGCCGGCGCGGTTCCGTTTGTCCGACGTGGAAAAGATGTGCCCTCTGGTCGGGCGAGACACCATCCGAAGCGCCCTCGGCAAACTCAAGCATGACGGCAAGATCGTCAGCGACGGACGGGGACGGGCGGCCGGGTGGCGTCGTCTGGCGTGAGCGGATGGAACCGATCGCGCCTCGGCAAATGGATTAAATGGCAGCACTTTAATCCATTTAATGCCATTTGAGCCGTTTCCACCCGGGACCGGGCGCAATCCGCAGCCGGATTGGTAGGACGGGGGCGACGGCCCTCGTGGGGGTGGGAGTTGGGTGCACTGGCACCGTAATTCCGGGGCGGGTGCTGGGCGGAGGTGGGAGTTAGGTGCACTGGCACCGTAATTCCGGATTGGTAGGACGGGGGGCGGCCCTCGTGGGTGTGGGGGATGGGTGCGGTGACGCGTCATTCTCGCTGGCACCGTAATTCCGGGAGACCGGATCTCAGAACTGCCTGTCGAGCCACTCCGAGAAGGCGTCGAGTTGGTGCGACCAGAAAACATGGACCTTGGCGTCGATGAGGCGCTCCACATCCTTGGCGGCGATGACGCCCTCCAGCAGGGCGGCGGTCACCACGAAGCTTCCCCAATGGGTCTTCCAGGCCTCGGCCTTCTTCAGGACGTCGTTCACGCGCTTGACGGAATTCGTTTCGTCGTTGGTGACCTTACATTCCATCGCCAGGACGAGAGTGTCACGCAATCCGCAAGCCACATCCACCTCTTGGGGGGTGGTTGTCGCAGTCGCAAACCGCGTCTTATGCATGAAGTGCTTTTCGGGGACCGCAGCCCGCCGGTCGATGAGACGACTGGGACGGCGGGTCCACCCCTTCGCTTCCAGCAACTCAATGACGGCTTGTTCCTGCTTCGCCGCAAGGCGGTTTCGCCGAGTGGTCGCGAAGGTCTGCGCGGCGATCAACGGCGAAAGGGCCAGCAGCACCTCCCTCAATTCCACACGTGTTGGCTTGCGTCCAGCGTCAAGCCAGCGGGTCAAGTGACGGTCCCGCCATTGTGCGAACATTTCCGCTACAGCGACGGCCGGACCTGCGCCAACAGGCGAGCCACTCTTCTCGCTGGTCTTCGGCCAGGTCGGGCATAGCAATTTGAACTGATCCTGGCTGATGGGCGGGGCGAGGAAATGCCTCAGGGCCAGCATATGGCCGCCGCTCTCCATGAGGGCGACTGCGATGGTCGATAAGTAGTTGGAGGCCCGAAGCGCTTCCGCCAAGACATGGCGAGCCCCCCGTAGGGCCAGCTTCCAATCCGCGGCCCCTTCTTCCGGGTCTCGCGCCTCCTGGTACAGGCGCTTGGCTTCGGCCGCGTGCGCGGCGTGGATGGCCTTGAGGTCGTCGGCCATCAGGCTAGATCGCCGTCGTTCGCAGAACCGGAATCCTGGAAACGCGCCGGGGTGCCGCCGCCCTTCGGGACTGGCCGTTCCGAGCCTCTTCCTTGGCCGTGTAGCGAACGGCCTTCGCAAGCTCGTCCGGCAGCGGCAGGAGCGCCAGATGATGGACGGCCCCGCTCGTCGGTTGGGAGGCGACGTGGTCGAGGAGCGATTTCCCGACCAGTTCGGCGAGCCTGGGCGGAACCGCGTTGCCGATCTGCCGGTACTGGCTCGTCCGGTTGCCTGCGAACGCCCAGGTCGGGGGGAACGTCTGGATGGCGGCGCACTCTCTGGGGCACAGACGGCGGAGCCCCAGCACGGGGTCCTTCACCCAGTCCTGCTGCGCGCTGGCGGTAACCGTGCGCGCCGGAACGGCAAGGTCGGCCACGAAGGCCCCCTGCTTGTACCCCCAATGCCCGCCGGGACGGGTCGTTTCCGCCTTGCCCGGGCTTTTGACCCCCGACCCCGGTGACACCAGGGCCAGGTCGTGGGCCAGTTTCCCCGAGGGGCGGATCACCTCGTCCTCGGCCAACGGAGAAAGCGTGCTCAGGCACGCGCGCAGCGGCATCCAGGGCTTCAGCCCGTCAACCGGGTCCTTGCCGTGGGTCGCGACCGGAAACGGGGGAATGTCGCCGGCGCGGTAGCCGATGACGAACAGCCGGACGCGCCGTTGCGCAAGCCCGAAATCGGCGGCATTCAGCAGGGTGACCGCCGTCTGGAAGCCGGCGCTCAGCAACTTGGCGCGGATCAGCTGCAGTGCCGTGCCGGGGACACCGTCGGGACCGCGGGCCGTCAGCAGCCCTCGGACATTCTCGAACACGAGCCAACGAACATCCAGTTCGCCGGCAAGGCGCACGAAGTCCGCGAACAGTTGCCCTCGCGGATCCTCGAAACCATGCTGATGACCGGCGCTGCTCCAGGACTGGCACGGCGGACCGCCGGCGAGCAACGTGACGTCGCCCCGGCGGATGCCGCCCTTCGCCAGGATGTCCCGGCCCATGGAGTGCCGCACGTCGGCGCGTTCGACGAAGGCCTCGTTCAAGGCGACGGAGCGGGCCAAGCGGCGCCCTTTGTTGGCGGTCAGCGTCTCGACGGCGTCCTGGTCCAAATCGGAAGCGTAGTGACATACCCAGCCGGCCTCCTCGAGGCCGATATCCAGTCCGCCCGCACCGGAGAACAGCGAAACGAAGGAATTGCGCGCCATTTCTAACCGCCCCCTGCCTTTCGGCGGGAAGTCTAACAACTAACGGGGCGGACGCCAAGAGTTCTGTTTTTGTACCGGCGGATATGGGGGGGCAGATTCTGCGTCAGAGTCCAGCCCCCCACCCCCCATCCCAACGCATGCCCCCCGTGCTCTCCGGGCGGTTGATGGGGCATTTCGCGGCTCATACCTTTGGCGTACACTCGCGCCGATTCGGGCTGGTCGGGGCGTTCGTCGCGCGGCCGGCCGCCCTGGCTGCCGAGGAACCGCCCATTGTCATCGACGGTGATCTATTCCCATCCGGTGTGTCTCGAGCACGACACCGGCGAGTTCCACCCCGAATGCGCCGACCGCCTGCGCGCCATCGCCCACATCCTCGACCGCGAGGAGTTCATGTATGTCCCGCGCGAGGAGGCGCCGGCGGCCACCGTCGAGCAGATCCTGCGCGCCCATAGCCGGGTCCATTTCGACAATGTCATGGGGGCGATCCCCGACGACGGCTGCGTCGAGCTGGACGGCGACACCTTCGTCTCGCCGAAATCGGGCGATGCCGCTTTGCGGTCGGCCGGAGCGGCCTGCGCCGCCGTCGACGAGGTCGCCACCGGGCGCAGCCGCAACGCCTTCGTCGCCACCCGGCCGCCCGGCCACCATGCCGAGCGCGAGGCGGTGATGGGCTTCTGCCTGTTCTCCAACGCCGCCATCGCGGCGCTGCACGCCCGCCACGCCCACGGCTTCAAGTCGGTGGCGGTGATCGATTTCGACGTCCATCACGGCAACGGCACCCAGCAGGTGCTGTGGGACCAGCCAGGGACCTTCTACGCCTCGAGCCACCAGGCCGACGCCTTCCCCTATACCGGCCTGGCCGAGGAGACCGGCGGCCCCGGCGGGGCGGTGGTGGTCAACGTGCCGCTGCCGGCCGGCACCGGCTCGGAGCCGTTCCGCGCCGCCTATGTGGAAACCATCCTGCCGCGCCTGCGTGCCTTCGCCCCCGATTTCGTCATCCTCTCGGCCGGGTTCGACGCCCATGCCGCCGATCCCATGGCGCATTTCCGCCTGCAGGTGGCCGATTTCGAATGGGTCACCCGCGAATTGCTGGCGGTCGCCCGCGAGACCGCCGGCCGCCGCGTGGTGTCGCTGCTGGAAGGCGGCTACGAGACCCGAGCCCTGGCGGCCTGCGTCGCCGCCCATATCCGCGTCCTGATGGAAGGTTGATCATGCAGTTCATCGAGTGGACCACCGAGATGTCGGTCGGCGCCGAGACCCTGGACGGTCATCACCGGATGATCATCGACTGCCTGAACCGGCTGCATCCGCTGCTCGATGCCGAGGGCAACGACGCCGAGGTGAAGGCGGTGGTGGCGACGCTGGAGGACTTCGTGCTGGTCCATTTCAGCGAGGAGGAGCAGGAGATGAAGCGCGCCGGCTATCCCGACTGGCGCGCCCACAAGGAGCTGCACGACCGCATGTACGACGTGGTGTTCGCGCTGAAATCCGACGTCGAGCGCGGCGACACGGTGGACGGGCGGCGGCTGTTCGAGCTGATCGAGAACTGGCTGGTCACCCACATCCTGGGCGAGGACCGCAAATACGTCCCCTTCGTCGCCACCCACGCCGCCGCCCCGCTGGCGCAGTGGAAGCGCTCCAACGGCCGCGAGGTCTGAGACCGCCCATCAATGCGAATGGTCGTGGTCGGGCAGGTCGTCCGGCTCGTGGTGGTGCTCGTGCGGCTTCCAGCCGTGGCGCGGGTCGTCGTGGGCGTGCTCGTCCCCGTCGTGGCCATGGGGGTGGGAATGCTGGTGCAGGTGGTCGTGCTGGTGGGTATGGGCGTGGGCGTGGCTGTGGACCACCTCGCCATGGGCGTGGGGATGGGTATGCACGTGGGTGTGGGCGTGGCTGTGGTCGTGCTTGTGCTCGTGGCTTCGGTGGCCGTGATGGCTGCCGTGCATGGCCGACCCTTTCGCGCTTGCATGTGGCGATGACCCAGTCGCATAATGGCGGCCGATTTCGACCAATGCAAGGATCTCCCCCCATGAAGCTGCTTCGCCTGCTGCCGGCCGCCGCCATCGCCCTTGCCGCCCTGCCGGCCTTCGCCCATACCGGGGGCGCCCACGGCGCCGGCCTGGTGGCCGGCTTCGCCCATCCGGTGGGCGGCCTCGACCATCTGCTGGCCATGGTGACGGTGGGCCTGTGGGCGGTGCAGGCGGGCGGCCGCGCCGTGTGGCTGATGCCGCTGGCCTTCCTGGCGGCCATGGTGGCGGGCGGCGCCCTGGGCATGGCCGGCATCGGGCTGCCGGCGGTGGAACTGGCGATCCTGGCCTCGGTGGTGCTGCTGGGCACCGTCGTGGCGCTGAAGCTGAAGCCGGCCCTGCCGCTCGGCATGGCGGTGGTCGCCGCCCTGGCGATCTTCCACGGCCACGCCCACGGTGCCGAGATGCCGGCGGCCGCCGCCCCGGTTCTCTACGGCGCCGGCTTCCTGGTGGCCACCGGCCTGCTGCACGCCGCCGGCGTGTTCGGGTCGCTGGGCATCGCCCGCCTGGTGCGCGAGAAGGGCGAGCTGCTGGTGCGCGGCACCGGCGCCGCCATCGCCGCCTCGGGCGCGGTGCTGATGGTGGTCTGATCCCCGCCCCGCTCCACGGTATCGAGGGAGGCCCGCAGGGGCCTCCCTTTTTTCGTGCCCGGCGGGTGGCCGGGGCAGCGCCCCTCTGCTAGACTCCCGGGAAAACGAGGAGGGAGACGGACATGGCACATCCCACCGGCCTGCCGGCCTGGAAGCTGCTGGAGGCCCACGCCGAGGCCATGGCGCCCGAACACATGCGCGACATGTTCGCGCGTGATCCCGGGCGCGCCGATGCCTTCACCCTCCGCCTCGGCGACCTGCTGCTGGATTATTCCAAGAACCGCATCGCCCACCAGACCATGCCCCTGCTGGCCGACCTCGCCCGCCAGGCCGGGCTGGAGGAGATGCGCGCCGCCATGTTCGGCGGCCAGCCCATCAACGCCACCGAAGGCCGCGCCGTGCTGCACACCGCGCTGCGCAACCGCTCGGCAAAGGCGGTGACGGTGGACGGCCACGACGTCATGCCGGGCATCCGGGCGGTGCTGGACAAGATGAAGGACTTCGCCGGCCGGGTGCGGTCGGGCGCCTGGACCGGGGCGACCGGAAAGCCCATGGCCGACGTGGTCAATATCGGCATCGGCGGCTCCGACCTCGGCCCGGCCATGGTGGCCGAGGCGCTGACCCCCTACCAGCAGCCGGGGCTGCGGGTGCATTTCGTCTCCAACGTCGACGGCTCCCACATGGCCGAGGCGCTGAAGCTGTGCCGGCCCGAGACCACCCTGTTCATCGTCGCCTCGAAGACCTTCACCACCCAGGAGACCATCGCCAACGCCGCCACCGCCAAGGCCTGGCTGGTGGGCGCCCTGGGCGAGGCGGCGGTGCCGAAGCACTTCGTGGCGCTGTCCACCAACGAACCGGCGGTGCGCGCCTTCGGCATCGACCCGGCCAACATGTTCGAGTTCTGGGACTGGGTCGGCGGGCGCTATTCGCTGTGGTCGGCCATCGGCCTGTCCATCGCCGTCGCAATCGGCTTCGAGCGCTTCGCCGAGCTGCTGGACGGCGCCTTCGCCATGGACGAGCATTTCCGCACCGCGCCGCTGGAGGCCAACATGCCGGTGGTGCTGGCCATGCTGGGGGTCTGGTACAACAACTTCCTGGGGGCCCAGGCCTATGCGGTGCTGCCCTACGACCAGTATCTGCGCCGGCTGCCGGCCTACCTGCAGCAGCTGGACATGGAGAGCAACGGCAAGGGGGTGGCGCGCGACGGCGCGCCGGTGCACTGGCAGACCGGCCCCATCGTGTTCGGCGAGCCGGGCACCAACGGCCAGCACGCCTTCTACCAGCTGATCCACCAGGGCACCAAGCCGATCCCCTGCGACTTCCTGGCCGCCGCCAACAGCCACAACGAGCTGGGCGGCCATCACCTGATGCTGCTGGCCAATGCCCTGGCCCAGCCCGAGGCGCTGATGCGCGGCAAGACCCTGGCCGAGGTCAAGGCCGAGAACCCCAAGCTGAGCGACGCGCAGGCGGCGCACCGGGTGTTTCCGGGCAACCGGCCGACCAACACCCTGCTGTACCGGCAGCTTGATCCCCACACGCTGGGCATGCTGATCGCCCTTTACGAACACAAGGTGTTCGTCCAGGGCGTGGTGTGGGACGTGAATTCGTACGACCAGTGGGGCGTCGAACTGGGCAAGCAGCTGGCCAAGGTCATCCTGCCGGAATTGTCCACCGCAAGCCCGGCCGGGTGTCATGACGGCTCGACCGCCGCGCTGATCGACGCGGTGCGCCGGATGCGGGAGTAGGCGGCGGGGTGAGGGCCATAGGCGTCGAGTTTGGCCGGAACTCCGTCTCATTCGGGCCTCACCCTGAGGAGCCGCCGCAGGCGGCGTCTCTCGGGCGTGGCCCGCCTCAT